>NZ_BAAFVK010000012.1:0-361686 GCF_054661535.1 Actinophytocola sp. KF-1 | reverse complement strand
CGGACCACGGCCAAGGCCACCCCGGCGAAGACGACGGCCGCGAAGAAGACCACGGCCGCCAAGCGCACCAGCGCCGCGAAGAAGAAGTAACAACAGAACACCCACGCCGAAGGCCGCCACCCCTGACCGGGGTGGCGGCCTTCGGCATTCCCAGACCGGACATTGAGGACGGGGCCTGCCCCTTCGGGCGGGCCCTTCTCGCGGCTGTGATGACGAAGGGGTCCCGCACTGTCGGCGGGGTCTTTCCTGGGCTTGTCGGTTTGCCTTGTTGTGGGTTCTCCCTCCGGGGGCCTCGCCGGACGGGCTGGTCTCCGGGATGGCAGCGGGTCGGGCACGGGGCTGGTTTGGCAAAGGACTGCTGTTGAGTGGTCTGCCTGCCATCCCGTCGACCTCCCGGTGTGATCGGGCTTCGCCAGGTCGACGGGAGGGCAGGCACGCCTTCGTGGTGAGGGGGTTGCGCCCTGCTTCGGGCTCGCGGGAGGCTGGAATGTCACCGCACCATCGGGTGAATCGCATCGCCCGGGGCAGGTGGCCTCGGTGAGGGGCGTGTGCATTTTCGGGCCAGGCCGAGGGGCCGACAGCCCTTTCGAATAGAGCTGTGATGGTTCGGGGAAAGGGGTTTCGTAGTGGCTACATCGGACAGGTGTGCGAAAGCGTTGTGAATCACGGTACCCGGATGTAGTCCGCCGCCACGAGGTGGCTTTTCGCGAAGAACAGGGCCCACACGCTGCCCTTTTTGCTCTCCACCCGCTTGGGCAGCGTCGCCCCGGACTCCGCCGCGACGCGGGAAATGAGGTCCGGGATCACGCCGCCCTGGCTGCACACCACGGGAACGCCGCCCTCGCCTGCGATCTCCACCAGGCGGCGTTGCGCGGCCTCCGCCATGCCCTCGTACTTGCGCTCCGCCATCAGCTCCTCCTCCGCCACCGGCACGCCGAGGTCCGCCGCGATCGGGGCCACCGTGCGGACACAGCGGACCAGCGGGGCCGCGTACACACGTGTCGCGCCGTACACCGCCGCGAGGGTGCGCACGGGCGCCACCTGCTTCTCGCCGTTGTGGGACAGCGGCCGCAGCTCGTCGGCGTCGTCCCACTGGGCTCGGCTGCCCGCCTTCGCGTGGCGCACCAGCAGCAGGGTGGTCAGGTCGGCCGGGTGGGCGGCGAACTCCGCCAGCACCGGGTGGTCGCGGTCGTACGTGAGGCGAGCCATGGCATCGGGCACCGGCAGCCAGCGCAGGTCCGCCACCTCGTCCGACGGGGCGAACTCGCCGTCCAGGTACCGGGCGGCGAAGTAGTCGACGACCTTGCGGTCCGCGTCGACGTGATACCGGGTGCGGCCGAGGAACCGGCCCAGCGCGACGCGGGCGCCCGTCTCCTCCCGCACCTCCCGGTGCGCCGCGACCCGGGTGGTCTCGCCGCGGTCGAGCTTTCCCTTCGGCAGGGTCCAGTCGCCGTACCGCTCGCGGTGCACGAGCGCCACCTCGACGACGCCCTCACGCAGTCGCCACACCACGGCCCCCGCCGCGGCGATCTCGTGAGCCATCCCGTCAGCCGAGGGTCCGGTGCCCGGCGAGCATCTGCGCCTGGTGGTCCCGCACCGACGAACCCTCGGCGGGTGACGCGGTCCAGTCGCCGTTCTGCTCCAGCACCCAGCAGCGGGTCGCCGGGTCCAGCGCGGACTCGAACATGGCGTCCAGCTGCGCGGCCAGCTTCGGGTCGGTGATGCGCACCTGCACCTCGACGCGGCGGTCCAGGTTGCGGTGCATCATGTCGGCGCTGCCCAGCCAGCGCTCGTCCGACCCGACGAAGTGGAACACCCTGGAGTGCTCGAGGAACCGGCCGAGGATCGACCGCACCCGGATGTTCTCCGACAGCCCCTCGATGCCCGGCTTCAACGCGCAGATGCCGCGCACGACGATGTCCACCGGCACCCCCGACTGCGACGCCCGGTACAGCGCGTCGATCACCTGCTCGTCCACGAGGCTGTTGATTTTCATGCGGATCCCGGCCGGCCTGCCCGCCCGCAGGTGCTCGGTCTCCCGATCGATCAGCTCGACGATGCCGCGGCGGATCCCGTACGGCGCCACCATCAGCGACCGGTACTTGTCCTGCCGCGCGTACCCGGTCAGCACGTTGAACAGGTCCGTGAGGTCCGCGCCGATCGACGGTTCCGCCGTCAGCAGGCCGACGTCCTCGTACAGGCGCGCGGTCTTCGGGTTGTAGTTGCCGGTGCCGATGTGGCAGTAGCGCCGGATGACCGAACCCTCCTGCCGCACCACGAGCGCCGTCTTGCAGTGGGTCTTCAACCCCACCATGCCGTACACCACGTGCACGCCCGCCTTCTCCAGCGTCCGCGCCCACTTGATGTTCGCCTGCTCGTCGAACCGCGCCTTGATCTCCACCAGCGCCACGACCTGCTTGCCCGCCTCCGCCGCGTCGATCAGCGCGTCGACGATGGGGGAGTCGCCGGACGTGCGGTACAGCGTTTGCTTGATGGCAAGTACCTTCGGGTCCGCGGCGGCCTGCTCGATGAACCGCTGCACGCTCGTGGAGAACGAGTCGTACGGGTGGTGCACCAGCACGTCGCCCTCGCGCAGCGTCGCGAACACGCTCTTCGGCGTCTCCCGCTCACCGAACGCCGGGTGCGTCGCGGGCACGAACGGCGGGTCCTTCAGGTCCGTCCGGTCGACACCGTGGAGCTGCCAGAGGCACGACAGGTCGAGCAGTCCCGGCACGACCACCACGTCGTGCTGGTCCACCTCCAGCTCCCGCAGCAGCAGCTCCATCATGTGCTCGCTCATGTCGTCGGCGACCTCGAGCCGCACCGGCGGCCCGAACCGGCGCTGCGCCAGTTCCTTCTCGAGCGCCTTCAACAGGTCCTCGTCCTGGTCCTCCTCGACCTCGAGGTCGGCGTTGCGGGTGACCCGGAACGCGTGCACCTCGGTGACCTGCATGCCGGCGAACAGGTTGTCCAGGTGCGCCGCGATCAGCGCCTCCAGCGGCAGGAACAGCGCGCTGCGGTCCTCCCGCTTCTGGTCGATGGGCACCAGCCGGGACACGTTGTCCGGCACCTTGACGCGCGCGAACCGCTCACCGCCGCCGCTCGGGTCCCGCACGGTCACCGCGAGGTTCAGCGACAGCCCCGAGATGTAGGGGAACGGGTGCGCCGGGTCGACCGCGAGCGGTGTGAGCACGGGGAAGATCTGGTCGTTGAAGTACTTGGTGAGCCGCTCGCGCTGCTCGTCGGTCAGCTCGGCCCACCGGGCGATCCGGATGTTCTGCTCGGCGAGCGCGGGCCGCAGCCGCTTCTCCCACGCGGCCGCGTGCTGCTCGACGAGTTCCTGGTTGCGCTTGGAGATGTAGGCGAGCTGTTCCCTCGGGGTCAGGCCGTCGGCGCTGCGGACGGAGAGCCCGGTCTCGTCGCGGCGCTTGAGACCCGCGACGCGCACCATGTAGAACTCGTCGAGGTTCGAGGCGAAGATCGCGAGGAACTTCGCGCGCTCGAGCAGCGGCTGCGACGCGTCCTCGGCGAGCGCGAGCACCCGGGCGTTGAAGTCCAGCCACGACAGTTCCCGGTTGAGGTACCGGTCGTCGGGCAGGTCGGTGACCGTCTCCGACGGTGTCACGGCGGGCGGCGAGGACGGCAGGGGGCGCGGTTCCGGCACGGCTTCCGCGTGCTCGGCCTCGGTGGTCTGCTCAGGGCTCGTCTCGGTGCTCACAACCTCATTGTCCAGCATTTATGGCGTGGTGGTGCACCACTGGTCGAACGAGCGGGTGAACTTTCCCGTCGCCACACCGAGGCCCAGTCCGGCCGCGGCGCCGAGATCGTCCTCGGTGTCCACATCACAACGCAGCGACGGCAGGCCCGCACCGACGCGGACCGCGCCGGTCGCCGCGTGCGCGCCGGCGGAACCCGGGCCGAACCGCGGGTTCAGCGGCTCACCCGGGGCGGCGAGGAGCAGCGTCGTGCCGGTGGCGGGCCGGTCCGCGCAGTACGCCCGCCTGCCCGCCGCCTCCTCGATCGCGGCCGACAGGTCGGCGGGCCGCAGCGCGGGGAGGTCGGCCTGCAGGGCACCGACCGTGCTCGCGGGTGTGCGCAGCGCCTCGGCGCCGAACGTCAGCGCCGCGTTCAGACCGGGCAGGCCGCGCTGGTCGACGCACTCGACGCCGGTGCCGAGCAGCGCGGCCGGGACCCGTTCGTCCTCGCACACCACCAGCACCCGCCGCACGCCGTCGGCCGAGATCGCCGCCGTCACGGTGTCCACCAGCAGCGCCAGCACCAGCTCGGCGTGCTGGTCCGGGGGCACCGCGCCACGCAGCCGTGACTTCGCGCGGTCGAGCCGCTTGATCGGCACGACCAGGTCTGCTCCACGCTCCACGCACCCATCGTGCAGGACCCGGCGGCCACGCGCCGCCGCCGGGGCATACTCACTCATCGAAAACGCGGACTAGGAGGTCAGGTGCCGAGGCGACTGGAGAAGAGCGGTTTCTGGGTGTGGGTGACGGCGGTGGTCTTCTACCCGATCGCCTGGCTCGGCAGGACGAAGGCCACCGGCGCGGAGCACGTGCGGCGCACGGGCGGCGTGCTGCTGGTGATGAACCACATCTCCCACCTCGACCCGCCCGTCGACGCGGTGTTCGTGCACCGCAACGGCCGGGTGCCCAGGTTCCTCGCCAAGGACAGCCTGTTCCGGATGCCCGTCTTCAAGCACATGATCTCCGGCGCGGGCAGCATCCCCGTGTACCGGGACGGGGCGAACGCGGGCGACAGCCTCGTCGCGGCCAGGCAGGCCCTGCGGGACGGCAAGCTGGTCGTGATCTACCCGGAGGGGACGATCACCAAGGACCCCGACGGCTGGCCGATGCGGTCGCGCACCGGCGTCGCGCGGCTCGCGCTGGAGTGCCTCGAGCACGACATCCCGGTGCTCACCGCCGCCCGCTGGGGCACCAGGGACATCCTCAACGCGTACACGAGGAAGTTCCGCCCGTTCCCGCGCAAGAAGGTGACCTTCGACGTCTCCGCGCCGGTCGACCTGTCCGAGTTCAAGGGCCGCGAGATCGACAACCGCCTGCTGCGCGACGTGACGCTGTTCCTCATGACGCGGGTCCGGGACCAGCTCGCCGGCCTGCGCGGCGAGCAGGCGCCCACCGAGTTCTACAACCCGGCCAAGGCGAAGCGGAAGGCCGCGGGCGCCGATGGGTGACATGCGGGTCGCGGTGTTCGGGGCCGGTTCGTGGGGCACGACGTTCGCGAAGGTCCTCGCCGACGCCGGCACGAGCGTGGTCCTGTGGGCGCGGCGGCGCGAGGTGTCCGAGGCGGTCGCGGAGCGCCGCGAGAACCCCGACTACCTGCCGGGCGTCACGCTGCCCGCGAACCTCGAGTCCACATCGGATCCGTCGGTGGCGCTCGACGGCGCCACCGACGTGGTGCTGGCGGTGCCGAGCCAGAGCCTGCGGCACAACCTGACCGCGTGGCGCGCCCTGATCGACCCGTCCTCGACGCTGATCAGCCTCGCGAAGGGCGTGGAGCTGGGCACGCTCAAGCGGATGAGCGAGGTCATCACCGAGGTCATGGGGGTGCCCGAGGACCAGGTGGCGGTGGTGACCGGGCCGAACCTCGCGCGGGAGATCGCCGCCGAGCAGCCGACCGCCGCGGTGGTCGCGTGTACCGACCACGACCGGGCCGTCGCCGTGCAGCGGGCGTGCACGACGGGCTACTTCCGCCCGTACACCAACACGGACGTGGTCGGCTGCGAGCTGGCAGGCGCCTGCAAGAACGTGATCGCGCTGTCCTGTGGCATGGCGGGCGGGCTGGGGTTCGGCGACAACACGCTCGCCACCCTCATCACGCGCGGGCTCGCGGAGACCGCGCGGCTCGGTGAGGTGCTGGGCGCGGACCCGCTGACGTTCGCGGGCCTCGCCGGGCTCGGCGACCTGGTCGCGACGTGCTCGTCCCCGTTGTCGCGCAACCGGTCCTTCGGGGAGCGGCTCGGTCGCGGCGAGACCGTCGCGCAGGCGCAGGCCGCCGCGCACGGCCAGGTCGCGGAGGGCGTGAAGTCCTGCTCGTCGATCCGGGAGCTGGCGCTGCGCCACGGCGTCGAGATGCCGATCACCGAGGTGGTGCACCGGGTGTGCCACGACGGCTTCGACCCGCGCGAGATGGCGGGCGAGCTGATCGGCCGCAAGACCAAGCCGGAACGCTGACCTGTGCTCGAAGCCGCTTCCGGGACGCCCGACGTCCCGGAAGCGGCTGCGTGGCACCGGTGTCACGCGGGGAGCGCGACCTGCATGAGCGCGGGAAGGGTCGGGGTGTCCGAGCCGCCGTCCGGTTCCAGGGTCACGCCGATCGCGTCGGCGTCGCCGAACCCGGAGATCTCCAGCAGCGCCTCGCCGTTCTCGGGGTTCAGGAAACCGGCCGAGACCATCGTGCCGCCGTGCCCGGTCCACACCTGGAAGTCCTTGCCGTCCGGCGGGTTCGTCAAGCCCTCGGTCAGGACCAGCATCCGGTTCTCCGACCGGGACATGGCCACGGTCATCCTGCCCTTGCCGCCCTCGTCGAGGGTCACCACCTTGGCGTCGCCCGCACGCAGGATCTCCGACATCTCCGCCGCCTGCGCCCTGGTCTGTGCCAGCTGGTCGTTCTACCGCACCACGACCACGCCCAGCGCGACCGCAGCGACGAACAGCACGGCCGCCGCGACGCTCGTCAGCTTCAGCGCGAGCCCGGTGCCGCGCCTGCGCAGCGGGGTCACCGTGGTCCTCGGCGGTTCCTGGCGCGTGGTCCGGATCCGGTCGAGGACCCTGCCCTTCAGCTCGGGCGGCGGGTCCTCGGTCGCGGCGAGCGCCAGCCGGGTCGCGGTCTCCCGCAGCTCCCGCACCTCCTGCGTGCACGACTCGCACTCGGCGAGGTGCCGCTCGAACGCCTCGCGTTCCGCACCGGACACCGCGTCCAGCGCGTACGCACCGGTCAGCGCGTGGATGTCAGCCGTCGTCATCAGGCCACCCCCAGGCAGTCGCGCAGCCGGATGAGCCCGTCCCGCAGTCTCGTCTTGATCGTCCCCAGCGGCGTGTCGAGCAGCTCGCCGACCTCCCGGTAGGTGCGGCCGCCGTAGTAGGCGAGCAGCACCGACTCCCGCTGCAGGTCGGTGAGCGTGCGCAGGCAGCGGCGCACCTGTTCCTGTTCGAGCCGGGTCGTCACCTGTTCGGACACCTCGTCGAACGGCCGGTCCACGTCGCGCCTGCCGATGGTGGCGTCGCGGTCGGCGGCGGCCTGGGCGGACCGCACGCGGTCGACGGCACGCCGGTGCGCCAGCGTCATCGCCCACGTGGTGGCGCTGCCGCGTTCGGGCGAGTACCGGGCGGCGCTGCGCCACAGCTCGACCATGACCTCCTGCACGACCTCCTCCGACTGCGCCGGATCGCGGACGACCCGGCGCACGAGGCCGAACACCGGCCCGACCAACAGGTCGTACAACTCCTCGAAGGCCGCCTCGTCGCCCCGCGCGACGCGCAGCATCAGCTCGGCGCCGACGTCCTTCGCCGGTTCGGGGCGTGCCTCCCGCACCCTGCGCACCCGTTGTGCCCGTTCGCCCATGTCCACCCGCTCTCGTCTCACAAGAGCTTTCGGAGCCGGTGCGTGCCCGGATTGCCGTCCAGGATCCCACGTTCTGGACGCGGTTGCCGCACCCGCGCGGCGGGTGGTTTCCTGTTCGCGTGTTGACGAGTGTGCTGAACCGCAGGCGGGGCTACGTCGCGCTCCGCCGTGCCGCCAGCGCGCTGTGTCAGTCTCGGTGAGTTCCCGCGCCTTTACCGCACTCCCGAGAAAGTCATTCCCATGTTCGCCGTTCCGGCAGGCACCATCGCGTCCTCTTCCGTCGCCCCGACCGTCCACCCCGCGCTGATCGCCCGTGCGTACGCCGCCGACCGCGCGACGTGGGCCCACCTGCTCCGCTACGACCCGGACGAGCGGTTCGCCGTGCGCGTCGCGGCCACCGGCGAGCAGGAGATCTGGCTCATGAGCTGGCTGCCCGGCCAGGAGACCGACGACCACGACCACGGCGACGCCACCGGCGCGTTCACGATCCTCTCCGGCACGCTGACCGAACACGTGCTGCACCGCGGGGTCGCGCTGTCGTTGTCGGCGGGCCAGTCCCGGGTGTTCGGGCCGGGGTACGCACACCACGTGCGCAACGACGGCCCGGACCCCGCGGTGAGCCTGCACGTCTACCGGTCGGTCCGCACCATGCGCGCTGTGCCTACTGCGGCCCGTCCTGCCCGGCTCGCAGGCTGACGTAGTCCGGCACCTCGAAGCCTTCCGGCAGGTGCTCGCACGGTTGCGGCGTGCCCCAGGACCGCACCAGCGGCAGCACCCCGGCCCAGCTCGCGCCGACGCGCTCCGGCGTCAGGTCCTCCGGCTCCTCGCCGGGCCCGCCGGTGCGGATCTTCACCGCCGCCTCGTGCAGGTCCAGCGCCAGCACGGCGGTCTTCGCGAACTCCTGCTTGCTCGGCCCGCGCGCGTGGTCCCACGAGCCGGGCGCGATGTGCTCGGTGATCACGCGCAGCGCGTGCAGCTTCGCGTCGGGGTCGGTGACCTGCCGCGCGACGCCGTGGATGGTGGCGGAGCGGTAGTTGACGGAGTGGTGGAACACCGCGCGGCTGTAGATGATCCCGTCGAGCAGGGTCACGTTCACGCACACCTCGGCGTCCGTGCCGCCGCGCAGGCTCGCGGCGCCGGTCGACCCGTGCACGTAGAGGGTGCCGTCCTCGTGGCCGTAGCCGGTCGGCACGACCACCGGGTGGCCGTCGGGCGTGACGAACGCGAGGTGGCAGACGATCCCCGCGTCGAGCACCTGCTTCAAGGCGGCGCGGTCGGTCACGGCCCGGTTCTTGCCGCGGCGGATGGTGCTGCGTTCAGTGGGTGAGAGCGTCACGTCCCTTACTGTGACGAGTGGAGTGGCATCATTGAAGGGCCACGACCCCTCGATTCCGGGAGGCCACTTTCATGGCCGAGACACCCGTCCTGCCGGTGACGCTGGACCGGGAGTCGCCGACGCCGCTCGCCGTGCAGCTCGCGGAACAGCTCCGCGCGGCCGCGGGCGACGGCAGGCTGCGCAGCGGCGACCGGCTCCCGTCGACCCGCGCGCTCGCCGGTGAGCTGGGGGTCAGCAGGACGGTCACGGCCGCCGCGTACGAGCAGCTGCACGCCGAGGGCTGGATCGCGGGCAGGCACGGGTCGGGCACCTACGTCACCACGTCACCACCGGGCACGCTGCGCGCCGACCGCCGGCCCGCCCGCCGCGACACCGGGCGGGACGACGTCGTCGACCTGACCCCGGGTTCGCCGTGGGCGGAGGGCATCGAGCAGGCGGCGTGGCGGCGGGCGTGGCGCGCAGCCTCGCACGTGACGCCGATGGTGCGGCCGCAGCGGGCCGGGCTGCCGGAGTACCGGGCGGCCGTCGCGGAACACCTGCTGCGCCACCGCGGTCTGCGCGTCGGTGACAGCGAGGTGCTGCTGGCGACGTCGGGCACCAGCTCGGCGGTCGCGGAGCTGGGGCGTGCGGTGCTGCGGCCCGGCGACATGGTGGCGGTGGAGGAACCCGGCTACCAGCGCGCGGTCGGGGCGCTGCGTGCCGCGGGCCTGCGGGTCGTGCCCGCGACCGTCGACGCCGACGGGCTGCTCGTCGACGCGATCCCCGCGAACGTGCGGGCCGTGTACTGCTCGCCCGCGCACCAGTACCCGCTCGGCGGCCGCATGTCCGCGGCCCGGCGGGTCGCGCTCGTGGAACGGGCCCGCGACCAGGGCTGGCTCGTGGTGGAGGACGACTACGACGGCGAGCTGCGCTACGACGTCGCGCCGCTGCCGCTGCTGGCCGCGCTCGCGCCCGACGTGGTCGTGCACCTCGGCACCACCAGCAAGATCCTCACCCCGACGCTCGGCATCGGCTGGATGGTGGCGCCACCGCCGGTGGTGACGGCCGTGCTCGCGCACCGCGACGCGACCGGCATCGGCCCGGCGCCCGCCGGTCAGCTCGTGGTGGTGGAGCTGGCCCGCGGCGGTGACCTCGGCAGGCACCTGCGCAGGCTGCGGCGCGAGCTGTCGGAACGGCGGTCGCTGGTCGTCGAGGCGCTCGTGGCGGGCGGGGTCCGGGTGCTCGGCGACGACGCGGGCGCACACGTCGTGGTCCCGGTGCCGACCGCCGACGACGAACGCGCGCTCGTCCGCGCCGCGCTGGAGCGGGGGCTGCTGCTCGACGGGCTCGCCCGCCACCACGTGGGCAGGGCGCGGTGGTTCGGCGTCGCGCTCGGTTATGCCGCCTGTTCCCGTGACCAGCTCAAACGCGCGCTGCCGGTGCTCGTCGAGCTGGCCGGACCGGGCGCCGGGTAGGGTCGCGAGCCATGGCCAGCCAAGAGCGCATCCGCGTCGCAGTGGTGTTCGGTGGGCAGAGCACGGAACACACGGTGTCCTGTGTGTCCGCGGCGAGCGTGCTCGGGAACCTCGACCCGGAGCGGTTCGAGGTCCTGCCGGTCGGCATCACGCCGGAGGGCTCGTGGGTGCTCGGCCCGGCCGACCCCGCGACCCTCGCGATCGACGGCCGCACGCTGCCGAGGATCACGTCCGGCACCGCGCTGACCCTGCCCGCGGACCCGTCGTCGGCGAGCCTCGTGGTGCTCGAACGCGGGCGGGAGGGCGAGGTCCTGTCCGCTGTGGACGTGGTGTTCCCGGTGCTGCACGGCGCCTACGGCGAGGACGGCACCATCCAGGGGCTGCTGGAGATGGTCGGCCTGCCGTACGCGGGCGCCGGGGTGCTGGCGAGTGCCGTGGCCATGGACAAGGAGTTCACGAAGAAGCTCCTCAAGGCCGAGGGCCTGCCGGTCGGGCCGTACGAGGTGCTGCACCGCGGGGACGTGACGCTGACCGACGAACAGAAGGACCGCCTCGGGCTGCCGGTGTTCGTGAAGCCCGCCCGCGCGGGTTCGTCGACGGGCATCACGAAGGTCTCGGACTGGGCGTCGCTGGACGCCGCCATCGCGAAGGCCCGCGAGATCGACCCGAAGGTGCTCGTGGAGTCGATGATCGTCGGCCGCGAGGTCGAGTGCGGCGTGCTGGAGTTCCCCGACGGCCACGTCGAGGCGTCCCTGCCCGCGGAGATCCGCATCCTCGACGACTCGCTCGAGTTTTACGACTTCGAGACCAAGTACCTCGACGACACGGCCGAACTGGACATCCCGGCCAAACTCGACGACGCGATCACCGAGCGGCTGCGCGCCATGGCGGTCAAGGCGTTCCACGCGCTCGACGGCCAGGGCCTGGCCCGCGTCGACTTCTTCGTCGGCGCCGACGGCACCCTGATCATCAACGAGCTGAACACGATGCCGGGCTTCACCCCGACGTCCGCCTACCCGAAGATGTGGGCCGTCACCGGCGTCGACTACCGGACCCTGCTGTCGACCCTGATCGACACGGCCATCGCCCGCGGCACCGGCCTCAGGTAGCGGGCAGGACCTTCGCGATCGTCGCCGACATCTCCTGCACCACACCCGTGCCCGCGTCGTCGGGGATCGTCAGTGCCACGTACACCGTGCGGTCGACCGTGTACCAGGTGCTCGCGCCCTCGCCCTCGACCGGCAGCCAGTTCACCTTCGAGATGGTGCGCAGCTGCGCGGTCGGGGCGTACTCGGCCGGCTTGGGCAGCCCGCACCGCAGCACGACCGGCTCGCCGCGGTCGCCGGCCCACGCGGCCGCGGCCGGGGGAGCGGGATCGGCGAGCGGGAGGCGTGCCAGCTCCGCGCCCTTGCTCGGCAGCGTCGCGGGCAGCGCCTCGGCGAGCTTGGCGCACTCCGGTCCGTCCGCGTCCGGTGCGTCCACCCCGGCCAGCGCGAGCGGGCCGGAGCGGGCCGACGGCGTGGTCGCCGGCGTGGCCGTGCCGCCGCCGTCGGCACCGCCGAGGACCTTGCTCGCGACGATGACGCCCACCACGAGGACCGCGGCGATGCCCGCCGCGACGAACAGGGTCACCCGGGACAGGGGTTGCTCGGACACGCCCCAACTACAGCACGGGTCAGAGGTGGACGACCGGGCAGGTGAGGGTTCGGGTGATCCCGTCCACGTTCTGGATGCGCGCCACGACCAGCTGGCCGAGCAGGTCGACGTTGTCGGCCTCGGCCCGGACGATCACGTCATAGGGCCCGGTGACATCCTCCGCGGTCGTCACACCCTGGATCTGTGCGATCTTCGCGGCGACCGCGGCGGCTTGGCCGACCTCGGTCTGGATGAGGATGTATGCGTGGACCACGGCGCGCCCCTTCGTGTCTAGCTGGACTCAAGAGGTAGGAACGTGAGCAGCAAAAGGTACCGCAGTTCTGGATCGTTTGGGGATCCGACTATCGGAGGTGTCGTGGCCGACAATAGAGGAGGCCCAGCTCATGATCCACCCGAGACCGTCGCGGACGTGGGTGAGTTCGGGCTGATCGGGCGGGTGACGGCGGGGCGCAGGCAGCCGCCGACGACCCTGATCGGACCCGGCGACGACGCCGCGCTCGTCGCCGCGGCCGACGGGCGGGTGGTCGCCAGCACCGACGTGCTGGTCGAGGGCGTCCACTTCAGACTCGACTGGTCGACGCCGGAACACGTTGGGCGCAAAGCGATCGCGGTCAACATGGCCGACATCGCCGCCATGGGTGCGGTGCCCACCGCGCTGCTCGTCGGCCTCGCCTGCCCGAAGACCACGAAGGCCGAGGTGGCTGAGGCGCTCGCGGCGGGCATGTGGCAGGAGGCGGGCCGCGCGGGCGCGGGTCTCGTGGGTGGCGACGTGGTCACCGCGAGCGAGATCGTGATCTCTGTCACCGCACTGGGTGATCTACAGGGACGCGAGCCGGTCACCAGGGGTGGTGCCATGCCGGGCGACGTGGTCGCGGTGGCGGGCCGCCTCGGCTGGTCGGCCGCCGGGCTCGCCGTGCTCGGCCGCGGGTTCCGGTCGCCGGTGCAGGTCGTCGGCGCCTACCGGGTGCCGGAACCGCCGTACGAGGCCGGTCCGCAGGCCGCGCTCGCCGGGGCGACCGCCATGATCGACGTCTCCGACGGGCTGCTCGCCGACCTCGGCCACCTCTGCGAGGAGTCCAATGTGGCCATCGACGTGCGCACCGACCTGCTGGAGGTGCCGCAGCGGCTCGTGGACGTGGCGACCGCCCTCGGCGCCGACCCCGTGCACTGGGTGCTGACCGGTGGCGAGGATCACGCACTGGCCGCGACGTTCCCCGAACCGGCCGCCGTGCCGGACGGCTGGCGCACGATCGGCACCGTGACCAGGGGAAGTGCGGTCACCGTCGACGGCGGGACGTATGCGGGCGGCACCGGCTGGCAGCATTTCCGGTGACCGCGTCGTTTGTCAGAATCGCCTGCGTGCGGATCGAAGTGCGGACCTACGACCACCCGGACGCGGTGGCGCTGATCGCGGACGTGCAGCAGGAGTACGTGGTGCGCTACGGCGAGGTGGACCTGACGCCGGTCGACCCGGCCGAGTTCGCCCCGCCGCGGGGCCTGTTCCTCGTGGCGTACGCGGACGACGAGCCGGCCGCGTGCGGCGGCTGGCGGGCGCACGGCGACGACGTCGAGCTGAAGCGGATGTACGTGCGGCCGTCGTTCCGTGGCCGCGGCCTGGCGCGGGCGGTGCTCGCGGAGCTGGAGCGGACGGCCGGCGCGGCCGGGTACACCAGGCTGATCCTGGAGACCGGCAGCAGGCAGCCGGAGGCGATCGCGCTGTACCGGTCCGCCGGGTACACGCCGGTACCGGCGTTCGGGTACTACGCCGAGGCGCCGGAAGCGGTGCACCTCGGGAAGTCGTTGGAGGTCGCGTGCCCGTCTACGCCCTAGGGGACAAGGAACCGGACATCCACCCGGACGCCTACGTGCACCCCGACGCGACGGTGATCGGTGACGTCACGATCGGCGCGTTCGCGTCGGTGTGGCCTCAGGCGGTGCTGCGCGGCGACGCGGGGTCGATCACCGTCGGCGCGCGGACGTCGGTGCAGGACGGCACGGTCGTGCACTGCACCGCGTGGCACCCGGCGGTCATCGGCGCGGACTCGGTCGTCGGCCACAACGCGCACATCGAGGGCGCGACCGTGGGCGAGCGGTGCATGATCGCGTCGGGTTCGGTGCTGCTCAACGGATCCGTGGTCGAGGACGGCGCGGTGCTCGGCGCGGGCGCGGTGATGTCGTTCAACGGTCACCTGCCCGCCCGCCGCATGGCACTGGGCGTCCCGGCGAAGGTCCGCGAGGGCTACGAGGTGCCCGCGGACATGGTGTCGGGCATCGTGGAGAACTACGTGCAGCGGGTTTCCCTGTACAAGGCAGGGCTGCGCAGGCTCTCCTGACGGTGGCGATAAAGTCGCCCGGGTGACCGCACGACCGCTGCACGAGATCGTCGAGGCCGGGTGGGCGGAAGCGCTCGCGCCCGCCGCCGACCGCATCGCTGCCATGGGGGAGTTCCTGCGCGCGGAGATCGCCGCGGGCCGCGAGTACCTGCCGTCCGGGGAGAACGTGCTGCGTGCCTTCAAGCAGCCGTTCCACGAGGTGCGGGTGCTGATCGTCGGCCAGGACCCGTACCCGACGCCCGGCCACCCGATCGGCCTGTGCTTCTCCGTGGCGCCCGACGTCCGCCCGCTCCCGAAGAGCCTGGTGAACATCTACAAGGAGTACTGCGAGGACCTGGGCCACCCCATGCCGTCCAACGGCGACCTCGGCCCGTGGACCGAACGCGGTGTGCTGCTGCTCAACAGGGCGCTCACCGTCCAGCCCGGCCGCCCGAACTCCCACCAGGGCAAGGGCTGGGAGGAGGTCACCGAGCAGGCGATCCGTGCGCTCGCCGCGCGCGGTGGCCCGCTGGTGGCGATCCTGTGGGGCCGCAACGCCCGCAACCTCAAGCCGTTGCTGGACCCGGTGCCGTGCATCGAGTCCGCGCACCCCAGCCCGCTGTCCGCGCACAACGGCTTCTTCGGCTCCCGCCCGTTCAGCCGGGCGAACGAGCTGCTGGAGAAGCAGGGCGCGTCGCCCATCGACTGGAAGCTCCCGTAACGGCGTGGCCCCGCCCCGCTGCCGGGGCGGGCTTGCCGGTGTCCTGGACGCGCCGTTCAGGCGGCCCGGTCAGAAGGCCGGGTCGTCGATGACCCAGCGCCAGGTGCCGTCCGGTTGCCGCCGCACCACCTCGGCGGTCGTGCCGCCCGCCGCCTCGCCGGTGCTCAGCCGGGCGTGCCACGTGACGGACGTCAGCGCGATGTCGCCGGCGACGATCACCTTGCGGGTCGTGCCGTCGATGTGCTCGATCGTCGACAGCAGCTCCTCGACCATCGCGCGCAGCGCCGGCTCGCCGGTGCGGGCCGAGCCGTCCAGGTGCACCGCGGTGCCCGTCGGTTCGTACAGCGCGACCAGCGCGTCGGCGTCCTTGGCGTTCACGGCCGCGCTGAACATGTCGTGCATCCGGGCCGGGTCGGTGGCGGGCATGGGGGACCTCCTCTGCTCGTTCTGCGCCGATCCTGAGCGGCGGCGGGCAGGCGGTGCCATCCCGTGTTCGCGGGGGTTCTCCCGTGGTGGGCGGTTCGGCGATACTGGCGTTCGATGAGCGCGCGTGACACGGCCAGGGCGGCGATCGAGCACGCCTGTGCCACGGCCCGGTCCCTGCCGGACATGTTCGCCGAGGTCGCGGACGGTCTCGCGCGGGCGGTGCCGATCGACGCGCACTGCCTCAACGGCCTGGACCCCGTCACGCTGCAGGAGACCTTCGCCCACCACGACCTCCGGCCCGCGCCCGAGGTCATCGCCCGGTTCTTCGAGATCGAGGCAGGCGGGCAGGACGTCAACGCGGTGCCCGTGCTCGCCCGCGACCCGGTCGGCGCCGCGACCCTGGACCAGGCCACCGGCGGCGACCCGGCGCGCAGCGCCCGCTACCGGGACGTGCTGCGCCCCCTCGGGCTCGCCCGCGAGCTGCGGGTCGTCGTCCGGGACCGGCGGGTGCCGTGGGGCATGCTGAACCTCTTCCGCGGTGGCGACGCACCCGACTTCTCCGCGGGCGAGCTGCGGTTCGTCGCCTCCCTGGGACGCACGATCGCCGACGGCATCCGCCGCACCCTCGTGCTCGGCGCCGTCGACGCCCGGCACGACGACCTCGGCCCCGGCGTCCTGATCGTCGACCCGGAACGCCCCGAGCGCGTGCACCACCGCTCCGCGACCGCCGAACGCAGGCTGAGCGGCCTCGGCGACGCCGACTGGCACGTCGCGAGGGTCGCGCGGCAGGCACACACGACGGGGGCGGCCGCACGGGCCCAGGTGTGCGCACGCGGCGGCGGCTGGCTGACCCTGCACGCGGAGCGGTGCGCCGACGGCCCGCTCGTCTCGGTCGTCGTCGAGCCGACCCGGCCCGCGGACATCGCGCGCCTGGTCGTCGAGGCCTACGGCCTGTCCACGCGGGAGCGGGAGATCGTCCGCCTGCTCGCCGACGGCCACACCAACGCCGAGATCTCCCGGGCGCTGAACCTGTCCCGGCACACCGTCGGCGACCACGTGAAGAGCGTGTTCGGCAAGCTCGCCGTGCGCAGCAGGACCGAGCTGGTCGCACGGCTGTTCATGGACCCGGGCCTGGTCCGGGCACAGCAAACCGGGCCGCTGGCGGTGCCAGGGCCCGGCTCGATGTACTAGTGGCGCTCGGTTCTACCCGCGGGTGACCTTGCCTGCCTTCAGGCAGGAGGTGCACACGTTCAGACGCTTGCGCTGCGAGACGCCGACCTTGGCGTGCACGGTCTGAATGTTCGGGTTCCACCGGCGGCTCGTACGCCGGTGCGAGTGCGAGACCGACTTGCCGAAGCCTGGCCCCTTGCCACAGACGTCGCAGACGGCAGCCACGTCAGGCACTCCTTTCAACAGTGGAAACTGGCCGACCGGCCAGCAAGCTCGCGCGGCCCGGCTCACGCCAGGCTGGCAAACACAGGGTAACGGCTCGCGATCCGGGCCGCCAAACCACCCCACTAGTCTCTACCGGTGACCGGCCAGACCCACCGTCGGGAGGCGTGATGCTGCAGGCGCTCGACGCCGCCCAGGTCCGGCGCTGGGCCGTGGCCTGCGTGCAGTCACTCGACGCGCATCGCGAGGTCATCGACAGCATCAACGTCTTCCCGGTGGCCGACAGCGACACCGGGTCCAACCTGCTGCACACCATGCGCGCGGCGCTCGACGCGCTCCTGCGGGCGCCCGCGAAGGCACGCGCCGACGCCGGGGCCGCCGTGGCCGTGCTCGCCCGCGGTGCGCTGACCGGGGCGCGCGGCAACTCCGGGGTGATCGTCTCCCAGTTCCTGCGGGGTGCCGCCGACGCGCTCGCCGGCACCGACGCCGTCCTCGGCCCCGGCCTGCGGGCCGCGCTGGCCGCGGGTGCGGACCGGGCGGTGGCCGCCATGGCCGAGCCCGTCCCGGGCACGATGATCACCGTCTTCCGCGCGGCCGCCGACGCCGCGGCCGCCGAGCCGTCCGACGCGCTGCAGGACGTGGCGCAGGCGGCCGCCACCGCCGCGGCGGCCGCGCTCGACGAGACGCCCCGCCAGCTGGCCGTCCTCGCCGACGCCGGGGTCGTCGACGCGGGGGGCCGCGGGGTCGTCGTGCTGTTCGACGCGCTGCTCGCGGTGCTCACCGGGCAGCCCGCCGCGCTCGCCGCCGCGCAGCGCGCGAACGCCGAGCGGGTGGCCCGCCCGCAGGAGAGCTCGCTGTACACCTCCCGTGAGTCCGGCTCGGACGCGTTCGCGTACGAGGTCATGTACCTGCTCGAACAGGTCCCCGACGACCGTGCCGCCGACGGGCTGCGGGACGCGCTCGTCGGCCTCGGCGACTCCGTCTCCGTCGTCGGGGACGGCGCCGGGCTGTGGACCGTGCACGTCCACTGCAACGACATCGGCGCCGCCATCGAGGCGGGTGTCGACGTCGGCAGGCCGAGGCAGATCCGGGTCGCCCGGTTCGCCGACGCGCCGTCGCCGGAGGCGAGCCGGTTCACCAAGGACCGGGCCGTGGTCGTGCCGTCGCGCAGCACCGAGTTCGCCGACCTGCTGATCCGCGAGGGCGTCACGGTCAGCCGGGTCGACGACACCGACGGCGAGGACACCGCCCACCGCCTGCTGGAGACCATCACCGGCACGGCGGCCGCGCACGTGACCGTGCTGCCCGCCGACCCGGGGCTCGTCGAGGCCGCGGACGAGGCCTCGATCCGCGCGGTCGCCGCCGGCCAGGACGTTGTCGTCGTGCCGTGCGCGTCCCCGGTGCAGGTGCTGTCGGCCGTCGCCGTGCACGACCCGCGCCGCCGCGCGAGCGACGACGTCGTGGCCATGGCCGAGGCGGCGGCGGCCACCAGGCGCGGCGAGGTCGTGGTGGCGACCGAGGCCGCGATCACGTGGATCGGCGCGTGCGAGGCCGGTGACGTGCTCGGCTTCGCCGACGGCGAGGTGATGCTGATCGAGCCGGGCCCGCCCGGCGTCGACGCGCTCGACCGCGCGGCGTGCGGTGTGGTGTCGCGCATGCTGACCGTCGGCGGTGAGCTGGTCACCGCCCTGCTCGGTGCGGACGCGCCCGACGAGCTGGCTACGGAGCTCGAGGACTACCTCCGGCGCGTCCACCCGGAGACCGAACTGGTGGTCTACCAGGGCGGACAACGCAACGCGGTGCTGGTGCTCGGCGTGGAGTGACGGTCATGCCACGGAGCGTGCCACCGACCACCGACAATGTCGCGCGCGAGGGACGGGCGTTCGCCGCGGGTGAATGGCAGTTCCTGGACTGGTCTCGGTCAGTGCCGGTCGCGGAGTGCAGCGTGACGAGGCCCGTTGCGCTGGGCGGGCGCGTAGTGCCCGCGTGGGGAGTTTGGCGCTGGTGGAGTCACTCGATTGTGAGTGACGCGCGTCGGGCCAGGCAGTTCCCCGGGACAGCAGGTAGGCAATCGTGTGGCGGGTTTGCGTCCCGCTTCGCGGGGCGGGCGCGTAGTACCCGTGTGTGCAGTGGCACCGCGTTCCGGGTTGATGCCCGCTGCGCGGGGCGGGCGCGCAGCGCCCGCGTGGGGAGTTTGGCGCTGGTGGAGCCACTCGATTGTGAGCGACGCGCGTCGGGCCAGGCAGTTCTCCGGGACAGCAGGCAGGCAACCGTGTGGTGGGTTTGCGTCCCGCTTGGCGGGGCGGGCGCGCAGCGCCCGCGTGTGCAGTGGCACCGTGTTCCGGGTTGATGCCCGTTGCGCGGGCCGGGCGCGCAGCGCCCGCGTGGGAGCGTGCCGCTGGTGGAGCCACTCGATTGTGAGCGACGCGCGTCGGGCCAGGCAGTTCCCCGGGACAGCAGGTAGGCAATCGTGTGGTGGGTTTGCGCCGAGCTTCGCGGGGCGGGCGCGTAGTACCCGCGTGTGCAGTGGCACCGCGTTCCGGGCTGATGCCCGCTGCGCGAGCGGGCGCAGCGCTGCGCCACGCGCGGCGCGCGGAGTGACGCCGACTGACCCAGCGCGAACGGACCGCCGCGAACCCGGTCGAGGCTCCCTCCCATCTCGCGCTGGCCTTCCCGTCGGGGGGAATGTTTAGAGTCGGTCGTATGCGGATCGGCGAGCTCGCGAGCAGTGCGGGCACCACCACGAAGGCGCTGCGCTACTACGAGGAGCGCGGCCTGCTCGACGCACCGCGCCGCACCAACGGCTACCGGGACTACGACGAGTCGCACCTGCGGGTCGTCCGGGAGATCCAGACGTTGCGCGAGATCGGCTTCGCGCTGGAGGACACCCGGCCGTTCGTCGAGTGCCTGCGCGCGGGCAACGAGGAGGGCGACTCGTGCCCGGACGCGATCGCCGTGTACCGCCGCAAGATCGCCGAGGTCGAGGCGTACCTCGCGCAGCTGAACGTGGTGCGGGACGAGCTGCGGGCCAAGCTCGCGGCCGCGCACCTCCGCAGGGAAGAGGGGAACTGACGTGGAATCGGTCACGGAGGAGACGTTCGACGCGCGGGTGCTCGGGCACGACAAGCCGGTGCTCGTGGAGTTCTGGGCGACGTGGTGCGGACCGTGTCGCATGGTCGCGCCGGTGCTCGAGCAGATCGCGGCCGAGCGGGACGACCTGGACGTCGTGAAGGTGAACTACGACGAGAACCCGGCCATCGGGCAGCGGTACCACGTGATGGGCCTGCCCACGATGCTGCTGTTCGCGGGCGGGGCGCCGGTGCACACGATCGTCGGCGCGAAGCCGAAGGCGCGGCTGCTGACCGAGCTGGACGGGGCCTTGTCCGGCCGCTGACGGCCCGGGCGTCCCACGATTGTCGGTGCGGCGCGACATAATCGCCTCGATGGTCTCCATGGACAGCAAACTCGAGGCGGCGGTGGGCGCCAAGTCGGCCAAGGCGCTGGCCGGCGCTCTGGACCTGCACACCGTCGGTGACCTGGTCCGCTACTTCCCCCGGCGGTACGCCGAACGGGGGGAGCTGACCGACATCGCCGGGCTGGAGATCGGCGAGCACGCGACCGTGATGGCGCGCGTGCAGTCGTTCAACGAGCGGCGCATGCGGCAGCGCTCCGGGTGGATCAGCGAGGTCGTCATCACCGACGGCAACCGCACGCTGGAGTGCACCTTCTTCAACCAGCGGCACCACAAGCGCGCCCTCACGCCGGGCACGAACGCGCTGTTCGCTGGCAAGGTGTCGCGGTACCGGAACAAGCTGCAGCTCACCAACCCCGACTACCAGCTGCTCACCGAGGAGGTCGAGGGCGACGCGGCGGGCGCCGCGGAGACGGTCGAGAAGTTCACCGGGCTCATCCCGGTGTACCCGGCCGCGGCGTCGATCCAGTCGTGGCAGGTCGCGAAGTGCGTGCGGCAGGTGCTGTCGATGCTGGACGAGATCGAGGACCCGATGCCCGCGGACCTCCGGGAGCGCCGGGGCCTGTCGAACTACGACGACGCCATCCGCAAGATCCACACCGCGTCCGACTGGCCCGGCGTGCACGCGGCGCGCGAGCGGCTGAAGTGGGACGAGGCGATGGCGGTCCAGCTGGCGCTCGCGCAGCGGCGGCACGGCGCGGTCTCGCGTCCCGCCCCGGAGTGCAAGCGCCGCGACGACGGGCTGCTCGCCGCGTTCGACAAGCGGCTGCCGTTCACGCTCACCGCGGGCCAGCAGGAGGTCGGCGAGGCGATCGCGGCCGACCTCGAGGTCGCGCACCCGATGAACCGGCTGCTGCAGGGCGAGGTCGGGTCCGGCAAGACGATCGTGGCGCTGCGGGCGATGCTGCAGGTCGTGGACGCGGGCAGGCAGGCCGCGCTGCTCGCGCCGACGGAGGTGCTCGCCGCGCAGCACGCCCGGTCGCTCACGAACATGCTGGGTGACCTGGCGATGGCGGGGGAGCTGGGCGCGGCCGAGGAGGCCACGCGCATCACGCTGCTCACCGGCTCGCTGCCCGCCGCGCAGCGCAAGCAGGCGCTGCTGGACGCGGCGAGCGGGGCGGCGGGCATCGTCGTCGGCACGCACGCGCTGATCCAGGACACCGTGCAGTTCGCCGACCTCGGGTTCGTGGTGGTCGACGAGCAGCACCGGTTCGGCGTCGAGCAGCGGGACGCGCTGCGCACGCGCGCGGGCGAGAACAGCAGCCCGCACGTGCTGGTCATGACGGCCACACCGATCCCGCGCACGGTCGCCATGACCGTGTACGGCGACCTGGAGACGTCGTCGCTGCGGGAGCTGCCCGCGGGCCGGTCGCCGATCAGCACGGCCGTGGTGCCCGCGGCGGAGAAGCCCGCGTGGCTGGAGCGGGCGTGGCAGCGGATCCGGGAGGAGGTCGCCGCCGGGCACCAGGCGTACGTGGTGTGCCCGCGGATCGGCGACCAGGAGTCCGCGGAGGACGTGAACCTGAACTCCGACGACGGCCGCCGCCCGCCGCTGTCGGTGGTCGAGGTGGCGGAGATGCTCGCCGAGGGCCCGCTCAAGGGGCTGCGGCTGGCACTGCTGCACGGCAGGCTGCCTGCCGACGAGAAGGACGTGGTGATGCGGGCGTTCGCCGCGGGCGAGGTCGACGTCCTGGTGGCGACCACGGTCGTCGAGGTCGGTGTGGACGTGCCGAACTCGACCGCCATGGTGATCATGGACGCGGACCGGTTCGGGGTGTCGCAGCTGCACCAGCTGCGTGGCCGGGTCGGCCGCGGCAAGGCCGCGGGCGTGTGCCTCCTCGTCACGGAAACGCTGGGGGGCACGGCCACCCGAGAACGCCTGGACGCCGTCGCGTCCACATTGGACGGCTTCGAGCTGGCGCGGGTGGACCTGGAGATGCGGCGCGAGGGCGACATCCTCGGCGCCACCCAGTCCGGCAAGCGGTCGGCGCTGAAGTTGCTCTCCCTGTTGCGGGACGAGGAGCTGATCGCCGAGGCAAGGACCGAGGCGCAGGATCTCGTGTCCAGGTCGCCGGATTTGGCCGACTACCCCGGTTTGGCGTCGATGGTCGCGTCGCTGGTTTCCGGCACCAAGGCCGAATATCTCGAAAAGGCGTGAATTCCCCTGCGCCGTGCCGGTGACCCGTCCGGGTGCCCGGCCGCCGTGGGAGCGCTGGATTCGTCCCTCGACCAGAATGCCGAAAGCCCCCGCCGGAATGACGGGGGCTTTCGGCGATCGTGCGTTTACTTGCTGTTGGCCTGCGCCTTCTCCGGCCGCGGCTGGGCCGGTGCCGGGCGCTGGGTGGCCTTCTGGGCCGCCGCGAAGTGGCGCTTCGCGTCCTCCAGGATCGAGAACGTCGTGTTGACGTGCTCGGACACCCGGCGCTCGAACTCGTCGGCCTGGCGCATCCGGTCGGCGGCCTCGGCGAGGCGCTGCTCGGCGTCCTCGACGATCTTCGCCGCGCGGATCTTCGCGTTGGCCTGCTGCTCGTTGAGCTCCTTCTCGACCTCGGCGCGCTTGGCGGCCAGTGCCTTGTCCGACGCCTGGGCGCGGGCCTCGGCGTCGGCCACGGTCTTGTCCGCCTGCTGCTGGGCCATGGACTCCAGCTCGGCCAGGTTCGCCTCCACCGAGGCCTTCTTCTCGGCCAGCGCCCGCTCCTGCTCGTCGGTGCGGCGCTTGGCCTCCTCGATGATCTTGGCGGCCTGCTGCTGGGCGGACTGCTGACGTGCGGCGAGTTGCTTCTCCGCCTCCGCCTTCTCGCTGGCCACGGTCTCGCGGATCTTGCCGGCCTCGACCTCGGCGTCGCCGACGATCTTCGCGGCGCGGGCCTTCGCGGCGGACTCGCGCTGGGCGATCTGCTGGTCGGCCTCGGCCCGCTCGGCGGCGATCGTCTCGCGGATCTTCGCGGCCTCGCGCTCGGCGTCGCCGACGATCTTGGCCGCCCGGTCCTTCGCGACCGCGGCCCGCTCCGACAGCTCCCGCTCCAGCTCGGCGCGGCGCTGGTTGAGGGCCGCCTCGGTCTCCTGCTCCAGCGACGCCCGCTTCTCGGCCGCCTTCTGGTCGAGCAGTTCCCGCTGCTTGAGCGCGTCCGCGTCGCGCTGCTCGCGGCGCTGCTTGGCCTCCGCGTCCAGCTGCGCGATCCGGGTCTCGTTGGCCTTGGTCGCCCGCTCGATCTCGGCGCGGGCCTCCGCCATCAGCTGCTCGTGCTCGGTGGCGTTGCGGGCCCGGAGCTGCTCGTACTCGTTCTCGAGCGTCGCGTGGTTCTTCGCGTACTCGGCCTCGAGCGTCTTGCGCCGCTCCGCGAGCTCCGCGGTGATGGCGTCCTGCTTGGCCTTCTGCTCCTTGGCGTACTTCGCGACGTCCGCCTTGACGCTGGCCGCGTACTCGTCCGCCGCCGCCTTCGTCTGCGCGACGTACTGGTCGGCGTTCTTGCGCGTGGCCGCGGCGTGCTCGTCGGCGTCGTGCCTGGTCTTGGCCGCGTAGGCGTCCGCGTCCTCTCTCGTCGCGGACGCGTGGGCGTCGGCCTTCGCGCGCGTGGCGTGGGAGTACTCGTCCGCGTCGGCTCTCGTCGACCGGTCGTAGTTGTCGGCGTCGCGCTTGAACTCGGCGATCTCTTCCTCGGCGAGCTGCCACATCAGCCGCTGTCGCTCCGTCATCGCCTCCGCGGAGGTCGGGTTGACGGTGATGCGGTGCAGCTGCTCCTTGACGTCGAGCAACTGCTGCTGGGCGCTGCCGAGGGCCTTGGTCAGCTCGGCGACCTTGGCGACCGCCTCGTCGCGGCTCTTCGTGACGTGGCTCAGGTCGAACGAGAGGCGCGTGACTCGCTCGTTGACCTGGCGCGGGTTGTAGCCGCGGAGGACAGTGTCAAAACGGGGGACGCGGAGATTCGCGTCAGACTCGCCATCGGCCATGTCGCCACACTTTAGATGGTCCCCCTGGCGGGTCACTCCGGCAGGCGGGTGATAAGCCGCCGAAGACCACCCCGTGCGTTGAGCGGCGGGATGGTCTTCGGCGGGGCTAATCAGCCGCGCGGCATTACCACGGTGGGCGTTTGCTCGGTCGAGTGATCATCAATTGGGGATATCGGTGACGCCTCGTCACGGCGGATTCGGCCCGGCCACCAGTTCGCCCTGCCCAGGAGTGCCATCAGCGACGGCAGCACCAGCACCCGGATGACCATGGCGTCGACGAACACGGCGACCGCCAGCCCGACCCCCATCTGTTTCATCTCGTTCAGCGACAGGGTCGCGAAGATCGCGAACACCGACACCATCAGCACGGCCGCGGACGTCACGACCCCGGCCGAGCGGCTGATGCCGTGCGACACCGCGTCCCGGGTGGACAGTCCGCCTCGCACCGCCTCGCGGATCCGGCTCACCACGAACACGTGGTAGTCCATGGACAGTCCGAACAGGACCGCGAAGAGGAACAGCGGGATCCAGGCGACGAGCGCGCCGTTGGAGTGGAAGCCGAGCAGGCCCTCCGCCCACTCGTGCTGGAACACGAGCGTGAGCGTGCCGAACGCGGCCGCCGCGGACAGCGAGTTGAGCACCAGCGCGGTCAGCGCCACCAGCAGCGACCGGAACGTGACGGCCATGATCAGGAACGTCAGCAGCAGCACGAAACCGATCACGACCGGCATCCGGTCGGCGAGGTTGCCGGTGTAGTCGACGTTCTCCGCGATCTCGCCGCCGACCGCGTGCTCGGCCCCGCTCACCGTCCCGACCGTGACGGGCACGAGGGTGGTGCGCAGCGCGTCGAGCGACCGCTCGCCCTCGTCGGTGCCGATGCCCGCCGTGGTCGGGATGTCCAGCGTGGTGACCCGCCCGTCGGCCGACGTCTCGATCGCGGGCGCGTCGACGTTCGCGAACAACGGGTCGTCCTGGGTGCGGCCGGACAGGTCGGTCAGCGCTGCCCGCACCTCCTCCGCCTGTGCCGGCTCGGCCCGCACCGCGATCACGTGGTTCGTGCCCTCGCTCGGGAACGCCGAGGTCAGGCGGTCGTAGGCCCGCATGACCGGGATGGTGCGCGGCAGGTCGGACTCGCTGGAGGACTTCAGCTCCATGTCCAGTGCCGGGAGCGCGAGCGCGCCGAGCGCCGCGACCGACAGCAGCAGCGTGACCAGCGGGTACCGCAGCGCGGGCCGCAGCAGGCGCGGCCACACGCGGGGCGGTCCGGTGCGGTTGGTGAGCCGCCACAGCAGCGGGACCCTCGGCCGGTCGACGCGCTTGCCGAGCTTCGCGAGCAGGGCGGGCAGCACGGTCAGCGACCCGAGCACCGCCACCGCGACCACGATGATCGACCCGGTCGCCAGCGAGGCGAACACGGCGTCGTTCGCGAGGTACAGCCCCGCCATCGAGACGATCACCGCGATGCCCGAGACCACGACCGAGTGGCCGGACGTGGCCGCCGCGATCTCCACGGCACTCGTGTGGGTCATGCCCTTCTGCCGTTCCTCGCGTTCCCGCTTGAGGTAGAAGAGCGAGTAGTCCACGCCGACGGCCATGCCCATCAGGACGATCATGCTGCCGAGCGAGTCGACGGCCGGCACGAAGTGCGACACCAGCGCGGAGAGCCCGAACGCGGCGCCGACCGCGGACATCGCGAGCAGCACCGGCACCCCGGCGGCGACGATCGCGCCGAACGCGATCAGCATGATCAGGAGCGTCACCGGCACGCTGATCAGCTCCGCCTTCAGCAGGTCGTCGCCGACCTGGTCGTTGATGCCCTTGTTGATCGACGGGCCGCCGACCTGTTCCACCCGGACGTCCGGGTGGTCCCGCTGCACGGCCGCGGTCGCGTCGTGGAGCGGGCCGAGGCGGTCGCTCGCCCCGTCCGGCTCGCCGGCCATGGTGACCGGCACGAGCAACGCGGTCCCGTCCCGCGACGGCACCGGGTCGCCGACCTCCGCGACCTCGTCGAGCGCCGCCAGCCGGTCCGCGGCGTCGGTCGCGGCCGCCTGCCCCTCGGCCGGATCGAGCCGCCCGGAGCGGGCGGTGACGAGCACGTTCTCCTTCGCGTGCTCCGCGAAGTTCCCCTCCTCGACGATCGTGGTGGCGCGCCCGGACTCGCCGACGGCCATGTCCGACCCGGTCGCCTCCCTGTTGCCCGCCCACCCGCCCGCGGCGAAGCACACCGCGACGAACACGACCCACATCCCGATCGCGCGCCACGGGTGCGTCGCGCTCCACCTCGCCACGCGGACCGTTGCCGGTTGCCTGCGCATCCGCTTTCCTTTCCTTGTGTCCCAATGGGTCCGATGGTTTCGGAACCGGTGGTCCGGCACACGGGTGCGCGCCCCCGAACGGGGGGTGGGGCCAGCCCTACCGCCGCATGGCAATTGGTGAAGCTTGCTCACATATCGGTGGTCGCGTAACGAGATGGGTATGAACCTGCGCAAGCTGTTGGCGAAAATCGGGGTCGCGTGCCTGCTCGGGACGTTGTGGGCGGCGCCGGCGAACGCGGAGCCGGAACGGTACGGCGACTACATCGTGGTCCTGAACCAGGACGCGGGTGCCTTCACGCACCGGTTCGCGTCCGTGTCGCACGTCTACTCGTCCGCGCTGGACGGGTTTTCGGCGCGGTTGACGGAAAAACAGGCGGCCGCGCTCGCCCGTGAGTCCGGTGTGGACGCGGTGGTGCGGGACACCCCGGTGCGCGCCATGGGCGAGCAGCTCAACCCGCCGTGGGGGCTGGACCGCATCGACCAGCGGGACCTGCCGCTCGACGGCCGGTACCGGTACCCGAACGAGGCGCCGGACGTGCACGCGTACGTGCTCGACACCGGGGTGCGCGCGACGCACACGGACTTCGGCGGCCGCGTGCTGCCCGGCTACGACTTCATCGGCGACGACACCGACGCGAGCGACGGCAACGGGCACGGCACGTTCATCGCGGGCATCATCGGCGGGGCGAAGTACGGGGTCGCGAAGAAGATCAAGATCGTGCCGGTGAAGGTGCTGGGCGACAACGGTTCCGGCGCCATGTCGGACGTCATCGCCGGTATCGACTGGGTCACCGCCAACGCCGTCAAGCCCGCGGTGGCGAACATGAGCCTCGGCGGTTCGGCGAACCTGGCGCTGGACACCGCGGTCCGCAACTCCATCGCCTCCGGCGTCAGCTACACGGTCGCGGCGGGCGGTTCGGCGAGCAACGCGGGGAACTACTCGCCCGCACGGGTCACCGAGGCGCTGACGATCGGCGCGAGCGGCATGAACGACTGCATCTCGACGACCACGAACACCGGTTCGGTCGTGGACATGTTCGCGCCGGGCGTGAACATCGTCGGCCCGTGGGCGACGAGCAACACCGCGACGGCGACGCTGTCGGGGTCGTCGCTGTCGGCCCCGCACGTGGCCGGTGCCGCGGGCATCTACCTGCAGGCCAACCCGGCCGCCACGGCCGCGCAGGTGCAGACGGCGCTCGTTGCGGCGTCTACAAAGGACCGGCTGTGCAACGTCCCGGCGGGCACCGCGAACCGCCTCCTGTACGTCGGCTAGGCGATGACCGTCCAGGTGTCGTTCTCGCAGTGGAGGTGGTCGCCGACGGGGGAGTAGCCGGTGTCGCCGTCGCCGGGGCACGGTTCGCCTGCGAAGGGGCCGTTGGGGTCGGACTTGACGGGGAAGCCGCCGGGCGGTGCCGTGACCCAGCTCTGCGGGGTGGTGGTGCCGCGGGTGCGCTGGCACCGCTCGCCGCCGCCCGCGCGGGTCTGGCCGATGTCGACCGCGCTGCAGGGCTCGACGACCTCCGGCGCCCAGCGGCCCGGCTGCTCGTCGCCACCCGGCCGGCCGACCGCGGTGGCGGTGCCGGGCACGTCGCGGTGGGTGGCCGCCCACCACAGGGTCCCGGCGCCACCCGCCAGGAGCAGCACGACGACGAGGAGCACCGCGCGCCGCAGCTTCCTCCGGCGGGTCTGACGGGCGGGCTTGGCAGGCTTCTGCCGGGCTTCGCCTCGGGGCGGGGTGGGGAAGGCGGGTGGCTGGACGGCCGAGCCGGTGGCCGGGGTGGGTGGCTGGGCGGCGGAGCCCGTGGTGGCGGCGAGGCCGTTCGCCTGCGCGGGTGGTGCTTCCGTGACCCGTGCCGTCGGGCCGCCGTCGATCGGCGGAGCGACCGGAGCGTCGGCGGGGAGGTGGGTTGTCGGTGTCTCGGGGCCGTCCGCGGTCCAGCCCGGTGGCACCGACGCCAGCAGGTCCGGGACGGGCACCGTGGTCAGGTCGCGCCTCGACCCCGGAGGCGCGGCGCGGAGCAGCGCCTCCCGCGCCTGCGTGCAGTCCGTGTACCGGCGGGCGGGGTCCGGGTCCGCCATCCGCGTCAGCACCAGCGCCAGCGGGCCCGGCACCTCCTCCGGCAGCGGCACGGTGTGCGTCCACGACGACGGCATGTCCGGCGACGCGTTGCTGTGGTGCACGAGGCGCCGCCCCGACAGCAGCTCCGCCGCCAGCACGCCCACGGCGAAGAGGTCCGTCGCAGGCGAGGGCTGCGTGCCGTCGAGGTACTCCGGGGCCAGGTAGCCGGGTGTGCCGATGGCGGCGCCGATGCCCGTCATGGACACGGTCCGCCACGTCGCGATGCCGAAGTCGCCGACCAGCAGGTGCGGGGGCTCGGTCCCGTGCGAGCGGAGCAGCAGGTTCGCGGGCTTGAGGTCGCGGTGCACCACGCCGGTCGCGTGCAGTGCCTCCAGCGCCTGCAGGACCTGGTCCACGGCCTCGGTGACCCAGCCGACGGGGAGCGCGCCGTGGCTCGCCATCAGGGACCGCACGGAGCCGCCGCGGGCCAGCTCCGTCACCAGCCACGCGCGGTCGTCCACCAGGCGGAACGCCAGCGTGTTGACCAGGTGCGGGTGCCGCACCCGGATCCGCGACTCGATGACGAAGCGCAGGAGCCCCAGCTCGTCCTGACCGGTGAAGCGCTTCAGCGCCACCCACCGCCCGTCGGCGCGGTCCCACGCCAGGTGCACCTCGCCGAACGCGCCCGCACCCAGCGGCAGCACCCGCGTCCACCGCTCCTGATCGTCCACGGCACCAGAGGTTACTGACTGGCAGGATGTCGCAACCGGACGTCGACCGGATGCGTCCGATGGCAACACGACCGGTACTGAGGGGGATCATGCGCACGGCACTCGTAGTCCTGGCCGCGACGGGACTGCTCCTGTCGGCCTGCGGCACCGGCACCGCGGGCACGCCGACGGCGGCGGACCGGCGGGCGACGGCGGAGACGACCACCACCAGCCGCGCACCGTTCGAGGGCGAGGTGCTCGGCAACGGCGAGGTGGTCCGCGCCGACAAGCTCGACGGCATCCGCCTCGAATCACCCGAGGACGGCGCGCTGCGCAACTACGGGGTGGCCGTCGAGGTGCTCGACTTCGGCACGGCCGACGTGGTCGACGCGGGCGGCGGCGTCCAGTACGGCGCGGACGAGGACGCGAAGCTGCTCGCGTTCCGCCTGCGGGTGACGCCCTTCGCCGAGGACCTGGGCAGCAAGGTCACCGCGACGGTCGCCGTCGACGGCCGGCAGCGCAGCCTGCCCGACTTCGAGTACGCGATCGGCACGCCCGGCGAGGACCAGACCATCCAGTACCTGGTCGGCGTCCCGGACGACCGGCGCGAGGTCGAGCTGGAGCTGAAGTACGCCGACCTCGCCCAGCACTTCGACCTCCTGGAGGGCAGGCGCACCGGCGAGCAGCCCGAGATCCTGTACCGGTCACCCGACGAGCCGTCCGTCTACGTCGAGAACCTGACGCCCGCCCGGCTGCCGGTGATCGACTCCGACGGCGAGCCCGGCAACTACGTCATCGGCGTCACCTGGGCCGGGCTCACCTACTTCACCACCGAACTGGGTGACACGCCCGCCGCCCCGGACAAGGCCTGGCTCGTGGTCGCCTACGAGGCCACGGGCGACGGGGCCATGGAGGTCACCGGCACGAGCGGGTGTGTGCTGCCGTTCTCCGCGTTCACGCTCACCGCCGACGGCGAGACGTACGCCGTGGTCGACAAGCACTCCGAGATGGAGGAGTTCGAGACGCGGAAGGTGCTGGTCTTCGAGGTGCCCGCGAGCCTGACCGAGGCCGGGCTGACCGTGAAAGCGCAGTCATTCAACTGCGCGTCCGGCGGCAATGACCACCAGTACCGGGCGACCAAGGACGCCACCGTGTCGATCACCCTTCCGGAGGACTGAGCCCTAAACAGTCAGGCCCGTCACGTGGGACAGAACTCCCGACAGGCGGGAATGACCGGGTAACGTTCCGGTCAGTTCCCGACCCCCTGCAGGAGGTACGGCATGTTCCGCAAGGTGCTCGTCGCCAACCGCGGCGAGATCGCCATCCGGGCATTTCGCGCCGGATACGAGCTGGGAGCCGGCACGGTCGCCGTCTTCCCGCACGAGGACCGCAACTCGGCACACCGCATGAAGGCCGACGAGGCCTACGAGATCGGCGAACCGGGCCATCCCGTCCGCGCCTACCTCTCCGTCGAGGAGATCATCAAGGCGGCGCGGAAGGCCGAGGCCGACGCGGTGTACCCCGGCTACGGCTTCCTGTCGGAGAACCCGGAACTGGCACGGGCGTGCGAGGCCGCGGGCATCACCTTCGTCGGCCCGCCCACCGCGATCCTCGAGCTGACCGGCAACAAGGCCCGCGCGGTCGCCGCCGCGCGCGAGGCGGGCATCCCGGTGCTCCGGTCCTCCGCGCCGTCGGCCGACCTGGACGAGCTGCTCCGGGCCGGGGACGAGCTGGGCTTCCCGCTGTTCGTCAAGGCCGTCGCGGGCGGTGGCGGGCGCGGCATGCGGCGGGTGATGGAGCCCAAGGCGCTGCGCGAGTCGCTCGAGGCGGCCATGCGCGAGGCCGAGTCCGCGTTCGGCGACGCGACCGTGTTCCTCGAGCAGGCCGTGATCAACCCGCGGCACATCGAGGTGCAGATCCTCGCCGACGGCGCGGGCAACGTGATGCACCTGTTCGAGCGCGACTGCTCGGTGCAGCGCCGCCACCAGAAGGTCATCGAGATCGCGCCGGCGCCGAACCTCGACCCGGAGCTGCGGGAACGCATCTGCGGCGACGCGGTGAAGTTCGCCCGGCACATCGGCTACCGCAACGCGGGCACCGTCGAGTTCCTGCTGTCCGAGGACGGGCAGCACGTGTTCATCGAGATGAACCCGCGCATCCAGGTCGAGCACACGGTCACCGAGGAGATCACCGACGTCGACCTCGTGCAGTCGCAGCTGCGGATCGCGAGCGGCGAGACCCTCGCCGACCTGGGCCTGTCCCAGGACTCGGTGCGGATCCGGGGCGCCGCGCTGCAGTGCCGCATCACCACCGAGGACCCGGCCAACGGGTTCCGCCCGGACACCGGCAAGATCAGCGCCTACCGCTCGCCGGGCGGCGCGGGCATCCGCCTCGACGGCGGCACCGTCTCGCCGGGCACCGAGATCAGCGCCCACTTCGACTCGATGCTCGTGAAGCTGTCCTGCCGCGGCCGGGACTTCCCCGCCGCGGTGGCGAGGGCGCGCCGCGCGGTCGCCGAGTTCCGCATCCGCGGCGTCTCCACCAACATCCCGTTCCTGCAGGCGGTGCTGGACGACCCAGACTTCATCGCGGGCAAGGTCACCACGTCGTTCATCGAGGACCGGCCGCACCTGCTGACCGCGCGCAGCTCGTCGGACCGCGGCACCAGGCTGCTGTCCTACCTCGTCGACGTCACGGTCAACAAGCCGCACGGCGAGCGGCCCGACGTGATCGACCCGGTCGAGAAGCTGCCGGACATCGAGCTGTCCACGCCGCCGGCCGGGTCGAAGCAGAAGCTCGACGAGCTCGGCCCGGAGGGCTTCGCACGCTGGCTGCGGGAGTCGAAGGCGGTCGGTGTCACCGACACGACGTTCCGCGACGCGCACCAGTCGCTGCTCGCGACCCGGGTGCGCACCAAGGACCTCGTGACGGTCGCGCCGTACGTCGCGCAGATGACCCCGGAGCTGCTGTCGGTCGAGTGCTGGGGCGGCGCGACCTACGACGTGGCGCTGCGGTTCCTCGCCGAGGACCCGTGGGAGCGGCTCGCGAAGCTCCGCGAGGCGATGCCGAACCTGTGCCTGCAGATGCTGCTGCGCGGCCGCAACACCGTGGGGTACACCCCGTACCCGACCGAGGTGACGACCGCGTTCGTGGAGGAGGCGACCGCGACCGGCATCGACATCTTCCGCATCTTCGACGCGCTCAACGACGTCGAGCAGATGCGGCCCGCCATCGAGGCGGTGCTGTCGACCGGGAAGGCGGTCGCCGAGGTCGCGCTGTGCTACACCGCCGACCTGTCCGACCCGAACGAGCGGCTGTACACACTGGACTACTACCTCAAGCTGGCCGAGCAGATCGTCGGCGCGGGCGCGCAGGTGCTCTGCATCAAGGACATGGCCGGGCTGCTGCGCCCGCCCGCCGCGCACCGGCTGGTCACCGCGCTCCGCAAGGAGTTCGAGCTGCCGGTCCACCTGCACACGCACGACACCGCCGGTGGCCAGCTGGCGACCTACCTCGCCGCCATCCAGGCCGGCGTGGACGCGGTCGACGGCGCGTCGGCGTCGATGGCGGGCACCACGTCGCAGCCGTCGCTCTCGGCCATCGTCGCCGCCACCGACCACGGTGAGCGGGAGACCGGGCTGGACCTGCAGAAGGTGTGCGACCTCGAGCCGTACTGGGAGATCGTGCGGAAGATCTACGCGCCGTTCGAGGCCGGGCTGCCCGGGCCGAGCGGCCGCGTGTACACCCACGAGATCCCGGGCGGACAGTTGTCGAACCTGCGCACGCAGGCGGCGGCGCTGGGGCTCGCGGACCGGTTCGAGGAGATCGAGGCGACCTACGCGGCCGCGGACCGCATGCTGGGCCACCTCATCAAGGTGACCCCGTCGTCCAAAGTGGTCGGCGACCTGGCGCTGCACCTCGTCGGCGCGGGCGTGGACCCGAAGGAGTTCGAGGCCGACCCGGGCCGGTTCGACATCCCGGGCTCGGTGATCGGCTTCCTGCGCGGCGAGCTCGGCGACCCGGCAGGTGGGTGGCCGGAGCCGTTCCGCACCAAGGCGTTGCGGGGCCGCCCGCCCGCGCCGGAGCCGCCCGGGCTGTCCGACGAGGACCGGGCGGGCCTCGCCGGTGACCGGCGGGCCACGCTGAACCGGCTGCTGTTCCCCGCGCCCGCCAAGGAGTTCCTGGCGCAGCGCGAGCAGTTCAGCGACACGTCCGTGCTGGCGAGCAAGGACTTCTTCTACGGCCTCAAGCCACGCATCGAGTACCCGGTCGACCTGGAGAAGGGCGTCCGGATGCTGATCGAGCTGGAGGCGATCGGCGAGGCGGACGAGCGCGGCATGCGGACCGTCATGGCCAAGCTGAACGGCCAGTTGCGCGCCACCCAGGTGCGGGACCGGTCGGTGGCGTCGGACGTGCCGGTGGCCGAGCGCGCGGACCGGGCCAACCCGAACCACGTCGGCGCGCCGTTCGCCGGGGTGGTGACGCTGTCGGTCGCCGAGGGCGACACGGTCGAGGCGGGCGACACGGTGGCGACGATCGAGGCCATGAAGATGGAGGCGTCGATCACCGCGCCGAAGGCCGGGACCGTGGCGCGGGTGGCGATCGGGTCGGTGCAACAGGTGGAGGGCGGCGACCTGCTCGTCGTGCTGAGCTGAGGCTCGACACCGGTTATCGTTGTTCGAGTGGTTAGCGAGAAGGTGCCGCCGTACGCGGTGCGCGTCGGCGGCACCCTCCTGCCCAAACCGATCGCAGGGCATCCCGCGTTGGAGCTGTGCAACACCCTCGCCGGGTGGGACGACCCGCCGCCGACGCGGCACGAGTGGCTGAACTCCGACGACGACGTCGCCGTGTGGGCGGAGTTCACCGGCCTGCTGCCCGCGTGCCGCAGCGAGGTGCTCGCCGACCTGCGCGAACTCCGGGCGGTGGCGTACCGCCTGCTCCGCCACCGCGACGAGACGGCGTTCCCGGCGCTCGCCGCGTACGCCGACGAGGCCAACGCGCTGCGGCGCCTCACGCCCGACGGCTTCCGCCTGCCGCCCGGCGACGACCCCCGCCTGCCACTGCACGCGGCGGCCCTCGCCGTGGCGGACCTGCTCACCCGCCCAGAACGGGACACGATCCGGGCCTGCCCCGGCGACGGCTGCGGCTGGCTGTTCCTCGACCCGAGGGGCCGCCGCGTGTGGTGCTCCATGGCCGCGTGCGGGAACCGGGCGAAGGTCCGCGCGTACGCGTCCAGGAAACGCTAGGCGGCGCTGCCCGCGAGCGCCTGGCGCAACGCGGACTCGAAGACCTCCACCGGCTGCGCGCCGGACACCCCGTACTTGCGGTCCAGCACGAAGAACGGCACCCCGGTCGCCCCGAGGAGCCTGGCCTCCCGGATGTCGGCTTCCACGTCGGACGTGTACCGGTCGCTCGTCACCACCGCGCGGGCGCCCTCGACGCCGATGTCCTCGGCGAGCCGCACGAGCGTGTCCACGTCGTTGACGGTCTCGCCCTCGACGAGCTGCGCGCGCATCAGCCGTTCGTGCATCTCGCCGCCGAGACCCTGCGCCTTCGCGTGGTGGGTCAGGCGGTGCGCGTCGAAGGTGTTGACCATGACCGCGTGGTCGTAGTCGTAGTGCAGGCCCTCGATCGCGGCCAGGTCGGTCACGCGCTGGGTCATCGCCCGGACGTCACCGCCGAACTTCTTCGCCAGCCCCTCGTACACGGGGATGGCCTCGCCGCGGGGGAACGCGGGGTCGAGCTGGAAGCTGCGCCACTCCACCTCGACCGGGTGGTCGAACCCGGCGAGCGCGGACTCCAGCCGCCGCTTGCCGATGTAGCACCACGGGCACACGATGTCGGACCAGACCTCGATCTTCACAGCGCGCAGCTCCCGTCCTCGCACACCGGCACGTCCTCGTCCCCGAGCGTCACCAGCGTCACGGGCACGTCCTCGGTCTCTTCGTCCATGCAACAGACGAACCACTCCGGGCGCGCGGTAATTCCGTCCTCAGGCCTCCGCCATGTCCTTCCAGCAGAAGTCGTCGCCCTCGTAGGCGACCGTGATGACCACGGTGGACTCGACGCGCCGCGTCCCGTCGACCAGTACGGCACGCGCCGTCGCCGTCGCGGTCGGGCCCGCGTCGTCGATCTCCCCCTGCACGGCGAACTCCTCGACGAGGTCGGCCTCCTCGACGTAGCCCCGGATCGCCGGTTCCGAGCCGGGGCAGATGAGCCGCGTCAGCCCGTCCTGGTCCTGGTCGCAGAAGCCCTGGACGATCTTCGAGACGAGCGCGGCGACCTTCTGGGCGCTGCCGTCCCGCACGCCGCCGTCGCCGGAGACGTCGCCCGTCCCGCAGCCGCCACCATCGCCCGGGCCGGCCGCGGTGCCGCCGGAGTCCTCGTCACCGAGCAGGAACCCGGGGGCGACGAAGCCCGTGATGGTGAACACGAGCAGCGCCACGACCGCCACGCCGATCCCGGCGACGAGCCCGGTCCTGCTCTTCTTCCGAGGCTGCTGGCCGCCCGGTGGGTGCCAGCTCGGGTGCTGTGGGTACGTCACCAGCCGACCGTAGAAGGCAGCCGGGGCGGCTCGTGACCGTCGATCGACCCACAGGGACCGGGTGCGTCACGGCCAGTCGGGGTCGCTCGTCAGCACCGTCAACCGCTGTGTCGCGCGGGTCAGCGCCACGTACAGGGTGCGCGGGCCGGTCGTCGACTCGGTCACCAGCTCCGTCGGTTCCACCAGCACCACCGCGTCGTACTCGAGGCCCTTCGCCTCGATGCCGTCCACGACGTTCAGGCGCTCGTCGGTGATCTCCGCCAGCTGCTCGCGGGTCTGGTCGAGCCTGCCCGCCGCGGTGATGACGCCGACCGTGCCGTCCATCTCGTCGAGCAGCTGCCGGGTCGCGAGCCGCAGCGCGTCGGGCAGCTCCGGCGGGTCGACCAGCCGCACCGACGGCTTCACCCCGGTGCTGCGCACGGCACGCGGGAGCTGGTCCGGCGTCGACACGTCGGTCACCACCTGCGCGGCCAGCTCGAAGATCTCCGCCGAGTTCCGGTAGTTCGTCCGCAGCTGGAACTGCCGCCGCTGGGTCCGCGCACCCACCGCGGACACCCTGGCCTGCTCCGCCTCCGCCGGGTCCGGCCACGACGACTGCACCGGGTCGCCGACGATCGTCCAGCTCGCGTACTTGCCGCGCCTGCCGATCATCCGCCACTGCATCGGCGACAGGTCCTGCGCCTCGTCGACCACGATGTGCGAGTACTCGTCGTAGTGCTCGCCCCGCCGCGGCGCGGGTGTCCAGTCCGGGTTCTCCGCGCGCACCCGCCTGCGGTGCCGCTTCGGCGGCGGCCCGAGCAGCACCCGCAGCTCGTCGAGCAGCGCCACGTCCGCGACCGTCGGGCCCGCGGCCGGGTCGGCCCACGACTCGACGAGCGCGTCGATCTCGGCAGGCGTGAAGGCGCGGCCCGCGGCCCTGCGCAGCCGGTCGCGGTCGGCGAGCAGCCGCAGCGCCTCCTGCTCGGTCAGGATCGGCCACCACACCACCACGAAGCGGTGGAAGTCGATGCGCTCACCCAGGTCGGTGATCAGCTCGTCGCGGTCGAAGCCCAGGCCGTACGAGTCGGCCTTGCGCCACAGCGCCTCCAGCAGCGCCTCCGCGGCGTCCACCCGGGACTGGTTCGGCGGCCGGTTGATGCCCTGCACCGCACGCCGCACCTTCGCGAGGTCACGCGAGTCGAGCTTCAGCACCTCACCCTTGAAGGTGATGCGCAGCTCGTCCGGCGCGCCCGGGTGCGGTTCGCGCAGTACGCGCTTGAGCACCCTGCGCATCCGCAGCGAACCCTTGATGCGGCTCACCTCGGCGGAGTCGATGCCAGTCGCGCGGACCCCGTCGAGCACCTCGCCCAGCGACCGCAGCTCGACCGTGTCCTCGCCCATGGACGGCAGGACCCGGGAGATGTAGGAGGTGAAGGCGGGCGACGGACCCACGACCAGCACACCCGACCCGCCCATGCGGCGCCGGTCGCGGTACAGCAGGTAGGCGACGCGGTGCAGTGCCACGGCCGTCTTGCCGGTGCCCGGGCCGCCCGTGATCTCGGTGACACCCTTCCACGGCGCCCGGATCGCCTCGTCCTGCTCGCGCTGGATGGTGGCGACGATGTCGCGCATCTTGTCGCCGCGCGCCCTGGTCAGCGACGCCATCAGCGCGCCTTCGCCGACCACCGCCATGCCGTCCGGGCGTTTCTCCGGGGCCAGCAGGTCGTCGTCGATGTCCACAACGGACTGGCCGGTGGAGCGGATGACCCTGCGGCGCACCACGTTCATCGGCTGCTCGGCGGTCGCCTGGTAGAAGGCGGCCGCGGCGGGCGCCCGCCAGTCGGTGACGAGGTTGTCGAAGTTCACGTCCCGGATGCCGAGCCTGCCGACGTACATGGTCTCGCCGTCGGTGTTGTCGAGGCGGCCGAACACGAGCCCCTCGTGCTCGGCGTCGAGGGTGCGCAGGATCTGCGTGGCGTGACGCACCATCACGTCACGTTCGAACAGCATCGCGGCCTGCTCGAAGATGGCCTCGTTGCGCGCCCCGTGGGCGAGCTGGTCGCCGCGCTTGCGCATGGCCTCGGCCTCGGTGCGCATCTCGTCGACGCGCTGGTAGACGACGTCGACGTGTGCTTGTTCGACCGCGATCTCGGTCTGCCTGTCGGAGGTCTGCGACACGCACCGCTCCTGTGAGTGCCAGCGTGTTGGGTGGGAAGAGCGAGCCTACGCGAATTGCGCGGACAAGGTGGTGAGCACCTCGATCAACATGCCCTGCGACCATGTCCCGTGTGACGAGGATCGTGGCCGGACGGGCAGGAGGGCGGCGGCTGGCCGTGCCGCGGCAGGGCACGCGGCCGACGTCGGACCGCGTGCGCGAGGCCCTGTTCAGCGCCCTCGAGTCCGCTGTGGACCTCGACGGGGCGCGGGTGCTCGACCTGTACGCGGGCAGCGGCGCCCTGGGGCTGGAAGCGCTGTCACGGGGCGCGGCCGAGGCGGTGTTCGTGGAGTCCGCCGCTGGGGCGCTCGCGGTGCTGCGCCGCAACGTCGCCGCGGTCGGGCTGCCGGGGGTGGTGCGACCGGGGAAGGTCGCGACCGTGCTCGCGGCGGGTACCGGCGCGCCGTTCGACCTGGTGCTGGCCGACCCGCCGTACGCGGTGGAGGACCTGTCCGCCGAGCTGGGCCTGCTGGTGTCGGAGGGTTGGGTCGCGGCGGACTCGGTGGTGGTCGTCGAGCGGTCGCGGCGGGCGCGGGAGGTCGAGTGGCCGCCGCCGCTGGAAGCCATCCGGGTCAAGCACTACGGGGAGACGTCACTGCACTGGGCGCGATGGCCGTGACCAACACCACCGTCGACAGGTCCGCCCAGGTGAGGGCTGATACCTTCCGCCCATGAGGCGTGCCGTCTGCCCCGGTTCCTACGACCCACCGACCAACGGGCACCTGGACATCCTGGAGAGAGCGGCAGGCCTCTTCGACGAGGTCGTCGTCGCCGTGCTCATCAACAAGAGCAAGAAGGGCCTGTTCACGGTCGAGGAGCGGATGGAGCTGCTCGCCGAGTCCGTGGCCCACCTCGACAACGTGCGGATCGACTCGTGGCACGGGCTGCTCGTCGACTACTGCCGCCAGAACGACATCCAGGCCATCGTGAAGGGCCTGCGCGCGGTCAGCGACTTCGACTACGAGCTGCAGATGGCGCAGATGAACCAGCAGCTCACCGGGGTCGAGACGCTGTTCATGCCGACCAAGCCGCTCAACAGCTTCCTGTCCAGCTCCCTGGTCAAGGAAGTGGCGACCTACGGCGGCGACGTCGCGCACCTGCTCCCCAAGACGGTCCACCGCCGTCTCGTCGAGCGCCTCGCTGACGGCGGCGGTAGGTAACTACCCTGGAGCGGTGCGTAGCGGGGACGTCATCGCGGGCCGGTACCGGCTGGAGGACACGGTCGGCGCGGGCGGCATGGGCGTCGTCTGGCGGGCCACCGACCTGGAGCTGCGGCGGGTCGTGGCGCTCAAGCGGACCGCCGACGGCGAACAGCTGCGCAGAGAGGCCAGGATCGGCGCGGGGCTGCAGCACCCGAACGTGATCGCCGTGTTCGACGTCGTGGTCGAGGACGGCGTGCGCTGGCTGGTCATGGAGTACCTGCCCGCGCGCAGCCTCGCGGACATCCTGCGCACCGACGGGCCGCTCACCCCCGCGGGCGCCGCGCACGTCGGCGCGCAGATCGCCGCCGCGCTGTCGGCCGTGCACGCGCGCGGCATGGTGCACCGCGACATCACCCCGGCGAACATCCTGGTCACCGAGGACGGCACGGCGAAGCTCGCCGACCTCGGCATCGCGATCTGGTCCGAGGTCACCCTGACCGGGTCGGCGCAGAGCCCTGGCACCCCCGGCTTCCTCGCCCCCGAGGTCGCGCGCGGCGGCGCCGCCACGCCCGCGGCCGACCTGTACGCGCTCGGCGTGACGCTGTCCGCGGCCGTCGAGGGCGCCGGGGACAGCGCGGCGCTCGCCGGCGTGCTGGCCGACCTGACCGCCGAGACCCCGTCGCGGCGGCTGACGGCCGACGCGGCGGCGGGCAGGCTCGGCAAGCTCGCGGGCGGGGCGGCCGCACCCCGCCGCCGTGCCAGCCGGCTGGCACTCCTCGCCGTCGGCGTCGTCGTGGTGCTCGTGGCCGGGCTGGTCCTCGTGCCGAGGTACCTGTCGGAAGGCGCCGGGAGCGACGACGCAGGTGCCGGGGCGGGCACGGCCGCGCCACCGGCGCCGGGCACGCCGGCACCCCGGCGCGAGGTGCCCGGCGCGGGGAGCGCGCGGCTGCTGTACGGCCTGAGCGGCGGCGCCAACCTGGCGCAGGCGAGCGAGCTGGTGCGGGAGAGCCCGGTCCGGATGGTCACCACCACGTTCCACCAGCCGAAGGACATGGAGACGCTGAACACCTGGCGCACGACCGTGGTGCCGGACGCGTACCGGAAGGGGTTCGCCCTCCACCTGATCGTCGCGAGCTGGCTCGACGAGGACAACCCGGAGGTACCGGTCGACACCCCGTACGGCCCGGGGTGCGGCCGCGCCGAGCCGTTCACCGGCCGGTTCCTCGACGACATGCGCTCGCTCGCGCGCGTCTTCTCGGGCCCCGCCGACGGCCCGCCGCTGTACGTCACGGTGTTCCACGAGGTCAACACGTTCGCCTGCGGCGACGACGGGTACTACGACAACTCGACCGCCACGCGGGCGTACTACCGCGCGCTGAAGGACCGGTACCTGGAGATCAGGAACGTCTTCCACGCCGGGGCGCCGAACGCGCGGGTCGGCATCGGGTGGCAGGCGTGGCAGTCCGACGTCGACGACGACCCCGAGCTGGGCGGCGGCGTGTCCATGTTCGACAACTTCGCCGACGTGATGTCCGTGTCGGACTTCGTCTCGGTGCTGTGCCGGGAGCCGGAGGGCAACGTCGAGGACGTCCGGCTGACCGTCGCGGAGCTGGGCAAGTACGCGCCGGTCATGCTCGCGGCCTACGCCAACAAGGACGTCCCGCCCGACGTCGTCGACAGGGACCTGCGTGCCCTGCTCACCGACGCGTCGATCGCGGCACTCGTCGACGACGGCCTGTTCGCGTGGAACTTCAACCGGGAGAGCGTGATCATCGAGGCGGGCAGGCCGACGTACGAGTTCGTCATGGACGTCGTGCGCAGGACCGGCCGGGAGCCTTAGCGCAACGGCAGCTTCATCCCGACGTGGCTGGCGACGAAACCGAGGCGCTCGTAGAAGCGGTGGGCGTCCTTCCGGCTGGCGTCGGTGGTGAGCTGGACCATGGCGGCGCCGCGTTCGCGCGCGGTGTCGACCGCCCACTGGATCATGCGCGCGCCCAGCCCGCCGCCGCGTTGGTCGGACCGCACGCGGACCGCCTCGATCAGCGCACGCGTTGCGCCGAGGCGGGACAGGCCGGGGATGAACGTGAGCTGCAGGGTGCCCACGACCTCGCCGTCCGCGTCGGCGACCGCGAGGAACTGCCTCGGGTCGGCGTCGATCTCCGTGAACGCCCCGGCGTAGGCCGCGTCGCCGGGCCGCTCCCGCTGCGCGCCGAGCGGGTCGTCGGCGAGCATCGCCACGATCGCGGGCACGTCGTCCGCCGTCGCCCTCCTGATCTCGATGTCGGTCACGGGGGTATTCAAACAGCCGGCGGCCGGCGCCCGGCGAGCACGGACGGACACGCGCACCTGGGCCGACCTCCACACATCACCCCGGCACACGCGGCAGACTAGAAGACCGCAGGGCGTGTGCCGGGGTGCTGGAGGGAGCAGAGGCGTGTACAAGGTGTTCGAGGCCCTCGACGAGCTCGTCACGATCCTCGAGGAGGCGCGTGGCGTTCCGATGACCTCGAGTTGCGTCGTGCCACGCGGTGACATCCTCGAACTGCTCGACGAGGTCCGCGACGCGCTCCCCGGCGAGGTCGACGACGCGCAGGACGTGCTCGACCGCAAGGACGAGATCATCGGCGCGGCCGAACACCAGGCCGAGCAGACCATCAGCAAGGCGAACCTCGAGGCCGAGCAGACGCTCGCCGAGGCCCGCGCGGAGGCCGAGCGGCTGGTCGCCGAGGCGCAGGCACACGCCGACCGGCTCGTGCAGGACGCCCGCAACGAGGCCGACCGGACGGTCGCGGCCGGGCAGGCCAAGTACGACGACCTGGTCGGCCGCTCCCAGGTGGAGGCCGACCGGATGATCCAGGCAGGCCGCGAGTCCTACGAGCGCTCGGTCGAGGACGGCCGCATCGAGCAGGCCAGGCTCGTCTCCGAGACCGAGGTCGTGCAGGCCGCGCACCTGGAGTCGGCGAGGATCCTGGACGCGACCGCCGACGAGGTGACCCGCCAGCGCGGCGAGTGCGACGAGTACGTGGACGGCAAGCTCGCCGAGTTCGCCGACCTGCTGTCCCACACGCTGCGCACGGTCAGCAAGGGGCGCGCGCACCTGCGTGGCGGTGGCATGGGCATGCCGCCCGCCGCGCCACCGGTTCCGCAGCCGGAACCGGCCGTCCCGTTCGATTACTCCGCCTGACCCGCGTACCCTGGTCAGGCACACCCGCGAGTCGCGGGAATCTTCCTAGCACAGGGACGTTGAAGTTCGTCATGTCCGAACAGCGGAACAGCCCGTGGGTCGTCGACACCAGGGAGCTGGGCAGGCGGCCGGGTCTCTCGCGCAAGCTGGAGCGGGTCGTCGAGGCGCCCGCCCCCATCGGCGTCGAGGGCGTCATCACCGTGCCCAAGGGCGCGCAGGTCGAGCTGGACGTGCTCCTGGAGTCGGTCGTGGAGGGCGTGCTCGTCTCGGGCACGGCCGTCGCGCCGGTGGCGGGGGAGTGCGCGCGCTGCCTCGACCCGATCTCCCCGGACGACCACGACGTGTCGGTCGAGTTCACCGAGCTGTTCGCCTACCCGGACAGCATCACCGAGGAGACCACCGACTCCGACGAGGTCTTCCGCCTGGTCGACGATAAAGTCGATCTTGAACCGGTGGTGCGCGACGCGATCGTGCTCGCGCTCCCGGCGGCGCCGCTGTGCCAGGAGGACTGCGCGGGACTGTGCCCGGACTGCGGTGGTAGGTGGGCCGATCTCGGTCCCGATCACCGGCATGAGACGATTGACCCTCGGTGGGCCGCGCTCACGGAGCGGTTCCGCACGGATCGGGACGCCTGAGGCGACCGTCGATCCACCACCAGGAAGCATTGAAGGAGAACTAGTCGTGGCCGTCCCCAAGCGGAAGATGTCGCGTTCCAACACGCGCTCGCGCAGGTCGCAGTGGAAGACCAGCGCTGTCCACCTGGTGGAGTGCTCGAACCGCGCCTGCCGCAAGCCCAAGCCCCAGCACGTCGTCTGCCCGAGCTGCGGCCAGTACGGCGGTCGTCAGGTCACCGAGCCGGCCTGATCCACGGCACGGTGAGGGTGGTAGGCCACTGTGGGGGGTAGAGCGGCGCGGGGTCCGACGGCCGACCCCAGGAAGCTGCTCGAAGCGCTCGGCGTCGAACTGGACGCCGAGCTGCTGAAGCTCGCCATGACGCACCGTTCGTACGCGTACGAGAACGGTGGCCTGCCACCGAACGAGCGGCTGGAGTTCCTCGGCGACGCGGTGCTGGGCCTCGTGGTCACCGACCACCTGTACCGCACGCACCCGGAGATGCCGGAGGGCCAGCTCGCGAAGCTGCGGGCGAGCGTGGTGAACATGCACGCGCTCGCCGGCGTGGCCCGCGGCCTCGGTGACGAGGGGCTCGGCGCCCACCTGCTGCTCGGCAAGGGCGAGGAGCTGACCGGCGGCCGGGACAAGGCGAGCATCCTCGCCGACGGCATGGAGGCCGTGATCGGCGCGGTGTACCTCGCCCACGGCATCGACGTCGCGCGGGAGCTCGTGCACCGGCTGTTCGACCCGCTGCTCGCGGAGGCGCCGCTGCTGGGCGCCGGCCTGGACTGGAAGACGTCGCTGCAGGAGCTGACGGCGTCGGCGAGCCTCGGCGTGCCCGAGTACCGCGTCCAGGAGGAGGGCCCCGACCACCGCAAGGAGTTCACCGCCACGGTGATCGTCGCGGGCCAGGACCGGGGCAGCGGCGACGGCACCACCAAGAAGGAAGCCGAGCAGAAGGCCGCCGAGGCGGCCTGGCGCACGCTTTCGGAGATCATCAAGGCCGGCGAGCAGCAACAGCAGCGCGGCAAGGGTGCCTGAGCTCCCCGAGGTCGAGGTCGTCCGGGCCGGTCTCGACGGGCACGTCACGGGCCGCACCATCACCGAGGTCGAGGTCCTGCACCCGAGGGCGATCCGCAGGCACCTGCTCGGCCCGGCCGACTTCACCGGCAGGCTCGCGGGCCGCACCATCTCGGCGGTCCAGCGGCGCGGCAAGTACCTGTGGCTGGAGCTGTCCGACGAGAGCAACCCGGACCTCGCGCTGATCGCCCACCTCGGCATGAGCGGGCAGATGCTGGTGCAGCCGGCCGGCGCGCCCGACGAGAAGCACCTGCGCGTCCGGTTCTCCTTCCGCGACGGCGGCCCCGAGCTGCGGTTCGTCGACCAGCGCACGTTCGGCGGGTTCCTCGTCGACGACCTCGTGACCGTCGACGGCGCCCGGCTGCCCTCTGCGATCGCGCACATCGGCCGCGACCCCATGGACCCGGCGTTCTCCGTGTCGGCCGCGGTGTCCGCGCTGCGGCGGAAGAAGACCGAGCTGAAGCGGGCCCTGCTCGACCAGACGCTGGTCTCGGGCATCGGCAACATCTACGCCGACGAGGCGCTGTGGCGGGCGAAGCTGCACTGGACCCGCCCGACCGAGAAGCTGACCACGGCCAAGGCCACCGAGGTGCTCGCCGCCGCCACCGACGTCATGCGGGAGGCGCTCGGCCAGGGCGGCACGTCCTTCGACGCGCTGTACGTCAACGTCAACGGCGAGTCCGGCTACTTCGACCGGTCGCTCGCGGTCTACGGCCAGGAGGGGTTGCCGTGCAGGCGGTGCGGCACGGCGATCCGGCGTGAGCCGTTCATGAACCGTTCGTCGTACTTCTGTCCCCGCTGCCAGCGCCGGTCCCGTTCGTGAGGCCGCTCTGGCGGTTGATGCCCTGCCAGCAGCGGTCCGTGCCACCCTCCATGACCGGCAGGTAGTTGCCGTTCTCGTCGCGCGGGATCTCGCCCAGCTCCTCCAGGCCGAGCGGACGGCCCGGCAGCGAGTCGTAGGCGAGGAACCGCAGCAGCCCGTCGAGCACCAGCTCCAGGTGGCGGTGGCTCAGCCGGTGGTTGTCCTCCGGTGAGATCGCGACCGGCAGCGGTGGCGTCATCCTGATCATCAACAGGCCGATGTCGCCCGACCCGACGTCGGGCCGCAGCGACCCCTCGTCGTGCGCGGCCTGCACGACCGCGGCGAGCCCGCTCTGCGACGCGTCGCGGGCGGCCACCAGTTCCTCGTCCATCAGCACCCGCTCGGCGAGCATCGGCATGACGACCCCGATGCGCAGGTCGATCGCGTCGTGCAGGTAGCGGGCGAGCGCCGTGAACGCGTCCGGCTCCTCGGCGAGCGCCGCCGCCGCGGCGGCGGCCGACTGGGTGAGGATGTCGAGCGCGACCTGGCGGAGCAATACCGTCCGGTCTGGAAAATGGCGGTAGAGCGTTGCGATGCCGACGCCCGCACGGCGCGCGATCATTTCCAGTGGCACCGTCGCTCCCTGCTCAACCATGAGGTCAACGGCGGCGCGAAGGATCTGCTCGCGGTTGCGGAGGGCATCCGCACGCGTGCGGCGAGGCTTAGGGATGTCGTTCATTGATCCCTTATCCGGAGGCGATTCCTTCGTTTAACCACGGTAGACCGTCCTGACCTTGAGTACTAGTTGCCGAAACAACTGATTCCCCGCCAAAGGTCACATATTCGACATCCTGTCTGCTATTTGTCCAGATGTCGGGCGCATCACCGCACGCGTGAAGAAGCCGTCAACGTCCCACCACCGCGCCCGCCCGCCGGGCAGTCTGTTCGTGGCGCACACTTGCCGTGCGCATCCGGTTCATGGACAAGGGGCGGGCAGGCGTGACGAAAGTGCTGGTCGTCGACGACGAGCCGCAGATCGTGCGTGCGTTGCGGATCAACCTGGCGGCACGCGGCTACGAGGTGTCGACGGCCGCGAGCGGCGAGGAGGCGCTGCGGGTCGCGGCCGCCGCGCACGCCGAGGTCGTGGTGCTGGACCTCGGTCTGCCGGACATCGACGGCGTCGACGTGATCGAGGGGCTCCGCGGCTGGACGAACGTGCCGATCATCGTGCTCTCGGCCCGCACCGACTCCGGCGACAAGGTCGCGGCACTGGACGCCGGCGCCGACGACTACGTGACGAAACCGTTCGGCATGGACGAGCTGCTCGCGCGGCTGCGCGCCGCGGTCCGGCGCGCGTCGACCGCGCCGACCGGCGAGGAGGCCGTGGTCGAGACGCAGGCGTTCACCGTGGACCTGGCGGCGAAGAAGGTGATCCGCGACGGCGCCGAGGTGCACCTGACGCCGACCGAGTGGGGTGTGCTGGAGCTGCTGGTGCGCAACCGGGGCAAGCTCGTCGGGCAGAAGCAGCTGCTCCAGGAGGTGTGGGGGCCGTCGTACGCGTCGGAGACGCACTACCTGCGCGTGTACCTGGCGCAGCTGCGGCGCAAACTCGAACCGCAGCCGTCCCGGCCGCGTCATTTGCTCACCGAGGCCGGTATGGGATATCGCTTCGAGCCGTGAAAGCGACCCTTCAGTGCGTGGTGCTCGACTGTCCCGACGACGAGGAACTGGCGCGGTTCTACCACGCGCTGCTCGGCGGTGAGGTCAACCGCCCGGACCGCCGCTGGTCCCTGGGCGGCGGCTGGTCGACGCTGCACCTGCCGACCGGGCTCGTGCTGTGCTTCCAGCGGGTGGCCGACCACCGCCCACCACGCTGGCCCGACCCCCGGTACCCGCAGCAGTCGCACCTCGACCTCGGCGTCGCGGACCTCGACGCCGCACACGAGGAGGCCGTGGCGGCGGGCGCCACCCTGCTCGACGACGCGCAGCGCAGCTGGCGGGTGTACGCCGACCCGGCGGGCCACCCGTTCTGCCTGGTGCGGGAGGCGGCGGCATGACCGTCCTGCGGATGGACAACGTCGGCATCGTCGTCGAGGACCTCGACGCCGCCGTCGCGTTCTTCGTCGAACTCGGCCTGGAACTCGAGGGCCGGATGCCGGTCGAGGACGAGTGGGCGGGGCGCGTCGTCGGCCTGGCCGGCGCGCGGAGCGAGGTCGCGATGGTCCGCACCCCGGACGGCAACGGCAAGCTGGAGCTGATGAGCTACCGCCATCCCGCCGCGGTCGGCGCGGGTCAGCGCCCGCCGGTCAACACGGCCGGGTTGCACCGCGTCATGTTCGCCGTCGACGACCTCGAGGACGTGCTCGCGAGGCTGCGCCCCCACGGCGCCGAACTCGTCGGCGAGGTGGTGCGCTTCGCGGACATGTTCCTGCTCTGCTACGTCCGCGGCCCGGAGGGCATCGTCGTCGGCCTGGCCGAACCGCTGACGTGAGACGTCACGTGCGGCGCTGGTCTTTGCCTTGTGGTGGTTTCGCCGTCTTGGGTGGTCCCCGTTCTGGGTTGTCCCGTCCTGGGTTGTCCCCGTCCTGGGTGGTGTCCTCGCCGGACGGGCGTCCTCGCCGGAGGGCGTCCTGCCGGACGGGCCTCCTCGCCGGAGGGGCTGGTCTCCGGGATGGCGGGGGTCTTGCACGGGGTTGGGTTGGCAAGGACTGGTGTCCGTGGCTGCCTGCCATCCCGTCGACCTCCCGCCGGGCTATCACACCGCGTCAAGGGGGCCCGGCGGCTTTGGGCACGTGGTGCTTTGGGTTCGGGCCCCCTTGACCCGGTGTGATCGGGCTTCGCCAGGTCGACGGGATGGCAGGCACCCCTTACGGGGTTGATGGGGCTTCGCCTCGCTTCGCGGGGTTCGGGCGCTGCGCGCCCGGCATGCTGGGGTCGGCTCCCGCCAGGAGACCTCCGGCGGCGGGTGCGAGCTGGGCAAACCCGCGCTCAGTAGCCGAAGTCCTGGACCCAGTAGAAGCCGTTGCGGTCGAGGCCCACGCCGATGGCGTTCAGGTCGCAGTTGAGGATGTTGCGGCGGTGGCCGTCGGAGTCCATCCACATCTGCATGACCTGCTCGGCGGTCTGGGCGCCGCGGGCGATGTTCTCCGCGCCCGGGCTCGGGTAGCCGGCGTTGCGGATGCGCTGGTCGAAGGTCCTGCCGTCCTGCGAGTCGTGGGAGAAGTAGTCGTTCTTCGACATGTCCTCCGCGTGGTCCTGGGCCGCCGCGGTGAGGCGGTCGTCGACCTTGACCGGGCCGCAGCCCTCGTCGGCGCGGAAGGCGTTCACGAGACTCACGACCTGGTCCTCGGCGGTGCCCGTCGCGGCGGGGGGCTGCGCGGGTGCCGGCTCCTCGGTCGTGGTCTCGGGCGGGGGAGCGGGGGCCTTGGTGGTCGACGACGTCGTGGGCGGGGTGGTCGTCGTCGTGGTCGGGGCGGCGGACGTCGGCGGGGTCGTCGTGCCGGGGGTCGGGCGGACCAGGTCGCCGGGCGGGGCGGCGACGACGTGCTCGTCGCTGAGGCCGATCCGCAGGTCCTCGGACTGGCCCGCGGACGACTGCGCGGTGGTCGACGCGAGGACCGACGCGGTACCGGCGACGAGGGCACCCGCGAGGACAGCCGTCAGGGTGGGTAACACGGGTCTCCGTGTACGGGGCGTTGCCACGGCGCGGAAACGTACCACGATCGGTTGAACTTGATAACAGAAGAGTGACGATTGGCCGACAAAACAGCACGAAAAACGGCCCGCCGGGGGATTCCCAGCGGGCCGTTCTCGGACTGTGAACGAGTGGCGCTCAGGAGGTGGCGGAGCCGCCGCCCGAGCTGCTGCCTCCCGGCGGGTCCGACGGCTCCGTGGGCGGGGTCGTCGTGGTGGTCGTCGTGGTGGTGGTCGTCGTTGTCGTGGGCTTCGACGTCGTCGGCTTCGGCGTCGTCGGGCGCGGCGTGGTCGGGCGCGGGGTCGTCGGGTCCTGTGTCCGCGTCGGGTCCGTCGGGTCGTCGTCCGCCGGGGTGTCGCCGTCCGTGGTGGTCGTCGTGGTCTTCTTCGTGGTGGTCGTCGTGGTCGTGGACGACGACGAGCCGGACGACGACGTGGTGGTCACGTACGTGCTGCTGTCGTCGGACGTCGTGTCCGTCACCTCGATGGAGTCGCCCGGCCCACCGGGCTGCGCCTCGCCGGGCTGGCCACCCGCGAGCATCGCCACCGTCGCGAACGCGGTCGACACGACCACGCCCGCCACGCCCAGGGCCAGGTACGGGGTGCGGCGCAGGGCGCCGCCGCCGTCGGCGGGCGGTGCCTCGTCCATCCGGTCATCTGGTCCGAGCATCCGCGAAGCCCTCCTACGAAATCGCTGCGCGACCGATCGGTCACTGCAGGCAGCGCATCACAGCGCGGTAACTTATCAGCCTTACCGAACGCGACATCGAACGAGCAGGAAACTCACTTTCCGTGGTTGACGAACAAGTCCGGATGACGGCCTGGGTACACGGTCGGGTGCAAGGCGTCGGGTTTCGCTGGTGGACCCGCAGTCGTGCCGCCGAGCTCGGCCTGCGCGGGTGGGCGAGCAACCTGGCCGACGGCCGCGTCGAGGTCGTCGCGGAAGGTCCCAGGAAGGACTGCGAAAGCCTCCTGGCACTGCTCCGCGGCGGCGCCACGCCCGGCCACGTCGACCTGGTGGTCGAGCGGTGGTCGGACGCCAAGGGGAATGTGATCGGGTTCGCGGAGCGGTAGGCCGCGACCTGCCTGAACCTTTCCGCCGGACGTCGCGTATGACTGGTGCGTGGGGAACACCCCGGACCAGGAAGACGAGCTCATCCGCGAGCTCTACAGCCGCTACCGCCGGCCGCTCTACGGCTACGTCCTGCGCGCGGTCGGTGGCGACCACCAGTACGCCGAGGACGTCGTGCAGGAGACGCTGCTCCGCGCGTGGCGCAACAGCGACACGCTGAGCCCCGAGCACGCGGGGCCGTGGCTCTACACGGTCGCCCGCAACCTCGTCGTCTCCGGCTACCGCAAGCGCAGCGCACGGGTGGACGAGGTGCCGATCCTGGAGCGGGACTGGCCGCGCCCCACCGACGACTTCGACCGCGTCCTGCAGGGCTGGCAGGTGGCCGAGGCCATGCGGGCGCTGTCCGCCGACCACCGCGCGGTGATCGGGGAGCTGTTCTACCGCAGGCGGACCATCGCCGAGACCGCCAAGGTCCTCGGCGTCCCGCCGGGCACCGTGAAGTCGCGTTCGTTCTACGCGTTGCGCGCGCTGCGCGACGCGCTGGAGGAGAGGGGGGTGACCGAGCCGTGACCTGCCCGCACACGATGACCTTGGGCGTCTACCTGCTCGGCGCCCTCGAACCGGCCGAGCGTTCCGCGTTCGAGTCGCACCTCTCCTACTGCGACATGTGCCGCACGGAGCTGGTGCGCCTCTCGCCGCTGCCCGGGCTGCTGAACCAGATCACGCCGGAGGACTTCGCGGACGACCTGCCGCCGACGGATGTGGCGGGCGCGCCGGTCCTCACCCAGGCCCAGCCGGTCACCGAGCCGGCGCCACCGGCCCCGCTCCCCGAGCCGCGCGCCGACACGCCGGTGCGGACGCCGTCGGACACGCCGGGGCCGGGCCGGCCGAGCCGCTACTGGCGGGTCGCCGCCGCGGCCGCCGCGGTCGTGGTGCTCGCGGTCGCGGGTGTCTTCGGGTGGGGCGCGCTGCGCCAGCCACCGCCCGCCGAGGGGGTCACGTGGAGCGTCGAGGCGGGGTCGACGAGCGTGCAGGCGCGGCTCGTCGAGCACGAGTGGGGCACCGAGATCCAGTCCGAGATCCACGGCCTTCCCCCAGGTCGGGAGTGCTATCTGAAGGTCTACGACCACTACGGCAAGTGGGAGGTCGCCGGCTGGTGGGGCACCGACCACGACCCGGCCGCGGAGATCCCGGCGAGCACCTCGATCCAGCGGAGCAAGATCGCGAAACTCGAGTACCTGCTCGACGACAAGGAGACGGTGGTCGCGACCATCCAGGCGCCCGGCCGGTAGCGACTCGGGTGCCACCTCCCACGTAGTCGATCGACCCACGGGTACCCTCGGACGGATAGAGCGGCCAATCCGCGGCTGAGAGGGCCGGAGTCTCGTGCATTTGAAGAGCCTCACGCTCAAGGGCTTCAAGTCGTTCGCCTCGGCGACCACGCTGCGTTTCGAACCCGGGATCACGTGTGTCGTCGGCCCGAACGGCTCCGGCAAGTCCAACGTGCTCGACGCGCTGCGCTGGGTCATGGGCACGCAGGGCGCGAAGGACCTGCGCGGCGGCAAGATGGAGGACGTCATCTTCGCCGGCACCGCGGGCCGCGCCCCGCTCGGCCGCGCCGAGGTCAGCCTGACCATCGACAACTCCGACGGCGCGCTGCCGATCGAGTACACCGAGGTGTCGATCACCCGCCGGATGTTCCGCGACGGCGCGAGCGAGTACGAGATCAACGGCAACTCCTGCCGCCTGATGGACATCCAGGAGCTGCTCTCCGACTCCGGCATCGGCCGGGAGATGCACGTCATCGTCGGTCAGGGCCAGCTGTCGCAGATCCTCGAGTCGAAGCCGGAGGAGCGCCGGGCGTTCATCGAGGAGGCCGCCGGTGTCCTCAAGCACCGCAAGCGCAAGGAGAAGGCGCTGCGGAAGCTCGACGCGATGCAGGCCAACCTCACCCGGCTCACCGACCTGACCGCCGAGCTGCGCCGCCAGCTCAAGCCGCTGGGCAAGCAGGCCGAGATCGCCCGCAAGGCCCAGGCCGTGCAGGCCGACCTGCGGGACGCGCGGCTGCGCCTGCACGCCGACGACCTGGTCACCCAGCGCGCGGAGATCGCGAAGGACGCCGCCGACGAGGCCGCCGCCCGCGCCCGCCGCCACGAGGTCGAGCAGCTGCTGGAGGTCGCCGACGCGAAGCAGACCGCGCTGGAGGACCAGCTCGCGGCCGACGCGCCACGCCTCGCCGCCGCGCAGGACACCTGGTACCGGCTCTCCGCGCTGGAGGAGCGGCTGCGCAGCACCGTGCGGCTCGCGGTCGAGCGGGAACGGCACCTGTCGGCCGCCGTCGACCTGTCGTCGAGCGGGCCCGACCCCGAGGAGCTGGAGGCGGAGGCGGAGGAGACCGCCATCCGCGAGGCCGAGCTGGGCGAGCACGTCGAGATCGCCAGGGGCATGCTCGGCGAGACCGCCGAGCGGCGCGCCGAGCTGGAGGAGCAGGTCCGGGCCGCCGAGAAGGCGCACATGGCCGCCGTCCGCGCGGTCGCCGACCGCCGCGAGGGCCTCGCGCGCCTCGCCGGCCAGGTCGAGGCGCTGCGCAGCAAGACCAACGCCACCGCGGAGGAGATCGAGCGGCTCTCCACGGCGCTCGCCGAGGCCACCGAGCGGGCCGAGCTGGCCGCCGTCGAGCTGGCCGAGGCGCAGGAGGAGACCGGCATCGAGGACTCCGGCGACGCCGGCCTCGCCGACCGCCACCAGCGTGCCGTCGAGGCGCAGAAGGCGGCGCAGGCCCGGGTCGAGGAGCTGGTGCGGGCGGAGCGGACCGCCGAGAAGGACATCGCGTCGTGGAAGGCACGCGTCGACGCGCTGTCGATGGGCCTGAACCGCAAGGACGGCGCGGGCGTGCTGCTCGCCGCCGGGGACCGGCTGCCGGGCCTGCTGGGGTCGGTCGCCGCGCTGCTGACCGTCGAACCGGGCGCCGAGGCCGCGCTGGCCGCCGCGCTGGGCCCGGTCGCGGACGCGGTGGCGGTCGCGACCGGCGACGACGCCGTGGCCGCGCTCGAACTGCTGCGCGGCTCCGACGCGGGCCGCGCGGGGATCGTCGTCGGCGGTTTCGGCGAGCACGACCGGTCCGGCTGGCCTTCCCTGCCGCACGGCGCGCGCTGGGCCGTCGACCTGGTGCGGGCCCCGGAGGCGCTGCGGCCCGCGGTCGCGAAGGCGCTTGACCGGGTGGCGGTCGTCGAGTCGCTGCCGATCGCGCGGCTGATCGTCGACGCGCACCCGTCGGTTCGGGCCGTCACGCACGACGGGGACGTGCTCGGCGCGCACTGGGCGGTCGGCGGCACCACCAGCACACAGAGCGTGATCGAGGTGCAGGCCGCGGTCGACGAGGCCAACGAGAAGCTCGCCGCCGCGGAGGCCGCCGCCGAACGGGCGTCGGCCGCGCTGGCCGGTGCCCGCGCCGAGGCGACGGCCCGCATGCAGGAGGCGCAGGCCTCCGCCGAGGCCAGGAACGAGGCGAAGGTCCGCGCCGCCCGGTCCGCCGAGCGGCTGTCCAGCCTGCGGTCGGCGGTGCGGTCCGCGCAGGCCGAGGCCGAGCGGGTGCAGAACCAGCGGGCCAAGGTCGAGCAGGCGCGGGAGGAGGCGCTGGTCAAGCTCGCCGAGCTGGAGGAGCGCCTCGCCATCGCCGAGGACGAGACCGTGCTCGAGGACGAGCCGGACACCGCCGAGCGCGACGAGGCCACCGCCGCGCTGGCCGCCGCCCGCCAGCAGGAGATGGACGCACGCCTGTCCCTGCGCACCGCCGAGGAGCGGCACCGCGCGCTCTACGGCAAGGCCGAGGAGCTGCGCCGCGCCGCCCGTGCCGAGCGGGAGGCCCGCGAACGGGCGCAGCGCGCGATGGCACAGCGGGCCCACGGCGCCGCCGTGGCACGTGCGGTCGTCGAGAACGGTGAGCTGGCGCTGGCGCGGATCGCGCAGTCGCTGCAGGCCGCGGCCCGCGAACGCGACACCGTGCAGGCCGAGCGGTACGACCGCGAACGGGTGCTGCAGGAGGTCCGCAACCGGGTCCGCGAGCTGTCGACCGAGCTGGAGAAGCTGACCGACGCCGTGCACCGCGACGAGGTGCTGCGTGCCGAGCAGCGGATGCGCCTCGAACAGCTCGAGACGAAGATCGCGGAGAGCTTCGGCATCGGCCTGGACGACCTGGTCGCCGAGTACGGCCCGGACGTGCCGGTGCCGCCGTCCCCCGCGGAGATCGCCGAGTACGAGGCCGCCAAGGAGGCCGGCGAGACCGTCAGCGAGCCGCAGCCGATCCCGTACCAGCGGGCGGCGCAGGAGCGGCGGGCCAAGCGCGCCGAGCGCGACCTGACGTTGCTGGGCAAGGTGAACCCGCTCGCGCTGGAGGAGTTCGCGGCCCTCGAGGAGCGGTACAAGTTCCTGTCGACGCAGCTGGAGGACCTGAAGGCGACCCGGCGCGACCTGCTGACGGTCGTCAAGGAGGTCGACGACAAGATCCTCGAGGTGTTCACGTCCGCGTACCACGACGTGGCCCGCGAGTTCGAGACCGTGTTCGCGACGCTGTTCCCCGGCGGCGAGGGCCGCATGATCCTCACCGAGCCGGAGGACATGCTGACCACCGGCGTCGACGTGGAGGCCCGCCCGCCCGGCAAGAAGATCAAGCGGCTGTCGCTGCTGTCCGGTGGCGAGAAGTCGCTCGTGGCGGTCGGCATGCTGGTCGCGATCTTCCGCGCCCGCCCGTCGCCGTTCTACGTGATGGACGAGGTGGAGGCGGCGCTCGACGACGCGAACATGCGCCGGCTGATCGGTCTGCTGCAGGAGCTCCGGCACAACTCGCAGCTGATCATCATCACCCACCAGAAGCCGACCATGGACATCGCCGACGCCCTGTACGGCGTCAGCATGCGCGGCGACGGCATCACGCAGGTGATCTCGCAGCGCATGCACGGCGAGGACAGCCCGAAGCCGAAACAGGTCGCCGAACCGGGACCGCAACCCCGGAGCTGACCGCGAAAACGCCCCCTTCCCGGCTCGGAAGGGGGCGTTTTCGCGTCGCTGTGTCAGGCAGCGGACGGGTTCGCGCCCGGTGCCGCCTTCGGCTCGGCGCGGTAGAGCAGGAAAGCGGCCACGCCGGACACGATCGCGGCGATCAGGCCGAGGAACAGCCCGAAACCCGGGGAGACGAACTCGCCGAGCGTGAGCAGCCGCAGCAGGATCAGCAGCGTGGCGACCCCGGCGAGGATGAGCCAGTTCAGCGACCGCCTCGGGACCTCGACACCGAAGTGCGGGAGGAGGACGACCACGGCGGCCGCCATCAGCAGCAGGATGGGGAACCAGCCGAGGAACGCCGCGCCCCACGCGCTCACGGACGTGTCGATGCCCATCGCGCCGAGCATGCCGCCGTCCCCGAGGTCCACCGAGGCCCAGGGGAAGAAACTGAAGATGAACGCTGCGAGGCCGGCACCGATGCCCGCCCATTCCAGGGTCGAAACCCGCTTGACATCGAACTCAGCCATCAGGAACACCGGTCTTTCGATCGAGAGCATTGGGGACCGTCCGAGAAGGACGATGACGACGAGCAAGTATGGAGCAACTTTGGCCTGGTGAAGTAACGGATGGGCATCAACTGAACAGGAGTGCCCGGTCGGTCACGGGGTGTCGCCCAAGCGGGCAGAAATGGGTTAGCGCGGAGTGGGTGCGGCGGTTAAGGATTTCGGACATGTATGACGTTCGCACCGCGACCCCGGCTGATCTGGAGGCCGTGATCGCACTGGTCGCGCGGCTCCAGCAGGACCCGGCGCACCGGATCGCCTTCCACGGCGAGACCGCGCGGGAGGTGGCGGAGGAACTGGCGGAGGTCGGGCCCGCGTGGCCCGCCTGCGCCGTCGTCGCCGTCGACCAGGGCGGTCGGCTGCGTGGCACGCTGACGGTCGAGGTCGACCCCGGGCAGCGACGGGCCTACCTGTACGGCCCGTACGTGGACGTGCCGGCCAACCACCCGGCCGCGGGCAACCTGTGGCAGGCCACCGCCGACGCGATGCTCACCCACGCCCACCGGCTGCCCGCGCTCGCGGGTGTGCGCACCCTCGAACTGTTCGGCCACCGCGACAACCGGCTGCTCGCCGACTTCGCCGACCGCCACCACTTCACCGTGGGCATCACCACCCGCTGCTTCACGCTCACCGCCGCCCCGCTGCGCAGCCTCCTCGTCCGGCACAGCCCCGACGACCGGGTGGTCCCGCTGCCGCCCGACCCGGCGATCCGCGCCGCCGTCGCCCAGCTCCACGACCGCTGTTTCCCCGGCGCGCCGACCACCGGCGCGCAGCTCGTCGCCGGCGAGCGGCACGCGGTGGTCGTGCTGGTGGGGGAGAAGGGGCTGCTCGGGTACGCGGGCGGGTACACGCAGGCCGAGGAGTACTACGTCGATGTCGTCGGCGTGAGCGAGGACGCGCGGTCGTGCGGGGTCGGCCGGTCGCTGGTGCGGCGGCTGCTCGGCGAGCTCGCGGCCCGCGACGGCGTCCGCGACCGGGCGGCGGCACTGATCCGGGCCGGGAACGACCCGTCGGAACGCATGTTCACCAAGCTCGGCTTCACGCTGGCCGAGCAGCTCGTCAGCTACCAGGCCGACCTGGCGGCCGCGATCGCACACCGACCGGCGTCCTGAGGTGGCCCGGCACTAGGTTGGGCGGATGACCGTCGACCCGGACGACCTCGACCTCGACGACCTCGATGACATCGACGACATCGAGGACCTCGCCGAACTGCTCGGCCTGCCGGAGCGGCTGCCCGCGCTGCGGGTGCCGCCGATCGCCGAGCTCGCCGCGGCGGCGCGGGAGAGCGAGCTGCTGCGGCGCGTCGGCGCGCTCACCGCGTGGGTGGGCGAACGGCGGCAGGTCACCGAGGACGGTGACCTGACCGAGGCGGACGCGGCCGAGGCGGCCGGGCTGCTCGGCGTCGACCCGGCGGAGCTGCTGCTCTGCTGGGAGGTGGCGCTCGCGACCGACCTGGTCGTGGTGTCCGAGGACGACGGCGAGGCCGACGCGAACCCGGACCTGTGGCCGACCGGCGACGACCTCGAGGACGTCGGCACGTGGACGGCCGCGTTCACGCAGACGCTGCCGAGCGTGGAGATCGACGCCGAGCTGGCGGGCGAGGAGGACCTCGAGTTCGACGGCCTCGGCTCGCTGGTGCTGCCGATGTTCCTGACCCGCTCGGCGGGCGTGCCGCTCCCCGACCTGCGTGCGATGGCCGCGGAGATCGCGACCGAGCACCTCGAGGACGACGCGCCGTGGGACGCGTGGCTCGCGGCCCACGGCGACCCCGTCGACGTGCTGCTGACGCGCCTGACCGGGCACGGCGCGGTGACGGTCGAGGACGACGTGGTCCGCCTGACCCCGCTCGGCATGCTCGCCATGCGGGAGGAGCTGGTGGAGGGCGGCATCGAGATCCCGATCCTGCCCGCGCTGCCGGACATGACGGCCGCGGACCTCCTGTCGGCCGTCGGCGGCCTCACCGACGCCGAACTCGCGGACCTCACCTCGGCGTGGCTGGCCAGGAACGAGGGGGCCGACCTCCTCACCGCGGCCGCCGACGCCCACCCGGAGGGCCGCGTGCACGCGATGACCGTGCTGGGCGACGTGGCCGGCACGCCGTGGGAGTCGGCGCTGGACAACGACGCGCTGCGCCCGTACGCCCTGGTGGCGCTGGGCCGCGCCCTCGAACCGGCGGACATCGCGTGGCTGGCGGTCGACCTGCTCGCCGCGACCGCCGACCAGCTGGGCGCGTACGACGAGGACGCGGTCGAGGAGATGTTCGGGTCGGTGGTGCCGGCCGGCCAGGAGCAGGAGGTCCTGGCCGCCGCGTGGCGCATCCCGCACCCGGAGACCTACGAGGTCCTCACCCTCATCGGCAACCACCACCCGGACAAGCAGGTCGCGAAGGCCGCCCGCACCGCGGCACACAAGGCCCGCTCGGCGAGCCAGTGACGGTGATCTGACGAAGAGGTCCGTCATCGGACGGGCGCGACCTCAGGCGGGCACCCGGGGCGGCCCGGATGTCCGCGAGCAGCCGCGGCGGGACGTGGTCGGATGGTCGAGGACCCGCAGCTCCGGGGTGGTCACGCGGCCGTCGCGGTGACGGCCTCCTCGGCGTCCGGGTCCGGCCGTCGCGGGTGGCGCAGGGCCAGCAGACCGCCGACGACCAGCGTCACGACGACCCCGAGCGGCGTGTACCACCAGCTGGTCAACGTCCGCACGCCCGCCGCGGGGACGGCCGCCGAGAAGTCGACGCGGATCGACGTCCACTCCGCGTACCCGTTGGCCACCGGGTCGGCCGCGGCCGACGGGCCGACGAACTTCACGCCGAGGATCACGAACGTCATCACCGCGATCGTCACGACGAACGCGACCACGGCGTCGAACTGCCTGGCCCGCTTGACGATCAACCCGAGCAGGAACGCGCCGAGCAGCGCACCGTACGTGTAGCCGGTGATCCCGAGCGCCTGCACGACGATCGGGTCGGCCGTGGTCCGGTTGGCCGTCGCGAACAGGCCCGCGCACACGATCAGCAGGCCCGCCCACACGACGGTCCAGATCCGGCCCAGCCGCAACCGGTCGCCGTCCGACAGGGTCCGGCGCGAGATCCGCTCGTACACGTCGGTCACGGTCGCCGACGCGAGCGCGCCCAGCGACGACGACAGCGCGGCCGCGAGGATGCCCGCGATCACGAACCCGGACAGCCCGGACGGCAGCTCGGTCACGATGAAGTTCGCGAACAGCTCGTCCTTGTTGCCCAGGCCGAGACCGCCGTCGGCGGCCGGGTCCGTCGGCACGGCCGCGGCGTAGAACGCCCACATCATCACGCCGATGAACAGGAAGAACGCGAACTGGAAGAACACCACGACGCCGCTCGCGACCAGCGCCTTCTGCGACGCCCGCACGTCCCGGGTCGACATGAGCCGCTGCACGATCAGCTGGTCGACACCGTGGGAGGCCATCGCGAGCAGAGTGCCGCCGAAGAACGCGGCCAGGAACGGGAAGCCGCCGGTCAGCGGGTCGGAGGAGAAGTCGAACAGCTGGAACTTCGACGCGTCCACGGCGTCCCCGAACCACCCCGACGGCAACGCGTTCGCCAGCGCGACGACCACGATGACGCCGCCGAGGACGTACCAGAGCATCTGGATCGCGTCGACCCACACGACCGCCCGCACCCCGCCGACGAACGTGTAGAACACCATCGCGATGCCCAGCACGATCACGATCGCCCAGTACGAGGCGTTGACGCCGTACGCGGCGAGCACCACCTTGATCGGGATCGCGGTGGCGAACAACCGGATGCCGTCGGCGAGCAGCCGCGTGAACTGGAACGTCACCGACGCGGTCGCCCGCATGCCGTTGCCGTACCGCTGACCCAGGAACGCGTACGCCGTCACCAGGTCACCCGCGACGTAGCGCGGCAGCAGCACGAACGACACGATGATCCGCCCGACGATGTAGCCGAGCGCGAGCGTCAGGTACGTCATGCCGCCCGCCGACGGCGGCGCGAGGTAGGCCACCACGGGGACCGACAGCACGGTGAGCGTCGAGGTCTCCGCCGACACCACCGACAGGCACACGACCCACCACGAGATCTTCTTCTCACTGACGAAGTAGTCGGTCGACGACTTCTGCCGCCCGCCGATCAGGACGCCGAGCAGGGGCATCCCGACCAGGAAGATCACGATGATCGCGACGTCAAGCGCGCGCATGGGTCTCTCCCACCTTCTCGGTGTCGTTGTCACGGTCACGCACGCGCAGGTGCGTGACCTGGGTTGCCGCGGGTGCGGGCAGCAGCAGGGGACCGCTGCCCGGGGTGACGGTGCCGAGCAGCCGGGCGCCGCGGGCGCCGGTGGTGCCGGTCGTGTCGGCGGGCGAACCCGCCCAGGTCAGGAAGCCGAGCAGCGCCGTCAGGTACGCCTCCTTGGCGTCCGACGGCAGGCCGAGCGCGTCGCTCGTGACGAGCGTGGCGGGGGCGAGCCGCCGTCGCAGCGCGGCCATCAGCGTCGGGTTGCGCACCCCGCCGCCGGAGGCGACCACCCTGGTCACGCCGTGCGCGGCGCACGCGTCGGCGACCGTGGCCGCGGTCAGCTCGACGAGGGTGGCGAGCAGGTCGTCGCCGGCGACGTGGCCGACCAGCTCCAGCGCCGAGGTGAGGTGGCCTTCGTGGAAGTGCTCCTTGCCGGTGGACTTCGGCGCGGCGAGCGCGTAGTACGGGTCGGCGAGCAGGATGTCCAGCAGTTCCGGCACGACCGAGCCCTGTGCGGCGAGGTCGCCGTCGACGTCCTGGTGCCACACGCCGCCGGAGATCATCCGCGCGGCCGCGTCGAGCAGCGCGTTGCCGGGGCCGGTGTCGAACGCGAGCGCGGGCTCGCCGGGCGCCACCACGGTGATGTTGGCGATCCCGCCGATGTTCAGCGCGGCGGTGGTCTCCGCGCCGTCCCGCAGCCACAGCTGGTCGAGGACGCCGGCGAGCGGCGCGCCGTGGCCGCCCGCCGCGATGTCGCGGGCCCGCAGGTCGGACACGACGGGGAGGCCGGTCGCCTCCGCGATCCACGCGGGCTGCCCGAGCTGCAGCGTGCCGAGCGCGCGGTCGCCCTCGACCCAGTGGTAGACGGTCTGGCCGAGCGAGGCGACCAGGTCGGCGCGGCCGTCGGCGAGCGTCGCGAACGCGTGGGCCGCGGCCGCCGCGAACGCCTGCCCGACGGCGGTGTCGAGCTTGCAGACCTGCTCGGCGGTCGTCTGGTTCGGCGGCAGCACGCCGAGCAGCGCGGTGCGCAGGTCGGCCGGGAACGGCAGCTCGGTGTGCCCGACGGGCAGCAGCTCGACGGTGGCACCGGCCAGCCGCAGCTCGGCGACGGCCACGTCCACGCCGTCCATGGACGTTCCGGACAGCAGTCCGATCACCCGGCACGAAGTCACGTGCTTGTGGCTACCGACAGCGCTTCGGCCGCGCAAGACGTGAGGTTAGTTCTTGACCAAATCGATGTCCACAGTGGTTGAGTCTTGGCGGTTGAAGGTATAGACCAGGGCGATAATGTGTCACCCTGCTGTCGGGGGCGGGTTCTCCAGCGGCAACGTCGCCATGACCACGAGGAGCGAGCATGACCAATTTTTCGGCAGATTGGAGCAGGAGGAACTTCCTGCGGGGGGCACTCGCCACGGGTGCGCTCGTGCTGCCGGGGACCGGATTCCTCGCCGGATGCGCCACCTCCGGCGGCGGTCAGGAGCAGACCGAGGGTGAGAAGTCCGCCGACAACCCGCTCGGTGTGCCGACCGACCAGCCGATCGAGATCTACATCTTCAACGGCGGGTTCGGTGACAAGTACGCCACCGACATCCACGAGCCGATGTACAAGGAGAAGTACCCGAAGGCGGAGATCAAGCACAAGGCCGAGGTCGACATCGCCGGTGCGCTCCAGTCCCGCTTCGTCGGCGGCAACCCGCCGGACTTCGTGAACGACTCCGGTGACGGGCAGATCCCGCTCGGCCAGCTGGTGTCCGACGACCAGCTGTACGACCTCACCGACCTCTTCGACGCGCCCAGCTGGGACGACCCCGGCAAGAAGGTGCGCGACACCCTGGTCCCCGGCGCGATCGAGCAGGGCACGTTCGGCGACAAGCCCTACGTCATGCACATGGCGCTCACGGTCTTCGGCCTCTGGTACAACAAGGCGCTCTTCGACAAGAACGGCTGGACGCCGCCGAAGACGTGGCAGGACATGCTGGACCTGTCCAAGGACATCAAGGCCGCGGGCGTCGCGCCGTGGGCCTACCCGGGTGTCCACTCCCGGTACATGGCGTGGGCGCTGCTCACGATGGCCGCCAAGCTGGCGGGCAAGGACATCCTGAAGGACATCGACAACCTGAAGGAAGGCGCCTGGCAGCACGAGGCCATCAAGGAGTCGGCCAACGCGCTCCAGGGCCTGCGCAAGTCCGGGTACTTCCTGGCCGGTGTCGAGGGCATGGACCACATCCAGGCTCAGAAGGCGTGGAACGACGGCAAGGCCGCGTTCTACCCGTGCGGCTCGTGGCTGGAGAGCGAGCAGAAGGACGTCACCCCGGCGGACTTCCAGTTCGCGTACACGCCGGAGCCGCTGCTGTCCGACAGCGCGGCGATGCCGTTCGAGGCGCTCCAGGCGTCCCCCGGCGAGCCCTACGTCGTGCCGAAGCAGGCGAAGAACCCGCGCGGTGGCCTCGAGTACATGCGGATCATGCTCTCCAAGGAGGGCGCGAAGGGCTTCACCGAGCAGGTCTCCAGCCTCACCGTCGTGCAGGGCGCGGCGGACGGCGTCAAACTGCCCACCGGTCTCACCTCGGCGAGCACGGCCCTGTCCGCGGCGGGCGACAACGTCATCAGCTGGATGTACAACACCTGGTACGGGAAGATGTGGAACCCGGGCATCAACACCCAGCTGGGTGACCTGCTGACCGCGCGCAAGTCGGTCGACGAGTTCTGCGCGGGCATGGAGGCGGAGGCCAAGGCGGTCCGCGACGACGACTCCATCACGAAGTACACGCGTTAGCGGTGGCGCGTAAGCAGGCTGTGCGCGGGCGGGCCTCGAAACCGGGGCCCGCCCTTCAGCACGGCAAGTACCTGTTCATCGTGACGTTCCTGCTGGTGCCGGTGGGCATCTACGGGATGTTCGTGGTGTCCCCGTACCTGCAGGCGATCTACATCTCGCTGACGGACTGGACGGGTCTGACGGCGGACCAGGAGTGGGTCGGCTTCGACAACTACGTGAAGCTGTTCAACGACGCCCAGTTCCTGGTGGCGTTGAAGAACAACGTCATCCTGCTGCTCGTCGTGCCCGCCGTGACCGTCCTGCTGGGACTGTTCTTCGCGTCGATGCTGAACGTCGGCCGGCGCGGCCGGTCCGGCATCGAGGGCGTGCGGGGCTCGTCGGTCTACAAGATCGTGTACTTCTTCCCGCAGGTGCTGTCGGTGGCGATCGTCGGCGTGCTGTTCAAGTACGTCTTCGCGCCGACGGAGGCGGGCGGCATCCTCAACGGGTTCCTGCGCGCGGTCGGCCTCGACGCGCTCGCCATCCCGTGGCTCGGCGACCCGGACTTCGCGTTCTGGTGCGTCGTGCTGGTGATGATCTGGTCGTTCGTCGGGTTCTACGTGGTGCTGTTCTCGGCGGCGATGCAGTCCATCCCCAAGGACATCTACGAGGCGGCGCTGCTCGACGGCGCCAGCCGGTACACCACCTTCCGGCACGTCACGCTGCCGCTGGTGTGGGACACCGTGCAGGTCGGCTGGGTGTACCTGGCGATCCAGGCCATGGACGCGTTCGCGTTCGTCCACATCATGCTGGGCATCGCGGGCGGCCCGTCCCGTGCCGGCGACGTGCTCGGCGTGGCGCTGTACCGCACGGCGTTCAACGACTACCGGTTCGGCCAGGCGTCCGCGCTCGGCGTGGTCCTGCTGGTCCTGACGCTGATCGTCGCGGTGCTGTTCCTGCGGGTGGCCAGGCGTGAGCGGGTGGAGCTGTCATGACGACGACGGTCGAACGTCCGGTCGCCCCCGCCCCGGCGCCCCGGCGCACGGGCACGGGGGCTGGCACGGGCGCCCTCAACCTGCTCAACGGCGGGTTCCTCCTGTTCTGGGGCCTGCTCACGGTGTTGCCGCTGCTGTGGGCGATCGTGTCGTCGTTCAAGACGAACACGGAGTTCCTGTCCGACCCGTGGGGCCTGCCCGCGGTGGCGAGGTTCGACAACTTCGCGCGGGCGTGGACGGTCGCGAACATCGGGCAGTACTTCGTCAACAGCGTGATCGTGGTCGTCATCTCGGTGCCGCTCACCATGCTGCTGGGCGCCATGGCCGCGTACGTGCTGTCGCGGTACGTGTTCCCCGGCAACCGCGTCATCTACTTCGCGTTCGTCGGCGGGATGATCTTCCCGCTGTTCCTCGCGCTGGTGCCGCTGTTCTTCGTGGTGCGCAACCTGGGCACGATCCCGGTGGTCGGCGAGTTCCTGGGGCTGAACAGCCTCGTGTCGCTGTCGCTGGTGTACGTGGCGTTCTCGATGCCGTTCACGGTGTTCTTCCTGACCGCGTTCTTCCGCACCCAGCCGACGTCGATCGCGGAAGCGGCCATCGTGGACGGTTGCTCGCACTTCGGGCTGTTCTTCCGGATCATGCTGCCGATGGCCAGGCCGGGCCTGATCAGCATCGGGCTGTTCAACGTGCTGGGGCACTGGAACCAGTACGTGCTGCCGGTGGTGCTGATGAACGACCCGGAGAAGAAGGTCCTCGCGCAGGGCCTGGCGTCGCTGGCGATCAACCAGGGGTACCGCGGTGACTGGACGGCGTTGTTCGCCGGTCTGGTGATCGCGCTGCTGCCGGTGCTGATCGTCTACGTCCTGTTCCAGAAGCAGGTGCAGGCCGGGCTCACGGCAGGCGTGCTGAAGTAGTCACGGGGCCGGCCGCGCGGCGAGCCCCGCTGCGCGGCCGGCCCTCAGAAGCGGTAGCGGGTCTGACCGAAACGCCCGACGCCCTTGGTGAAGGCGAACGCGACGACCGGCTCGATCCGGAACACCACCGCGCCGCCGCCCGCGTGCCGGAACATGCCGTCCGCGACCTCGTAGGTCCAGAAGCTGCCGTACTTCGCGGTCCAGGCGGTGGCCAGCTCACGGAGCACGGCGTCGTCGGCCACCCGGCGGGCGGTGCCCTCGATCACCACGTCCACCCCGGTCCAGTGCTCGTTCTTGCCGGTGGTCAGCACGCACCACGGGTTGGCGGCGAGGTTGCGGGCCTTGCGCTCGTCCGGGCCGGTGCCGATGTGCGGTGCACCGTCGTGCCAGACCGCGGGCAGCGGGGTGACGTGCGGTCTGCCGTCCGGCCGGACCGTGGACAGCCAGCACAGCTCCGCCCGCACCACCAGTTCCCACGCCTCCGGCCACGGGAACGCCTCGGTGATCTCGCTGTACCGCGGGTCGAGTTCGGTAACGGGTGTCATCGGTCACTCCTGTCTCGTGCGGTGTCGTGCCCGTGTTGGACCCGGCAGGCCGGCAAAACTCATCGCCGCTGACACCGCCGTCGTGGGGTGATGCGAGGATGGCGGCGTGTCGAGCACCGTGATAGTGATCATCGTCGCCGTAGTCGTGCTGCTCGCGCTCGCCGTGGTCGCGGGCGTGGTGCTGAACCGGCGGCGGCGGATCAACCTGACGGAGAAGCCGCAGGTCGAGGAGAAGCCCGCCAAGGGTGGCTACCAGGCGGGCAGCGGCATCAGCTTCACACAGGGCGGGCCCAAGACGGCCGCCCCGCCGAAGAAGCCGGAGCCAGAACCCGAGCCCGAGCCGGTCACGGAGCCGGCGCCGGTCGAGGAGGTCGCGCCCGAGGAGGCCGAGGCCGCCGTCGAGGCGGGCCCCGAGGTCGTCCCGGCCGAGCCCGCGATCGTCGACGAGGTCGCGCCGGTCGAACCGCCCGCCCCGGTCGAGGAGATCGAGCCCACCGCGGGCAGGCTCGAGCGGCTGCGCGGCCGTCTCGCCCGTTCCCGCTCCGCCTTCGGGCAGGGCCTGCTCGGCCTGCTGGGCGCCGGTGACCTGGACGAGGACTCCTGGACCGAGGTCGAGGACACCCTCCTGCTCGCCGACCTGGGCGCCGCGACCACCACCGAGATCGTCGAGCGGCTCCGCGAGGAGCTGGTCAGCCGCAAGGTCCGCACCGCGGACGAGGCCCGCACGCTGCTGCGTGAGGTGCTCGTCGACGCGCTGCACCCCGAGATGGACCGGTCCGTCCGCGCGCTCCCGCACGAGAACAACGGCACCAAGCTGCCCGCGGTCGTGCTGGTCACCGGCGTCAACGGCACCGGCAAGACCACCACCACCGGCAAGCTCGCCCGCGTGCTGGTCGCCGACGGCCGCACGGTCATGCTCGGCGCGGCCGACACGTTCCGCGCCGCCGCCGTCGAGCAGCTCGCCACCTGGGCCGAGCGGGTCGGCGCCGAGGTCGTCCGCGGCAAGGAGGGCGCCGACCCGGCCGCCGTCGCGTTCGACTCCGTCAAGCGCGGCGTCGAGACCGGCGTGGACGCGGTCCTCGTCGACACCGCGGGCCGCCTGCACACCAAGACCGGCCTGATGGACGAGCTGGGCAAGGTCAAGCGGGTCGTCGAGAAGCAGACGAAGGTCGACGAGGTCCTGCTGGTCCTCGACGCCACCACCGGCCAGAACGGGCTCACGCAGGCACGCGTGTTCGCCGAGGTCGTCGACATCACCGGCATCGTGCTCACCAAGCTCGACGGCACCGCGAAGGGCGGCATCGTCTTCCAGGTGCAGCGCGAGCTGGGTGTGCCGGTCAAGCTGGTCGGCCTCGGCGAGGGCGCCGACGACCTGGCGCCGTTCGAGCCGGGCGCGTTCGTCGACGCGCTGCTGAACTGAGGGGGCGGTCATGGAGTTCCAGGACGTCGTCCGCAAGCGCAGGATGGTCCGCCGCTTCCAGGCCGATCGGCCGGTGCCCAGGGAGGTGCTCGACCGGATCCTGCACAACGCGACCCGCGGCCCGTCCGCGGGCTTCTCGCAGGGGCAGGCGTTCCTCGTGCTCGAAGGCGAGGACCTGGCGAAGTTCTGGGCGCTGCGCCCGCACGGCAACGGCGTGTCCACCGCGCCGCTGCTGATCGTGCCGTTCTCGTGCAAGCGGGTGTACCTGGACCGCTACGCCGAGCCGGACAAGGGCTGGACCGACCGCGACGAGGCCCGCTGGCCCGTCCCGTTCTGGCACATCGACACCGGCATGGCGACGCTGCTGATCCTGCAGACGGCCGTCGACGCGGGCCTCGGCGCCCTGTACTTCGGGATCATGCCCGAGGACGTCGCCCCGTTCCGCGAACTGTACGGCGTCCCCGACGACCACGAACCCATCGGCGCGATCGCCATCGGCTACTCCGACGAACCCGAGCAGTCCGGCTCACCCCGCAAACGCCGCCGCCGCGACCGCGACGAGGTCTTCCACTTCGGCCACTGGTGACCCCCGGGGCGCCCCCGGCGACCAGCGCCGCCCGGCGAGCCACCGACAGCCTGGCGTGGTGATGAGGGGCCCGCTCCTCTGACCGCTGGGGCTCGCGGCTGCCAGCGCGCTCGGCGTGGAGTGGCCCCGCTGCGCCCGCTGGCTCGGTGACGGGTGGTTCCGGAGGGTGGTTCGCTCGGTGAGGCTGCCGATCGAACGGTGTGGTGGTGGAGGGTCGCTTTTTCCCGTGGGTGCCGGTGGCTGGAAGGCACGGCGCTTCGCGTGGAATGGCCCGCTGCGCGGGCCGGGCGCGCAGCGCCCGTTGGCCTGGTGACGAGGCGGTTCTGGAGGGTGGTTCGGTTGGTAAGGGGACTGATCGAACGCTGTGGTGGGCGCTTTCACGCGGGTGCTCGTGGCTGGTGGATGCCAGAGCGCTCGGCGCGGTGTAGCCGCTGCGCGGGCCGGGCGCGCAGCGCCCGCTGGCCCGGTGACGGGGCTGTTCCGGAGACACGTTCGCTCGGCGAGGCCGCCGACCGAACGTCGTGGTGGGCTAGGACGTCACGGTGGGCTGGGGCTCCCGGATGCCAAAGCACTCGGAGTGGCCCGCTGCGCGGGCCGGGCGCGCCCCACCCGCGGACCCAGACAAGCCCGCACGACACACCCCACCGACCGAACCCACCACCCGCCGACCGGAAGAGGTCGTGCGCGACGAGCGGGGGTGAACCTAGGGTGTAACCCATGGTCGACATCCAGGTGCTCGGCGGTGCCGTCGAGCGAAGCGAGGAGATTCTCACCCCCGAGGCGATGGAGTTCCTCGCCGGTCTTCATGAGCGGTTCGCCGCTCGCCGGGACGAACTCCTCGCCGCCCGCGCGGCTCGTCGTGAGGAGGCGTCCCGCACCGGCAGGCTGGACTTCCTGGACGGCACCCGCGACGTCCGGGAGGCCGACTGGCGGGTCGCGGAAGCGCCCGCCGACCTGCGGGACCGTCGCGTCGAGATCACCGGGCCGACCGAGCGGAAGATGGCGATCAACGCCCTCAACTCCGGCGCCCGGGTGTGGCTCGCCGACCTGGAGGACGCCAACACCCCGCACTGGGAGAACGTGGTCGGCGGCCAGGTCAACCTCTTCGACGCGGTCCGCAAGACCATCGCCTTCACCTCGCCCGAGGGCAAGGAGTACGCGCTCAAGGGCGACAAGCACGCCGTCATCGTGATGCGGCCCCGCGGGTGGCACCTCGACGAGCGGCACATCGAGGTCGACGGCCGCCGTGCGGTCGGTGCGCTGGTCGACTTCGGCCTCTACTTCTTCCACAACGCGCAGGAGCTCCTCGACCGCGGCAGCGGGCCGTACTTCTACCTCCCCAAGATGGAGTCGCACCTCGAGGCACGCCTCTGGAACGACGTCTTCACCCACGCGCAGGAAGCCCTGGGTATCCCGCACGGCACCATCCGCGCCACCGTCCTCATCGAGACCATCCCGGCCGCGTTCGAGATGGAGGAGATCCTCTACGAGCTGCGCGACCACGCGTCCGGCCTCAACGCGGGCCGCTGGGACTACCTGTTCAGCATCATCAAGTACTTCCGCGACGCGGGCGCCGACTTCACGCTGCCCGACCGCAACGACGTCACGATGACCGCGCCGTTCATGCGTGCCTACACCGAGCTGCTGGTCCGCACCTGCCACAAGCGGGGCGCGTTCGCGATGGGTGGCATGGCCGCGTTCATCCCCAACCGCCGCGACCCCGAGGTCACCGAGAAGGCGCTCGCCAAGGTCCACGACGACAAGCGGCGCGAGGCGGGCGACGGGTTCGACGGCTCGTGGGTGGCGCACCCCGACCTGGTGCCGATCTGCGACGAGGAGTTCACCGCCGTCCTCGGGGACCGGCCCAACCAGCTGGACAAGCTCCGCGCGGACGTGTCGGTGACCGCCGACCAGCTGCTCGACGTCAAGTCCACGCCGGGCAACACCACCGCCGCCGGGCTGCGGGGCGCGGTCGACGTCGGCGTCCGCTACCTCGCGTCGTGGCTGGGCGGCAACGGCGCGGCCGCCATCCACAACCTGATGGAGGACGCGGCGACCGCCGAGATCTCCCGGTCGCAGGTGTGGCAGTGGGTGCGCAACGAGGTCAAGCTCGACACCGGCGCCACGGTCACCGCCGAGCTGGTGCGCGAGCTGCTGGCCGACGTGCGCGAGGCGCTCACCGACGTGATCCCCGCCGAGCACCTCGCGCCTGCGTGCGAATTGTTCGAACAGGTCGCGCTGGCCGACGACTTCCCCGACTTCCTCACCCTGCCCGCCTACGAGCGGATCTGAGGTGCGCACGTCCCTGGACGGGTCGCTGCTCGCCGGGGTCGCCCGCCGGTTGTCCGCCGTGGACGCCGCGCGGGCGGCGCGCTACCCCGGCGACACCGGCGGGCGGCAGCCCGTGCACACGTGTTACGTCCCCGCCGACCAGGTCACCGGCGACCTGCCCGCGCGGTGGGGCGCGGCCGCCCTCGCGGCGCTGGCGGAGCACGCACCGGGCCCGCACGCGTTCGCCGAGGTGCTCGGCCTGCCCCCGGACCTGGCCGGACCGGTGCACGACAAGGTGGTCGCGAAGCTCTCGAGCGAACCGGTCGAGGACCTGCGGATCGACTTCGAGGACGGCTACGGCCTGCGCCCCGACGCCGACGAGGACGCCGACGCGGTCCGGTGCGCGGGACTGGCCGCCACGCTGGGCACCCCGTGGGCGGGCATCCGGTTCAAGTCGTTCGAGCTGTTCGAACGGGGCGTGCGCACGCTCGACCTGTTCCTCTCGCAGCTGACCGAGGTGCCCGCCGGCCTGGTGCTCACGTTCCCGAAGGTCACCGCCGTCGAGCAGGTCGCGATCCTGGTGGAGCTGCTCGAGGTGCTGGAGGACCGGCTCGGCCTGCCGGCGGGCAGGCTGCGGTTCGAGATCCAGATCGAGACCACGCAGTCCATCGTGGACGCCGACGGCGCGCTCGCCATCCCGGGGTTCATCACCGCGGGCAAGGGCCGGGTGTCCGGGCTGCACTTCGGCACCTACGACTACACCGCCGCGTGCGGCCTGTCCGCCGGTGAACAGCACCTCGGGCACGCGGCGTGCGACTTCGCCCGGCACGTCATGCAGGTCAGCGCGGCGGGCACGGGGGTGCGGCTGTCCGACGGCTCCACGAACGTGCTGCCGGTGGGCGACCGGGACGCCGTGCACGCGGCGTGGCGCACGCATTTCGGCTACACACTGCGGTCCCTGACCCACGGCTTCCACCAGGGCTGGGACCTGCACCCGGCGCAGCTCGTCACCCGCTACGCCGCCAACTACGCGTTCTACCTCGGCAACGCGGCCGCCGACGCCAAGCGCTTGCGCGCCTATGTGGACAAGGCCGACGCCGGTGTCCTGGACGAGCCCGCGACCGCGCAGGCACTCGCGATGTCCATGCGGCGGGCGGTGGACTGCGGCGCGCTCTCCGCCGCCGACGTCGAGGAGCTGTGCGGGCTGTCCGGGGAACAACTGGGCAGGCTGGTCAGACGGGAGTCCCTGTGACACAACCGGAGCTCGTCATCCGCACCCGGCGGATGATCACGCCGGAGGGGGAGCGGCCGGGCGCGGTGGGCATCGCCGACGGCGTGATCGTCGCGGTCGGCGACGAGCTCGACGGTCCCGCGTTCGTCGACCTGGCCGGGGACGAGGTGCTGCTGCCGGGCCTCGTCGACACCCACGTGCACGTCAACGACCCCGGCCGCACCGAGTGGGAGGGCTTCGCGACCGCCACGCGCGCGGCCGCGGCGGGCGGGGTGACCACGCTGGTCGACATGCCGCTCAACAGCGTGCCGCCCACGACCGACGTGGTCGCGCTGGACGTCAAGCGCGCCACCGCGTTCGGTCAGACGTACGTCGACGTCGGCTTCTGGGGCGGCGCGGTGCCCGGCAACCTGGCGGAGCTGCCCGCGTTGCACGAGGCAGGCGTGTTCGGGTTCAAGTGCTTCCTGCTGCACTCCGGCGTCGACGAGTTCGGGTACCTGTCGGCGAACGAGCTGCGGTCGGCGCTCGAGGTGCTGGCCGGGCTGGACGCGCTGATGATCGTCCACGCCGAGGACCCCGACCTCATCGAGCACGCGCCGGACCCGCACGGCCGCGCCTACCGCGACTTCCTCGCGTCGCGGCCGAAGGAGGCGGAACACCGGGCGATCGCCACGCTCATCGACCTCGCCAAGCGCACGGGCGCCCGCGTGCACGTGCTGCACCTGTCGTCGGCCGGCGCGTTGCCGATGATCTCGGCCGCGCGCCGCGACGGGGTCGCGCTCACCGTCGAGACCTGCCCGCACTACCTCACGCTGACCGCTGAGGAGATCGCGGACGGCGCAACGCAGTTCAAGTGCTGCCCGCCGATCCGCGACGCCGCCAACCGGGACGCGCTCTGGCAGGGCCTCGTCGACGGCGTCATCGACTGCGTCGTGAGCGACCACTCGCCGTGCACCGCCGACCTGAAACGCTTCGACACCGGCGACTTCGGCGAGGCGTGGGGTGGCATCGCGGGCCTGCAGCTGGGGCTGCCCGCCGTGTGGACCGAGGCGCGACGGCGCGGTGTGCCGCTGACCGACGTGGTGCGGTGGATGTCGGCGGCGCCCGCGGACCTCGTCGGGCTGACCGCCAAGGGCGCCATCGCCGTCGGGCGGGACGCGGACCTGTGCGTGTTCGCGCCGGACGCCGAGTTCACCGTGGACGTCGCGGACCTGTTCCACCGCAACGCGGTCTCCGCCTATCACGGCCGCACGCTGACCGGGGTCGTGCGGCGGACGTGGCTGCGCGGCCGCGAGGTCACCGGCGAGCACCCCCACGGCAAACTTCTGGAGCGCTGATGGACTTCACCGGGTTTCCCGATCTCGCGTCCCGCCGGGCCGGGGGCAGCGTGCTGTGGGCCAACGACGAGCTGTTCGCCGAGCGGGAGAACCTGATCCGCCCGCAGGAACCGGTGTTCCAGCCCGCCACGTTCGGCCACAAAGGACAGATCTACGACGGCTGGGAGACCCGGCGGCGGCGCGAACCGGGCGTCGACCAGGCCGTCGTCCGGCTCGGGCTGCCCGGCGTGGTGCGCGGGATCGTCGTGGACACCGCCTACTTCACCGGCAACTACCCGCCGTTCTGCTGGGTGGACGGCGCGTCCGTGGACGGCTACCCGTCGCCGGAGGAGCTGGCGGCAGCGGACTGGCAGCCGCTCGTGCCACGCTCTCCCTTGCTGGGCAACACGAAGAACCCGTTCGAGGTCGACGACGCCCGCCGGTACACGCACGTCCGGCTGACGATCGACCCCGACGGCGGCGTGGCGCGGCTGCGGGTGCACGGCACCCCGGTCGCCGACCCGAGGTTCCTCGACCTGGCCTCGCTCGACCTCGCCGCACTGGAGCACGGCGCGACGATCGACGGCTGCAGCAACATGTTCTACTCGTCGCCCGCGAACCTGATCGCCCCCGGCTTCGCGCAGGTGATGGGGGAGGGCTGGGAGACCGCCCGGCGCCGCGACGACGACAACGACTGGATCTCGGTCCGGCTCGCCGCGGAGGGCGTGGTGCGCATGGCCGAGCTGGACACCAGTCACTTCAAGGGGAACGCGCCGGGCTGGGCGTCGCTGTCCGGCCGCGTGGGCGACGACTGGGTGGAACTGCTGCCCAGGACCCGCCTGCAGCCCGACACGCGGCACCGCTTCCGCGTGCACGGTCCCGCGGTGACCCACGTCCGCATGGACGTCTACCCCGACGGCGGCATGGCGCGGCTGCGCCTGCACGGCGCGCTGACCGAGGCGGGGCAGACGGACCTGGTGTGCCGCTGGCTCAACACCCTCCCGGCACGCGACGCGACGGCGGCGCTCGTCGAGGCCGGCCTGCCGGAGGCGGAAGCGGCCGACCTGGTCGCGCAGCGCCCGTTCACCGAGATCCCGGAGGCACAGGCGCCGCACACGTAGGCGTGTTCGGTTGGCAGGCGGCCCCCGGTCTCCCCGATGATGGGCGCGTGTCGCGGAAACTCGTTCTCCTGATGGCCGTCGCCGCCGCCCTGGCCGGGTGCGACGGGGACACACCGCCGCCGGGACCGACCGCCGCCGCCCACGACGACGAGGTCCGGATCGTGGACCTCAACGCCGCCATGGGCTACATGAACCTCGCGGGCAACGCGCGCGGCACCGACGCGACCACCGCCGACTTCGAGCTCCTCGCCGACGACATCCTCGCCCAGCGCGGCGACGTGGCGAACCTGCAGGAGATGGCACTGCCCGCCGCGCGGGAGCTGCGGGGGATCCTCAGCGAGAAGACCGGCGAGGAGTGGCAGCTGAACTGGGCGTTCTCCGTGAAGGCCACCTACTACACCGGGCAGAAGGGCGAGTCCGGACCGCGGCCGGGCTACCAGGACGTGCCCGCGGGCAACGCACAGCTCATCCGCATCGGCGACGGCATCACCGCACAGCAGCCCATCACCGACGACGGGGTGAAGGACGACGGCACGAATGCCGACCAGGGCATCATGCTGCCCTCGGGCGGCCGGTCGTTCATGGGTGCGGAGATCACCACCGCGGCCGGGAAGGTGGCGGTCTACAACACCCACCTCGCGCTGGGCGACCAGGTCGCCGACGAGAAACGGGCGGCGGACGTGGCCGCGATCCAGGAGGTCACCGAGGCGCGCCCGGGCCCGGCCGTGGTGACCGGCGACTTCAACCAGGCCATCGACTTCGTGCCGGGCCAGCCGTACCCGAACCCGAGGACGGTCGACGCGATCCGCGCGTTCATGGACCGGTACGGGTACACCGACGTCGCGCGCGACAAGGGCCCGACCAGCAACGAGAAGCGCAAGCAACTGGGCACCAAGCGCATCGACTACATCCTCGCGCGGGGTGTCGCCACGCGCGACACCGTCCGCTTCGTCAGCCACGAGTCCGACCACTGGGGCCTCGCCACCACGCTCGACCTCACCGCCACCGTCGCCCCGCCCACCTCGAAGACGACCGCACCGACGACCACGACCACCCCGGCGCCCACGACCACCACCACCGCCCCCGCGGGCCCCACGACCGAGGGTGCCATCGCGCGCTACGAGCGGTACCTGCACGCGATCGGCGCCTCCGACGTGCCGACCATGTGCGAGATCGCCGGCCCGGCCGCCAAGAAGGCCGAGGACCAGGGCTTCGGCCCCTGCGAGCAGACCATGCCGGTGGCGCTGTCGATGATCTCGCCGGAGCAGAAGGCGGCGCTGGCCGAGGCCACGGTCGACCCGGCGCAGGTCACGGAGAAGGGCGGGACCGTCCTGATCCCGGCCGCCGCGGTCCGTGCCGCCGTCGCGTTCACCCCGGGCGACCTCGGCGACGCCGAGCTGTCCTACCTGGACGGGCAGTGGTTCGTCACCGACTGAAGATGTTTCGACTTCCACCGCCGCGGTACCCCACGGCGGTGCGGACACTGTTCAGGCGCCGCTTTCGCCGGGTTGGTCGGATCGACGCCGAACTCGTCCGGCGCAGCGGCCTCATCCCCCGGACCCCGGTCGACAAGGGCTTCCAGACACTCGGCCAGGCCGCGAACCACAGCAAACTGTGGTTCGCGCTCGCGGCGCTGCTGGTCTCCAGGAAGGGCGCGACAAGGCGGGCCGGGTTGCGCGGCGTCGTCGCCATCGGCTTCGCGAGCTTCGCCGCGAGCGGCGTCGCCAAGCGCCTGTTCCCGCGCCGCCGCCCGGCCGCGGAGCTGCTGCCGGTCTACCGCCGCATGATGAGGCGGCCGACGTCGTCGTCCTTCCCGTCCGGGCACTCCGCGTCCGCGTTCGCGTTCGCCTCGGCCGTCGCCATGGAGCACCGCGGTGCCGGTGCCGCCGTGTTCCCGCTGGCCGCGGCCGTCGCGTACAGCCGCGTCCACACCGGCGTGCACTGGCCGACGGACGTCGCCGCCGGCGCGGCCATCGGCGTGGGCGCCGCCTACGCGACCCGCCACTGGTGGCCGCACCAGAAGGACCTCCCGGCAGGCCCCCGCAGGCTCGACACCGCGGCCGAGCTGGGCGACGGCGACGGTCTCGTGCTCGTCGTGAACCCGGGCGCCGGCTCGAGCGGGCAGGCGAGCGACGAGGTCCGCAAGGCGTGGCCGCGCGCGGACGTGATCGAGATCGAGCCGGACCTGGACGTGGTCGCGGAGGTCACCAAGAAGGTCCAGAACGACGGCGTCCGGGCCATCGGCGCCGTCGGCGGGGACGGGACCGTCGCGTGCGTCGCCGGCATCGCCGTCGACCACGGCCTGCCGCTGGTGCTGGTGCCCGCCGGCACGCTGGACCACTTCGCCCGCGACGTCGGCATCGAGCACCTCGACGAGGCGCAGGCCGCGTCCCGCGCGGGTTCGGTCGCGGTGTGCGACGTGGGCGAGGTCGAGGTCGCGGGCCGCGGCGACGAGGTCGAACGGCGCGTGTTCGTGAACACCGCGAGCCTCGGCGGCTACCCGGAAACCGTGCGGCTGCGGGAAAAGCTGCAGACCCGCTGGCCCAAGTGGGCGGCCGTGCTGCTCGCCACCACCCGCACCCTGCGCAGCGCCAAACCGCTCAGCATCATGCTGAACGGGCACAAACGGCTCGTCTGGATGCTGTTCGTCGGCAACGGGTCCTACGAGCCGAAGGGCTTCGGCGCGGCCCGCCGCCCGTCGCTCGCCTCGGGCAAGCTCGACGTGCGCTACCTGCGCGCGGACGTGCCGTACTCCCGTGCGCGGTTCCTGATCGCCTCGCTCACGGGCACCCTGTCGACCTCGCACGTGTACCGGCACGCGGAGGTGTCCTCGGTCGACGTCGTCCTCCTCGACGGCAACCGCAGGATCGCACTCGACGGTGAGGTCGGCCCGCTCGGCCGCCGCTTCTCGTTCCGCGTCCGCGAACGCGCGCTGCCGGTCTACATCTCCTGACCCGCGGGCTACCGGCCGAGCGCCTGCCGCAACCGTCGCAACCGATCATCGGGGGTCTGGCGCGGGCAGCTGACGCACTTCTGCTGCCCCGGCGCCTCGTACACGAGGCAGCACGACGCCCGCCGCACCGCGCGCTGCCCGCCGACCGTCACGTAGCGCGGCACGGGAAACCGGTCGTCGGCCGCCAGTGCGACCGCATGGGCGTCGGTGCCGCCCGCCCACAGCACCCGGTTGGCGAGCGAGTCGGTCGCGATCGCCCACAGCGCCCGCGTGCTCGCCGCCGACGCCGCCGCGACCGCGTCCACACACGTCGCGACCGCGGCGGCGGTCCGCGCGGGCGCCTCCGCCGGGTCCACAGTGGACGACGAGCGGGCGTCGAGCACACGCCCGTCCTGGTGCAGGAACAGCGTCATCGAGGCCAGTGCCGGATCGGCGGCCCGCCCGCCGCGGACGTACGACTCGGCGACCGGGCCGAGCAGGACCGAGCTGGCCGAGTACCACCACAGGACACCCGCGGTCGCGGTGCCGGTCAGCCGGAACCGGCTCGTCGTCGCGGCCAGCGCGGCGGCGAGCCAGGCGGGGTCGGTGACCGCCTCGGCGGACACGGGCTGCAGACCGGTGATGCCGCGAGGGTAGCGGTGCGGACCCGGAAACGTGCTCGTAACACGAACGCTCCGACAGTTCACCGCTGTGAAACACAGCACGCGATCCTGCGAAACGTGGTTTTTGAATGCTCCTCCGCAAGTCGATGCCCGTTCAGCGGAGGAGGAAAGCGTGGAAGGGAATACGGCCTGGTTGCTCACCAGTGCCGCCCTGGTGCTGTTGATGACACCGGGGCTGGCGTTCTTCTACGGCGGCATGGTGCGCACCAAGAGCGTGCTCAACATGCTGATGATGTGCTTCGGAGCAATCGCCGTTGTCGGTGTGCTGTGGGTCATCTACGGCTACTCCATCGCCTTCGGTGACGACGTCGGCGGCGGGCTCATCGGTGACGTCACCCAGTACATCGGTCTCTCCGGTCTGATCGGCAACGAGGACGCGCTGGCCACCACCGGTTTCGTCGCGTTCCAGGCGATGTTCGCGGTCATCACCGTCGCGCTGATCGCGGGCGCCATCGCCGACCGGGTCCGGTTCGGCGCGTGGATGCTGTTCGCGGGTCTGTGGGCGACGATCGTGTACTTCCCGGTCGCGCACTGGGTGTTCGACTTCAGCAACGACTCGGGCCACGTCGGCGGCTGGATCGCCAACGACCTCGTCGCGTTCGACTTCGCAGGCGGCACCGCGGTCCACATCAACGCCGGCGCGGCCGCGCTCGCGCTCGCCATCGTGGTCGGCAAGCGGCGCGGCTGGCCCAAGGAGCCGATGAAGCCGCACAACCTGCCGTTCGTGATGCTCGGCGCCGGTCTGCTGTGGTTCGGCTGGTTCGGCTTCAACGCCGGTTCGGCGCTCGCCGCCAACGGTCTCGCGGGTGTCGCGTTCATCAACACCTTCTCCGCCACCGCCGCCGCGATCATCGGCTGGCTGCTCGTCGAGCGGCTCCGCGACGGCCACGCCACCAGTCTCGGCGCCGCGTCCGGTGTGGTCGCCGGCCTGGTCGCGATCACCCCGGCCTGTGCGTTCGTCGACACCTGGGGCGCGCTGCTGATCGGTGTCCTCGCCGGTGCGTTCTGCGCACTCGCGGTCGGCCTCAAGTACAGGTTCGGCTTCGACGACTCGCTCGACGTGGTCGGCGTCCACCTGGTCGGCGGCCTGTGGGGCACCCTGGCGATCGGTCTCTTCCAGACCACCTACGTCAACGACACGGGCGTGTCCGGCCTGTTCTACGGCGGCGGTGTCACCCAGCTGGGCAAGCAGGCGGTCGGCGCGTTCGCGGTCCTCGCCTTCTCCTTCGTGGTCACGCTGATCATCGGTTACCTGATCAAGGTCACCATGGGCTGGCGCGTGTCCGACGAGGAGGAGGTCACCGGCATCGACGAGGCGGAACACGCCGAGAGCGCGTACGAGTTCTCCGGTCTGCGCAGCGGGTCGTCGCCGATCTCCAAGGCAGCGGACGCGCTGTCCGGTAACAAGGTCCCGGCAAGCGCGAGCAAGGAAGGCTGAACCATGAAGCTGGTTACGGCGATCATCAAGCCGTTCACGCTCGATGACGTCAAGGCCGCACTGGAGCAGGTCGGCGTGCTGGGCATGACGGTCAGCGAGGTCCAGGGGTACGGCAGGCAGAAGGGCCACACCGAGGTCTACCGCGGTGCCGAGTACTCGGTCGACTTCGTGCCGAAGGTGCGGGTCGAGGTCCTGGTCGACGACACGTTGGGGGACAAGGTGGTGGAGGCCGTGGTCGAGGCCGCGCGGACCGGCAAGATCGGCGACGGCAAGGTCTGGGTCACGCCGGTGGACACCGTGGTCAGGGTGCGCACCGGAGAGCGCGGCACCGACGCGCTCTGATGGCGCCTCGGGGGGAGGGGGCGGCCGGCCGCGAGGTCCAGGCCGCCCCCACTGCTGCCGACCTGGTGCTGGCCCGCGACCGGCTGCTCGGCCGGAGCACTTCGCGGAGCTTGCGGAGCGAACCATCAGGCGCAGTGCACCAGGCCGGAAGGCTCGGTCCGGACGTCCTGCGGGAGGCCCTGACCGATCTGCACGAGTTCTGGCTCACCGTGCACGCCGCCCAGGCCGGGATCGCGTCGGACAGCGCCGGGATCGCGCTGGTCGCCGTCGGCGGGCTGGGCCGGCGGGAGCTCGTGCCGTACTCGGACCTCGACCTGGTCCTCGTGCACGACGACACCCGAGCGGGCAAGTCCGGCGGCCGTGTCGAGAAGGTCGCCGAGCAGCTCTGGTACCCGCTGTGGAACTCCGGTGTCGGCCTCGACCACTCCGTGCGGACCGTGCCCGAGGCGATCTCCGTCGCCGCGGACGACCTGCGCACCGCGATGGGCCTGCTCGACGCGCGGCACCTCGCGGGCGACGCCGAACTGACCCGCGTGCTGGCCGACGCGGCGCGGGACGCCTGGCGCACCGGCGTGCGGCGGCGGGTGGACGACATCGTCGACTCGGCGCGCACGCGGTGGCAGCGCAGCGGCGAGGTCGCGCACTGGGTGGAACCCGATCTCAAGCACGGCCGCGGCGGCCTGCGCGACCTGGCGGTGCTCGACGCGCTCGCCTTCGCCCAGCTCGTCGACCGGCCCTCCGGCGAGGTGTCGCAGGCACGCAAGCTGCTCCTGGACACCCGCACCGAACTCCGCCGCATCGCGGGCAGGCCCCGCGACGTGCTCATGCCGCAGGACGGTGACGAGATCGCGTCCGTCCTGGGCATCGGCGACCGGTTCGCGCTGGCCAGGGCCCTGTCCGGGGCCGGGCGCGCGGTCGCGTACGCGCTGGACGTGGCGTTCCGCGTGATCCAGCCGTCCCGCCACGGCCGCAAGGTGCTCGGCGTGCTGCGCCGCCAGCCGCAGCGCAGACCACTCGCCGAGGGGGTCGTGCTCAACGGCGACGAGGTCACGCTGGCCCGTGACGTCGACCCGAGCCGGGACCCCGGCCTGCTGCTGCGCGTCGCCGCGGCGGCCGCCCGCACGGGCCGGCCGATCGCGCCGGGCACGTTGTCCCGGCTGGGCGAGTCGGCACCGGAGCCGCGTGCGCCGTGGCCCGCGGACGTGCGCCAGGAGCTGGTGTCGCTGCTGGGTGCGGGTGAGGGCCTCATCGACGTGATCGAGGCGCTGGACCGGACCGGGCTGTGGGCGCGGCTGTTCCCCGAGTGGGGTGCGGTCCGCGACCTGCCGCCCCGCGACGCCGCGCACGTGTGGACCGTGGACCGGCACCTCGTGCAGGCCACCGCCAACGCGGCGAAGCTCGTGACCAGGGTGTCCCGGCCGGACCTGCTGCTGATCGGCGCCGTGCTGCACGACATCGGCAAGGGCCGCGACCAGGACCACTCCGTCGTGGGCGCGGCACTCGCCAAGCAGGTGGGGGAGCGGCTCGGGCTGCCTGCCCAGGACGTCGCCACGCTGTCCGAGATGGTCCGCCACCACCTGCTGCTCCCGCACACGGCGACCCGCCGCAACATCGAGGACGAGGCGACGGTGCAGCGCGTCGTCGACACCCTCGACGGCGACCCGGTGCTGCTGGAGCTGCTGCACGCCCTCGCGGAGGTCGACTCGCTCGCCACCGGGCCCGGCGTGTGGACCGACTGGAAGGCGTCGCTGGTCGCCGACCTGGTGTCGCGGGCGAGGCGCCGCATGGCGGGGGAGCGGCACGAGCCACCCGCGCCGCTGACCGACGAACAGAAGACGCTCGCCGAGACCGTCGCCGAGTCCGGCAAACCCGACGTCATCGTGGTCCCGTCCGGCCAGTCGTTCGCGACGATCACGCTGGTCGCGCGGGACCGCCCGGGCCTGCTGTCGCGGGCGGCGGGGGTGCTGGCCCTGCACTCGCTGAAGGTCCACGCGGCGGAACTGCGCTCGCACGCGGGCGCGGCGGTCGACGTCTTCTCGGTGTCCCCGCGCTTCGGCTCCCTGCCGGACGCGGGCCTGCTGCGCGAACAGTTCACGAGAGCGGTGACCGGCTCCCTCCCGCTGGCGGAGAAGCTGGCCGCGAAGGAACGCGACTACGCGACGGAACAGGACGACCCACCCGAGCCCAGGGTCCTGTGGTTCGACGACGAGGCGGACGGCGGTGCGGACAGCAAGGACGTCGTCCTGGAACTGCGGGCAGCCGACCGCCTTGGCCTCCTCCACGGCGTGGCGGAAGCCCTGGAACACCGCGGCGCGAACGTCCTGTGGGCCCGCGCCATGCAGGTGGGCGGCACAGCCATCGCAAGCTTCAGCCTGGCCAACACCACCGGCGACACCACCAACGAAACCTGGCGCAAAGAAATAGAAAGAGCAGTCCTGACAGCCTGCTAACCCGCGAGTCACGCTCTCAAACAGCGCGAGTCACGCTCTCAAACAGCGCGAGTCGCGCTCTCACGCACACCGAGTTGTCGATTTCGTGCACATCCGGCTGGCCCGAGCGCGACCAAGATCTGCACGAAACCGACAACTCGCTATGTCTGAGAGCGCGACTCGCGGTGTTCGAGGGCGTGACTCGCGGGTGAGTAGTAACCCCTAGGCGGATACGGGGGACTTCGCGCTGCCCTCCGGGCGGCGGAGACGAGAGGCTTCACCTGCGCATCGGGGAGGGTGCGCAACTGGGTAGGCCGGGATCGGGTCCGTCGAGGGGTCGGGCCCATCCCGGCGGCCCGATCACCCAACCGGCTACCCTCGACAGGGTGTTCGACACTCTTTCCGATCGGCTCACGTCGGTCCTGCAGAACCTCCGCGGCCGCGGCCGGCTGTCCGAGGCCGACGTCGACGCCACCGCGCGCGAGATCAGGATCGCGTTGCTGGAGGCGGACGTCGCGCTTCCAGTGGTCCGGACGTTCATCGCCGCCATCAAGGAGCGCGCCAAGGGCGCGGAGGTCTCCGGTGCGCTGAACCCGGCCCAGCAGGTCGTCAAGATCGTCAACGAGGAACTGGTCAAGATCCTCGGCGGCGAGACCCGCAGGCTGAACCTGGCGAAGAACCCGCCGTCGGTGATCATGCTCGCCGGCCTGCAGGGTTCCGGTAAGACCACGCTCGCCGGCAAGCTCGCCCGCTACCTCGCCGGCCAGGGCCACACCCCGCTGCTCGTCGCCTGCGACCTCCAGCGCCCCAACGCGGTGAACCAGCTGCAGGTCGTCGGTGAGCGTGCCGGTGTCCCGACCTACGCGCCCGAGCCGGGCAACGGCGTCGGCGACCCGGTCGACGTGGCCCGCCGCTCGATCGACGAGGCCAAGCGCGCCCAGCACGACATCGTCATCATCGACACCGCCGGCCGGCTGGGTGTCGACGAGGAGATGATGCGGCAGGCCGCGAACATCCGCGAGGCCACGCAGCCGGACGAGGTCCTGTTCGTGGTCGACGCCATGATCGGTCAGGACGCCGTCACCACCGCCGAGGCGTTCCGCGACGGCGTCGGCTTCACCGGCGTCGTCCTCACCAAGCTCGACGGCGACGCCCGCGGTGGTGCCGCCCTGTCGGTTCGCGAGGTCACCGGCCAGCCGATCCTCTTCGCCTCCAACGGTGAGAAGCTCGAGGACTTCGACGCCTTCCACCCCGACCGGATGGCGAGCCGCATCCTCGGCATGGGTGACGTGCTCACCCTCATCGAGCAGGCCGAGCAGGCGTTCGACAAGGAGCAGGCCGAGGCCGCCGCCGCCAAGATCGGCACCGGCGAGCTGACCCTGGAGGACTTCCTCGAGCAGATGCTCGCGGTCCGCAAGATGGGCCCGATCGCGAACCTGCTCGGCATGCTGCCCGGCGCCGGCCAGATGAAGGACCAGCTCGCGCAGGTCGACGACAAGCACCTCGACCGGCTGCAGGCGATCATCCGCGGCATGACCCCGGCCGAGCGCCAGGACCCGAAGATCATCAACGCCTCCCGGCGCGCACGCATCGCCCGCGGCTCCGGCGTCGCGATCCGCGAGGTCAACGACCTCGTGAACCGCTTCTACGAGGCCCGCAAGATGATGCAGCAGATGGCCGGCCGGTTCGGTTTCCCCGGCGCGGGCCGCGGCGGCAGCAAGTCGCGCAAGGGCAAGAAGGGCAAGAAGGGCAAGGGGCGGGGCCCGACTCCGCCGAAGGTGCGCGGTGGGCTGCCCGCGTTCCCCGGCGGCATGCCCGACCTGTCGAAGATGCCGCCCGGCCTCAACGAACTCCCACCCGGTCTCGCCGGACTGGACCAGGGCCTGCCGCCGGGCTTCGACCCGTCGAAGCTCAAGTTCCCGAAGAAGGACAAGTAGCGCATGCCGGCGCTCCACATGCGGGGCGTGGTGCTCCCCGATGGCGAGACCCGCGACCTGTGGATCGTCAACGGGCGCATCCGCCTGGCCCCGGTCCCGTACGCGGAGACGATCTCCGACGGCGGGTTCCTCGTGCCCGGCCTCGTCGACGCGCACTGCCACATCGGCCTGGCCGCCGAGGACCTGGACGAGGCCGAGCGCCAGGCGCTGACGGACCGGGACGCCGGCACGCTGCTGGTCCGTGACTGCGGTGCCCCGCTGGACACCCGGCCGCTGCAGGAAAAGCTGGAGCTGCCGAGAATCATCCGCGCTGGCAAGCACATCGCGCGGCCCAAGCGGTACATCCGCTTCGTCAGCGACGAGCTGGAGGACCCGGCCCAGCTGCCCGCGGCCGTCGCCGAGCAGGCGGCGGACGGCGACGGCTGGGTCAAGCTCGTCGGCGACTGGATCGACCGCGAGGCAGGCGACCTCGCCCCGCTGTGGCCGGACGACGTGCTGGCCGAGGCGATCAAGGTCGCCCACGACGCGGGCGCCAGGGTCACCGCCCACGTCTTCGGCGAGGACGCGCTGCCCGGCCTGATCCGCGCGGGCATCGACTGCATCGAGCACGGCACCGGCATCACCGCCGACACGATCGACCTCATGGTCGACCACGGCACCGCGCTCGTCCCGACGCTGATCAACATCGAGACGTTCCCCGGCCTCGCGGCGGGCGCGAGCAAGTACCCGGTGTACGCGGACCACATGCTCGACCTGTACGCCCGCGTCCGCCAGACCGTCGGCGCCGCGGTGGAGGCCGGCGTGCCGGTCTACGCGGGCACCGACGCGGGCGGCGGCATCGCACACGGCCGGATCGTCGACGAGATCGTCGCCCTGCACGAGATGGGCCTGTCCCGCGCGGACGCGCTCGCCAGCGCGTCGTGGCGGGCCCGCGAGTGGCTGGGTTTCCGCGGCATCGAGGAGGGCGCGGCGGCCGACGTCATCGTCTACGACACCGATCCGACGACGGATCTGGCGGCCCTGCGCGCACCGAGCCGGATCGTCCTGCGGGGCCGTGTCATTCTTTAGGCCGTCATTTGACACGTGATCCAACCGGTTCGCCGGGCGCGGACGCACTACCCTGAGGTAGGTGACGACCGAGCGGGAAGCGACGCCCACGCCCGACGTCGCCGACCCCTCGGAGGTACGCACCCACAGGTGGGGCTTCGGCGCGTTCCTTTTCGTGTTCGCCGTGTTCGTGCTGTCCGCGGTCGTCATCGGCGCGCTCGTCGGGATCATCGCGCCGGGCTCCGGTGGCTCACCGACCGTCATCGTCGTCGGCACGATGGTGCCCACGCTGCTCGCGACGGGCGTGGCGCTGCTCGTCACCAGGCTGCGCGGCAACGGGCCGAGGATCGACCTGCGCTGGTCCATGCGCGCCGAGGACGTCAAGGCCGGGATCAAGTGGGGCCTCATCGGCCTGATCTGCACGACGTTCGCGGCGTTCCTGTGGACCAACCTCGTCGGCGACCAGAACGCCCAGTCGGCGGTCGGCGCCCTGGTGGACAGCCAGCGCATGCCCATCGGGCTCGCGATCACCATGTTCCTGTTCGTGTGGCTGATCGGCCCGGTGTGCGAGGAGATCATCTACCGCGGGCTGCTGTGGGGCGCGCTCGAACGGCTCAAGTGGGGCCGCTGGGCCGTGTTCTTCCTCACCACCATCATCTTCGCGGTCAGCCACCTCGAACCGCTGCGGACGTCGTTGTTGCTGGTCATCGGGATCCCGATCGGACTGGCGCGGCTGTTCACCGGCCGTCTGGGGGCGAGCATCATCGCCCACCAGGTCAACAACTTCCTGCCCGCGGTGGCCACGCTGCTGGTCGCGGTCGGGGCGATGCCCGCCTGACCGGAACGGTCTGGCAGAATGGCTAGCTGTCCGTCGTGGCCGGACCCTCTCACCGTGCCATGGCGCCATCAACTTGGGGCATCAGCGGGCCGCAACCCCACGCGGTCCACCGGTGGCCAAACATGATCAAGAGGAGCACCACAACCCGTGGCAGTCAAGATCAAGCTGCAGCGTCTCGGCAAGATCCGGGCGCCGTACTACCGCGTCATCGTCTCGGATGCCCGCACCCGTCGCAGCGGCAAGGCGATCGAGACGATCGGCCAGTACCGGCCGAAGGAGGAGCCCAGCTTCATCCAGGTCGACTCCGAGCGTGCGCAGTACTGGCTGGGCGTCGGCGCGCAGCCGACCGAGTCGGTGCAGCGGATCCTGGAGATCACCGGCGACTGGCAGAAGTTCAAGGGCCTGCCGGGTGCCGAGGGCACGCTGAAGGTCGCGGAGCCGAAGACCTCCAAGCAGGAGCTGTTCGAGCAGGCCCTGAAGGAGGCCGGCAGCGAGCCGACCACCGAGGCCACCACCCCGAAGAAGAAGGGTGGCGCCAAGAAGGCCGACGCCAAGAAGGCCGACGAGAAGTCGGATGAGGGTGCCAAGGAAGACGCGTGAGTTTCCTCGCGGACGCCCTTGAGCACCTCGTGCGCGGCATCGTCGACAACCCGGACGACGTGCGCGTCGAGCTGGTGACCACCCGCCGTGGTCGCACGCTCGAGCTGCACGTCAACCCGGACGACCTCGGCAAGGTGATCGGCCGGGGCGGCCGCACCGCCACCGCGCTGCGCACCGTCATGGCCGGCATCGGCGGCCGAGGCATCCGAGTGGACGTCGTCGACACGGACCAGTAGTGGCAGAGCTGCTCCTGGTCGGTCGCGTCGCGAAGGCTCACGGCATCTCCGGTGAGCTGGCCGTCGACATCCACACCGACGTGCCCGACGAACGCTTCGTTCCCGGGGCCGTGCTGACCGCGCGGCTCCGGGACCGTTCTGTCCGTCCCGTGACGGTGACGACCGCCCGTCCCCACTCCGGCCGTCTCCTCGTGCGGTTCGAGGAGGTCCCGGACCGCACGGTCGCCGAGACGATGCGCGGCGCCCAGCTCCTGGTCGACGCGGCCGAGCTGCCGCCGTCGGACGACCCGGACGCCTTCTACGACCACGAGCTGGAAGGCCTGGCCGTCGTGCAGGTCGACGGCACGTCCGTCGGCACGGTCACCGAGATCGCGCGCAGCCCCGGCGGGGACCTGCTGGTGGTCAAGAAAGAGGACGGCACGGAGGCGCTCGTCCCGTTCGTGCACGCGATCGTCCCCGAGGTCGACCTCAAGGCGGGCCGCGTGGTCATCGACCCGCCCGAAGGCCTGCTCTAGTGCGTGTCGACGTCGTCACGATCTTCCCCGAGTACCTCGACCCGCTGCGCCACGCGCTGCTGGGCCGGGCCATCGAACGCGGCCTGCTGTCGGTCGACGTCCACGACCTGCGCCGCTGGACCCACGACGTCCACAAGGCCGTCGACGACAGCCCCTACGGCGGCGGTCCCGGCATGGTCATGAAGCCGCAGGTGTGGGGCGAGGCGCTCGACGAGCTGTGCGCGTCCGGGACGCCGAGGCTGGTCGTGCCCACGCCGGCGGGCCGCCCGTTCACGCAGGCCATGGCCCGGGAGTACGCGCGCGAGGACTGGCTGATGTTCGCGTGCGGCCGCTACGAGGGCGTCGACCAGCGCGTGCTGGACGACGCCGCCCGCCGCATGACCGTCGACGAGGTCTCCATCGGCGACTACGTGCTGGTCGGCGGCGAGGTCGCGGTCATGGTGATGGTCGAGGCCGTCGCCCGGCTCCTGCCCGGCGTCCTCGGCAACCCGGCCTCCCACGAACAGGACTCGTTCTCCGACGGCCTGCTCGAGGGCCCCAGCTACACCCGGCCGGAGGTGTGGCGGGACCTGCCGGTGCCGGAGGTGCTCCGCTCCGGCAATCACGGCGCGATCGCCCGCTGGCGGCGTGACCAGGCCCTCACGAGGACCTTCGAACGCCGCCCCGACCTGCTGGCGGCCCTGCCGGAAGGCACGCTCGACCAGCGCGACCTGGCTCATCTGGCCCGCGTCCGAGATCCCGATGACGACCCGGGGAAATCGGTCTGACATACTGGACCGGTTGTTGCGACCGGGGTGATGCCTGGGCGCACTCACACGGACTCCCCGAGTGTTGACTTGTCGTTGGTCGCGCGCCTCGGGACAGAACGAACAACAGTTGAGGACGGACACACCGATGAACACCCTGGACGCTCTGGACGCCAAGTCGCTGCGTTCCGACATCCCGGCTTTCCGCCCGGGTGACACGCTGAAGGTCCACGTCCGAGTCATCGAGGGCTCCCGCGAGCGGGTCCAGGTGTTCAAGGGCGTCGTCATCCGCCGGCAGGGCGGTGGCATCCGCGAGACCTTCACGGTCCGCAAGATCTCGTTCGGCGTCGGCGTCGAGCGCACCTTCCCGGTGCACTCCCCGAACATCGCCAAGGTCGAGGTCGACCGCCGCGGTGACGTCCGCCGCGCCAAGCTGTACTACCTCCGTGAGCTGCGCGGCAAGGCCGCGAAGATCAAGGAGAAGCGCGAGACGGCCCCCACGGCCTGACCTGCATTTTCCGTACAGCCCGGTAGCCTGGGTTGTGTGGCCAACCCCGTGCACGCTCCGACGCCTGAAGACGATCCGGAGCGCACTGATCTGATCCCCAAGGTCCGCGACACCGGAGCCACTCCGGCGTCGCGACCTGGGGGCGGCACGGCGGACAGGAAGGCCGGAAAGCCGCAGGGCAAGCACCGCAGGCCACCCAAGAAGCAACCGCTGTGGCGCGAGCTGCTGACACTGCTGGCCGTCGCGCTGGTGCTGACGTTCCTGATCCAGCAGTTCCTGGGCCGCGTGTACTCGATCCCGTCCGGCTCGATGGAGCAGACCCTCCACGGCTGCCCCGGCTGCACGGGTGACCGCGTCCTGGTCGACAAGCTCGTCTACGACTTCTCCGACCCCGAGCCGGGCGACGTGATCGTCTTCGAGGGCCCGCAGACGTGGACGGAGAACGACGTCCACGCCCCGAAGTCGGGCAACGTCCTGGTCCGCGGCGTCCAGTACGTGGGGTCACTGATCGGCCTGGCTCCACCGGACGAGCGCGACTTCGTCAAACGCGTCATCGCGGTGGGCGGCCAAACAGTCCAGTGCTGCGACGACGACTGGCGCGTGCTGGTGGACGGCAAGCCCCTGGACGAGCCGTACATCTACTGGCAGAACGGCGTCCCGGACGCCCGCCAGCGCTTCGACCCGGTCACCGTCCCCGCGGGCACCCTCTGGGTGATGGGCGACAACCGCAGCGACTCATGCGACTCCCGCTGCCAGGGCGGCGGCGGCCTGCGCGGCGTCGTGCCCATCGACAAGGTGATCGGCAAGGCCCGCTACATCGTCCTGCCGCCGTCCCGCTGGCGCGGCGTGGGCGACCACAACCCGCAGGCCTCCGAAGCGGTTGCGATGGGTGCCCCGGCCTGGCAGCAGGGCGCCCCACTGGGTCTGGGCCTGCTGGCCGCGTGGCCAACCCTCTGGATCACCCGCAAAATCCGCCGCCGCAAGTAGCACCCAGCGCACCCATCACCACGCGACCAAGTTTCGCGGCTGAGGCATCGCCCCAGCCCGGCTAGCCGCGCCCCCGCCAAGGCCTTCGCCGCACCTCCCTGTGCTGCGCGGTCCGGTCCGTGCCGCAACCACGCGACTCCGCCCCGGCGGAACCTCGCCCTGCCGCCTCGCCCTGCCGCCTTGCCCTGCCGCCTCGCCCTGCCGCCTCGCCCTGCCGCCTTGCCTGCCGACTTGCCTGCCGACTTGCCTGCCCTGCCGCCTCCTGTGCCGCCTCCCTCTGCCGGCCGGTCGTGCGGCTTCGCTGCACCCACCGCAGGAGTTCGCCGCTCCGTCCTCGGATTCGTCGCGCCTCGCCCTACTGCGCGCTCCGCGGCTCCGCCGCGCCAGCCGCTCCGCGGCTCCGCCGCGCCAGCCGCTCCGCGGCTCCGCCGCGCCAGCCGCTCCGCGGCTCCGCCGCGCCAGCCGCTCCGCGGCTCCGCCGCGCCATCCCGACTCAACACGCGATCCCGCCCCGCGCCCCCCCCCCCCGCGGCAACCCACCCGAACCCACCCAGAAACCCCATACCCGATCAACAACATCCCCAGCCACAGCCAGGCAGACAACACCCCCGCATGCGCTCCGCAGCCGCCAGCCCGGGCACCGGTACCCTGCTCTAGTGGTCGACGTCGCACGCTCCGGAGACAGCAGGGACAACGAGGACGAGGGGGATGCCCCGGCTGATCAGGACAAACCCGGCGACCCCACCACGTCGGGCAGAAAAGCCAAGGGCAAGAACAAGAAGCCGCGCTCGTTCTGGAAGGAACTCCCGATCCTGATCGGGGTCGCGCTGCTGCTCACCCTGTTCATCCAGACGTTCCTCGCGCGGGTGTTCGTGATCCCGTCCCCGTCGATGGAGGAGACGCTGCACGGCTGCACCGGCTGCTACGGCGACCGGGTGCTGGTCGACAAGCTCGTCTACCGCTTCGGTGACCCGGAGCCGGGCGAGGTCGTGGTGTTCGAGCGCCCCAGCACGTGGAACCAGTCGGAGTTCTCCTCCAACCGGTCCAGCAACGGCTTCGTGTCGTGGCTGCAGGACGTCGGCGCCGCGTTCGGGCTCGCGTCCCCCAACGAGGACGACGTGGTGAAGCGGATCATCGCGGTGGGCGGGCAGACTGTCGAGTGCTGCGACGAGCAGAACCGCGTCCTGGTCGACGGCAAGCCGCTCGACGAGCCGTACATCCACTGGCTGCCCGGCGACAACACCCAGGAGACGTTCTCGCCGATCACGGTGCCCGACGGCATGCTCTGGGTGATGGGCGACAACCGCAACAACTCGAGCGACTCGCGCTACCAGGGTGGCGGTGGCAAGAACGGCCTCGTGCCGGTGGACAATGTCATCGGCAAGGCGCGTTACATCGTGCTGCCGCCGTCGCGCTGGCGCGGCGTCGGCGACCACAACCCGCAGAGCGCGGTGACGAACGCCGCGATGCCGTTCGTGCCGCTCGGCCTGGGTTTCGCGGCCGCGTTCCCGACCGTGTGGCTCGGCAAGCGGGTCCGCAGGGCGATCAGATCTACTGGAGTTCGCAAGTGACAGTGGCCCGACGGGTGCGTCCGGGGTGGCTGGAACCCGGCCCGCCGCGTCCAGTGCTGCGCCGCGAGTCGGGCAACTGGGCGCTGCAGTCGGCGCTCGACCGGCGCGGGCTCGGCCCGGTCGCCGGGGTCGACGAGGCCGGCAGGGGCGCGTGCGCGGGCCCGCTGGTCGTGGCCTCGTGTGTCCTCCGACCGGGTGATTCCGCGCGGCTCGAAGGCCTGACGGACTCGAAGCTCATGACGGCCGCGGCCCGCGAGAAGATGTACGACCAGGTGGTCCGGCGTGCCCTCGACTACGCGATCGTGGTCATCCCGGTCGAGGAGGTCGACCTCAAGGGCGTGCACGTCTGCAACATCGAGGGCATGCGCAGGGCGATCGCCCGGCTGCACAACCACCCGGGATACGTGCTGGTGGACGGCTTCCGCGTGCCCGGCCTGACCGCGCCGTCGATGCCGGTCATCAAGGGTGACCAGGCCGTGGCTTGCGTCGCGGCCGCGTCTGTGCTGGCGAAGGTCACCAGGGACCGCATGATGGCTGACCTGCACGAGGAGTTCCCGCAGTACGGCTTCGACGAGCACAAGGGCTACTGCACGGGCTCTCATAGTGCCGCACTGACGGTCCACGGACCCAGCCGTGCGCACCGGTGGTCGTTCGTGAACGTGGCGTCGGCGGGCCTCGCGCACGGCCTGCGAGCGCCACACCCGGTGGCCTTGAGTGTGGCCGCGGCCGCCGTGGTCCAGAATGGTCAGGTCGGGAGTTTGCCGGGCCAGGCGCCGACGCCCGTCGACCAGGAGGAGCGCGAAACCGCATGAGTGCGGAAGACCTCGAGAAGTACGAGACCGAGATGGAGCTGCAGCTCTACCGGGAGTACCGCGACATCGTCGCGCAGTTCTCGTACGTGGTGGAGACCGAGCGGCGGTTCTACCTGGCCAATGGTGTCGACGTGCAGGTGCGGGACTCCGACGGCGAGGTGTACTTCGAGGTCCGGATGTCCGACGCCTGGGTCTGGGACATGTACCGGCCCACCCGGTTCGTGAAGAACGTCCGGGTCATCACGTTCAAGGACGTCAACGTCGAGGAACTGGACAAGCCGGAGCTCCGCCTGCCCGAAGAGGGCCCCTTCGGCTCATAGCACACCCCACCGACAAAATCGGTCGTCGAGGTCCGCGAACAGCGGAGTTGTCCACAGCCCGACCAGTTGTCCACAGTTGATCACTGGCTCGTGGCCGTGCCCGTGCGGGCGGGGCAAGGTCGTGGCATGGCGACTGAGACGACGCACCCGAGGCCCGCACATCTGCGAACGGGCGAGCGTGGCGAGACCCTGGCGGCCCGCTACCTGGAGGAACAGGGCCTGACGGTCCTGTCCAAGAACTGGCGCTGCCCAGAGGGCGAGCTGGACCTGGTCCTGACCGACGGCAGCACGCTCGTGGTCTGCGAGGTCAAGACCAGGACCACGGACAACTACGGCCCACCCGCGGAAGCGGTGGACGACGCCAAGGCGGCCCGGATACGCAGGCTGACCCGGCGATGGCGCGCCGACCACGGTGTACCGCACGTCCCGACGCGCTACGACATCGTGTCGATCCTCTGGCCCGCGGGGGAGACCCCGAAGGTCAGCCACCTGAGGGGCGTCGTCTGATGCCCCTGGCAAGAGCATGGTCGGTGGGCCTGTTCGGCGTCGACGGCGTCCTCGTCGAGATCGAGGCCGACATCGGCGGCGGCCGCCCGAGAACCCAGATCGTCGGCCTCCCGGACGCCTCGTTGAACGAGGCGAAGGAACGCGTACGGGCAGCCGTCCGCAACAGCCAGCGCAAGTGGCCCGACGAACTGGTCACGCTCGCCCTCTCCCCGGCAGCCCTGCCGAAGGGTGGTTCCAGCTACGACGTGGCGCTCGCCTGCGTGGTGCTGGTGGCGGCGGGGGTGGAGCCGCCGGAGCGGCTCGCCCGGACGGTGCTCCTCGGCGAGCTGGCCCTGGACGGGCGGATCCGGCCGGTGCGCGGCGTGCTGCCCGCGTTGATCGCCGCACGCCGCGCCGACATCCGCCGGGCGATCGTGCCGGTCCAGACACTGCCGGAAGCCGCGCTGGTGACCGAGCTGGAGGTGCTCGGAGCCGAGCACCTGACCGAGGTCCTCAGCTGGCTCCGAGGGGAACCCGACGTCCTCAGGACGGCGGTGCCGCACCCGCCGGCGCCACCGGAGGAGATGCCGGACCTGGTGGACGTGCTCGGCCAGCCCGAAGCACGGTCGGCGCTGGAGGTCGCCGCGGCGGGCGGCCACCACCTCTTGCTGATCGGACCACCCGGCACCGGGAAGACGATGCTCGCGCGCCGGCTTCCCGGGCTGCTGCCGGCGCTCACGCACGAGCAGGCGCTGGAGGTCACCACGGTCCACTCGATCGCAGGCCTGTTGTCCCCCGAGTCGCCGTTGATCACCACACCGCCGTTCATCGCGCCGCACCACTCGTGCTCGGTACCCGCCCTCGTCGGCGGCGGCGTCGGTCTGGCGAAACCCGGCGCGGTCAGCGCCGCGCACCACGGCGTGCTGCTGCTGGACGAGGCGTGCGAGTTCTCCCCGGACCGGCTGGAGTCCTTGCGCACGGCGATGGAGGAGGGCGAGATCCGCATCGCCCGGCGGGACGGCGTGGTGCGCTACCCGGCGCGGTTCCAGCTCGTGCTGGCGACGAACCCGTGTCCGTGCGCTCCCGCGCGCGAGTTCGACTGCGTCTGCAGCCCGCACGTCAAACGCCGGTACATGTCCAAGCTCTCCGGTCCCCTGCTGGACCGGGTGGACCTGCGTGTTCACATGCGCCCGATCACCGCGCTGTCCCGCTCGGACATGACACGACCCGAGTCGACCGCCGTCGTACGCGCTCGTGTCCACGAGGCGCGGGCCCGCGCGGCGGAACGGTGGCAGAAGTACGGCTGGCGCACGAACGCCGAGGCACCCGGCCCGATCCTCCGGCGTGAGTTCGGCCTGTCCAGAAAGGCCACGGCGCTGCTCGACCACCAGCTCAACCTGGGCGCGGTGACCGCCCGTGGCGCGGACCGGTGTCTGCGGGTGTCGTGGACCCTCGCCGACCTCGCCGGCGTCGACGCACCCCAGCCCGACCACGTGGAGAAAGCGATGAACCTCCGCACCCCCAGGGCCGCCTGACCAGGCACAAGTGCCCGACCTGCACCCCACCGGCGCTGCCTGCCGTGCAGTCGTCGCGATGAAGCCCACCCCTTGAACACCGCTCGGAAAGGACCCTCCTGATGCGCATCCCGAACAACGGCCAACCGCAGCGGCCCAGCACCACGCCCAGCCTCTGCCCGCGCCTGTGTCTTCGCTCGACGCACCCGTGGCTACCACCACCCGGCCCTGGCACGACGGGCCCGGACTGCTGCTGCGCCGCCTCGGCCGCCGCCAGCCCGCGGAGAGCGGCATGACCGCCCCGGCAGGCGAGGAGGTCGTGCTCGCCAGGGCGTACCTCATGCGGGTCGCCGAACCGCCCGCGTTCGCATTGCACGCGTTCGTCGACATCGTCGGGCCGGTCGAAGCGGCCGACCGGGTGCGCCGGGGTGCCGCGCCCGACGCCGTCCTGCACGAGACCGAGGCCCGTCGGGAGCTCGACCTCGCCGCGGCTGACCTCGCCACCGCGGAGAAGGTGGGCGGACGTCTCCTGGTGCCCGAGGACCCGGACTGGCCCGCGTTCCAGCTCCTGAGCCTCGCAGCGCCCACCGACCGCGGGCTGCGCGGCTCCGGGCAGCCCCTCGGGTTGTGGGTGCGGGGCGCCGCCCAGGTCGCGAGCCTGTTCGACCGCGCGGCCTCGGTCGTCGGGGCGCGGAGCTCCACCCCCTACGGCGAGAACGTCGCGGCCGAACTCGGCTACCAGCTCGCCCAGGCCGGGATGACGGTGGTGTCCGGCGCGGCCTACGGGATCGACGCCGCCGCGCACCGCGGCGCGATCGCGGCCGGCGGACCGACCGTGGCGGTGCTCGGCTGTGGGATCGACATCGCCTACCCAGCCGGGCACACCAGGCTGATCGACGGGATCGCCGAGGTCGGGCTCGTCGTGAGCGAGTACGCGCCCGGTGTCACGGCCGCCCGGCACCGCTTCCTGGTCCGGAACCGGCTCATCGCGGCCCTGTCGTCGGCGACGGTCGTCGTCGAGGCCGGTGTCCGCAGCGGCGCCCGCAACACGGCGACGACGGCGGCCGCTCTCGGCAAGGTCGTGATGGCGGTGCCCGGACCGATCACCTCGGCGATGTCCGTCGGCTGCCACGACCTGCTGCGGACGGGTGGCGCCGTGGTCGCCGGGTCGGTCGCGGAGGTGATCGAGGCGGTCGGGCCCGTCGGCCAGAACCTCGGTGCCGCGCGCCCGGAACGCAGACGCGACACCGACGGGCTCAGCGAACAGGCACTGCGCGTCCACGACGCGCTCAGCCGGGCGGAGCCCAAGAACGCCGAGCAGGTCGCGGTCGACTCGGGTGTCCCGCTCGACCGGGTTTGCGCGCTGCTGCACGAACTGGAGGTCACCGGCCACGTCGTGGGCGGCGACGAGGGCTGGCGCACGGTGAAGGGAGGTGATCCGCACGACTGACCTGCGTGGCGGTACTTGACCGCACCGACGCGATGCCGCAGCGTGAAATGGGTGTCCGAGTCACGCGCGCGGGTCGACCTGCACCGGAGCCGGGAGGAACTGCCCCCGGCCGTCGGCGAGATGGTCGCCGACTACGAGCGGCACCTCGGGCTGGAACGCGGCCTGTCCGCGCACACGGTCCGCGCCTACCTCGCGGACGTCGTCTCGCTGCTCGGGTTCCTGCACGGCCTGCCCACGGTCGGGGGCGTCCGCAGCATCGACCGGAGCCAGGGGAGGGGCGTCGCGGCGCTGGACCTCACCGCGCTGCGCGCGTGGCTCGCCGCCCAGCGGACCGCCGGGGTGAGCCGCACGACCATGGCGCGGCGGTCGGCCAGTGCGCGGACGTTCACCGCGTGGGCGCACCGGCGCGGGCACCTGCCCGACGACCCCGGGGCCCGGCTCGCCTCCCCGCGGCCGCACCGGAAGCTGCCGTCGGTACTGCGGCAGGACCAGGCGGGCGAGGTCATGGAGGCGTCGCGGACGGGCGCCGCGGAGCAGGACGCGATCGCTCTCCGTGATCACGCGCTGCTGGAGTTGCTGTACGCGACGGGCATCCGCGTCTCCGAGCTGTGCGGGCTGGACGTCGACGACGTCGACCTCGAAAAACACCTGGTCGTGGTGCTCGGGAAGGGTGGCAAGGAGCGCACCGTGCCGTTCGGCGAACCCGCCGCGCAGGCGGTCGGCGAGTGGCTGCGGCACGGCAGGCCCGCGCTCGCGAGGCCGTCGTCACCGTCCGCGTTGTTACTGGGCGCACGCGGCGGTCGGTTCCAACCGGCCAGCGTTCGACGTATCGTGCACGAGGCGTTGAACGCAATTCCGGGTGTTCCCGTCATGGGACCGCATGGTCTGCGTCACTCTGCTGCGACACATTTGCTCGAAGGTGGTGCTGATCTTCGTAGCGTCCAGGAGCTACTTGGTCACGCTACGCTCGCAACAACGCAGCTTTACACCCATGTGACCGTCGAACGGCTGAAGGCAATCCATGACCGAACCCACCCCCGTTCCCGATGAGCCAGGGGAAGGTTTGCGGACGTCGTCGGCGCCCGGCAGCAGGGCGCAGGTCGACGACGCGCGGAGCAGCGGCGTGCGCACAGTCGTTGCGGAGGGCCCGCGCACCCCGGGACCGCGTGTCCAGAGCGACGTCCGGCCGAGGCCGACCACGGAACATGACGCGGCCCACCGCAACGGCAGGTCGAACGGCGCCCACCACGACGGCGGCACGAACGGCACCCACCGCAACGGCACCCGGGTCCCGAGTCCGGGTGCCCGCGTCAACGGCGCCGCCACCAGCACGAAGCCCGGCACGAACGGCTCGGCCGGTGCCCCGCCGAACGGCACGCACGTCGAGGAGAACGCCGGCGAGGCTGCCGGGGAGCAGGACGTGCCTGACACTGGATCCGCCCGGGCCCGCGCAGGGGAATCGCGGGGCGGGGCGGTCGTGGACGACGTGCGTGGAGGTGACGGGGCTGGTGAGCGGCTCGTCTCCGGGGGCGGGGACGGGATCGGCGGTGTGCAGGTGCCCGGGGGAGGCGCTGGTGACGTGGGAGCCGCGGCACGCGCCGTGGTGGATGTGCTGCCTCCTTCTCGGGGTGCCGCGGTGAACGGCACGTCACGGCCGGACCTGGTCGAGGCCAACGGCCACTCGGTCACCTTCGGCTTCGGCGAGACGGCCGGGGTGCTGCCCGGCGACCAGCGCACGTTCGACGACGTCGAGGCGGGCATCGTCGCGCTGTGGCGGCAGTTCGGCGAGCGCCGCGAACAGCGGCTCCGGGACCGGCTCGTGCTGCACTACGCACCGCTCGTGAAGTACGTGGCCGGCCGGGTCGGCACCGGCCTGCCCGCACACGTGGAGGTCGCGGACCTCATCCAGTCGGGCATCTTCGGCCTGGTCGACGCGATCGAGAAGTTCGAGCCGGAGCGCGGCCTGAAGTTCGAGACGTACGCGATGCAACGCATCCGCGGCGCCATCCTCGACGACCTCCGCGCCCAGGACTGGGTACCCCGCTCGGTGCGCGGCCGCGCCCGCGAGGTGGAACGTGCACTGGAACGCCTGGGCGCACAGCTACGCCGCACACCAACCGACGCCGAACTGGCCGACGAGCTGGGCCTGTCCCTGCACGAACTGCGGGACGTCTACGCACAGCTGCAGCTGACCAGCGTCGTAGCGCTGGACGAACTAGCCGCCGCGGGCCGCGGCTCGACCCCGCTGGCCGACATCCTCGAGGACCAGGAGGCACTGGACCCGGTCGCGCTGCTGGTCGACCAGGACAACCGCCGCCAGCTCGCGCAGGCCATCGCCCACCTGGCGGAACGCGACCGGGTGGTGGTCACCCTGTACTACTTCGAGAACCTCACCCTGGCGGAGATCGGCCGCGTCCTGGGAGTGACGGAGTCCCGCGTGTGCCAGCTCCACACCCGCGCGGTCCTCCGCCTGCGAGCAAAACTGCTGGAAAAGACCGAGGCGTAACCGGGACACCGGCCCACCGGCACACGCGCCCCGCGCCGTCGCCCACCCAGGCGGACCACCCACCAAGCCACCCCGCCACGAACGACCACGACGGCCCACAACGACGGCGGCCCCGACGCCGACCGGCACCACCGGCGGCGACCGAGATGGCCTGAGGCGGCGACCACTGCTTCGACAGGTGTCGCCCCCAGCAGCGCCTATCCACCTCCGCCGGTGCTGCCACCTTCGGCAGTGCTGCTACTTCCGGTGGTGCTGCTACTTCCGGTGGTGCTGCTACTTCCGGTGGTGCTGCTACTTCCGGTGGTGCTGCTACTTCCGCCGGTGCTGCCACCTTCGGCGGTGCTCCCACTTTCGGTGGTGCTGCCACCGTCGGCGACTGCGTCTTGTTCGGTTACCGCCTCTGATGGTGCCGACACCTCCGCCGACGTCGCCACCTTCGGCGGCTGCCGCCTTGTTCGGGCACCAACTGATGATGCCGCCGCCCCGCGGGTGCAACCTGCGGCGGCTGCCGCCTTGGTCGGGGACCACCTCTGATGACGCCGCCGGAGGCGGCGGCGTCGCCGCCGGGCTACCGGCTTGTTGGGGCAGCACCTCTGACGGTGCCGTCGCCTGCGGCGGCTACCGCCTTGGTCGGGCACCACTTCGACGGTGCCGCCACCTCCGGTGGCCGCCATCGCCTGAGGCGAACAACAGCGCCTCCGGTGACCGCCACCTCGGAGGTGCGAGCGCCTTCGTCGGCTGCGCCCGCCCTTGGTCGGCTGCGCCCGCGCCCGCCCCTTGGTCGGTTGCGCTGCCCTTGGTCGGTGCCTGCGGCGGTCGCCGTCTGGCTGCCAGCGCTGCTCCCTCGGCAACCACCATCCGTGATCCGCCACCTCTCGCTCAACCGCTCCGCTGCAGGTCAGGCACCCATCGCTCACTCGCCGTCCCAGGGGAGGAGGCGCACTCGGCCAGAAGTCAGGAGAGCGAGCGGATCGAGGTACTCGTCCCCGCGGCGGGTGCCCCAGTGCAGGCAGGCCGCCGCCTCACAGCCCACATGACCCCCTGCCAAGCGCCCGATGACCGTCCCCCGGCTGACCCTCGTCCCGACAGTGACCGACGGAGTGACGGGCTCGTACGTGGTGCGCAGGCCGTTGGCGTGGCTGATCGACACGAGGCTCCGCCCGGCCAGTGGCCCCGCGTAGACGACGACACCATCACCCGCCGCCGACACCGGGTCGCCCGGCGTGCCCGCCAGGTCGACGCCGCGGTGGCCGGGGCCGTACGGGGTGGTGGGCGGCACGAAGGGCCGGACCACCGTGTGCGGAGGGGCCAGCGGCCACCCGAAACGGGCGGGGAAGTCGCTGGTGGAGGGGCTGAGGAGGGCGAGGACGAGCAGGAGAGCGGGCATGGGTCAACGATGCACGGGAGAACGGGCGGGAGGGGGGTGAGAGGGCCGGTCTGTGGACAACCGGGTGGGCTGTGGACAACTGGCCGGTAAGCGGGTAGCCGGTGTCGGCGGCCGTCGGGTGGACCGCGTACACTGCTCTCGCGGCTCGTGGCAACGCGGGTCGACTTCGCGTGCCAGTGCGCTTGCCTCGCGGCAGCGGCATCCGGCGGTCCCGAGACGACGTGCCAACAGAGTCGAGGGTCCGGCTGCCGGCACCGGCACCAGGGCGGACGGCAAAACGCCTCTCCGCGGCAACCGACACCGCGCCGGCACCACACCCCGGCGCGCAAGAGAAGAAGAAGGTGCGAACCAGGCCATGGCCGTCGTCACCATGAAGCAGCTGCTCGACTCCGGCGTGCACTTCGGGCACCAGACCCGCCGCTGGAACCCGAAGATGAAGCGCTACATCTTCACCGAGCGCAACGGCATCTACATCATCGACCTGCAGCAGACGCTGTCGTACATCGACCGCGCCTACGAGTTCATCAAGGAGACCGTCGCGCACGGCGGTTCGATCCTGTTCGTGGGCACGAAGAAGCAGGCGCAGGAAGCGATCGCGAACGAGGCGCTCCGCGTGGGCATGCCCTTCGTGAACCAGCGCTGGCTCGGCGGCATGCTGACCAACTTCTCCACCGTCCACAAGCGTCTCCAGCGCCTCAAGGAGCTCGAGTCGATGGAGCAGACGGGCGGCTTCCAGGGTCTCACCAAGAAGGAGATCCTGATGCTCACCCGCGAGAAGGACAAGCTGGAGCGGACCCTCGGCGGTATCCGCGACATGGCGAAGGTCCCCTCGGCCGTGTGGATCGTGGACACGAAGAAGGAGCACATCGCCGTCGGCGAGGCGCGCAAGCTGAACATCCCGGTCGTCGCGATCCTCGACACCAACTGCGACCCCGACGAGGTCGACTACCCGATCCCGGGCAACGACGACGCGATCCGCTCGGCCGCGCTGCTCACGAAGGTCGTCGCCGAGGCCGCTGCCGCCGGCCTGATGGCCCGCTCGGGTGTCCGCAACGGTGTGCCGGACGGCGAGGAGAAGCCGCAGCCGGGCGTCTCGGACGAGCCGCTCCCGGAGTGGGAGCAGGAGCTCCTCGTCGGCCAGAACGCTCCCGCCGGTGGCGGTGACGCCGCCGCGGCGGAGAAGCCTGCCGCCTCCGAGTAAGCGACCTACCCGAAAGAAGGATGGACAGAGCCACAATGGCTAACTACACCACGGCCGACCTCAAGCGGCTCCGTGAGCTCACCGGCGCCGGCATGATGGCCTGCAAGAAGGCCCTCGACGAGTCCGACGGCGACTTCGACAAGGCTGTCGAGTTCCTGCGCATCAAGGGTGCGAAGGACGTCGGCAAGCGTGCCGAGCGCACCACCGCCAACGGCCTGGTCGCGGCCGACGGTGGCGTGATGATCGAGCTGAACTGCGAGACCGACTTCGTCGCCAAGAACGCCGACTTCACCGGTCTCGCCGACAGCATCGTCGCCGCCGCGAAGGCCACCCGCCCCGCCGACCTGGACACCCTCCTCAAGGCCGACCTCGACGGCAAGACCGTCGCCGACGCCGTGCAGGAGCTGTCCGCCAAGATCGGTGAGAAGCTGGAGCTGCGCCGGGTCGCGGTGTTCGAGGGCCAGGTCACCACGTACCTGCACCGTCGCGACCCCGACCTGCCGCCGACCGTCGGCGTCGTCGTCGAGTACACCGGTGACGACGCGGAGGCCGCTCGCGGCGCCGCCATGCAGGTCGCCGCGATGAAGCCGCGCTACGTCACCCGTGACGAGGTGCCCGAGGACGTCGTGGCCAACGAGCGCCGCATCGCCGAGGAGACCTCGCGCGAGGAGGGCAAGCCGGAGGCGGCCCTGCCCAAGATCGTCGAGGGCCGGATCAACGGCTTCTACAAGGACGTCGTGCTCAACGAGCAGGCCTCGGTGCAGGACTCCAAGAAGACCGTGAAGGCCCTCCTCGACGCGGCGGGCGTGACGGTCACCCGGTTCGCCCGCTTCGAGATCGGCCAGTCCTGATCCGCGAGCCTGGACCCCAGGCGGTGCCCCGCCCTCGATGCAGCACTGAGGGCGGGGCATTCGCCTGTAGGAAGACCGACCACTGAGGGGAGACACATGGAACTGACCCGACACGGATTCCGCAGAGTGCTGCTCAAGCTGGGCGGCGAGATGTTCGGTGGCGGCGAGGTCGGTGTCGATCCCGACGTGGTGCAGACGGTCGCCCGCCAGATCGCGGACGTGGTCCGCGAGGGCGTCCAGGTCTCGGTGGTGATCGGCGGTGGCAACTTCTTCCGCGGCGCCGAGCTGTCCCAGCGCGGCATGGACCGCGACCGCGCCGACTACATGGCGATGCTGGGCACCGTCATGAACTGCCTGGCACTGCAGGACTTCCTGGAGAAGCTCGGTATCGACACCCGCGTGCAGACCGCCATCACGATGGGCCAGGTCGCCGAGCCCTACATCCCCCGCCGTGCCGAGCGGCACCTGGAGAAGGGCCGCGTGGTGATCTTCGCGGGCGGCGTCGGCATGCCGTACTTCTCCACCGACACCGCGGCCGCCCAGCGCGCGCTGGAGATCGGCTGCGAGGTCGTGCTGATGGCCAAGGCGGTCGACGGCGTCTACACCGCCGACCCGAAGACCGACCCCGACGCCAAGATGTACGAGCACATCACCCACCGCGAGGTGCTCGAACAGGGTCTCGCGGTCGCGGACGCCACCGCGTTCAGCCTGTGCATGGACAACAACATGCCGATCATCGTGTTCAATCTGCTCACCGAGGGGAACATCGCCCGTGCGGTGCGTGGTGAGAGGATCGGGACCGTGGTCAGTACTCCCTGACCGCGCGGAGCTGATGAGAAACAGGAGCAGGCTTTGATCGACGAAACACTCTTCGACGCCGAGGAGAAGATGGAGAGGGCGGTGTCGCACGCCAAGGAGGAACTCGCCTCCGTGCGCACGGGCCGCGCCAGCTCCGGCATGTTCTCCCGCATCGTCGTCGACTACTACGGCGCCCCGACCCCGCTCAACCAGCTCGCCGGCGTCAACGTCCCGGAGGCGCGGATGGCGGTGATCAAGCCCTACGACGTCAGCCAGCTCGGCGCCATCGAGAAGGCGATCCGCGACTCCGACCTGGGGGTCAACCCGACCAACGACGGCGCCCTGATCCGCGTGGTGATCCCCCAGCTGACGGAGGAGCGCCGCAAGGAGATGGTGAAGGTGGCCAAGTCCAAGGGCGAGGACGCCAAGGTCGCCATCCGCAACGTCCGCCGCAAGGCGAACGAGGAGCTGCACCGCATCGTCAAGGACGGTGAGGCGGGCGAGGACGAGGTCACGCGCGCCGAGAAGGAACTGCAGCACCTCACCGACAAGTACGTCGGCCAGGTCGACGAGCTCGTGAAGCACAAGGAAGCCGAACTGCTCGAGGTCTGAGCCCGGTACATGGACATGATCAGCGCACCCACCGGGTCAGGACCCGTCGAGGAGAACCGTGTGACGACCGGCGACGCGGCCGAGCCGGCACCCGCACCTGCCAAGAAGGCCGGGCGAAACCTGCCTGCCGCGATCGCCGTCGGCGTGCTGCTCGGCGGCGCCGTGCTGGTGTCGTTGCTGACCGTGCGGCAGATCTTCGTCGGGATCGTCGCGGTCGCGGTCGCCATGGGCACCTACGAGCTGGCGGGTGCGCTGAAACGTGGTGCGGACATCCGCGTCACGCTGTGGCCGGTGCTCATCGGCGGCCAGGCGATGGTCTGGCTGTCGTGGCCCTTCGGCCGCAACGGGTTGCTCGCGGCGTTCGTCGTGACCATCCTCGCCTGCCTGGTGTGGCGGTTCCGCGGTGGCGCGGACAACTACGTGCGGGACGTCAGCTCGTCGATCCTGACCGCCGCGTACGTGCCGCTGTTCGCGTCGTTCGCGGCGATGCTCGTCGTCGCCGAGGACGGCGTGGCGCGGGTGCTGAGCTTCCTGATCGTGGTGGTGTGCAACGACGTCGGCGGCTACACGACCGGCGCGAAGCTCGGCAGGCACCCGATGGCGCCGACGATCAGCCCGAAGAAGTCCTGGGAGGGCTTCGCGGGTTCGATGGTCGTCGGCACCCTCGCGGGGACGCTCGCCGTGATGTTCCTGCTGGACGGCCAGTGGTGGCAGGGCGCGGTGTTCGGCGCCGCGATCGTGTGCACGGCCACCGTCGGCGACCTGGTGGAGTCGCTGATCAAGCGGGACCTGGGGATCAAGGACATGGGCGACCTGCTGCCCGGCCACGGCGGGCTGATGGACCGGCTCGACTCGCTGTTGCCGTCCGCGGTGGTGTCCTGGTTGCTGCTGCGCCTGTTCATCACCGGCTGACCGGTGGTATTGCTGGACGGTGTGGGACTGGTGTCGCGCGCCCGTGAGCGCCTCGCCGCGGTGCGCCGCGGCGCCGAGACGTTGCCGAGCCCGAACATCTGGCACTGGCCCGACGTCTACGAGGTGGAGAACCGGGCACAGGACGTCCACGACGACATCTGGCGCGTCCTGGCGACGGTCGCCGACTGGCGCGACCGCGACGTGCTGGACATCGGCTGCGGCTCCGGCTTCCACCTGCCGCGCTTCGCGTCGACCGCCCGGCACGTCGTCGGCGTGGAACCGCACGAGCCGCTGGTGCGGCTGGCGAAGGACCGGGTGACGCTGCTACCCACGGTGGAGGTGCTGACCGGGTCGGCGCAGCGGTTGCCGCTGCCGGACGCGAGCGTCGACGTCGCCCACGCGCGGACCGCGTACTTCTTCGGCCCCGGCTGCGAACAGGGGCTCGCCGAGGCGGAGCGCGTGCTCCGCCCCGGCGGCGTGCTGGTGATCGTCGACCTCGACGTGCGGCACCGGCCCTACGGTGACTGGATGCGCGCCGACCTGCCGGACTACGACCCGGTCGAGGTCGACCGGTTCTTCGAACGGATGGGGTTCGACCGGCGGACCGTCGAGACGCGGTGGCGTTTCGCGGACCGGGCGAGCCTGGAGTCCGTGCTGCGGATCGAGTTCTCGTCACGCGTGGCGGACCGGGCGGCCCGGGACGTGCCCGGGCTCGAGTTCCCGGTCGGCTACCGAGTGCTGGCCAGGCGCAAGCCGACCGGGCTGATCATCTAGCTAGTCCTCGTCGGACTCGTCGGTCTCGTCGGTCTCGTCGTCGTCGGCCGCCGGAGCCTCGCCCAGGATCGCGTACAGCTCGCGCCTGGCGTTGTTGAGCACCTCGACGGCCCGCTTCTTCTGCTCGTCGCTCGCGGCCTGGACGACCTGCATGGTCGCGCCCATGAGCTGGCCGATCGCGTCCCGCAGGTTGACGTCCCTGGGGTCGGCGTCGCGCGCGATCTCCTCCCACGGCGGGGTCTCGATCGCCGCCGCGGCGGTGCGGCCCTCCTCGGTGAGCGCGTACAGGCGGCGGGAGCCCTGGCCCTCGTCGTTGATCAGGCCCTCGTCGGCGAGGAGCTGGAGCGTCGGGTAGACCGAACCGGGGCTGGGCCGCCAGAGGTCGCCGCTGCGCTCCTTGATCTCCTGGATCATCTCGTAGCCGTGCATGGGCCGCTCGAGGAGCAGCGCGAGGATCGCGGCGCGGACGTCGCCGCGGCGGGACCGGCGACCCCTGCCGTGCCGGTCGTGACCGCGGCCGCCGCGGCCACGCCGCAGCCGCTCGGCGCCGGGGAACCCGGGGAAACCCGGGAAGCCGCCGAAGCCGGGGCCGAAGGGGCCGCCGGGCCCACCCGGTGGTTGGGGCGGGAACGGCGGGAAGGGCACGCCGCCGCGGGCCTCCGCCGGGTGGAAGTGGGTCCTCGGGTCGCCGAAGACGCCTGGGTCGCCCCTGAAGTGTTGTTGGTGTCGCATGGTTGGTTCCTCCCTGTGGATGTATCGCGTGTTATCGCGATAGGTTCACGATATATCGGAAACTATCGCGATGCAACGTTCGGTGGGAAACCGGCCTCTGACCAGGGCAGTTCGACAGCCGTGGGACACTGGAGTGGTTATGACCGCATTGCCTCTGGTCTTCGACGCTCCCAAGCGCGGCCTGCCACCCCGTCACCTCGCCGACCTCGACACCGAGGAGCGGCGTGCCGCCGTCGCCGAGCTGGGGGAGAAGCCGTTCCGCGCGAACCAGCTGTCGAACCACTACTTCGGCCGCCTGACCGCCGACCCCGCCGCGATGACCGACATCCCCGCGGCCTCTCGCACGCAGCTCACCGACGCCCTGCTGCCACCGCTGCTGACCGTCGTCCGGCACGTCAGCTGCGACGACGGCACCACCCGCAAGACGCTGTGGCGCGCGCACGACGGCACGCTGCTGGAGAGCGTCCTCATGCGGTACCCGGACCGGACGACGCTGTGCGTGTCCAGCCAGGCCGGCTGCGGGATGGCGTGCCCGTTCTGCGCCACCGGCCAGGGCGGCCTGATGCGCAACCTGTCGACCGCGGAGATCGTCGACCAGGTCCGCGCCGCGGCCGCCGCCATGCGCGACGGTGAGCTGGGCGGGCCCGGCCGGTTGTCGAACATCGTGTTCATGGGCATGGGCGAGCCGCTCGCCAACTACAAGCGCGTCGTCGCGGCCGTGCGGAGGATCACCGAGCCCGCACCGTCCGGCCTCGGCATCTCACAGCGCTCGGTGACCGTGTCGACCGTCGGCCTCGCCCCCGCGATCCGCAAGCTCGCGGACGAGAAGATGCAGGTCCGGCTCGCGGTGTCCCTGCACACCCCGGACGACGAACTCCGCGACACCCTCGTGCCGGTGAACACCCGGTGGTCGGTGGACGAGGTCCTCGAGGCGGCGCGCTACTACGCGGACACCTCCGGTCGCCGCGTGTCGATCGAGTACGCGCTGATCCGCGACGTGAACGACCAGCCGTGGCGTGCGGACCTGCTCGCGAAGCGGTTGCGCAAGCACCTCGCGCAGTACGTGCACGTGAATGTCATCCCGCTCAACCCGACGCCGGGCTCGAAGTGGGACGCGTCGCCGAAGGCGGTCGAGCGCGAGTTCGTGCGGCGGGTCAACGAGGGTGGGGTCGCCTGCACCGTGCGCGACACGCGAGGTCAGGAGATCGCCGCCGCCTGCGGCCAGCTCGCCGCGGAGGGCTGACCCTTCGTGTTGCCGGACGACGATCTGAAGGCCGTGCTGCGTGTTCGCGCCGCCGAACACGGTCGCTCGATGGAAGCAGAGGTGCGGGCGATCCTCCGAGCCGCGTTGACCAGGCCTGAGTCCCGTCCGCGTATGGGGACGCGCATTCGCAGGCGGTTCGCCGGCTCCGAGGAGTTGACGATCGAGTCGCCGGCGCGGGTCGAGCGTGCTCGGACGGCGGAGTTCCCCGAGTGATCGTTCTGGACACCAACGTCATCTCGGCACTGACGCGCCAGGCTCCGGATGACCGTGTTGTCGCGTGGCTTGACCGTTGTCCGGTTGACGACGTGTTCATCAACGGTCGCTGAACTTCTCGCCGAGGAGTTCCAGGACCGGATCCTGCCCTTCGGGGTTCATGCGGCTGCGCACTACGCCGACATCGTTGCCCTGAGGGAGCGGCAGGGGAAGCCGATCAGCATGGCCGAGGCGCAGATTGCCGCGATCTGTCGTCGTCACGACGCGCAGCTGGTCACGCGAAACGTCGAGGACTTCGCCGACACCGGCGTCACGTTGCACGACCCGTGGGACGCGGGATCGTGAGCCTGCAGCACTCCGCTCCACTGTCCATGTTGACCCGGCTGGTGGCCGCGTGCTTGAGTATGTAACTAGTTACTGTAACTAGTTACATCCGATGGTCGTCACGACGTGATCGGTGTGTCCTGCGTCATCCCGCCGCCGACCAGGAAGAGCAGGGGAACCATGGTCGAGCACGTAGTGGTCATCGGTGCCGGTGTGTACGGCGCGGCGGTGAGTGCCGCGCTGCGGCGGCGGGGCGCCCGCGTCACCATCGTGGACGCCGGCGCGCCGGGTGCGGGCACGTCCGGTGCGACGTTCTCGTGGCTCAACTCCTGCGGGAAGCAACCGCGTGCCTACCACGACCTGAACGTGGCGGGCATGGCCGCGCACCGGGAGCTGGCCGCCGCGACCCCGCGCAGCGACTGGTACCACGAGGGCGGCAACCTGGAGTGGACCGACGACGACGCGGAACTCGCGCGGCTGCGGGAGAAGGTCGACCGCGTCCTCGGCTACGGCTACGAGGCGCGCTGGCTCACGAAGACCGAGGCGCTGCGCCTCGAACCGGACCTCGATCCGGCCCTGGTGCCCGCCGACGGGATCGCCTACTTCCCGCGGGAGGGCTGGCTCGAACCCGTCCGCATGATCGCCTTCCTGCTCGCGGGCGCCGACGTGGTGCGGGGTGACGCCGTCACCGGGCTCGACGTGGCCGGGGACCGGGTGCGTGCCGTGCTGCTCGCGTCGGGGCAGCGGCTCGCCGCCGACGCCGTCGTGAACTGCGCGGGGCCGCGTGCCGCCGACATCGCCGCACTGGCCGGGCTCTCGCTGCCCATGCGCAACACGTCGGGCACGCTCGTCTGCACGTCCCCTGTCGCGGTGGCCGTGTCGCGGGTGGTGCACGCGCCCCGCGTGCACGTCCGGCCCGACGGCGCAGGCCGGTTGCTGCTCCACGGCCACGACGAGGCCGCCGCCGACGCGGTGTTCGACGCCGCCCGCGAGCTGTACCCGGGTGTGGGCGCGGGGACCGTGGAGAGCGTGCGGGTGGGGGAGCGGCCCATCCCAGGCGACGGGTTGCCGGTGCTCGGGCGTGCCGAGGCCGTGTCCAACTTCCACTTCGCGGTGTCGCACAGCGGCGCGACGTTGTGCCTGCACGCCGGTGACCTCGTCGCGGCCGAGGTCATGGGCGCGGACGTGACCGACGTGCTGGCGCCCTTCCGGTTCGAGAGGTTCTGATGGACACCACGGTCCTGCACGGCGGCGACCTCGTCGACCGCGGCGGCGTCGACATCGTCGTCACCGGTGGCACGATCCGCGCGGTCGTGCCGACCCGGCCCGCCGAGGAGTACGGCACCGCCGAACTCGTCGACGCCACCGGCAAGCTCGTCATCCCCGGGCTCATCAACAACCACACGCACGGAACCGCTTTCGGGCCGCTCTTCCCCAGCGGGCACGAAGGTTTGCCGCACGAGCAGGTGCTCGCGAACCTCGACCGGCACCTCCTGGAAGGCACGACGACCGTCCTGTGCGTGGACGGCTTCGTCACCGCGGACGCGCTCGCGCGCACCAACGAGGCGCACCCGGTCACCGTCAAGCTCGCGTCCTGCAACACGCCCGCGTGCCTTGCGGCCGCGACCATCGCCGACGGCAGCGGCCTGACCGACGAGAACCGGGAGTTCACCGCGCAGCGGGCGGTCCGCGCGGGCGCGGTCGCGCTCGGGGAGATCGGCGCGGGCCACACCCTCGGTGGTGGCGGCGCGAGCTACATGTACATCCCCGCCGAGGTGGCGCGGCGGACTGGCGTGACGATCACCGCCCGGCAGGCGAACGCGCTGAAGGTCGCGGTGCTGGGCAGGCACATCTCCGCCGCCGCGTTCGACCGGGACGCCGTCGAGGAGGCCCTCGACGCGGCCGGGCTGGCCGGGAAGCTGTCGGTCGAGGACGCCAGGGAGATCGTCGCCGGCATCATCCTGCCCGCGTTCGACATCGCGTTGTCCGGGCTCGCCGAGGCCGCCGGCGCCGCCCGTGCCGCGGACGTGCCGGTGCTGGTGCACAACGCGGCCGCGTCGATGACCCAGGTCGCCGGTATCGCCGAGACCGACGTGCGGCTGATCGCCGGGCACTCCAACCACTCCAGCTTCGAGCCGCGCGAGGCGCTCGCGCACGCGGCACGGCTGAAGGAGCTCGGCGCGACCGTCGACGTGTCCACTTTGGACACCTTCGGCGCCAGGCGGCTGACCACCGGGCCGGAGCTGCTGTACGCGATGTTCGAGGCCGGTCTGGTGGACACCATCTCGACCGACTACGCCGGCGGGCACCACGACCCGATCCTGCTGGCGATCGACCACGCCACCAAGGCGGGGGTCGTCACGCTCCCGGCCGCGATCGCGATGGCAACGGAGAACGTCGCGGCCGCCATCCCCGGCGTGGCGCCCGGCCGGGGCCGTATCGTGCCGGGCGCGGTCGCCGACCTCGTGGTGACCGACCCGGGGCGGCTCGACCGCGTCGGGGTCGTCATGATCGGCGGCCGGGTCGTGGTCCGCGACGGCAGGCGCGCCTGAGAGGAGAACATGGGCAAGCGAACGACGATCGGCGACGTGGCCAGTGCCGCGGGCGTGTCCGTGGCGACGGTGTCGCGGGTGCTCAACGGCGGCGCGGTGAAGGAGGACACCGCCGCGCGGGTGTGGGAGGCGGTCACCACGCTCGAGTACACGCCCAACGCGTTGACGAAGAGCATCTTCTCCGGTCGCTCCACCACGATCGGCGTGGTGATCCGGGACCTCGACAGCCCGTTCTACCTCGACCTCATGCGCGGCATCGAGGAGGTGGCCGGCGACAACGGCAGCCTCGTCATGTTCGCCAACACCTACCGCAGCGCCGACCGCGAGGCCGCGCACGTGCGCACGATGGACGAACAGCGGGTGCGCGGGCTGATCGTCACCACCGGCGAGACGACCGACAGCCGCGCCCGCGGCATGTTCGCGAACGGCACGCCGTGCGTGGTCGTCGCGCGTGCGGTGGCCGGCCTGCACGCGGTGAGCCTCGACAACGTAGCGGCGGGCCGGATGATGGCCGAACACCTCGTCGCGTGCGGCCGGTCGTCGGTCGGCGTGGTGGGGTCCGGGCAGCGGCCGTCGCAGGTCGGGCGCAGAGCGGGGCTGAGTGCGGGCCTCGCGGACGCCGGCCTGCCCGCGCCGGTGGTCGTCGACGCGGCGACGGCGGACGAGGTGGGGCCCGCCGTGACGGCGATGCTGGGGGAGCGGCGGCTGGACGCCGTCGTGTGCCTCACGGGCAGGCTGACGGTCGCGGCCTACACGGCCGTTGCCGCCGCGGGCCTGACGATCCCCGACGACGTCGCCTTCCTGACCATGGACGAGTTCACGTGGTCGGCCGCGCTCGGGATCACGGTGGTGGCGCAGCCGTCGTACGAGATGGGCAGGCAGGCGGCGGAACTGGTGGTCGAGGCCCCCGGCGAGCCCGTGCATCGCGTCTTCGCGCCGACGCTGGTGCCGCGCACGTCCTGCGGCGAGGTGTAGGCGGTCAGGCCCGCTGGTCGGGGGTGGCGAAGTAGTCGCGCGCCACGCTGATCTGGTTCTCCATCATGCTCACCAGCGACTCGACGACCGCGGGCTCCGCGTCGTCGGTGACCTTGAACTCCCGGGTGAACTCCAGGAAGCTGCGGCCGGCGTCGTTGGTCACCGGCAGGACGCGGTAGGTGGCGACGTAGTCGTAGAGGCACAGCACCGGTGCGGTGGTGCGGCAGGTGAGGGCGCGGTCCACCTCGTTGCGCCCGGCGACCTCCTGCTGCACGAGGCACCCGTTGAGCGGCATCCGGAACTCGTACCGCGACGGCACCAGGTCCGGCGAGCCGCCGTCGACCCAGGTCATGCCGTCCACCGTGCCGCCGAAGAGGATCTTCACCAGGTTGAGGGCGTCGCGGGCCTCCGCCCAGACGGCGTCCGGAGCGGCGTCGACCACGGTCGAGAGGTACATCCGGTACTTCGGCTTGATGATCACGACATCTCCGTTGCGGCGCGGGGAAACCCTCACCGCACGGTAGCCAGCGCGACTTCCGCCGGGGAACATTCCAACGTGCGGAGTCGCCGCGTGCGCGATCAGTCGGCAGGCGGTGCGGGGATCGAGGTCCTGCGGTGCAGCCCGACGATGAGCCACCCGAGCCCGGCGAGCGCGACGACCGCACCGCCCGCGACCCAGGCGAGCCAGCTCTGGCTGCCGTCCAGCAGCGTGCCGTTGACGGCCACGACCCGGCCCTGGACGGCGTCGACCGGCACCGCACCGCGGGACTCGTCCTCGGCGAACGAGCGGGAATCGATGGCGGCGTCGCGCGCGTCGCCGAAGAGGAAGACGGTGCCGGCGGGCACGGTGACGGTGACGTCGGGCCCCTTGCCGGTCGCGTACGGCTCGCGGACCGGTGTGCCGTTCACGGTGAGCTTCCCACCGACGTACTCGATCCGGTCCCCGCCGACGCCGGCGACCCGCAGCACGCGCAGCCCCGCCGGCTGGTCCCCCAGCGCGGCGGCGTCGAAGACGACCATGTCGCCCCGCCGCGGTCCGGCCTCGGTGTCGACCGCCACCCGGTCGTCCGGCTCGAGCGTCGGCAGCATCGACTCGCCACCGATCTCCACCTCGACGTAACTCGGGCGCGCCAGCACGATCGCCCCCAGCACCACGATCAACCCGGCCAGCGTGACAGCCGCCGCGAGCACGATCCTCATCACCTCACGGAAGGTATCGGCGTGGCCTCACCAATCCCTAACGACATGCTGGCGTCCAACTCACCTGACATGAACCTGCCTCGTATCCGGCAAGCGCCGGTTCGATGGCGAGGTCGCGGGTCGCTGCGACGCGCGTTCCGCCATATTCCGCGTGTACCCGGAGAGCGGTCTCGTCGGCGTGCCGTGGTCGTCGGGAAGTGCGCGTTCAGTCCGCTGCCAGCGGGATGCGGATCGAGCGGGCGCCGCGGAGGTCGAGCCACGCGTCGGTCGGGGTGCGGACGATGCGGGCCACCACCGACTCGCACGACGCGCAGCGGGCGACGACGCCCGGGCCCTGGTCGTACACGTGCGTCTCCGCGAACCGGCCGCCCGTCCCGCAGCCCGCGCACGTGAGCACCGCCGTCGTGATGTCCACGCCCAGCGCCTCGGCGAACACGCCCGCCGCGCCGTTGCCGTCGATGAACACGTCACCCTCCCGTGGGCCCGAACCGCTCCGTCCGGATGTCCGCCGCGTCGTGGCCGCGTGCCAGCAGCAGGTCCGACACCGTCTCCACGAAGCCGGTCGGGCCGCACACGTACACGCGCGCGCCCGCCGCCTCCGGCAGGTCCGCCGCCGTGATTCTGCCCGCCGGGCGCGTGCCGACGGCAATACGCGTGTACAGGATCGTGGTGTCGATGTCCGTTGCCGCCAGTTCGTCCGCGTAGAACACGTCCGACGGGCCGCGGGTCGAGTAGACGAGCGTGAACGGCGCCGTGCTCCCGGCCCGCGCGCGTTCGCGGACCATCGCCATCAGCGGCACGATCCCCGAACCGCCCGCGACGAGCAGGACCGGGCCGGGTTCCGTGGCGTGCCACGTGAACCAGCGGCCGACCGGACCGCGGACCTCCATCTGGTCCGTCGGCAGCACCTCGTCCACCAGGTACGGCGACACCTCGCCGTCCTCGACGCGTTGCACGGTCAGCTCGATCCGGTCGCCGTCGGCCGGCGCGGCGAGCGAGTAGCTGCGCTGGGCGCTGTAGCCGTCGGGGGCGGTCAGCTTCACGTCGACGTGCTGACCGGCGACGTGCCCCGGCCAACCGGGCACGTCGAGCACGATCGTGCGGGCGACTGACGTCTCGGAACGGACGGCGTGCACGGTCGCCGCGAGCCACCGGGTGCGGCGCCGCACCGGCGTCTCAGTCATCGGTGTACCGCTGCTCGCGCCACGGGTCGCCGTAGTTGTGGTAGCCCAGCTGCTCCCAGAACCCCGGCTCGTCGTCGTGCAGCAGGTCGATGCCGGTGACCCACTTCGCCGACTTCCAGAAGTACAGGTGCGGCACCAGCAACCGGGCGGGGCCGCCGTGCTCGGGCGTGAGGTCCTCGCCCTCGTAGCGGTAGGCGATCCACGCCTTGCCGTCGAGCAGGTCCTCGAGCGGCATGTTCGTGGTGTAGCCGCCGTAGGAGCGGACCAGCGCGTAGTCGGCGGCGGTCTCGACGTCCGCGAACAGGGTGTCGAGGGAGACACCCTGCCACGTCGTGTTCAGCTTCGACCACTTGGTGACGCAGTGGATGTCGGTGGTGGTCTTCTCACTCGGCAGGGCGAGCAGCTCTCGCCACGACCAGGTGTACTTCGCGCCAGCCTCGTTGCTGATCGTGAACTGCCACGTGTCGAGGTCGACCCGTGGCGTTGGCCCGGCCTGCAGGACGGGGAAGTCCCGCGTGAGGTACTGGCCGGGTGGGAGATCGGCCGCCGCCGGTTCGCGGCGACCGTGGAAACCCCTGCTCACAATGCTCATCGGGGCAGACGCTACCGCGCGCGCGGGCACCTCACCACAGCTGACCCCAGTCCTCGAGATCGAGCAGGAAACGCTTGCGCCGCAAGCCTCCCGCGTACCCGGTGAGCTTCCCGTCCTTGCCGACGACGCGGTGGCACGGCACGAGCACGCACAGTGGGTTGCGGCCCACCGCCGCCCCGACGTCCCGTGCCGTCACGCCGAGCGCCGAGGCGATGTCGCCGTACGTGGTGGTCTCACCGGCCGGGACCTTCGCGACGGCCGCCCACACGGCGCGCTGGAAGTCGTCGCCGTCGGCGCGCAGGGGGACGTCGAACGTGGTGCGCGTCCCGGCGAAGTACTCGCCGAGCTGCCGTGCCACCTCGGCGAAGGCGGTGTCGTCGCGGACGCCCTTGCGGGGGTCGGGCCTGCCCCAGTGGTCGGGGAAGTAGAGCCCGGTGACGACCCCGTCGTCGGCGATCACCGTGAGGTCGCCGATGGGGGAGTCGAGGACGGTGTGGGTGATCATGCCGGTCCGCGCGTATACGGTCATGTCCCGTAGACGCCCCGACGCACGGAGACGTGAGATGGAGATCTGGGTCAACCCCGCCTGTTCGAAGTGCCGGTCCGCGCTGTCCATGCTGGACGCGGCGGGCGCGGAGTACACCGTGCGCCGCTACCTGGAGGACCCGCCGACGGCGGCCGAGCTGAAGAAGGTCCTGAAGCGCCTCGACCTCGAGCCGTGGGACATCACGCGCACGGCGGAGCCCGTCGCCAAGGAACTCGACATGAAGAGCTGGACGCGCACCCCGGCCGACCGCGCGCGGTGGATCGCCGCGCTCGTCGAGCACCCGAAGCTCATCCAGCGCCCGATCATCACCGCCGACGACGGGACCACCGTCGTGGGACGCAGCGAGGAGGCAGTGCGCTCGGTGCTGCCCTGACCGGCATGATGGGCGGATGCGTGCCGCCGAGGGCGGGGGTTACCCCAAGGGCCGGATCCGCCGGGAGGACATCCTCACGGCGGCCGTGGCCGTGTACGGGGAGGCCGGGTACCACGGGTCGTCGCTGCGTGAGGTGGCCAAGCGGGCCGGGATCACGCACGCGGGTCTGCTGTATTACTTCCCGACCAAGGAGGCGCTGCTCGCCGCCGTCCTGGAGCGGCGCGACGCCGAGGACGCGAAGCGGGAGCAGCTCGACGCGCCGCCCGGCCGGGAGGTGCTGCGGCACTTCCTCGCGCTCGCGGAGCACAACGTCACCCACCCCGGGATCGTCGAGCTGTACTCCCGGCTGGCGGCGGAGGCCGTCGCACCCGACCACCCGGCGCACGGCTACTTCGTGCGGCACTACCGGATCGCCCGCCGGTCCACCTTCGAGTCGTTCCGGGTGCTCGCCGAGCAGGGCGAGCTCCGCGACGGCGTCGACCCGGCCGCCGCGGCGCTCACGTTCGTCGCGTTGATGGACGGGCTGCAGGTGCAGTGGCTCACCGTCCCGGACGAGGTGGACCTCGTCGGGACGCTGCGCCACTTCCTGGACAGCGTGCTGGTCAAACCCCTCTAGAGGGTCCTGGCGTACGGGTCCCAGTCCTCCGGCAACGCGGGCGGCACCGCCACCGTGCTCTCGACCGGCACCGGCTCACCGGAGGCGATCGACTCCTCGATGGCCAGCATCGCGTCGAGCACGTGGTAGGCCAGCTCACCCGACGCGCGTTCCGGCACGCCTGCCCGGATCGCGCGCGCCAGCTCCAGCGCACCCGTGCCCCGCGACGCGCCGTGGCCGACCGCGGGCAGCTCCACCAGTTCGGTGCCGCCGAGCGGGTGGACCAGCGTCGGGCCGTCGAACCCGTTCGGGTCCGGGGCCACCGCCGCGCCGAGCGTGCCGGTCACCTCCAGCAGGACGCGGCGCAGCGCCGAGTCGAAGCTCAGCACGACCTGCGCCGACCCGCCGCGTTCGAAGTCGACCAGCGCGGTGACCGTCGTCGGCACCGTCACCGCGAACTCCGTGCCCGCGCGCGGCCCCGAGCCGATCACCCTGGTCTCGCGGTTGCGGCCGCCCGCTCCGGTGACGCGGCGGATCGGGCCGAGCAGCTGCACCAGCGCGGTCAGGTAGTAGGGGCCCATGTCGAGCAGCGGCCCGCCGCCCGCCTGGAACAGGAACTCCGGCGCCGGGTGCCAGCTCTCCGGGCCGGGCGTCTGGAAGATCGCGAGTCCCGTCCTCGGCGCACCGATGCGGCCGTCGTCGATCGCCCGGCGGGTGGTCTGCAGACCGGCGCCCAGCACGGTGTCCGGTGCGCTCGCCACCCGCAGGCCCTTCTCGCGGGCCCGGTCCAGCAGCTTGCGGCCGGACGCGCGGTCCAGCGCCAGGGGCTTCTCGGCCCACACGTGCTTGCCCGCGTCGAGCGCGGCGAGCCCGATCTCCACGTGCGCGACCGGGATCGTCAGGTTCACGACCAGCTCGACCTCGGGGTCCGCCAGCAGCTCGGCGGTCGTGCCGGCGTGGGGCACGCCGTGCTTCTCCGCCTGCGCGGCTGCGCGCGCGGTGTCGAGGTCGGCGATCCGCAGCACGCGGACGTCCGGGAACGACGTGAGGTTCTCGAGGTAGGTGTCGCTGATGACGCCGGCACCGATGATGCCGACCCCGACTGGCCCGGTCATCGCGCGAGGCCGGTGACGTAGGCGTGGCTCGCGGCGATGCCGTCGAAGATGTCGCCCGCGTAGGCGTCGAACTCGATGACCCGCAGCGCGTCCGGTGCGGCGGCGAGGACGTCGCCGACGGGCACGCGGCCCTGCCCGGCCGGCACCTGGCCGGAGGCGTCCGTGGCGAGGTCGCCGTCCTTGACGTGCAGGGCCACGACCCGCGACCCCAGCGCGGTCAGCAGGGCAGGCACGTCCGCGCCGCCCGCGGCCGCCCAGTACGTGTCGACCTCCAGCACCAGCTCCGGGTCGAGCCGGTCGGCGAACACCTCGAACGCGGTCCGGTCACCGATCGTGTTCCCGAGCTCCCACCAGTGGTTGTGGTAGCCGACGGCCAGGCCGAGGTCGGCGGCCCGCTTCGCCGCGTCGTTCAGCGCGGCCGCGGTGGCGGCGACGTCGGCCTCGGTGCGCCACTGCTCGTCGGGCACGAACGGGTCGATGACGGTCCCGACCCCGCACGCCACGGCGGCCGCGAACACCTCGTCCTGGTCGACCCCGATCAGCTTCGCGTGCGCGGTGGGCGCCGTCAGCCCGTGCTCGGGCAGCGCCGTGCGCAGCACGTCCGCGTGCTCTACCAGCCCGAACGGCTCGACCTGGGTGAACCCGATGGCGGCCAGCTTGGCGAGCGTGCCGCCCGGGTCGCCTGCGAACGCCTCGCGGACGGAATACAGCTGTACCGAAAGCTTGCTCATGACCACTCTCCCCTAGGACTGTGCCCGCGGTTATGGAAGCGCTCTCATAGTTTTCTACCAGGTGGTAGAAATTCCCGCCAGATCTTTCTCGGTCCAGGCCGGGGGAGAAGGCTCAGACGGCCAGCAGACGTGCGGCACGCTCCTCGTCGACGCCGCCGCGCCACGCCGCGAACGGCAGGGTGATGTCCGAGCGCGGTGCACCGCGCACGGCGGCGGCGTGCCGCTCCGCGGTGGGGGCGAACCGGTCCCACATCGGCGGCAGGGCCGGGCTGGGGAGCACGCCGAACTCCGCCAGTCCGACGAGAACGCCGTAGCGCTGGTACTTGTCGGTGCCGGGCAGGAGCTTCGCGCGGGCGACCAGCTTCTCCAGCTCACCGGGCCGCGTCCCGGCCGGCGCGGAGCGGACCAGGTCGAGCAGGCCCCGCAGCCGGGCGCGGTCGTCGTCGTCCGGTTCCGGCAGGCCCTCGGTGGCCGCGGCCTCCAGGTCGGGGAGGTAGTGGTGGGGCAGCTCGTTCCACGCCCAGCCCAGGACGAGCCGCAGCAACCGCTCGGTGACGTCCACCTCGGCGGTGGCCGGGAGACCGCAGTCGGGGACGCCGTCCGCGCCACGCGGTGCGGAGGCGAGGTGGCGCGCCCACCCGTAGGAGATCACCGTCTGCCTGCCGCGCGGCGCGCTGCCCAGCCCGGCGACGAACGCGGCGAGCACGGCACGCTCGTCCAGCGTGGCGGCCGCGGCGCGGGCGCGTTCGACGATCTCGGGGGCCGTCCACCGTTCGACCTGGCGCACCGGCCAGCCCGCGGCCCGCGCGGCGGCCAGGTCGGCGGGGTCGTCGGACCTCGGCGCGCCCTTGACCGTCCTGGTCCTGGTGAACTGGTAGCCGTAGACGCGCATGAGCAGCGCGACCGAGTCGCCGGAGGGGACCCGGAGCGTGCTGCTCATGCGAGGAAGAAGATGGGGATGGTCAGCGCCGCCACGCCGTGCGCTGCCGGACGCGCGCCCAGATCAGGTAGATCACGAGGAACGCGCCGATGCCCAGCAGCCACAGCCGCTCGGTCTCGGCGATGTGGTTGCCGATGAAGGCCATCGCGAACATGGCGATCGCGGTGATCCAGCCGCCGATCTCACGGCCGCGGGGGAAGCTGCCGTGCCAGCCCCACTGCGCGGACGGCTCCTCGTGCGGGTCGACCGCGTTCTTGGCCCGCTTCTCAAGCTGTGAGCCTGCCACGTCCCCTCCTCGGCGTTCGGTCCTTCGCGCTCATGCTCCCACAACGCCCCGGACCGGCGCGTTCGAGGGCATCGGGAACAATGGCGTGCGATGAACCAACGCACCGTGCTCGTACTGGGGTCCACGGGCTCGGTCGGCGTCCAGGCCCTGGACGTGATCGCGGCCAACCCCGACCGTTTCGACGTCGTCGGCGTGGCCGCGGGCGGGTCGGACCCCGCCGCGCTCGCCGCGCAGGCGCTCACGCACCGGGTCCGTGCCGTCGCCGTGTCCAAGGCCACCGCCGCCGAGGACGTCCAGCTCGCGCTCTACGCCGAGGCGCAGCGGCGCGGCTACGACCGCGGCGAGTTCGACATGCCCCGCATCCTCGCGGGCCCGGACGCCGCCGCCGAGCTGATCGGGACCGTGCCGGCCGACATCGTGCTGAACGCCATCACCGGGTCCCGCGGTCTCGCGCCGACGCTGTCCGCGCTCGACACCGGCGCCACGCTCGCGCTGGCGAACAAGGAGTCGCTGATCGCGGGCGGCCCGCTGGTACTCAAGGCGGCCAAGCCGGGGCAGATCGTCCCGGTCGACTCGGAGCACTCCGCGATCGCGCAGTGCCTGCGCGGCGGGCAGGACCACGAGGTGGCCCGGCTGGTGCTGACCGCGTCGGGCGGCCCGTTCCGCGGCCGCAAGCGCGCCGACCTCGCCGGGGTCGGGGTTGCCGACGCCATGGCGCACCCGACCTGGGACATGGGCCCGGTCATCACCATCAACTCGGCCACGCTGGTCAACAAGGGCCTCGAGCTGATCGAGGCGCACCTGCTGTTCGGCGTCCCGTACGACCGCATCGACGTGGTCGTCCACCCGCAGTCGATGATCCACTCGATGGTGACCTTCACCGACGGCTCCACGCTCGCGCAGGCCAGCCCGCCGGACATGCGGCTGCCGATCTCGCTGGCGCTGGGCTGGCCGGACCGGGTGCCGGGGGCGGCGCGGCCGTCGACGTTCACCGAGCCGACCGCGTGGACCTTCGAGCCGCTGGACGACGACACGTTCCCGGCCGTGCGGCTGGCCCGGCAGGCCGGTGTGGCGGGTGGCTGCCTGCCCGCGGTCTACAACGCCGCGAACGAGGAGTCCGTCGCGAGCTTCGTCGAAGGACACACGGCCTTCACCGCGATTGTGGACACTGTCGAACACATCCTCGACGACGCGCACGACTGGCGACGGGAGCCTGCCGGCGTCGACGAGGTGCTCGCGGCAGAGGACTGGGCCCGCGCCCGCGCCCGTGAGCTGCTGGCTCGCGGCGGGGTAGGAAAGGACTGACGGAACTTGCTCACATGGCTCTTTGGGGTCGTGCTGTTCGCCCTCGGGATCTGCGTGTCGGTGGCACTGCACGAGGCGGGGCACATGTGGGCCGCCAAGGCCTTCGGCATGAAGGTGCGGCGGTACTTCATCGGCTTCGGCCCGAAGATCTGGTCCTTCCGGCGCGGTGAGACCGAGTACGGCCTGAAGGCGATCCCCGCGGGCGGCTTCTGCGACATCGCCGGCATGACCGCGCTGGACGAGGTCACCCCGGACGAGGAACCCCGCGCGATGTGGCGCTACCCGACGTGGAAGCGCTTCGTCGTGATGGTCGCGGGCTCCGTGACGCATTTCATCCTCGGCTTCATCATCCTGTACCTGATGGCCGCGACCATGGGCCTGCCGAACGTGGCGGGCACGCCGGTCATCAGCGGCACCGACTGCGCGGCGGCGAGCCAGGACCCGAAGACCTACGAGTACGCCGAGTGCGGTCCCGGCGACCCCGCGCCCGCCCGGGACGCGGGCCTGAAGCCGGGCGACGAGATCGTCAGCATCGACGGCAAGGCCACCCCGACCTGGTCGGACGTGGTCGCCACGGTGCAGAAGCTCTCCGGCGAGCACGAGTTCGTGATCCTGCGGGACGGCGCCGAGCAGCGGGTCACCATCGACATCCCCACCGTCAAGCGGGTGGCGCCGGACGACACCCCGGACAACACCGACGACAACAAGCTCGTCGACGTCGGTGCGATCGGCGTCACCAGCACGCCCGTCTACCACTACACGGCGGCCAGTGCGGTCGGCGGCTCGCTCGAGTTCACCGGCACCATGTTCGTCCGCGTCTGGGAGGGCCTGCTGGCGTTCCCGGAGAAGATCCCGAAGGTCATCGAGGCCATCGGCGGCGGTGAGCGCGACCCCGACACCCCGGTCAGCGTCGTCGGCGCGTCGATCATCGGCGGTGACGCGGTCGAGCAGGGCGTCTGGGAGCTGTTCCTGCTGCTCCTGGCCACGCTGAACTTCTTCGTCGGCGTGTTCAACCTGCTCCCGCTGCTGCCGCTGGACGGCGGGCACATCGCGGTGCTGTTCTACGAGAAGATCCGCGACTGGATACGCGGGCTGCGCGGCAAGCCCGCCGGCGGGCCCGTCGATTACACAAAGTTGTCGGCGGTCACGATGGTGTTCATCTTCATCGGTGGCGCGGTCATGTTGCTGACCATCACAGCGGACATCGTGAACCCGATCCGTATCGGCCAGTAGGCTGAAAGTATGAGCGGAGCTTGCGGAGCGAATCGACGATGCCGATGGCTGCTCGGAGCCTGCGAGGAGCAGCCGTGAATGCTGAAGGGGTCATGCTGGGCATGCCGGGTACGCCTCCGCCTGTGCTGGCAGAGCGGCGCAAGACCCGGCAGTTGATGGTCGGCAAGGTCGGTGTCGGCAGCGACTACCCGATCTCGGTGCAGTCGATGACCACGACGTTGACCGCGGACGTCAACGCGACACTGCAGCAGATCGCCGAGCTGACCGCGGCGGGCTGCGACATCGTGCGCGTGGCGTGCCCGTCGCAGGACGACGCGGACGCGCTGCCCGCGATCGCCGCCAAGTCGCAGATCCCGGTCATCGCCGACATCCACTTCCAGCCGCGCTACGTCTTCGCCGCGATCGAGGCCGGCTGCGCGGCCGTCCGGGTGAACCCGGGCAACATCAAGAAGTTCGACGACAAGGTCAAGGAGATCGCGCAGGCGGCCCGTGACCACGGCACCCCGATCCGCATCGGCGTCAACGCCGGTTCGCTCGACCCGCGGCTGCTGAAGAAGTACGGCAAGGCGACCCCGGAGGCGCTGGCCGAGTCGGCGCTGTGGGAGGCGTCGCTGTTCGCCGAGCACGACTTCCACGACATCAAGATCTCGGTGAAGCACAACGACCCGGTGGTCATGGTCCGGGCGTACGAGATGCTGGCCGAGCAGTGCGACTACCCGCTGCACCTCGGCGTCACCGAGGCGGGCCCCGCGTTCCAGGGCACGATCAAGTCGGCGGTGGCGTTCGGCGCGCTGCTGCGGCAGGGCATCGGCGACACCATCCGTGTGTCGCTGTCCGCGCCGCCCGTCGAGGAGGTCAAGGTCGGCACGCAGATCCTGCAGTCGCTGAACCTGCGGCCGCGCAAGCTGGAGATCGTGTCGTGCCCGTCCTGCGGGCGGGCGCAGGTGGACGTCTACAAGCTGGCGGACGAGGTCACCGCGGGTCTCGAGGGCATGGAGATCCCGCTGCGCGTGGCCGTCATGGGCTGCGTGGTGAACGGGCCGGGTGAGGCGCGCGAGGCCGACCTCGGGGTGGCCTCCGGCAACGGCAAGGGCCAGATCTTCGTGAAGGGCGAGGTCATCAAGACCGTGCCCGAGCACCAGATCGTGGAGACCCTGATCGAGGAGGCCATGCGCATCGCCGAGGAGGCCGGGGAGACCGCGGAAGCGGGCACCCCGACCGTCACGGTCTCCTAGCGCCCCGCCGACGTGTGACGCCGACGTGTTCCGAAAGGTGCGTTCAGGTCAGCCAGCGAGCGACATGAACGCGCCTTTCATCGCGCGCCCGCTGTCGTGAACGCGCATTTCAGGACACCGGCCGGACCGGTGCGGCGATCAGCGGACCACCTCGTAGCGGAGGAGGACCGCGCCGTTGTCGAAGGTGCGGTTCTCCGCCAGCTTGAGGGTGATCCACGACGGCAGTTCCGGCAGGAACGGCTTGCCGCCGCCCACCATGGCCGGGGTGACGACGATCAGGAACTCGTCCACCAGCCCCGCCTGCACGATCGGTGCCGCCAGCGTCGCGCCCGCCACCTCGAGCGTGCCGTCGGTCTCGGCCTTCAGGCGGGTCGCGACCTCGACCGGGTCGCCGCGCTCGAGCCGGGAGTTCCAGTCGACCGACTCGAGGGTCTTCGAGAACACCACCTTGGGCAGGGCACGCCAGACCCGCGCGAAGTCGACGGTGATCGGGTCGGCGCCCGGGTCCTGGTCGGCGGTCGGCCAGTACGCGGACATCAGGTCGTAGATCCGCCGCCCGTACAGGGCCAGGGCCGTGTCCCGCTCCCTGTCGTTCCAGAACTGGTGCAGGTCCGCGCTGGGTTCGGACCAGCCGATGTCGTCCTTCGCGTCGGCGATGTAGCCGTCCACCGACACGTTCATGCCGTAGATGAGTTTGCCCATGCCTGTCAGACTGCCGCACGGCGCGGAACTCATCGGACCGGTCCGCTCATCGCGGGTCGACTGTCTTGCGAACCGTTCTTCTGGCACGCTGGAGCATGTGTTGCGGCTTGCTGGAGCGCGGCTGCTCGACGAGCGGGATCGGTTGGCCGTGCGCGCGATGCTCATGGCGGACCCCGTCGCGTCGTGCATGGTCGCGTCTCGGATCGAGAACCTCGGCATGGATCCCTGGCGGCTGGGCGGTGAGCTGTGGGGCTGCGAGCCACGCGGGTTCCGCGGTGGCCGCCTCGACTCGCTGTGCTTCGCCGGGTCGAACCTGATCCCGTTGCAGGGCAACCGGTCCGCCCTGCGTGCGTTCGCCGACCGCGCGTTGCGGCGGCGGCGCATGTGCTCGTCGGTCGTCGGCCCCGCCGAGCAGGTCATGGGCCTGTGGTCGGAGCTGGAGCTGGACTGGGGCCCGGCCCGCGAGGTGCGCGACGACCAGCCGCTCATGTCGACCGGCAAGGTGCCCGCGATCACGCCCGACCCGCTGGTGCGGCCCGTCCGCCCGGACGAGCTGGAGCGCTACCTGCCCGCCGCGGTCGCCATGTTCATCGAGGAGGTCGGCGTCGACCCCCGCGCGGGCGACGGCGGCGCGAGCTACCGCGCCCGGGTCGCCGAGCTGATCGCGGCGGGCCGCGCGTTCGCCCGCTTCGAGGGCGGCGAGGTCGTGTTCAAGGCGGAGATCGGCGCGCTGTCGTCCGCCGTCGGGCAGATCCAGGGCGTCTGGGTGCACCCGGACCGCCGCGGGCACGGCCTCGGCTCGACCGGCACGGCCGCCGTCGTGGACCGGCTCGTGCGCGGCCTGGGGCGGACCGCGAGCCTCTACGTGAACGCCTACAACGTTGTCGCCCAGTCGGCGTACAAACGTATTGGTTTCACCCGCGTGGGCCAGTACGCCACCGTCCTGTTCTGATCTTCCGGCATACTCGCCGACGTGCGTGTCACCCGTCTGGCGGCTGTTCTGGTCCTCGTCACCCCACTCGTCGCGTGCAGCATGTCGGGCCCGCAACCGGGCGACACCGCCGACGCCTTCCTGGCCGCGTTCGCCAAGGGCGACCTCGGCGCGGCGGCCGAGGAGACCGACTCGCCGGACAGCGCGAAGGACCAGATGGCCGCGGTGCGCGCGGCCCTGGAGCCCAAGTCGGTGCGCACGAAGGTCGAGGAGGTCAACCAGGCGGACGGGTCGTCGACCGCGAACGTCGCCTACTCGATCACGTGGGACCTCGGCAGGGGCAGGAAGTGGACCTACGAGAGCCACATCGAGCTGCGCGAGTCGCAGGACACGTGGCAGGTCCACTGGAGCCCGACGGTCATCCACCCCAAGCTGTCGCAGCAGCAGGCGATCGCCGTGCAGGGCGAGGAGCCGGACCTGGCCCCGGTGCTCGACCGGGACGGCAACCTGGTGCTCGCCCCGAACCGGGTCATCTCCGTGCTGCTGGAGAAGGAGAAGGCCGGGAACGTCTCGTCCGTCGCCGGTGCGCTCGCGACCGCGCTGAACGGGTTCGACCGGACGATCACGCAGGCGTCCATCCTCGCGGGCGCCGACAAGACCCCGGCCGGGCAGCCCTACCAGGTGGTGGCGCTGCGGCAGTCCGACTACGACCTGGTGAAGCCCAGGATCTACGACCTGCCCGGCGTGCGGTTCACGTCCGCGCCGCGGCTGCTGCCCGAGAACAAGAAGTTCGCGCCCACCCTGCTGCCGGGCATCCGCAAGGTCGTCGAGGCCGACCTGACCGGCAAGGCGGGCTGGCGGGTGATCACGACCGACCCGGCGGGCGCGGAGGTCGAGGAGCTGTACGCCAAGGCCGCCGAACCGGCGAAGGCGGCGACCAGCACGCTGAGCGTGCGGACGCAGAACGCCGCGCAGGCCGCGGTGGACCTGGAGAAGACACCGGCGATGATCGTCGCCATGCAGGCGTCGACCGGCGAGCTGCTGGCGGTCGCGCAGAACGCGGCCGCCGACAAGGAGGGCCCGGTCGCGTTGATGGGCCGCTACCCGCCGGGCTCCACGTTCAAGATCGTCACGGCGGCGTCGGCGCTGGCCACGGGCAAGGTCACCGGCGCGACGAAGGTCGGCTGCCCGGCCACGATCACCGTCGAGGGCCGCGAGATCCCCAACTCCGGCAAGTTCGACAAGGGCACCGTCCCGCTGTCCAGCGCGTTCGCGTACTCGTGCAACACGACGTTCGCGCAGCTGGCGACGCAGATGGGGCCGTCCGAGCTGACCGGCATGGCGAAGAACCTCGGGCTGGGCGTGGACTTCGTCATGCCCGGCGCCACCACGGTGACCGGCTCGGTGCCGCCCGCGTCGAACGTGGTGGAGCGGGCCGAGGACGGGTTCGGCCAGGGCAAGGTGGTGGCGAGCCCGTTCGGGATGGCGCTGCTGGTGTCGACGGTCGCGACGGGCACCATGCCGACGCCGACCCTGCTGCGCGGCGCCACCACCGAGGCGGACACCCAGGTCGAGCCGGTGTCACCGCAGGTGCTGGCGGGTGTGCGCGGGATGATGGAGGAGATGGTGCGGATCACGCCGTCGCTGCGCGCGTTCCCCGACCTGCGTGGCAAGACCGGCACGGCCCAGTACGGCGACGGGACGCACGCGCACGGCTGGTTCGTCGGGTACCGCGGCGACCTGGCGTTCGCGGTGCTGCTGACCGGGGCCGAGAAGTCGAGCAAGGCTGTGGTGGCCGCGACCAGGTTCCTGTCGGGCCTGTCTTAGGCTGGGGTGCATGCCCGTTCGTGCCCCGTTGAAGCCCGGTGTCCAGTCACCGCGTCGCCCGGTCCCGTCGTCCATCCCGCGGCCGGAGTACGTCGACAAGCCCGCGCCTGCCCGGAACACGGACCCGTGGGTGCAGCCCGACGAGGTGATCGAGGCGATGCGCGTCGCGGGCCGGATCGCGGCGCAGGCGTTGCAGGAGGGCGGCAAGGCCGTCAAGCCGGGCGCGACCACGGACGACATCGACGCGATCGTGCACGAGTTCCTGCTGGACCACCACGCGTACCCGTCGACGCTCGGTTACCGCCACTTCCCGAAGTCGTGCTGCACCTCGCTCAACGAGGTGATCTGCCACGGCATCCCGGACACCACCCGCATCGAGGACGGCGACATCGTCAACATCGACGTGACGGCGTTCATCGGCGGTGTGCACGGTGACACCAACGCCACGTTCCTCGCCGGGGAGGTGTCGGAGGAGGCGCGCCTGCTGGTGGAACGCACGCGGGAGGCGACGATGCGTGCCATCAAGGCGGTGAAGCCGGGGCGCGCGCTGAACGTCATCGGGCGGGTCATCGAGTCGTACGCCAAGCGGTTCGGCTACGGCGTGATCCGCGACTTCACCGGCCACGGGATCGCGAGGAGCTTCCACAGCGGGCTGGTGATCCTGCACTACGAGGAGCCCAAGGTCGACACGGTCATCGAGAAGGGCATGACCTTCACCATCGAGCCGATGATCACCCTGGGCGGCATCGACTACGACATCTGGGACGACGGCTGGACGGTCACCACCAAGGACAAGAGCTGGACCGCCCAGTTCGAGCACACCCTGGTGGTCACCGACGACGGCGCGGAGATCCTGACCCTGCCGTGACGCCCCCCGTCCGCGAGTCACGCTCTCCAACAGCGCGAGTCACGCTGTCAGGCACACCGAGTTGCCGGTTTCGTGCAGAAGCCGACCTGCACGAAATCGACATCTCGGTGTGCGCGAGAGCGTGACTCGCGAGGTCAGAGCAGGGCGGACAGGACTTCCAGGATTGCTCGCGCCACCGGGTCCGGGTCGGTTGCCGGGGCCAGGTGGTGCGTCGCCAGGCGGCGGACCGGCCAGCCCTGTGCCTCCGCGGCGGCGGCGTCCTCCTCGTACGGCTCCGACAGCAGCACGAACCCCGCCGGACCGGCCCACTCCACCTCCGGCCGTTCCTCCTTCAGGAACGCGATCGGCACCTCCGGCGCCTCGTCCGCGATCTCCGCGCGCAGCTCCGGGTCGGTGACCAGCGCTTCGAGCGGGTCGGGGTCGAACCACCGCTGCCAGCGCGGCAACTGGCCCTCCCGCGACAGCGCGCGCAACTCCGCGTACAGCGACGCGGGCACCGTGTCCCGCCACGACCGGCCCGGGGTCGGCAGCCCGGCGTCGACGAACACCAGGCCCGCGACGTCGTCCTCGAGGGAGTCCGCGAACGCGGGCAGCAGCGGCCCGGCCCCGCTGTGCCCGATCAGCACCACCGGCCCGTCGAGCGGCTCCTCGCTCATCGCGTCGGCGAACGCGCCCAGCAGCACCTGGTGCACGGGCGGCGCCACCACCGACGGCCGCAGGTCCAGCAGCACCGCCGGGTGCCCCAGCGACGCGAGCGCGTCGGCCAGGGGACGTAGGCTCGCCGGGCCGAGGAACGGGCTGTGCACCAGAACTGCGGTGACCGGTGTCGCGGGCATGACCGCGATGATGGCAGGTGAACGGAAGGATGGGGATGCGGGGAGCGCTGCTGGTCGCCGGGACGTCGTCCGACGCGGGCAAGAGCGTGCTGGTCGCCGGGATCTGCCGGTGGCTCGCGCGCCAGGGCGTGCGGGTCGCGCCCTTCAAGGCGCAGAACATGTCCAACAACTCGGCCGTCACCGTCGAGGGCGGCGAGATCGGCCGGGCGCAGGCCACGCAGGCCCGCGCCGCCGGGCTCGAACCCAGCGTCCGCTTCAACCCGGTGCTGCTCAAACCCGGGTCCGACCGCAGCTCGCAGGTCGTGCTCCTCGGCAGGCCCGTCGGCACGCTGCGGGACTACCGGCAGCGTGACTTCGGCGCCACCGTGCTGTCCACATTGGACGGACTGCGGCGCGACTTCGACGTCGTGGTCTGCGAGGGCGCCGGCTCGCCTGCCGAGGTCAACCTGCGCGCCGGCGACGTCGCCAACCTCGGTCTCGCGCGTGCCGCCGACCTGCCCGTGCTCGTGGTCGGCGACATCGACCGCGGCGGCGTGCTCGCGCACCTCTTCGGCACCCTCGCCGTGCTCGACCCGGCCGACCAGGCCATGATCCAGGCCTTCGCGATCAACAAGTTCCGCGGCGACCCCGGCCTGCTGCGGCCCGGGCTTGACTGGCTCACCGGCGCCACCGGCCGGCCGGTGCTCGGGGTGCTGCCGTGGCGCGAGGAACTGTGGCTCGACACCGAGGACTCCCTCTCCTACGCGGCGGACGGCGTGATCGGCCGCCCCCGGCCGCCGGTGGGGGACCAGTGGTTGCGGGTCGCCGTCGTGCGGTTGCCGAGGATCTCCAACGCCACCGACGTCGAGGCGCTCGCGTGCGAGCCCGGTGTCGCGGTCCGGTTCGTCACCGAGCCGTCCCGGCTGGCGGACGCCGACCTCGTCGTGCTGCCCGGCTCCAAGTCCACTGTGGATGACCTGAGGTGGTTGCGGGACAGGGGAATTGCCGACGCGATCACACGCTCGGACGTCCCGGTGATCGGCATCTGCGGCGGGTTCCAGATGCTGGGCACCCGCATCGTCGACGAGGTCGAGTCCGGCGCGGGCGCGGTGGCGGGGCTGGGGCTGCTCGACCTCGACGTCGAGTTCGCCGCCGAGAAGACCCTCGCCCGCCCGTCCGGGACCGCGTTCGGACATCCGGTCAGCGGCTACGAGATCCACCACGGCCGGGTCGTGCGGCAGCGCACACCCACGCTCGTCGAGCGGGCCGACGGGACCGGGGAAGGCGCGTGGACCGACCGGGTGCTCGGCACCCACTGGCACGGCCTGCTCGACAACGACGGCTTCCGGCGGCACGTCCTGCGGTGGGCGGCGGAACGCGCAGGCCGGGACGGGTTCGTCCCGGCGCCGGACACGTCGGCGGCCGCCGCGCGGGCCGCGCAGCTCGACGTGCTCGGCGACCTCGTCGCGGAGCACCTCGACACCGCGGCGCTGGTGGGTTTGATCGAGCACGGCCCGCGGCGCGACCTGCCTGGCTTGGTGGTGGGTCAGGAGAGCGTGCCGTCCACCACCTCGTAGCCGACCCCGTGCGGTTGGTCGCGGGCCAGGGCGGCCGCGGGTGGTTCGCCGAGCAGGTTGCGCACCAGCACGCGGCCGATCATCTCGTGCGACACGATCAACGGCCGGTCGGTGTGGCGGGCGATGGCGCGCAACGCTTCGGCGGCCCGCTGGTCGGCGTCCGCGTAGCTCTCGCCGTTCGGGAAGCGCCAGTGGTACTTGTCGCGGGCTCGCTCCGGGGCGCGCGCCGCGACCTGGGCGCTCGTGAGGCCGGTGAAGTCGCCGTGGTGGAGCTCGGGCAGCACGTGCACGGGGACGCCCACCGCCTCGGCGATGATCTTCGCGGTGGTCCTGGCCCGGCCGAGCGGGCTGGTGCAGATCAGGTCGACAGGCTGGGTGCGCAGCTTCTCGGCGTGACGGCGTGCCTGGGCCAGCCCCGCCTCGGTGAGCGGGGAGTCGGCTCTGCCCTGTCCGCGGCCGGCCAGGTTCCACTCGGTCTGGCCGTGCCGCGCCAGGAGCACTCGGGCGAATGGTTCCACGTGGCCTCCGGCCCCCGGTTGCCAGCTTACCCGGGTGGGGTGACAGTTTTGGTTGGCGCGCAAGGGGTTGTGGACAACCGGGGTGGCTGTGGACAACTGCCCGTCGCGGGCCGGGTGTTGTCGGTGTCCTCCGGGAGAATGGAACCGGGGGCCGGAGGCCGCGCCCACGCGGAAGCCGCGGCGGTGGGGTCCGTGGGGACCGGGGCCCACCGCCGCGGCTGGTCGTGGCGTCAGTCCTGGTTCGCCGCGCGCCTGCGCTTCGTGATGACCAGGGCGGTGCCACCCGCGGCGAGGAGTGTCAGGCCGGCCAGCGAGATCGGCAGGACGCCGCTCGCACCGGTCTCGGCCAGGTCGTCGTCGTTCGCCGTCTTCCTGATGCCCTGCGTCGACGTGGTCGGGCCCGCGTCGTCCGTCGTGGTGCCCGACGTCGGCTCACTCGGCTCGGTCGTGCCCGTCGGCGGCTCCGTGGTGCCGCCGGGCCGGGTCGTCGTGGTGGTCGTGGTCGTGGTGGTCGGCGGCGTGGTCGGGCCGGTGCCGCCTGCCCACGCGCACTTCGCCTGCGACAGCACGATGTCGGCGCTCGTGATGGTGCCGACCGGGCCGCCGATGATCACGTGCACGGCGTTCACGGTGAGCGTGCCACCGCGGCGGATCTGTTCGTTGATCCGGACCTTCGCGATGCCGAGCACGTCGATCTCACCGGGCAGCGTGACGTCGATCCGCTGACCGAGGACGGTCAGGTTCGCGATGGCGGACGTGCCGGTCACGCCGGTCGGGCCGGCGACGCACTCGGCCTCGACGATCGACGCGCTGAGGACGTTCTTGACCACCACGTCGGCGATGCCGGCCGAACTGACCAGCGTGCGTCCCTTGAGGACGGAGGACGCGTTGAGGGCGTTCGCGGTCACCAGGCCGGCCACGTCGGGCCCGACCTTCACCAGCGAGTCACTGCCGCCGCGCGGGTACACCGCGACCGGGCGCGGGTCGATCTTCACGAGCGGCCGGTCGAGCAGGGTCGTCTTGACGGACAGCGCGTAGGCCGAGCCGGCCGGGCCCTTGTCGGCGACTGCCGCCGGCGCGGTGAGGACCGCTGCCAGGGCGGCGACGCCCACGAGGCCGCATCCGGTCGCGAGCATGCGGGTACGACGCAAGGTCATCTCCAGGGTTCGTCTGCGGATTGGTTCCCCGACGGAAGGACCCCAGAATTGTGATTACCGACGGTGAAGTCAATTCACGGACAGGAGTGAGCGTCGGCCCGGAAGTGTCACCCACAATTTCCGATCACCGTTATCGATTCGTTATTTTTGTACGATGATCAGCGACGATGCGGAGCGCCCTTCTGCTCGCCAAGCCGTTGCGCTGGGCCAACCAGGCGGTCGTCTCACTCGAAAGAGTGACCCGCACGATCACGAAAGCGTCACGGCTACGTGACGCGGATCACTTCCGATTGTTCTGAACCGACCAGAAACGCCGGGGTCGGCGAATAGCGTCGAAACCGTTCTGATAAGGCCTCAGTCCAGCGGCAGGTTCAGCAGCGCGTTCTCCACGAGCTCCGGCATCGCCGGGTGGATCCAGTACTGGCCGCGTGCCATCGACCGCGCGTCCAGCCCGAAGCTCATGGCCTGGATCAACGGCTGGATCAGCGTCGACGCCTGCGGGCCGATGACGTGGGCGCCGAGCAGCTGCCCGGACGCCGGGTCGGCGATCAGCTTCGCGAACCCGGTCGTGTCCTCCATCGCCCAGCCGTACGCGATGCCCGCGTAGTCCTGCTTCGCGGTGACGTACCGGAGGCCGCGCTCGCGCGCCTCCTCCTCGGTGATCCCCACCGACGCCACCTGCGGCGACGTGAACACCGCGTGCGGCACGAACCGGTGGTCGGACTCGACCGGCGTCTCCGGGTGCAGCAGGTTGTGCTGCACGACGCGCGCCTCGTGGTTCGCGACGTGCTTCAGCTCGAACGGCGAGCTGATGTCGCCCATCGCCCACACGCCGTCGGCGGTGGTGTGCTGGAAGCAGTCCACGACCACGTGCCCGCTGCCGGCCACCTCGATCCCCGCGGCGGGCAGGTTCAGCAGGTCCGAGTTCGGGGTGCGGCCGATCGCGACCAGCACCACGTCCGTCGACAGGGTGCCGCCGTCGAGCTCCAGCCGGATGCCGTCGGCGTCACGGGCGGCGCGGAGCACCTTCTGGTTCAGCCGCACGTCCCACTTGGCCGAGGCCAGCTCCGTGAACCGCGCGCTGACGTCACCGTCCTCGTGCCGCAGCAGCGCGCCGGACCGGGCGATGACCGTGACCTCGACGCCGAACGACGAGAACACGTGCGCGAACTCCGCCGACACGAACCCGCTGCCGATGATCGCGAGCCTGCGCGGCAGCTTCTCCAGCCGCATGATCGTGTCGCTGGTGTGGTAGCCGACCTCCGCGAGGCCCGGCACGTCCGGCAGCACCGGCCGCGACCCCGCGGCGAGCACGATCCGGTCGGCGGTGAGCGCCTCCCCGTCGACGTCCAGCGCACGCGGCCCGGTGAACCGCGCGGTGCCCTCGTACACGGTCACGTTCGCGTTGTCCGGGTGGTTGACCCGGTAGTCCCGGCCACCGGCGGCGATCGGGTCGATCCGCCCGAAGATCCGGTCGCGGATGTCGGCCCAGCGGACGCCGTCGAGCGTCTCGTCGACCCCGAGCCGCGCGGCGGCGGCCGGCGTGGCGGCCAGGTCGGCGGGGTGGACGAACATCTTCGTCGGGATGCAGCCCACGTTCAGGCACGTGCCGCCGAAGGTGCCCTTCTCGACGATCGCGACGCGCTGGTCGCGGAACCGCTCGTCGAGGATGGAGTTGCCGGAGCCGGTGCCGATGATGACCAGGTCGTAGTTCGTCACGTGGTCATTCAACCCGCACCGGCACCGGCGGATTCCTAGTGCTGGTAGGTGGGGGTGATGATGGCCCGCGCCAGCGTGTGGAAGGCCAGGTTGAAGCTCACGACGGCGGCCGAGGCGTTCTCGTCGACGTCCAGCTTCTCCACGTCCACGGCGTGCACCACGAAGTAGTAGCGGTGCGGCACGTCGCCCTGGGGCGGCGCGGCGCCGCCGTAGGCGCGGGTGGAGAAGTCGCTGCGCACGTGGAACGCGTCGCCGGGCAGGCTCGCGTCGTCGGCGCCCGCGCCCGCGGCGAGCTCGGTGGTGGACGCGGGGATGTTCACCGCGATCCAGTGCCAGAAACCGCCGGGCACGGGCGCGTCCGGGTCGAAGCACGTCACCACGTAGCTCTTCGTCCCGTCCGGCGCGCCCTCCCACGACAGCTGCGGCGAGGTGTTCCGGCCGCCGGCGCTGTCGTGCACGGCGCTCATCGGCAGCTGCTGCCCGTCGGTCACGTCGGCCGACGTCACGGTGAACGATCCGGTGGCGGGGAGCAGGGAGTACGGGTCCGGTGCGGTCGGACGCTCGAGGCTCATCGCATCTCCATTCGATGATCACTCTGATGATCACTTCGGGGCGAGTCCACCCTAGTCCCGCCGGAACGGGCTCCGCCGGGCATAGGCTGGCCGCACGGATCGAGGGGAGACCACAGTGACCGGCAACGACGACATCGAGCCCGCCCCGTCGACACGCGTGCGGTTCCCCGGCATCAGCCCGCGGGCCTACGAGCACCCCGCCGACCGCGGCGCCATGGCGGCGCTGCGGGCCGTGCCGGGGGTGGCGTCGGTGCTGAAGGCCGTCGCGGGCATGTGGAACGAGCGGGCCGAGCGGCTGTTCGCGGTCGCGTCGGCGATCCGGGTGGGGGACAAGCAGTACCCGAGGATCAACCGGCTGCGGCTCGACTGTGCCGAGACACTCGACCTGGACACCACACCGGACCTGTTCGTCACCCGGCACCCGGTCGCCAACGCCTACGCGATCGGCATCGACAAGCCGTTCATCGTGCTCACGACCGGGCTGGTCGAGGCGCTCGACCTGGCGAGCCTGCGCGTCGTGGTCGGGCACGAGACCGGGCACGTGCTGTCCGGGCACAACGTGCTGCGGACGCTGCTCATGCGGCTGCTGCGCCTGCAGGCCACCGTCCAGTGGGTGCCGATCGGCGCGCTGGGCCTGCGCGCGGTCATCGCGGCGCTCATGGAGTGGTTCCGCAAGGCGGAGCTGACCGCCGACCGCGCGGGCCTGCTGTGCTCGCAGGACCCGGCCGCGGCGCTGCGCCAGCACGTCTACATGGCGGGCGGCGCCTCCATGTCGGACATCGACATCCCGGAGTTCATGCAGCAGGCCAAGGAGTACGAGGACGTCGACGACATCCGCGACAGCATCCTGAAGCTGATGACCGTCGAGAACATGAGCCACCCGTTCGCCGTCGTGCGCGCCGCGCAGCTGCAGCGGTGGGCCGCGTCGGAGGAGTACCGCGCGATCCTGGCGGGCGACTACCTGCGCCGCGCCGACGACCAGCCGTCGTCGTCGATGATGGCCGACATCAAGGCGGCGGGCCGGTCGTACAAGGAGTCGTGGTCCAACTCCACCGACCCGCTCGCCAAGGTGCTGGCGGACGTGGGTGAGGCCGTGTCGGGCGCGGCGGGCAAGGTGTTCAGCCGGTTCGGCGGCGGGCGCGGCGAGGAGGACGAGCCGACCGGCTCGGACGGCAGGTGAGGGCTACCCGGCCGCCAGTTCCTCGCTGAACACCTTCTTGCAGACCGGTGCGCAGAACGCGTACCGGGTGCCGTCGTGGTCCAGGGTGATGGCCGCCGTCGCGAGGTCGACCGCCATGCCGCACACCGGGTCGATCGCCGTGCCGGGGGCCGCGTCCCGCTGTTCGCCCGCCGCGCGGTAGTCGTCCGTCATGAGACGGGTGATGTCGGTCGCCGTGGTGACGCGGCCGAGCGTGCCGACGGCGTGTTCCTTCAGGCCCACGATCTGCACCTGGCAGTGCGGTTCGCGGTACAGGCGACCCGCGTCGGCCTCCGTCGCCGCGATGACCTCGGTGACCTTCGGGATCATGTGCTCGCCGAAGGACGTGCCGAGCCAGGAACCCGGCACGGTCAGCCGGACCAGGTAGCGCGGCTCGTCGCCGTTCGTCACCCACGTCGCGGGCTCGTGGACCAGCACGTTCGTCAGCGCGCGGGCCTTCGCGAGCACGGCCTCCGGCGCGCCCTCCTCCGTCAGCAGCCCGGTCAGCAGCGCCTGCCCCAGGTGCTCGCGCTCCGCCGCGGTGAACGTGCCGGGGCGGGTGAACACCTCGACCGTCATCACGGCCGGTTCTCCTTCACCGGCACCAGGGCCAGCAGTTCGTCGACCGACCACTGGTCGTAGACGTGCGTGCCGTGCTTGCTCGCGAGCACCCGGCCGTCCGGCGCGATCAGGAAGTCGGCCGGCAACCCGAACCGGCCGCCCTCGGGCTTCGCCGGGGGAGCGGGCTTGCGCTTGCGCACCACGTCGGGCAGCGCGACCGCGATGGCGCGCACGATCGCGGGCCACGCCTTCGGGTGCAGCAGCGACCGCGGCGCGGCCTCGACGCCGAACTCGCGGTACAGGGTCTTCTCCGGGTCGGCGACCACGTCGAACGGCAGGTCGGCGACGTGTGGTCGCAGGTCGGCCGTACCGGTGTGGAACAGCACGACCTCGTGGACACCGGCCGCCTCGACCTCCCGCTGCCGGGTCACGAACGACCGCAGGTGCAGGTTGCACACGGGGCACCCGGCGAAGCGGCGGAACTGCAGGTGGACGAGCCGGTCGGGGTCGGGCAGCCGCACGGACCGGCCCATGACCGTCTCGAGCCGACGGGGAGCGACGTGCTCCATGGGGATCTCCTCGGGTAGGCGTACAACGTACATCTACGAGTATGCGCGTATCGCGTACGCTGTCAACTCGTGCCCCGGCCACGCTCGCTCACCCCGGACCGCCTCGCGACCGCCACCCTCGCCGTGATCGACCGCGACGGCCTCGACGCGCTCACCATGCGCGCGGTCGCCAAGGAACTGGGCATGGCGACCATGTCGCTGTACCGCTACGTCACCGACAAGGACGAGCTCGAGGTCCTGGTCGTGGACCACGTGCTGGCCGGCGTCGACCCGGCCGTGCCGCCGGGCGACTGGCGGGAGCGGATCACGGAACTGCTGTCGCGCATGCGCGCGGAGGTGCTGGCGCACTCCTCGGTCGTGCCGCTGCTGCTGCGGCACCGCCACGCCGTGCCGTCGTCACTGGCCCTGATCGAGGCGACGCTCGCGATCCTCACCGACGCCGGGTTCACGGGACAGCGGCGCGTGATCGCGCAGCGGACCATCATCGCGTACCTGTTCGGCATGCTGCAGAACGAGCACTACGGCCCGCTGTCGGGCGCGGGCACGGCCGTCATGGCGGCCCAGCGACAGTTCCCGCTGCTGGCCGCGACCGCGTCGCTGGCACGGGAGGTGGCCGGGGACGTGGAGTTCCACAGCGGACTCGAGGTGGTGCTGCGCGGCCTCGCCTAGTCGCCGGTCGCGGTGAAGTGCTGGAGGTCGCGGGGGTTCGTCCACTCGCCGCCCCACGACCAGCCGATCGCCGTGAACGCGCGGACCGCGACGTCGCCCGGTTCGACCATGCCGGGGCGCCGGTTCGATCTGTCTACATAGGACGACGCGAGTTCCGGCAGCACGAGGTCGCCGCGGGTGTACGGGTTGCAGAACGGGTTGAGGTCGATCGCGAGCCCGTAGGCGTGGGCCGACCACCGCGTCTGGCCCCGCGCCGGGCGGCACACGAACGCGGTCGTGTTGTTGCCGTCGCCGGTGGGTGGCGCGGTCAGTTCCGCGGGCGCCACCACGCGCATCTCCTCGATCGGGAACCGCGCCGCGAAGAGGTGGCCGAACACGCGGGTCACGGCGTCGGCGACCCGCGCGGCGACGACCATCTCGCCGGTGTGCGCGCGCCCGTCGTAGCCGACGAACGACATCGTGAGGTACCGCAGCTCCGCCGCCGCGACCGGGCAGGACGGCTGCCAGGTGCTGCGCGCCAGCACGTTCGCGGGCACGGGTGCGACCGTCGAGTGGTAGCGGCCGTCACCCGGTGGTGGCAGCCGGTCGGCGGTCGGGAGGCTCCGGTCCGCCAGTTCCGGTGGCGTCGGCAGCACCTCGCCGAAGCCGTCCGGCCGCAACGGCAGTGGACGCGCACCGACGGTCCACTTCGGACTCGAAGGTGCGGTGGTGGTCGTGGGCGCCGGCGAAGTCGTTGGTACGGCGGACGAAACGGACGTCGAGGACGACCCGGGCGGTGCCGGGGAGGGCGCGTTCGTGCACCCAGCCACCACGACGGCGGCGAGCACGACGAGCCTGAGCGGACGAACCACGTGCCCCAGCATGCCTCATGCCCAAGTTCACCCGGTCTAGCTACATGGTCAAGTTGACCATCACGGCACCCACCGGGGATGGTCGAAAGACCCAACAGTGAGGAGACGACACATGGGGGCGACCTCGCGGGTCACGCGCCTTCTGCTCGCCGCGGCGCTCGCGTCGGCCGCCGTCGCGGTCGGGCTCACGCAGGCGAACGCCGACCAGGACAACCAGCAGATCGTCGGCGGTGACCGCGCCAGCATCGCCGACCACCCCTACGTCGTGTACCTGACGACCGCGGACGGTTTCCAGTTCTGCGGTGGCACCCTCGTCGACGACAACAAGGTCGTCACCGCCGCCCACTGCACGGTGGGCAAGCAGCCGGACGACGTCCAGGTCGTGGCGGGCCGCGAGGACAAGGAGAGCACCGCGGGCACCGTCAGCGCCGTCAAGGAGATCTGGGTCCACCCCGACTTCACCGACGTCCGCTCCGGCAGCGACGTCTCCGTGCTGACGCTCACCGAACGGCTGCCGTACCAGTCACTCGACCTGCCGAGGGGGGACGACGCCGACCTGTACAAGACCGGGCAGCCGGGGCTGATCCTCGGCTGGGGCCGCGTCGCCGCCGACGGGCAGCCGTCGCGGTACCTGCTGAAGGCGAGCGTGCCGGTGATGGCCGACCCCGACTGCACCAAGGCCTACCCCGCGTACAAGGCGCAGGCCATGGTGTGCGCCGGCGTCCCGCAGGGCGGCGTCGACTCCTGCCAGGGCGACTCGGGTGGCCCGCTGATCGTCGACGGGAAGCTGGCAGGCATCACCTCGTGGGGCGAGGGCTGCGCGGCGGCGGGCAAGCCGGGCGTGTACACGCGGCTGGCGGCCTACCGGGACGTGCTGGAGGACCAGGTCTAGCTTCTCGGTCATGGACGAACCGAGAAGCCGCGAACAGCGCCGCGAGGACACGCTCCGCAGGTTGGCGAACGACGTCGACGCCTGGGTGGCCACCGCGTCCGGTGACGTGCCGTGCCTGGTGCCGCTGTCGTTCCACTGGGACGGTGAGGCGCTGTACCTGTCGACCCTCGACACCAACCCGACGGCGGTGAACCTGGCCGCCAACGGCCGGGTGCGCCTCACCCTCGGCGAGACCAGGGACGTCGTGCTGATCGAGGGCACCGCGACGGTCGTGACCCCGTCGCCTTCGGTGGTGACGGCCTTCGCGGAGCGCACCGGGTTCGACCCGAGCACGTTGGACCGCTACCCGTACTTCCGCGTGGTGCCGGTGTGGATCCAGGCGTGGCGCGAGGTCAACGAGATCAAGGACAGGGACCTCATGCGCGACGGCCGGTGGATCTGATATCCAGGACGCGTGCTGTACTCCGCGAAGGGCGACGAGATAACCGCCGCCCAGCTGTACCCGCTGCTCAAGCTGCGGGTGGACGTGTTCGTGGTCGAGCAGGAGTGCCCGTACCCCGAACTGGACGGCCGTGACCTGCTGGCGTCGACCGTGCACCTGTGGTGGCAGCCGGGCGACGAGGTGCTTGGCTACCTCCGCCTGCTCCGCGAGGACGACGGCACGCACCGCATCGGCCGCGTCTGCACGGCGCTGTCCGCGCGCGGCAGCGGCCTGGGCGCACAGCTGATGACGGCCGCGATGGCACACATCGGCGACGAGGCGGCCGTGCTGGACGCGCAGACGTACGCCCTGGACTTCTACGCCCGCTTCGGCTTCGTCCCGGAAGGCGACCGCTTCCTGGAGGACGGCATCGAACACCAGACCATGCGCCGCGCGGCGCTGGTGTCCTGACGCGACGGCTCGGGACCGTCAGGCGCTCAGCGCGGCGCGTGCGTGACGATGACCTCGATCGCGCGGTCGATGTCGGCTTCCGACAGGTCGGCGCGGGCGGTCAGGCGCAGGCGGGAGATGCCGTCCGGGACCGACGGCGGGCGGAAGCAGCCCACCCACACACCCGCCGCGCGACAGTCGTCCGCCCACTGAACGGCCTGCTCCGGTGACGGTGCGAGCACCGACACCACCGCCGCCGCCGGGTCGGTGACCTTCAGGCCCGCCTCCCGCAGGCGGAACGCGAACGTCAGCGCCACCTCGCGCACGCGCTCCGGCAGCGTCGGCTCCTCCTTCAGCACGTTCAGCGCCGCCAGGGCGGCCACCGTGCTCGCCGGGGCCAGGCCGGTGTCGAAGATGAAGCTGCGTGCCGAGTCGATCAGGTGCTTGATCACCCGCCGGGGGCCGAGGACGGCACCGCCCTGCGCGCCGAGTGACTTCGACAGCGTCACGGTCGTCACCACGTCCGGCTCGCCGATCAGGCCCGCCTCGGCGACCGCGCCGCGGCCACCCTCGCCGAGCACGCCCAGGCCGTGCGCGTCGTCGACCACCAGCGCCGCCCCGTGCGCGCGGCACGCCGCGTGCAGTTCGCGCAGCGGCGCCAGGTCACCGTCCACAGAGAACACCGAGTCGGTCACCACGAGTGCGCGCTCGGTGCGGCGCGTCTTGAGCGCGTGCGTGACGGCCGCCACGTCGCCGTGCTTCATCACCGCCACGTCGGCGCGGGAGAGCCGGCAGCCGTCGATCAGCGACGCGTGCAGGTAGGCGTCGGTCACGATCGCCGAGCCCTTGCCGGACAGGGCGGTGACCGCGCCGAGGTTCGCGGTGAAGCCCGACGAGAACACGAGCGCGGCCTGCGTGCCGCAGAACTTCGCCAGCTCGTGCTCCAGCTCGATGTGCGCCTCGGTGGTGCCCGTGACCAGGCGGGAACCGGTCGAACCGGCGCCCCAGCGCAGCGCCGCGGCCGCGGCGGCGCCGGTGACCCGCTTGTCGCGGGACAGGCCGAGGTAGTCGTTGCCCGCGAGGTCCAGCACGTCGGAGTCGGGACGCCGGGGACGCAGCTGCCGCGCGAGTCCCGCGCGCCGGCGCTCGTCCGCGTGGGTGTCGAGCCAGTCGAAAACCGAGGTCACGCCGTCGAGTCTGACACCCCGCCCGTCGCGGCCCGATCGAGGCCTTGTTGGCAGGTGGATAACAGTTCGGCTGGCTCCTTGCCCGGGCCGTTTTGGGCGGTTACCGTCCGGTTCTGCCGTGATCGACGTCACAACCCCGGGGTGGCGATGGCAATGGTGCCGGTCCTGTCGGTCAACAACCTCGAAGTCGTGTACGACGACGTCGTCCTCGTCCTCCGCGGCCTGTCCCTCGACGTCCCCGACGGCGCGATCGTCGCGCTCCTCGGCGCCAACGGCGCGGGCAAGACCACGCTGCTCCGGGCCGTCACCGGGCTGCTCGTCGCGCACCGCGGCAAGATCACCAAGGGCACGGTGACCGTCGCGGGCGACGACCTCACCGGCGCGGACCCCACCGACGTCGTCCGCAGGGGCGTGGCCCAGGTGATGGAGGGCCGCCGGATCTTCGCCGAGATGTCCGTGGAGGACAACCTGCGCGCGGGCGGGCACTCCAGGAAGAAGGCCGAGTACCGCGAGGACGTGACCAGGGTCTTCGACCTGTTCCCGGTGCTCGCGCAGCGGCGCCGCGGCACGGCCGGCTATCTCTCCGGCGGCGAGCAGCAGATGCTCGCGATCGGCCGCGCGCTCATGGCCCGCCCGAAGCTGCTGCTGCTCGACGAGCCGTCGCTGGGGCTCGCGCCGAAGCTGGTCGAGCAGGTCCGCGACATCGTCGTGCAGATCAACGGGCAGGGCACGAGCGTGCTGCTGGTCGAGCAGAACGCGGTGATGGCGCTGTCCATCGCGAGCTACGGCTACGTCCTGGAGGTCGGCAAGGTCGTCCGGGACGGCCCGGCCGCCGAGCTCCTGGACGACGAGGACATCCGCGAGTTCTACCTCGGGTCGGCGCCGGACTCGGGTCGTCGGTCGTTCGCCGAGGTCAAGAGCTACCGGAGGAAGAAGCGATGGAGCGCGTGAGCGGAGCTCGCGGAGCGAACCACGACGCCGTGAGCACGCCTCTCCTCGAGGTGGCGGACCTGACGCTGCGGTTCGGCGGCGTCACCGCGCTGAACGGTGTCAGCTTCACCGTCGGCCGCGGTGAGCTGTTCGCGGTGATCGGCCCGAACGGCGCGGGCAAGACGTCGATCTTCAACTGCCTCAACGGCGTCTACCGCCCGCAGCGCGGCACGATCACCCTCGACGGCAAGCGGATCAACGGCCGCTCCCCGGCGGCGATCGCCGGCATGGGCGTCGCGCGGACGTTCCAGAACCTCGGCCTGTTCGAGCAGCTCACCCTGATCGAGAACCTCATGCTCGGCCGCCACCACCTGATGCGGACCGGGATGCTCGCCGGGATGGCGTGGTGGGGCCGCGCCAAACGCGAGGAGGTCGACCACCGGGCGGCGTGCGAGGAGATCGTCGAGCTGCTGGAGCTGGAGCCGTACCGCCGCACCCCGGCCGGGCTGCTGCCCTACGGCGTGGCGAAACGCGCGGAGCTCGGCCGGGCGCTCGCGATGGCGCCGACGCTGCTGCTGCTCGACGAGCCGGTGGCGGGCATGAACGTCGAGGAGACCGAGGACATGGCCCGCTACCTGGTGGAGGTCCGCCGCGAGCTGGACCTGGCGATGATCCTCGTCGAGCACGACACCCGCCTGGTCATGGACCTCGCGGACCGCGTGCTGGCGCTGGACTTCGGGACCGCGATCGCCCTCGGCAGACCCGAGGAGGTCCAGCAGGACCCGAAGGTGGTCGAGGCCTACCTCGGTGGTGCGGCATGACCCGGACACTGTGCGCGCGGCTCCTCGAACACGCCCGGGAACGCCCGGACGACGTGGCGATCCGCGAGAAGCACCGCGGCATCTGGCGCGAGTGGACGTGGGCGGAGTACGCGCAGCGCGTGGCGAACGTGGCCGCCGGGCTGCGGGACCTCGGCGTCGGCCCGGGCGACCGGGTCGCGATCCACGCGGAGAACCGGCCGGAGTGGGTGATCGCGGACCTCGCCGTGCAGGGGCTGGGCGCGTGCGCGGTGGGCGTGTACCCGACGTCGCCCGCGGCCGAGGTGGAGTACGTGCTGGCGCATTCGGAGGCGTCGGTGCTGATCGCCGAGGACGAGGAGCAGCTGGACAAGGCGCTGGAGGTCCGCGAGCGGCTCCCGTTGCTGCGGCACGTGGTCGTGATGGACCCGCGGGGCGTGCGGGCCGAGGTGCTCACGTTCGCCGACATCGAGAAGGACGACCCGGACGCCCTTGCCGCGTACGAGGACTCGGTCACCGCGCTCGACCCGGCAGGCACGGCGATCCTGGTGTACACGTCCGGCACGACCGGCCCGCCGAAGGGCGCGATGATCTCGCACGCGAACCTCGTCGCGGCGGGCGAGACCGCGGTCGCGCTCGGCACGCGGCAGGGCGACGAGGTGCTGAGCTACCTGCCGCTGTGCCACGTGGCGGAGCGGCTGATCTCGGTGATCGACGGGGTGTGGGTGCCCGCGGTGGTGAACTTCGGCGAGGGCGGCCCGTCGTTCCCGAACGACCTGCGGGACGTGCAGCCCACGGTGTTCCTCGGCGTGCCACGCGTCTGGGAGAAGATGCTGGCGACGGTCGAGATCCGGATGGCCGACGCGTCGCGGCTCAAGCGGGTGCTGTACCGGACGTGCCTGCGGCAGGGCCGCCGCCTGGCCCCGCGCAGGATGGCCGGGCGTCTGTCGCCGGTGGACCGCGTGGTCCTGGGCTTGTGCGAGCTGCTGGTCTTCCGCGCTCTGCGGGAGAAGCTGGGCATGTCGCGGGTCCGCGTGCCGCTGTCCGGGGCCGCGCCGATCGCGCCGCAGGTGCTGGAGTACCTGTGGGCCATCGGGATCCCGGTCCGCGAGGGCTACGCGCAGACCGAGAACACCGCGATCTGCACCCTGACCCCCGACGACGACATCCGCCTCGGCTCGGTCGGCAGGGCGCTGCCGGGCGTCGAGGTGCGGATCGCACCGGACGGGGAGATCCTGACCCGTTCGGCGGGCGTGTTCCAGGGCTACCTCAACGACCCGGTCGCCACCAAGTCCACGGTGGACGAAGACGGCTGGCTGCACACGGGCGACGTCGGCGAGCTGACCGAGGACGGTTTCCTGCGGATCACCGACCGCAAGAAGGACATCATCATCACGGCGGGCGGCAAGAACATCTCCCCGTCGGAGATCGAGAACCGGCTGAAGGTGTCCCCGTTCATCCGCGAGGCGGTCGTCATCGGCGACCGCCGCAAGTACCTGACCGCGCTGATCGGCATCGAGCTGGACACGGTCGGCAACTGGGCGTCCCGCAGGGGCATCCCGTACACCACGTACGCCGACCTGACCACCAAGGACGAGGTGCGCGCGCTGATCGACGGGGTGGTGCGCGCGGCGAACGAGGACCTGGCGCAGGTGGAACGCATCAAGCGGTTCACGTTGCTGACCAAGGAACTCGACCACGAGGACGGCGAGCTGACCGCGACGCAGAAGGTGAAACGCAAGGCCCTCGAACTGCGCTTCGAACCCGAGATCGAGGCGATGTACTCATGACCTCCTTCCTCACCAACGTGTTCGCCGGGCTCGCGCTCGGCTCCACCTACGCGCTCGTCGCACTCGGGTTCGTCGTGATCTACAAGTCGACCGGGGTCATCAACTTCGCGCAGGGCGGGCTGCTCGCCCTGGGCGCCTACCTCGGGTACACGTTCGCCGACAACCTCGCGATCGCGTTCGGGGTGTCGATCCTGCTCGCGTGCGCGGCGGCGGCGATCGTCGGCGCGAGCGTCGAGCGGCTGGTGCTGCGGCGGATGGTCGGCCAGCCGCCGTTCGCGGTCATCATGATCACCATCGGGCTCCTGTTCGTCATCGAACCGCTGATCACCGCGATCTGGGGCTTCGACAACCTGCCGCTCGCCAACCCGTGGAACATCCAGACCGTCGAGGTCGGCGGGCTCGTGCTGGGGGTCCGCGACCTGTGGACCATCGGCATCACCGCCGCGGTCGTCGTCGCGTTCTTCCTCTTCTTCCGGTACACGCGGATGGGACTGGCCATGCGGGCCACCGCGTTCGACCCGGAAGCCGCGCTCGCGCAGGGCATCTCCGCCCGTCGCGTGTACGCCACGTCGTGGGCCATCGCCGCCGCGCTCGCCGCGCTCGCGGGCATCACGCTCGCCGCCGGACCGGGCGGGCTCTCGCCGTCGATCAGCTTCATCGCGCTCGCCGCGTTCCCCGCGATGATCCTCGGCGGCCTCGACTCACCGGCCGGCGCCGTGCTCGGCGGCGTGATCATCGGCCTCGCCGAGGCGCTCACCCGCGGCTACCAGGACCAGCTGTTCTCCTGGGCGGGCGCGAACGTCTCGCTGATCGTCCCGTACCTGCTCATGATCGTGATCCTGCTGCTCCGGCCGTACGGGTTGCTCGGCACCAAGGACGTGAGGCGGATATGAGCAAGGCGCACCGCAACATGGTCCGCTCCTACGAGCAGGACCTGCGGCTCTTCGGCTCGCCCATGGCCAAGGCCGGCCTCGCGCTCATGCTCGTGACGCTGCTGGTGCTGCCGACCGTGGTGCAGGACGACTTCTGGCTGTCGGTGCTCATCTACTCCGGCATCACGGCCATCGGCGCGATCGGGCTCAACCTGCTCACCGGCTACTGCGGCCAGATCTCGCTGGGTCACGCGTTCTTCATCGGCGCGGGCGCGTACGTGGCTGCGGTCGTCGGCGGTGACCTCGAACTGCCGCTTCCGGTGTGGCTGCTGGCGTCCGCCGCCATCGGCGCCGTGCTCGGCGGGCTCATCGGCCCGTTCACGCTGCGCCTGCGCGGCCACTACCTTGCGATCGTCACGCTCGGACTGATCTTCATCGGCGAGCACCTGTGGCGGAACCTGCGCGACGTCACCGGTGGCAACAACGGCACGTCCGTCGGCGCGCAGGCCACGATCGGGCCCGTCGACCTCGGCGCGCTCGAGATCGCGGGCGAGAACTACTCGCGCAACCAGGGCTACTTCTGGCTCGTGTGGGCACTGGTCGCGATCATCGCCCTGCTGGCCAAGAACCTCGTCCGCACCCGTCCCGGCCGCGCCTTGCGCGCGGTGCGGGACCACGACCAGGCCGCCGAGGTCATCGGCGTGCGCGCGGGCCGGTACAAGATCGGCGCGTTCATGGTGTCGAGCGCGATCGCCGCGATGGCGGGCGCGCTCTTCGGGTCCTACCAGCAGCACGTCAGCCCCGACGACTGGACGCTGCTGCTGTCCATCCAGTACATCGCGATCATCATCGTCGGCGGCCTCGGCACGATCTTCGGATCGATCCTCGGCGCGATCTTCGTCGGGGCGCTGCCCGCGCTCATCGACGAGTACAGCTCCGCCATCCCCGGTGTCGCCACCGAGGCGGGCGGGGACGGGTTCATCTCCGTGTTCGCCCTCAACCAGGCCATCTTCGGCCTGCTGATCGTGTTGTTCCTCGTCTTCGAACCCAGAGGCCTCGCGGGCATCTGGTTCCGGGTGAAGGCCTACTTCAAGGCCTGGCCCTTCTCCTACTGACGCAACAAGGAGGCGTCATGACACGCAAGGTTGCCGCGCTGGCACTGGGGTTGGCGCTGGTCCTGTCCGCGTGCGGGGGCGCGGGGGAGGACGACGACGGTGGCGGCGGCTCGGCAGGCGCGCCGGGCAACACCGCCGGTTTCGACGGCAAGACCATCAAGCTCGGCGTGCTGACCCCGCTGTCCGGCACGGTCGCGGTGATCGGGCAGCCGCTGACCGCGGGCAACGAGGTCTGGTTCGAGGCGCTGAACGCCAAGGGCGGCGTCGGCGGCAAGTACAAGGTGGAGCTGGTCCAGGAGGACACGCAGTACAAGACGGACATCGCCGTCCAGAAGTACAACAAGATCAAGAGCGACGTCGTCGCGTTCACCCAGGTGCTCGGCACCGCGCCGACGCTGGCCGTGCTGCCGCAGCTCAGGACCGACAAGATCCTCGCCGCGCCCGCGTCGCTGGACGCGCTGTGGGTGCGGGAGGACAACCTGCTGCCGGTCGGCGGGCCGTACCAGGTGCAGGCCATCAACGCGATGGAGTACTGGTTCACCGACGGCGGCGGCACCACGAGCGACCGGATCTGCACGATGATCCAGGACGACGTGTACGGCGAGGCCGGCCAGCAGGGCATCGACTTCGCCGCCGAGAAGTACGGCTTCAAGGTCACCAACACGCAGCGGTTCAAGGTCGGCACCGAGAACTACGCCGGCCAGATCGGCGCGCTCGCGGGCGCGAGCTGCCAGGTGGTGTTCCTCGTGGCCACCCCGTCGGACGCCGCGAAGATCTGGGGCACCGCCGCGCAGGCCCGGTTCGCGCCGCAGTGGTTCGGGCAGTCGCCGAGCTACACCGGCGCGCTCGCGAAGTCCGCGGTGGCGCCGTACATGCAGCAGTCCGTGCTGATCGTGTCCGAGGGCACCGAATGGGGCGACAACTCCGTGCCCGGCATGACGAAGATGGTCGCCGACGCCGAGAAGTACGCCCCGGACCAGGAACCGGACTACTACTTCGCGTTCGGCTACAACCAGGCCCGCGCGATGACCGCCGTGCTGGAGAAGGCCGTCGAGCTCGGCGACCTGTCCCGCGAGGGCATCCTGCGCGCGTCGAACGAGCTGGGCACGGTGAGCTTCGACGGCCTGACCGGCGACTACCAGTACGGGCCGGCCGCCGACCGCAACCCGCCCAGGTCGAGCACCATCTTCGGGGTCGACCCGGCGAAGCCGTTCGGTCTGAAGAAGGTCAAGTACAACTTCACCTCCGACGCCGCCAAGGAGTTCGAGTTCAAGAAGGCCGATCTCTGATAACGAATAGTCCGAACATTTTCCCGCGCCGTCACGTGGTTCGTGGTCGAATTGGGGCATGGCGGCGACCGTGACGTTGATCGGCCTGAGCGGGGGACACCTCCCGTGCGGCGCCGGTCCGGCACTCGCCGCGGCGCGGCTGGTCGTCGGGTTCGCGGCCGCGCTCAACACCGTGCTCACGGCCGCGCGAGCGGGCAGCGGACCCGGTGCGCCACGCACCATCGAGGTGCCGCGCGCACCGGGTCTGCCCGCCTCGGCCCTGGACGCGCTCGCGGCCGCGGTGGCGGCGGGGGAGCCCGCGGTGGTGCTCGTGCCCGGTGACCCCGGGTACTTCGGCGCGCTGCGTGCGCTGCGGGACCGGGGGCTGCCGACCGAGTGCCTGCCCGGGGTGACGGCCGTGCAGCGGGTCGCGGCGCTCATCCAGCGGCCATGGGACGACGTGTGCGTGGTCAGTGCGCACGGCGGCGCGTTCCGCGAGGCGGCCAACGTGTGCCGGGCCCGGCCCGCGGTCGGCGTGCTGACCGGACCGGGCGCCGGGCCCGCCGAGCTGGCCGCCGCGCTCGCGGGGTGGCGCAGGACGCTGGTGGTGCTGGAGGACGTCGGCGGACCTGCCGAGGAGCTGTCCATCGTGGACCCGGCGGAGGCGGCCGTGCGCACGTGGCGCGGCCCCACCGTGGTGCTGTGCCTGTCCGACCTCGACCGGGCAGGCGCGCCGGGCTGGCTGGCCGGGTGGGCGCCGTCCGCGCGCCACGACGACGTCGGCGGGTCGCCGGAGATGTGTGCGCTGGCGCAGGCGCTGCTCGCGCCGCGGCCGGGCACGCTCGTGTGGGACGTCGTGGCCGGCGCGGGCGTGGTGGGCATCGAGGCCGCCCGGATGGGCGCGGCGGTGATCGCCGTCGAGCCCGACGCGGGCCAGTGCGTGCGGCTCCGCGCGAACGCGCGGCGGTCCGGCGTGGACATCCGGCTGGTCGACGGTCGCGTGCCGCAGGCGCTGGCCGGGCTGCCGAGGCCGGACGGGGTGTTCCTGGGGACCGCGCGTGCCGACGTGGTGCGGGCGTGCGTGGACGCCGGCGCCGGGCGCATCGTCGTCGAGGTCCACGAGCTGGGCAGCGTCGGCCCGGCCAGGGACGCGCTGGCCGACGGCGGCTACGCGGTCGACGGGCGGCTGCTGTCCTCGGCGCCGTTGCGGGGCCTGGCGAGCGGTGGAGCGGCGGTGGAAAGGGCCACGTCAACCCTGCTGTTATGGGGGACCCGGCGGTAAGTCCATCCGATCGTCGGGTCCCGATCATGCGCGACGAACCCGCTGGTCAGCGCCGTGTTCTCGGCCGTGTTCACCCATCCGGCCTACAACCTTCTGCCGTTGTGGCGGACTGTGAGCGCCTTGTAGCCATAAGTCAGCTCGTGGGCACAACGAGCCTGAACAAGGGAGAAGAGGCATGGCTGAGGCAAGGCGCCTGCTACGCCTGATCGGGGTTGCCGCAGCGGCTCTCGCAACGGCCGGTGTCGCCGGCACGGCCACCGCGGCCGCCGACGACGTCACGCCGATGATCATCGGTGGCGAGGAGACCACCATCGAGGAGAACCCGTTCGCCGTGGCACTGACCACACCGGACGGTTTCCAGTTCTGCGGCGGCACGATCGTCGCGCCGGACAAGGTCCTGACCGCGGCCCACTGCACCGAGGGCAGCGCGCCCGCGGACATCAAGGTCGTGGCCGGCCGGACCTCGCTGTCCGCGGGCGGTGGCACCACGGCGGGGGTCACCGACATCTGGATCCACCCGTCGTGGAACTCCAGCGCACTGCAGAACGACGCGTCGGTCCTCACGCTCGACACCGAGCTGGCCGAGGCGCCGATCGCGCTGGCGTCCCCGGACGACGCGGACCTGTACGCCGCGGGCGCGACCAGCACGGTGCTCGGCTGGGGCACGACCGAGAGCGGGTCCACCTCGGACGTGCTCCGCAAGGTCGACGTCCCGGTGGTCGCGGACGACACCTGCGCGGCGTCGTACGCCGACCAGTTCGACGCCGCCTCCATGGTGTGCGCAGGCCTGGCCGAGGGCGGCAAGGACAGCTGCCAGGGCGACTCCGGCGGTCCGCTGGTGGGCGTGGCCGCAGACGGCACCCGCAAGCTGATCGGCATCGTGTCGTGGGGCCAGGGCTGCGCCGAGCCGAACTACTACGGCGTCTACGGCCGCGTCTCCGCGTTCCACGAGGAGCTGCAGGGCGCGATCGGCTGAGCCGTCTCCTCAGGTGAAGGACCGCTCCTGGCGCTCAGGGGCGGTCCTGCCACTTGATGGAGCAGCCGATGCTCGCGGTTCGGCGGAATAATCGCATGTATTGGACAATTCCGCAGTGCCACTTCTTGAACAAGATCCCCGGTGCGGCGCGGATTCGGCAAGGCGATTTGTGGCATCATGATTTGGTGCCACGGCAGACCCGAAGTCAGGTTGCCGCTGTCGTAGTGCTCGCAGCCGCGGCGGCGACGGCGGTAGCTGCCGGGTTCACCGCAGTTCCTTCATTGTCCCAGGTCGGATTCATGATCCTAACGGGCGCGCTCACGGTCGTCGGCCTGATGTTCGGCGAGCGTACGAAGGGTCGCCGGTCGACCGGTGCGCGGTCTGTAATCGGGTGTCGTTCAATTGCATACAGGATTAAAAAAAGCCCAAAGTTCGTTACCGTTTTGAGTCCAACGGCTGTATCGAACGGCGTAATTAGGCACTCCGCAGCCAGATGTATCGGTGTGATCGAATCTGGTCACGAAGAGTGACAGTCCTTTTAGGTCCTTCATGATTCAGCATCGGTGCGCCACTTGATGGAGCAGCCGATGCTCGGCAACTGCCCGACGTCGACCGGTTCGCCCGCGAGCACCGAGGCCACGGCGTCGCCCAGCTCGTCGCCGGTCACCGGCACCCCGTTGCCGGGCCGGGCCGCGTCGAGCCTGCCGCGGTAGACCAGCGTCCGCGCGCTGTCGTAGAGGAAGAAGTCGGGCGTGCAGGCGGCGTGGAAGTCCCGGGCGGCGGTCTGGTCGGGGTCGGCGACGTACGGGAACGTCCACCGCCAGGCCGTGGCGTTGGCGGCCATCTGCTCGGGTGCCTCGTCGTCGCGGACGCCCGCGTTGGGGTTGATCCCGATCACGCCGAGCCCCTGGCGGCGCCACTGCGCGGCGAGCGCCCCGAGCCGGGGCGCGACGTGCCTCACATAGGGGCAGTGGTTGCAGACGAACGCGACGAGCGTGCCGCGCGGGCCGGCGACCCGGTCGAACGTCCAGGTCGTGCCGTCCGGCTCGGCGAGCTGGAACGCGGGGGCCGGGCTGCCGAGTGGGGCCATCGTCGAGGGTGTGGCGACCATGACCCGACGATACCGACGGTCGTGGGGCATGCTGTCGGCCATGAGTGAGTCGCACTACCTGGCCGGACTCGACCTGGCGGGCCGCCGGGTCGTGGTCGTCGGCGGCGGGACGGTGGCGCAGCGCAGGCTGCCGAGGCTGGTGTCGTCGGGTGCGCGGGTGGAGGTGATCTCCCCGGCCGTGACGCCGTCGGTCGAGGCCATGGCGACGTCCGGCCAGATCGTGTGGCACGAGCGCCCGTACGCCGACGGTGATCTCGATGGTGCCTGGTACGTGCTGTGCTGCACGTCGTCCCGGCCGGTGAACGAGGCCGTGTCGGCTGAGGCCGAGCGGTGCCGCGTCTTCTGCGTCCGCGCCGACGAGGGCCCGGCGGGCACGGCCGTCACCCCGGCGACCGGCAACCACGACGGCCTGCTGGTGGGTGTCCTCGCGGGCGGCGAGTTCCGCCGGTCCGCGGCCGTCCGCGACGGTGTCCTGGCCGCGTTGCGGTCGGGTGGCGTCCAGGTGGGCGGCCGGCGCCCGCACGGCGTGGCCCTGGTCGGCGGTGGCCCCGGCGACCCGGACCTGATCACGGTGCGCGGCCGCAGGCTCCTCGGGCTGGCCGACGTGGTGGTGGCCGACCACCTCGCGCCGGGTGCCCTGCTGGAGGAACTGGACCCGTCGGTGACGGTGATCGACGCGGCGAAGCTCCCGTACGGCCGGGCGGCGTCCCAGGACGCGATCAACGACCTGCTCATCTCCCACGCCCGCGAGGGTCGCTTCGTGGTCCGGCTCAAGGGCGGCGACCCCTACGTCTTCGGCCGCGGCTTCGAGGAACTGCTCGCCTGCGCGGCGGCGGACGTACCCGTCACGGTCGTTCCCGGGGTGACGTCAGCGTTCGGCGTCCCGGCGGTGGCCGGCGTGCCGGTGACACACCGGGGCGTGGCGCACGAGGTGGTGGTGGTGTCGGGTCACGTGCCGCCGGGACACCCGACGTCGCTCGTGGACTGGCCGGCCTTGGCGGCGCTGAAGGGAACGCTGGTGCTGCTGATGGCGGTGGAACGCGCGGGCGCCATCACCAAGGCGCTGCTGGAGGGCGGACGAGCCCCGGACACCCCCGCGGCGGTGATCCAGGAGGGCACGACGGCGAACCAGCGCATCGTGAGGTCCACTTTGGACAAACTGGCGGACGAGGTTGTCGCGCAGGGCATCCGCCCACCCGCGATCATCGTCATCGGCCCGGTGACCGCCCTGGGCGGCTGATCGGGGGCCGGCCTCCGGCCCCCGATTTCCAGCGTACCAAGGGATACCGACAATCCCGCCCGGTTGTCCACAGGGCACGGAGTTGTCCACAGCCACCGCCCGACGCGCCCGTTCTGTCACCCCGATCCGGTAGTGTGGTTCGAGGGGGCCGGAGGCCGCCGGGCGGCGCGCATCCCTTGCGCGCCAACACTTTGCGGGTCACGCCGCCCCGAGCCGCGCTTCGGTGTGGCGCTGCGTTGGAGACCCCCATGGGGGTGTGGCTTCCTGCCTTGTCAGGCCAGTGCCCTGGGCTGGGTATCGGCTCCGGGGTCGTGACTGCTGGATTCACGGCGGGCTGCACCCCGCACCAGGCGGGCTTCCCGCCAGGGTTTGTCCACAGGCCGGTGGTCGGTGGCCCGTTTCTGTCGGTGGTGCCCGGTAGCGTGGTTCGAGGGGGCCGGAGGCGAGCCCCGGACCGTCGGGCCGGTGCGTGTTCGCGGCCGCGGGAACTGCCTGGGACACGCGTCGGCCCCCGGCTGGTGGGCCGGGGGCCGAACTACGTGGTGGGTCAGCGGTCTCGGTTGCGGTCCGAGCGCGCGCGCCGCGGGTTGAAGCGCTCACGGTTGCGGTTGCCCTGGCCTCGGTAGCCACCGCCGTTGCGGGCCGTGCGCGGTGGGCGCTTCGTCTGCTCCTGCTCGACGATCGGCTCGCCGCTCGGGACCCGGGCGCCCGTGATGCGGACCAGGTCGTCGTCGCCCGGGGTGACCTTCGTGCTCGTCGGGCGGACGCCCGCCTGCTCGGTCATGCGGAACACCGTGCGGCGCTCCTGGTGGGTCACCACCGTGACCACGGTGCCCGACTCGCCTGCCCGGGCCGTGCGGCCCGCGCGGTGCAGGTACGCCTTCGGGTCCGCGGGCGGGTCCACGTGCACGACGAGGCTCACACCGTCGACGTGAATGCCGCGGGCCGCCACGTCCGTCGCGATCAGGACCGGGAGCGAACCCTCCTTGAAGTCGCCGAGGACCCGGTTGCGGGCGCCCTGCGTCTTGCCGCCGTGGAGCGCGCCTGCGCGGACGCCGATCGAACGCAGCTTCGCGGTCAGTCGGTCCACGTGGTGCTTGGTGCGGAGGAACATGATGGTGCGGCCCTCGCGGGCGGCCATCTCCGCGATCACCGCGGGCTTGTCCTCCTTGGACACCAGCAGCACGTGGTGGTCCATGGTGGTCACGCTGGCCTTCGCGGGCTGCACCGAGTGCGTCACCGGGTCGTGCAGGTAGCGGGTGACCAGCTGCTGGACGTCACCGTCCAGCGTGGCCGAGAACAGCATCCGCTGGCCGTCCGGCGTCAGGTCGAGGATCGCGCGGACCTGCGGGAGGAAGCCCATGTCGGCCATCTGGTCGGCCTCGTCGATCGCGGTGAACGCGACCTCGTCCAGGACGCACGTGCCCTGGCGGACGTGGTCGGACAGCCGGCCGGGGGTGGCGATCAGCAGGTCGACGCCGCGGCGCAGCGCGTCCGACTGCTTGGTGAACGACATGCCGCCGACGACCGTGCGGCACCACAGGCCGAGCGCCTTCGCGAGCGGCGTCAGCGAGTCGCTGACCTGCATGGCCAGCTCACGGGTCGGCACGAGCACGATCGCACGCGGGTGCTTCGGGCGGGCCCTGCCGCCGTCGAGACGGGACAGGAGCGCGAGCCCGAACGCGAGCGTCTTGCCGGAGCCGGTTTGGGCGCGGCCCAGCACGTCACGCCCGGCGAGCGCGTCGGGCAGCGTCGCGGCCTGGATGGGGAACGGCTTGGTGATGCCGGCCTTCGCGAGCTCGGCCGAGAGCTTCGCGGGCAGCCCCAGCTCGTCGAACGAGTCGATGTCGGGGATGGGGCTGGTGGGGATCTCGTCGAACGCCGAGGTCTGCGCGTGGTCGACGCGCGGCCGGCGGTCGAAGTTGTTCTTGCTCACTCGGCTGCGAGGCTTGCGTGAGCGGTGGCCGGCAGCAGCCGACCGGTTGTGCATCGTGGTCACAAAGGTCCTCTCGGGACTTGGCGCGTCCCGGAGAACCCTGGTGATCAGGGGCACGGACGAGCCCGGCGCACGTTGCGCCGAAATAGGTGGTGGTCACCGCTTGCCGATCCGGCGCTTCCCGCCGGGCAGGGGAGCGGCACAGGGTCCGCTCGCGGTGCGATCTACAGCTTACTCGATCCCGAAGTCGAACGACGGGCGGCACGACGTGTGCCACCAGCCAGGACGGGTCTCGGGGCCTGACGGCCCGCCCCCTGGACGAACCGCCAGACCGGGCATGTGATTCCCGGTCACGCGGGTTCGGATCCACATCATGACATTCGCCACAGGGGTGGGCGTGTCTTGGCGGACGGTCGGAGCCGTGGGTCCTTGGCGCGGGCCGAAGGGTTTGACCTGGGGATCGTGGGCACCTCCAAGCGGCTCGATGGCCACGGCCTCCGGGTTGAGCCGTGGCGACGGGATGGCGGTCGTGGTCCAGCCGGGTTGGCAACCGACCGAGCGGAGACCCGGCTCGGCTGGACACCTGGGTGAGATGCCGAACCAGCGCCGGGCGCCGGCCAGGGGCGGCGGGGGCGAACCGGCGGGGAAGCCCCGCCGGCCGGGTGGTGCCGGCCGGCGGGGGTCACCTCCCCCGGGTCTGGGTCAGTCCAGGCCTGCGATCGCGATCAGCTCCTCTGTCAACGCCGCCGGGTTGGCTTTGTCTTCCGGCAGGCCCTTCGAGCGGAACCAGTCCGACACGTTCGCCACGTCCCTAGCCAGGAACTCCAGGCCCCTCGGGTTCGCCACCAGGTCGACGATCTGCGGCAGGTCGATCAGCATGATCCTGCCCTCGTGGACCAGCAGGTTGTACGCCGACAGGTCGCCGTGCGTCACGCCCTCGCTCGCCAGCAGGGACAGCACCCCCGTCAGCTGGTGCCACAGGTCTTCCAGCTCCTCGCCCGACGGGCGCAACTCCGCCAGGCGCGGTGCGGCCGAACCGTCCTCGTCGCCCAGGTACTCCATCAGCAGCTCCGTGCCGCTGCGCTGCACCGGGTACGGGACCGGCGCGCCGATCGACCACAGGCGCGACAGTGCCGCGAACTCCGCGACCGCCCACTGTTCCGCGATCAGGTTGCGGCCGAACGCCGTCCGGTTGGCCATCGCGCGCATCTCCCTGCTCCGCCGCATCCTGCGGCCTTCCAGGTAGCCCGCGTCGCGGTGGAACATCCGGTGTTCGTTCGACCGGTACCTCTTCGCGGCCATCAGGCAGCCGCGGTCGGTGTCCGGTACCGCCCGCTGGATCAGGTAGACGTCTGCTTCCTTGCCTGTCTTCAGTACTCCCAACTCGCTGTCTGCCGCTGCCAGTTCCGTGACCACCCAGTCGGGCCTCGGGCTCGGGCCTTGTTCGCCGTCGCCCCACGTGGACCAGCGGTCGGCGCCTTCCGGCAGTGGCGGGGCCGCTTCCGCGCTCTCGCGGACCGCGGCCAGCCGGATGCGTTCCTGTTCTGTCAGCCTGCCCGCTCGCGTCTGGATCGGGTCGGACTCGGCTTCGCGCCTCGGCCTGCGTGGCCGGGAGCGGCGCTGTTCGTACGGGCTTTCGTCGTCCAGGAAGTCTTCGAAGTCGTGCATGCGCACTGGTGGGTTCTCCTCAGCGGAAAGTGTGAGCGCCCCACCAAGGCGCGCGTCGCGGCGACTCTCAGTGGGACGGGCGGACGAGGGCGTGCCACGTCCAGGCGACCTTGTTAGCCACGGGGCACCTCCTTCGAGTCCGCCGATCTCCTACCGGCGCGTTTCAGCGACGGCACGCAGGGTCGCACCCCCGCGCGTCGCGTCGCAACCCATTTATTCAGCCATGCGCGCCGCCGACGCAGAACTCGTTGCCTTCGGGGTCCTGTAAGACCGTCCACGTGAGGCCGGGCATCTCGTGTGTCTCGCCGATCGTCGCGCCGAGGGACTCCAGGCGCTTGAGCTCGCCCTCCCTGTCCTCCGTCGCGAAGTCGATGTGCACGCGGTTCTTGCCCGTGCGCTTCTCCGCCACCTTCTGCAACCCGATGTAGGGCTGCTGCGGGTTGGCGGGCGAGGTGAGCTGCAGGAAGTAGCCGTCCGCGTCGAACGCGATCTCCAGGCCGAGCGCCTGCGTCCAGAACTCCGCCAGCTTGCGCGGGTCGGTGCTGTCGATGGTGATGCCGCCGAGGTTGAGGTTCATGGCGCGCACGCTACGGGCGACCACCGACAAAAATGGGGCTCGTGCGGACCATTGACTGGCGAGATCACCACATCGTGGCGATCGATCAGACGAAGCTACCGAGCGAAGTCGTCGTCCTGGACATCTTCACCGTCCAGGAGTTGGTCGCCGCCATCCGGCGGTTGGCCATCCGGGGGGCGCCTGCACTGGGCGTAGCGGGTGCGCTCGGGGCTGCCATGGCGGTGCTGGGCGAGCCCGGCCGGCGCGACGCCGACCTCGCCGCGCTCCGGGCCGCACGGCCGACCGCGGTGAACCTCGCGTGGGGCGTCGACCAGGTCCTCACCCGGCTGCCGGACGGCGAGGACGCCGTGCTCGCCACCGCAGTGGAGATCCTCGAGTCGGACGCCACGCGCAATCGTGCACTCGGCGAGCGCGGCGCGGACTGGCTCACCAGCCAGGTCGACGGGCCCATCGCGGTGCAGACGCACTGCAACGCGGGTGCGCTGGCCTGCGTCGAGTGGGGCACCGCCCTGGGGGTCGTCCGCTCGCTGCACCTGCGGAACCGGCTGCGTCACGTCTACGTCGACGAGACCCGTCCGCTGCTGCAGGGCGCGCGGCTCACGGCGTGGGAGCTGGCCGACATGGGCGTCGACCACACGCTCGTCGTCGACTCCGCGGGCGCGACCGTGCTGGCCAGGGGACTCGCGCAGGCCGTGGTGGTCGGCGCGGACCGGATCACCGCGAACGGCGACGTGGTCAACAAGATCGGCACGTACCCGCTGGCACTGGCCGCCGCCCGGGCCGGGGTGCCGTTCCTGGTGGCCGCGCCGGAGTCGACGGTCGACCCCGCCCTGGCGTCCGGCGCGGACGTGGAGATCGAGGTGCGGGACGGCCGGGAGATCCTCGGCGGGCTGCCCGACACCCCGACCCTCAACCTCGCGTTCGACGTCACCCCGGCCGACCTCGTCACCGCGATCGTGACCGAGGACCGGCTCGTGCGGCCGGCCGCCGGTGAGCGCCTCGCATAACCCGCCTGCGCTGGCAGGGGGTCGTTCACTACCCTTTGCTGCACGTTTCCCGCACAAGGAGTACTGCCGTGATCACCAGGATGTCGTCGCTGTTCCTGCGCACGCTGCGTGAGGATCCGGCGGACGCCGAGGTGCCCAGCCACAAGCTGCTGGTGCGCGCCGGTTACGTCCGCCGCGTGGCACCGGGCGGTTACTCCTGGCTGCCGCTCGGCCTGAAAGTGCTGCGGAACATCGAGCGCGTCGTCCGCGAGGAGATGGACGCGATGGGCGCGCAGGAGATCCAGTTCCCCGCGCTGCTGCCCCGCGAACCCTACGAGGCGACCGGCCGCTGGACCGAGTACGGCGACAGCCTCTTCCGCGTCAAGGACCGCAAGAAGGCGGACTACCTGCTCGGCCCCACCCACGAGGAGCTGTTCACGCTCACCGTGAAGGGGGAGTACAGCTCGTACAAGGACTACCCGGTCGTGCTGTACCAGATCCAGACGAAGTACCGGGACGAGGCGCGGCCCCGCGCGGGCATCCTGCGCGGCCGCGAGTTCCTGATGAAGGACTCGTACTCGTTCGACCTGGACGACGATGGCCTGTCGACGTCGTACCTCAAGCACCGCGACACCTACATCCGGATCTTCGACCGGCTCGGCCTCAAGTACGTGATCGTGTCCGCCGTGTCCGGCGCGATGGGCGGGTCCGCGTCCGAGGAGTTCCTCGCCGAGGCGGAGACCGGTGAGGACACGTTCGTGCGCAGCACCGAGTCCGGCTACGCGGCCAACGTGGAGGCCGTGGTGACGCCCGCGCCGCCCGCGCAGTCGATCGACGACAAGCCCGCCGCGCAGGTCCACCACACGCCGGACACGCCGACGATCGAGACGCTGGTCGCGTTCCTCAACAAGGCCGGCCTGGGCCGGGAGTTCACCGCGGCGGACACGCTCAAGAACGTCCTGCTGAAGACGCGCGGTCCCGGCGAGGACAAGTGGGAGCTGCTCGCGGTCGGCCTGCCCGGTGACCGCGAGGTCGACATGAAGCGCCTGGAGGCGGCGCTGGAGCCGCGCGAGGTCGCGATCCTCGAGGAGGCCGACTTCGCGAACAACCCCTTCCTCGTGAAGGGCTACATCGGGCCGAAGGCGTTGCAGGAGAACGGGGTCCGCTACCTCGTCGACCCCAGGGTCGTCACCGGCACCGCGTGGGTGACGGGCGCCGACAAGGCCGACCACCACGTGGTGGACCTGGTGTGCGGCCGCGACTTCACGCCGGACGGCACGATCGAGGCCGCCGAGGTGCGCGAGGGCGACCCGTCGCCCGACGGGCAGGGCACGCTCGTCGCCGCGCGCGGCATCGAGATCGGGCACATCTTCCAGCTCGGCCGCAAGTACACCGACGCGTTCGGGCTCGACGCGCTCGGGGCGGACAGCAAGCCGATCCGGATCACCATGGGTTCCTACGGCATCGGGGTGTCGCGGCTCGTCGGCGCGATCGCCGAGCAGTCGCACGACGGGCAGGGCCTGATCTGGCCGCGTGCGGTCGCGCCCGCGGACGTGCACGTGGTGATCGCGGGCAAGGGCGACGAGATCCGCGAGGGTGGCGAGAAGCTCGCCGCCGACCTCGACGCGGCCGGGCTGTCCGTGCTGCTCGACGACCGGACCGCGATGCCCGGCGTGAAGTTCGCGGACGCGGACCTCATCGGCGTGCCGACGATCGTCGTGGTCGGGCGCGGCCTGGCCAACGGGGTCGTCGAGGTCAAGGACCGGAAGACGGGGGAGCGGACCGAGGTCGCGATCGGCGACGCGGTGGCCCACCTGACCGGGCTCGTTCGCGGCTGACGGAGTCATCGGGACGGCCGCCGGGCAGCGCTCGGCGGCCGTTCGCTATGTGGGGCGTCTCCTGGGCTGGCTGCGCTGGGGGCTTCCGGGTTGGCGGCGCGCTTTGTCGGCAGGCGGGCCCTCGGGGTGCTGCGCTGTGGAGCGGCTTCCGGGAGCGTCGTCGGTGGGCGGGCCTTTGGGTTGGGTTCGCCGGGCCAGGGAGTGTTCGGCTTGGCGGCCACTGGGTCGAGGTGCTGGGGTGTCTCCGGAGCTGGCTGCGCTGGTGGGGCTTGCGGGTCGCGGCGGTTGCATCGGTGGTGGGCGGCGCTTTGGCTGGCGGCTGTTCGTTGGCGCAGGGATGGTCTTCGGATGGGTGCTGGCTGTGTCGGGCAGCCCTGGGTGGCGGCGGTTCGCTGAGGGGGCTGTGCCGGTGGGGCGGCATCCGGAAGTGACCGTTTGCTTCGCGGGCCGCTTCGGTCGGCGGCCATTGCCTGTTTCGGTGATGACCGCGGGGTTTGGCGGGCTGCGCTGACGCCGCCGTGCCTGTCGGAGGGGCGGCCTCCGGCCCCCGGTTTCCAGCGTACGGGGTGGGGGTGACAGAAATCGTCCACGCACGCGCGGGTGTGGACGATTCCCTCCGCTGTGGACAACTCCGTGCTCGGCGGGGCCGATTGTCGGTGGTCCGCGGTAGGCTGGAAATCGGGGGCCGGAGGCCACGGAACCCTTACGCCAGAAGGAGTTCGGCCACCGCACGTGTGTTGGACAGGTCCGGTAGCGCCACGTGTGCGCCCGACTCCGTCAGCTCCTCCACCGTGTAGCGCCCCGTGGCGACGCCGACCGTCGTGGTGCCGTGGTGGAGGCCCGCGGCCACGTCGTGCGGGGTGTCGCCGATGACCACCACCGACTCGAACTTGGTGGCGTGCTTGGTCTCGGCCTGGGTGATCGCGGCCTCGACGAGGTCGTGGCGGTGTTCGGAGAGCGAGCCGTAGCCGCCGATCTCGAAGTCGATGTGGTGGTGCAGGTCGAAGGCCTCGAGCTTGTAGCTCGCCAGCACCGGCAGGTTGCCCGTCACCAGGGACTGCACCACGTGCTCCCGCCCCGCGAGCTCCGTCAGGATCTCCCGCGCGCCGACCAGGGCGCGGCCCAGCCTCGGCAACGACTCGCGGTCCTGTTCGGCCAGTGCCGTCAGCGCCGCGAAGAACCGTTCCACCCGCTCGTCCGAGTGCTCGAAGCCGTGGGCGGTCAGGAACTCGCGGGCCAGCGACCGCTCCGTCCGGCCAGGGAACGACGGCAGGTGCGCGAGCGGCACGCCGGCCACCTCGGCCAGCGCGTCCGCGTACCAGCGCCTGCCGATACCCGAGTAGTCGACGAGGGTCAGGTCGATGTCCCACAGCACGAGCGTTCTCACCTCGCCATCGTGACACGCACCACCGACAGCGACAGAAATTCAACATCGGTTGACCCACGTTCCGGGACAGGCGTACGGTCTCCCTTGAATTCAACGTCTGATGAATCGAGGGGAAGATGCGCAACCCGACCACAGTCGCGGTGGGGCTGGGCCTTGTGGGGGCGGTGGTCGCCACGGTGCTCGGTTTCCTCACCTTCGGCGCGCAGGCGACCGTCGCGCCCGACCACATGCCACTGGCGGTCGCCGTCCCGCAGGGCGCGCCGCCCCAGCTCGGCGAGGCCGCGGACCGGATCGCGAGCCAGGGCGGCGACGCCGTCGACTGGCGGGTCACCGATCCCGCCGACGCCCGTGACCTCCTCGCCGACAAGGAGATCTACGGGATCCTGGAGCTGAACCCCGGCCCGGCGCTCACGATCGTCACCTCCGGCGCCGTCAACCCGCAGGGCACGCAGGTCGCCCAGCAGGTGCTGACCGGGGCCGCGCAGGGCCTCGCGGGCGCGCTGGCCCAGCAGAACGTGCGGGTGGCGCCACCGAGGATCGAGACCCTGCACGCCGCCAGCACGGCGGGCAGGACGGCGCCGCTCGCCGCCAGTGCGCTCCTCTGGGTGGGCGGCCTGGTCGCCGCCATGGCGTTCGGGCTGCTCGTGGTCCGGCCCGGCACCCGTCCGGGCACGGGCGCACGGCTCACGCTCGTCGTGTCGGTCAGCGTGCTCGCCACCGCCGCGGTCGCCGGGCTGATGAAGCTCTGGGACTCCTCGCTGGACCTGAGCGGCGAGGTCCTCGGCTTCATGCTGCTGACGGCCGTCGCGTTCGCCTCCGTCCAGGGCGCGCTGCTGCGGCTGCTCCACCTCCGCGCCGCCGCGATCCTGGGCCCGCTGTACCTGCTCGCCCCGGCGGTCGCGGGCACCGTGCCAGAGATGCTCGACCCCGCCTACCGCACGCTGCTGTGGTCGTGGACCCCGTTCCGCTTCTCCACCGAAGGGCTCCGCAGCCTGCTGCAGGGCACCCCGGACGCCCCGGACGTGCGGACCGGCGTGATCGTGCTCGTCTCGATGGCGGTCGCCGGGCTCGTGGTGATGGCATGGCCGGGGCGGCGGAAGGCCGCGGAGGAGCCGGTGGCGGCGCGGCAGCTGGTCAGCTCAGGAAGCTGAGCCGGACCTTCCTGGTGTGGTTGTCCACGTTCGTGTCGACCAGGCAGATCGACTGCCACGTGCCGAGCGCGAGCCTGCCGCCCACGACCGGGACGGTGGTCGATGGCGGGACCAGTGCGGGGAGCACGTGGTCCCGCCCGTGCCCGTGCGAACCGTGCTTGTGCCGCCAGCGGTCGTCGGCGGGCAGCAGGTCGCGCAGGGCGGCGAGCAGGTCGTCGTCGCTGCCGGCGCCGGTCTCGATGACCGCGATGCCCGCGGTGGCGTGCGGCACCCACACGTTCAGCAGCCCGTCGGCCGCGCCGACGTCCGACAGGAACTCCGCGCAGTCCCCGGTGAGGTCCCGCACGACCTCGCGGCCGCCGGTCCGCACCTCGATCTCGGTGGTCTCCATGCCGCCATTACCTCACGGCACCGCGATCGCCTCCACGCGAGCTGCGTGATCACGACACGTGGCTTTCGCTGCTAGGTTCGAAACCGTGCGAGAGGTTTTCGGCGCGTCCTTCGACGTGCCCACCGGGTACCTGAACACGGCCAGCATCGGCATCCCCTCGGCGGCGGTCGCCGACGCGGTGGCCGAGGCGATCACCGAGTGGCGGACCGGGGCGGCGCGGCCGCCGCAGTACGACCGGTACGTCACCGCCGCCAGGAACGCCTGGGCGAGGCTCGCCGGGGTCGCGCCGGAGCACGTGGCGAGCGGCGCCAGCGTGTCGCAACTGGTCGGCCTGGTCGCCGCGAGCGTGCCGGACGGGACGCGGGTGGTGACCGCGGGCAACGAGTTCACCAGCGTCACCTTCCCGTTCGCCGCGCAGCTGGCACGCGGGGTCACCGTCACCGAGGTGCCGCACGACCGGCTCGCGGACGCCGCCACCGAGGCGGACCTGGTGGCCGTGAGCACCGTCCAGTCCGCCGACGGGATGCTCGCCGACCTCGACGCGCTCCGCGCCACCGGCACGCCCGTGCTGCTGGACGTCACGCAGGCCGTCGGCTGGCTGCCCGCGCGGCTGGACTGGGCCGACTACGTGGTCGGCGGCAGCTACAAGTGGCTGTTCGCGCCCCGCGGCGCGGCCTGGCTCGCCGTGCACCCGGACGCGCGGCCGCTCGTCCCGCACGTCGCCAACTGGTACGCGGCGGAGGACCCGTGGGAGGGCGTCTACGGGCTGCCGCTGCGCCTCGCGGGCGACGCCCGCGCCCTCGACCTCTCGCCGGCGTGGTTCTCCCAGCTGGGTGCCGCCGTCTCGACGGAGTGGCTCGCCGCCCAGGACATGGCCGTGGTCCGCGACCACTGCGTGAAGCTCGCGGACACCGTGCTGGCCGAGCTGGGGCAGCCGCCCGCCCGCTCGGCGATCATTTCCCTCGAACTCACCGCTGACCAGCGGGAACGGCTGGCCGCGGCGGACGTGGTGAGCAGTGTGCGGGCAGGCAGGACCCGGCTGTCGTTCCACCTCTACAACACCGAGGACGACGTCGACCGCGTGCTGGGCGCACTGGCTACCAGATCCTGACCGGACCCCGAACGGGACCTCACCCTGGTTTACCAAGGTATGTCCGGTTACGGTGCCTCCCGTGTCGGCTCCCTACCGCCCCGGGCAACCACAGTGGCCCGCCAACGGTCCCCAGCGGAACCCCGATCGCCCACCGCCGATCCAGTTCCGGCAGGACGAACCGCCCCAGCAGGCGGGAAACCCAGCGCTGCGGTGGGCCCTGCGGATCCTGGGCCTCGTCGCGGTCGCGGTCGTCTCCGGCGTCGTCTGGTACTACATCATCAGCGACGGCAAGCAGCCGAACACGGCGAACCAGGACCCCGGCACCGAGCAGCAGACCGAGGGCGCGTTCGACTTCGCGCCGCACCCGGACATGACCTCGCCGCAGACCGACACCGACTGCGCGAAGCACGCCTACGGGCGCATCCAGCAGCACCTACGGGCCACCCCGTGCGACCACCTCGCGCAGCAGCTGTTCGTCGCCGAGGTCGACGGGCGCACGGTCTACGCCTCGGTCTCCGTGGTCACGATGCCCGACGAGGACAAGGCGGCCGAGCTGCGCGCCCTCACCGACGAGGACGGGTCCGGCAACGTCAGCGACGTGGTCCGCGACGGCGCTGTCGCCATCGAGGGGCTCGACCGGCTCTCCGGCGGCGGTGGCTACGCGGCCAAGCAGAACGGCCGCGAGGTCGTCATCGTCGAGGCCGACCTCGACCCGAAGGACCAGAGCGCCGACGAGGCGGCCCAGAAGAAGGACGAGGACGAGATCCTCGACCCGGCCTGCGAGGACGCGCTGCGGCTCGCCGCGGAGGTCGAGAGCAACTCGGGCGGCTGACGCTCAGGCCGGCGCACCGGGCAGCGGCGGGGCCTGCGGCGTCTGCCCGGCGGCGCCCCGCCACCGCGCGGCCCGCACGGCCGCGTCGGTGAGACCGGCGAGCCCGGCCGCGCGGAGCGTCTTGTCGTCCGTGCGCTCCAGCACCGCCCGCCACGCCACCGTCACGTCCGCCTCGGCCACGACCAGCACGGCGAGTGCCGATGCCTCGTCGGTGAGCTCCTGCGGCAGCACGTACGCGGGTTCCGCCGACCTCGGGGTCTGCCCGGCGCCGCTCAGCAGCAGCTCGGTCGCGTCGCGGCGGGCCCGGTGCGCGTTCGACCCCTCCCGCAGCGCGCCCTCGTAGTCGGCGGGCAGGAACGCGCTCACCAGCCCGTACACCCACAGGGCGGCGTGTTCGGCGCCCAGCGCGTCCTGGGTGGCCTGCGCGGCGTCGCCGGGCAGCGACGTCGGGCCCTGCGAAGGGGGCGGTGTCGGCGAGGTCATGAGAGCACCACCCGCAGGCTCGCGCAGCCCGCGGCCACCGACCCGAGCAGCCCGGCCCGGTAGCGCGGCACGGACGGGACGAGGTCCGCGGCCTGCTTCTCCGCCGTCGTGAGCGCCTCGCCCAGGGCGGCCACCCCGTCCGCGGGCACCTCGGGCGCGGCCGGTGGCTTCGTCGCCGACGAGGACACCGGCGGCCGGGCCCGGTCCACCTCGGCCTGCAGCACCTTCGCGTGCTCGGTGCGCGCGGCCGCGACCTCCTGGGCCGCCGCCGCGACGGCGGGCTGCGCGGACGCGACCGCCGTGGCCAGGGCGGCGTCGGCCCGCGCCTGTGCCGCGAGGTCGGCCAACGGGTCGGGCGGCGGCGGGGCGGGCGGCTCTTCCGTGCAGGCCGCGACCACGGGGACCAGGGCCGCGAGTGCGCCCAGGCGCAGCGCGGCACGACGGGTGACCATCACAGGCGGTCATACTGCCAGCCCGGTCCGCCACCCGGTCGGACGCACCAGGCCTGCTCGGGGCCAGGGCGTCCGGGCAGACGAGATACGCTTGGCAACCACGCAAGGTGAACGTCCACAACAGCAGGGAGCGGCACGTGCCAGGTCAGCGACAACGCGTAGGCGGCGCCGGTGAGAAGCTGGAGCCGATCGTCGCGGACGCCGTGGCACGCGCCGGGTTCGAACTCGAGGAACTCGCCGTCCAGCAGGCAGGCCGCAAGCAGTTGGTCAAGGTCGTCGTCGACGGCGAGCAGGGTGTCGGCCTCGACGAGGTCGCCGACGTGTCGCGGGCCGTGTCGAAGGCGCTCGACGCGAGCGACGACGTCTTCGCGGGCGCCTACACGCTCGAGGTCACCTCGCCCGGCCTGGACCGCCCGCTGACCAGGCCGAGGCACTGGCGTCGCGCGCGGCTGCGGAAGGTCGCGGTGCGCCAGGCGGAGGAGAAGTTCCTCGCCCGGGTCGGCGACGCCGACGACGACGGGGTCGAACTGCTGGTCGACGGACAGTTGCGCCGCGTGGCGTACGCAGACGTCGAGCACGCCGTCATCGAGGTGGAGTTCTCCGAGCCGCCCGCGGCCGAGATCGCCAAACTGACACACGAAGAGGAGGAGTCGAGGTGAATGTCGACATCGCGGCGCTGCGTGCGATCGAGCGAGACAAGGACATCCCCTTCGACACGGTGATCGAGGCGATCGAGACCGCGCTGCTCACCGCTTACAAGCACACCGAGGGCCACCAGCCGCACGCCCGCATCGACATCGACCGGCGCACCGGCATCGTCCGGGTGATCGCCTTCGAGGTCGGGCAGGACGGCGAGCCGGTCAACGAGTGGGACGACACGCCCGAGGGCTTCGGCCGGATCGCGGCCACCACCGCCCGCCAGGTCATCCTGCAGCGGCTGCGGGACGCCGAGAACGAGAAGACCTTCGGCGAGTTCTCCGCCAAGGAGGGCGAGATCGTCGCCGGTGTGGTGCAGCGCGACGCGCGCGCCAACTCCCGCGGCATGGTCGTGGTCCAGGTCGGCGACACCGAGGGCGTGCTGCCCGCGGTCGAGCAGGTGCCCGGCGAGCGCTACGAGCACGGCACGCGCATCAAGTGCTACGTGCTCGGGGTGAGCCGGGGAACAAGGGGCCCCCAGATCACGTTGTCACGATCGCACCCGAACCTGGTGCGGCGGCTGTTCGCGCTCGAGGTCCCGGAGATCGCCGACGGCACCGTCGAGATCCCGGCCGTCGCGCGCGAGGCCGGCCACCGCTCCAAGATCGCGGTCCGGTCCACGGTCCCCGGCGTGAACGCCAAGGGCGCGTGCATCGGCCCGATGGGGGCGCGGGTGCGCAACGTGATGAGTGAACTGCTCGGGGAGAAGATCGACATCATCGACCACTCGGACGACCCGGCCACGTTCGTCGGCAACGCGCTGTCGCCCGCGAAGGTGATCTCCGTCCGCGTGGTCGACGAACGGGCGAAGACCGCTCGCGTCGTCGTGCCGGACTTCCAGTTGTCGCTGGCGATCGGCAAGGAGGGCCAGAACGCCCGGCTGGCCGCCCGCCTCACCGGATGGCGCATCGACATCCGCTCCGACGCGGCTCCGCCCGACCCGGAAGAGTCTCGATCCGGAGACGTGGGACAGGTCGCACCGGCATCGGGTTCGGCTGACTGACGCGGACGGGATAGACTCATCAGTGGTTCATCGATCTGGACCGGCGCCCTCGCACGCGTCAGCACCGGCCAACGGCCCGGTGCGGACCTGTGTCGGGTGCCGGACCAGGGCGTTGGCCGGTGAGTTGCTCCGCGTCGTGATTTCGGATGGGGAACTCGCCCTCGATCTGGGAAGATCACTTCCGGGTCGCGGGGCGTGGGTGCATCCCGATCTCGATTGTCTGGGCAAAGCCGAGCGGCGGCGCGCGTTCGTGAGAGCGTTGCGCGTCACCCAGCCGCTCGACACCGGTCGCCTCCGGGCCCAGCTGGAGGCACAGGTTCACCGCACGACCGGCACGGGACATTCCCGGACCGGGCTGGACGAACGGAAGCAGGTCGACCCGTCATGAGTCAGCCGTGAAGCTGAAGCCATGAACGCCAGACGATAGGACGAGGTCGCGCGGGTCTAGTGCCGCCGGCCTCACTCGGACGAGGAGAGCAGTGGCAGGCAAGGCCCGAGTACATGAGCTCGCCAAGGAGCTCGGCGTTACCAGCAAGGACGTTCTCGCGAAGCTCAAGGAGCTGGGCGAGTTCGTGAAATCCGCGTCCTCCACCGTGGAGGCCCCGGTGGCCCGCAGGTTGCGGGACGCGTACCCCAAGGCAGGCGGAGCGGCGAAGTCCGACTCCGCTCGCAGGACATCCACCCCAACCCCAGCGCAGCCCAAGCCGGCGCCGAGGCCGAGCAAGCCGGAGGTCACCGAGCCGGTGGCACAGACCGTTGTCCCGAAGCCGGCGGCCAAGCCCGGTCCGGCCGCGCCGAAGCCGCCGGCACCAGCTCCGGCTCCCGCTGCTCCGGCTCCCGCCGCCGCGAAGGCGCCGGCCGAGGCGGCTCGCCCCGGCCCGAGGCCCGGCCCGAAGCCGCCCGCGCCGGCACCTCAGCAGCAGCAGCCCGCTGCCGCGCAGAACAACCAGCCCGGCGGCAACCAGGGCGGTGGCCAGGTCGTGCCGCCCAAGCCGCAGTCGCCCAAGCCCGGCCCGCGTGCGCCGCGGGTGGGCAACAACCCGTTCGGTGTCGGCGCCGGTGCGCCGCCCGCACGGCCGACGCCCGGCCCCCGGCCGGGTGGTCAGGGCGCTCCGGGTGGCGACCGTGCCGCGCGGCCTGGTGAGAACCGGCCCGCCGCCGGTCCGCGTCCCGGTGGCGGCGGTGGCGGTGCCACGCCGGCCGGTCCCCGGCCGTCGCCCGGCTCGATGCCGCCGCGGCCGAACCCCGGCATGATGCCGCCCCGTCCGGCTCGTCCGGCCGGTGGTGGTCGTGGTGGTCCCGGTGGCGGCGCCCGCGGTGGCCCCGGCGGCGGCGCTCGTGGTGGCCCCGGTGGTCCCCGCGGTGGCGGCGGCGGTGGCGGCGGCTTCCGTCCCGGTGGCGGTGGCGGTGGCGGTGGCTACCGCGGCGGTCCCGGTGGCGGCGGTGGCGGTGCCCCGGCCGGTGGCGGCGGTGGTTTCCGCGGTGGCGGCGGTGGCCGTCCCGGCTCCGGTGGCGGTCGCGGTGGCGCCGCGGGTGCGTTCGGCAGGCCCGGTGGGCCGTCCCGGCGTGGCCGCAAGTCGAAGCGGCAGAAGCGCCAGGAGTACATGGAGAACATGCAGGCGCCCAGCGTCGGCGGTGTTCGCCTGCCCAAGGGCAACGGCGAGTCGATCCGTCTCCCGCGTGGCGCCTCGCTGACCGACTTCGCCGAGAAGATCAACGCCAACCCGGCCTCGCTGGTGCAGGTGCTGTTCCACCTCGGTGAGATGGTCACGGCGACGCAGTCGGTCTCCGACGACGTGCTCGAGCTGCTCGGCACCGAGATGAACTACAAGGTGCAGGTCGTCTCCCCCGAGGAGGAGGACCGCGAGCTGCTCGACTCCTTCGACATCTCCTACGGCGAGAACGCCGGTGGCGAGGAGGAGCTGCAGGCCAGGCCGCCGGTCGTGACCGTCATGGGTCACGTCGACCACGGTAAGACGCGCCTGCTGGACACGATCCGGAAGACGACCGTGCACGAGGGTGAGGCCGGCGGCATCACCCAGCACATCGGCGCCTACCAGGTCGCGGTCAAGGTCGACGGCAACGACCGGCTGATCACCTTCATCGACACCCCGGGTCACGAGGCGTTCACCGCCATGCGTGCCCGTGGTGCGAACTCCACGGACATCGCGATCATCGTGGTCGCCGCCGACGACGGCGTCATGCCGCAGACGGTGGAGGCCATCAACCACGCGCAGGCCGCAGACCTGCCGATCGTGGTGGCGGTGAACAAGATCGACAAGGAGGGCGCGAACCCGGCGAAGGTGCGCCAGCAGCTCACCGAGTACGGGCTCGTGGCCGAGGAGTACGGCGGCGACACCATGTTCGTCGACATCTCCGCGCGCCAGAACATCAACATCGACGGGCTGCTCGAGGCGGTCGTGCTCACCGCGGACGCGGCGCTCGACCTGCGGGCCAACCCCGACATGGAGGCGCAGGGCGTCGCCATCGAGGCGCACCTGGACCGCGGTCGCGGCCCGGTCGCCACGGTGCTGGTCCAGCGCGGCACGCTGCGGGTCGGCGACTCGATTGTCGCGGGCGACGCGTACGGCCGCGTGCGGCGGATGGTCGACGAGTTCAACGAGGACGTCCTCGAGGCGACGCCGTCACGGCCCGTCCAGGTCATCGGCTTCACGTCGGTGCCGGGCGCGGGTGACACCTTCCTGGTGGTCGACGAGGACCGGACCGCGCGGCAGATCGCCGAGCGGCGGGCGGCCAGGCTGCGCAACGCGGCCAACGCCCAGCGCCGCAAGCGGGTCAGCCTCGAGGACCTGGACTCCGCGCTGAAGGAGACCAGCCAGCTCAACCTGATCATCAAGGGCGACAACTCGGGTACCGTCGAGGCTCTCGAGGACGCGCTCACGAAGATCGACGTCGGCGACGAGGTCGAGCTGCGCGTCATCGACCGCGGTGTCGGTGGCATCACCAAGGCCAACGTGGACCTGGCGATCGCGTCCGACGCGATCATCCTCGGGTTCAACGTCCGCGCCGAGGCGAAGGTCACCGAGCAGGCCAACCGCGAAGGCATCGACATCCGGTACTACTCGGTCATCTACCAGGCGATCGACGAGATCGAGCAGGCCCTCAAGGGCATGCTCAAGCCGGTCTACGAAGAGGTCGAGCTCGGACGCGCCGAGGTGCGCGAGGTGTTCAAGTCCTCCAAGGTCGGCACGATCGCGGGTTGCATGGTGCTCTCCGGCGAGATCCGGCGCAACGCGAAGGCGCGCCTCATCCGGGACGGCGTCGTCGTCCAGGAGGGTCTGCCGGTCAGCTCGCTGCGGCGGTTCAAGGACGACGCGGTCGAGGTCCGCGAGGGCTTCGAGTGTGGTCTGACGCTCGGCTCGTACGGCGACCTCAAGGTCGAGGACATCATCGAGACCTACGAGCTGCGCGAGAAGCCGCGCGACTGAGTTGGCTCATCCCGGCGCCGCCGCCCGCGGCGGCGCCGGGACCTACTCGCTTCGAGGATTTCCGTTGTACGTGGGGGCTCTCGAGCTGGATGTGCTGCTCGGCGACATCCGCTCGTTGAAGGAGAAGCGTTCCGCTGTGCGGCCGGTCATCGCCGAGCTGCGCAAGCGGTTCGAGGTGACCGTCGCCGAGGCAGGGCACCTGGACAAGCACCGGCGTTCGCTGATCGGCGTCGCCGTGGTGGCCGCCGACGCGTCGCACGTGGACGACGTGCTGGACGCGTGCGAGCGGCTGGTCGCGGGGCGGCCGGAGCTGGACCTCCTGTCGGCACGCCGCCGGTGGCTGGGCCCCGAAGACTGACTTTTTCGCAGAAGGAGACCGCCGTGGCTGACGCACCACGCGCCCGCAAGCTCGCCAAGCGGATCGCGCAGATCGTCGCGTCCGCGCTGGAGCACGAGGTGAAGGACCCTCGGCTCGCCCGCGTGACGATCACGGACACCAAGGTGACCGCCGACCTGCACGACGCGACCGTGTACTACACCGTGCTCGGCGACAAGCTGGACGCGGCGCCGGACATGGCCGGTGCGGCCGCCGCGCTGGAGTCCGCGAAGGGCGTGCTGCGGTCGATGGTCGGCGCCGGGACGGGCGTCCGGTTCACCCCGACGCTCACGTTCGTCGCCGACACCGTGCCCGAGGACGCCAAGCACATCGACGACCTGCTGGCCCGCGCGGCCGCCGCGGACGCCGAGGTGGCACGCCTGGCCAACGGCGCGAAGCCAGCGGGCGACCCGGATCCGTACCGGGTGCCGCGCGAGGACGACGACGAGGACTGATCTTGTCGGCGTTAAGATCGCCGGTATGCCGTACCACCACGGGGACCTGCGGCGCGCGATCCTGACCGCAGCGGTCGACGCGATCACGGCCGGCGGTTCGGCCAACCTGAGCCTGCGTGACCTCGCCCGCCGGGCCGGGGTGTCGCACGCGGCGCCGGTGCACCACTTCGGTGACAAGGCCGGCGTGCTGACCGCGCTCGCCGAGGAGGGGTTCGACCTCCTGGCCGAGCGGCTGGCGGCGGCGGGGGACGACTTCGTGGAGATGGGCGTCGCGTACGTCCGGTTCGCCGTCACCCACCCGGCGCACTTCGAGGTGATGTTCCGCCCCGACACCCACCACCGCGACGACCCGGCGCTGTCGGCCGCGCGGTCCCGGGCGGGCGCGATCCTCGCCCGCGGCGCGCACGGCAAGCCGAGCGACTACGCGGAGGTCGCCGCGTGGTCGCTGATGCACGGCTTCGCGACGCTCTGGCTGACCGGCGCGCTGCCCGCGAGCCTCGGCGACGACCTGACGGCCGCGGCCCGCGGCGTGGCGAAGACGCTCTTCCGCGACTGACGGCTTGCACTCGGTACCCGGGTACGGGCTTACCGTGGGGGCATGGAGCTGGAGTGGGCGCCGACCGCGTGCACGTTGCCGACCGCGGAGCGGCCGTTGCGGGAGGCCGAGTTCGACGCGTTGTTCGCGTCGGCGGCAGGGGTGACGCGGCCGTCGCCGGGCGAGTTGCGGATCGCGTTCCCCGTGTCCGCCGAACTGGCGGCCACCGCGGCGAGCCTCGCGGTCCGGGAGACGCGGTGCTGCTCGTTCTTCACGTTCACCCTGACCGTCGCGGCGGGTGAGCTGACGCTCGGCGTGTCGGTGGGGGAGCCGCACGTCGAGGTGCTGGACGCGCTCGCGGCCCGGGTGCCGGCATGACCGGGTTGCGCAGCGGGGAGGTGGCGCGGGCGGCCGGGGTGAACCCGCAGACGCTGCGCTACTACGAGCGGCGCGGGCTGCTGGCCGAGCCGGAGCGGACGCTCGGCGGGCACCGGGTGTACCGGCCGGAGGCGGTGACCGTGCTGCGCGTGATCAAGGCCGCGCAGCGCCTGGGGTTCACGCTCGACGAGGTGGCCGAGCTGCTCGAGGTGCACGCGGGTCTTGCGGCACGGGCGACGGCGAAGCTCGCCGAGGTGGAGGCGCGGATCGCGGACCTGGCGGTCGTCCGCGACACCCTGCGGGCCGCGCTCGACGCGGGCTGCGACGACCTCGTCGCGTGCGCGGCGCGACCGGAGTGCCCGGTGCCGTTCAGCGAAGGGACTCGATCGCGTCCGTGAGGCGGGCCCGGCAGCACGCTCGACGTCGACGGCGGCCCGTGGCGGTGCTCGCCGGGTAGAACTACTCGATTCCGCCGCAACAGGGCACCGCGACGCGGCTATCCTCGTCACACCGCGGTGGGCAGCTGGGTGTCCACTATGGAATCCGAGGTTCTGTGCCGTCGGGGGCGACGGCACCACAACGAAGGCAGGTCGTGCCTGTGGTTGCGGTGTTCTCCGGGTTGTCGGCGCCCACGACGACGTTGTGCGAACCGCGCGGCGAGCCATGAAGCGGCTGTTGCCCGCGGTCCTCGCCGCCGGGTTCGTGCTGGCGGGGTGCGGTGGCGGCGGTGACGTGGACCCGGTGACGGAGTCCGAGGCCTACGAGCGGGTCGAGAGCTACGTCCGGCGCGCGGCGGCCGCGCTGCCCGACGCGCGGCTCGAGGCCGCGGCCGCTCCGGCCGCCGGGCCGTGCCGGGGAAAGCCCGCCGGCCGCGCGATCGTCCGCACCACGTACTGGATCCGCGGCCTCACCGACGACGACCGCCCGTTCGACACGATGGTGCGGTGGTGGCAGACCCACGACTTCGAGGTGCTGGACGACCTGCGCCCCGAACGGCACTACGTGTGGGTCGAGAGCCCGGCCGACGGGTTCCGGATGTCGTTGCGGAACAACGAGCACGGCGAACTGCTGCTCGGTGCCGAGTCGCCGTGCGTCGCCACCGAGTAGGTCGGTCACCCGGCGGCGTTCGGCGTCCGCTCCTGCTCGTCCTCCAGGAGGTCGCCGAGGTCGCGCAGTACGGCCAGTGCCGCCCGGAGCTCCGAGTGCGGCAGGCGGCCCGCGACGGCGGACGCCCAGCCCGCCTGCCGCTGCTCCACGCGCCGCAGTGCCGCGCGGCCCGCGTCGGTCAGCGTCATGAGGCGGGCGCGGCGGTCGGCGGGGTTGTCGACGAACACGACCATGCCCGCACCGGCCAGCGCCTCGGCGGTCTGCCGCACGGACTGCCTGGTCAACCCCATCGTCCTGGCCACCTGCGCGACGGTCACCGGGCCGTGGTCCACCACGCCGAGCACCTGCCACCGCGCGCACGTCAGCCCGTCGGGGCGGGTGAGCGCGTCGCCCGCCGCCAGGAGGAGCCCGTTGACGCGGAACACCTCGACGAGCAGCTCGGAGAACGCCTGTCCCCCGGCGTTGAGCTCGGTCATGTCGGACAAAATGTCAGATTGACAGGTGCCTGTCAAAAAGGAGAGTGAGCGCGCACTGGACGTCACCGCGTGGTTGCGTGAGGCTGTGCCAGTGCTGACCGCCGATCTTCGTGCCGCCGCGGAGCTGCTCCGGGGCGCGGCCGACGTGACCCTCGTCGGGCACGTCAACCCGGACGCCGACGCGCTCGGCAGCGCGCTCGCGCTCGGGCTCGCCCTGCGCGAGCGCGGTGCGACCGTGCGCGTCTCGTTCGGCCCGCCCGCCGAGGTGCCGGAGTCGCTGCGCGGGCTCGACACGGCCGGGCTGGTGGTCCCCGCGTCCGCGGTGCCCGCCGCGCCGGAGCTGCTCGTCGCGCTCGACACCGGCAGCGCGGCCCGGCTGGGCTGGCTCGAGGACCGGATCGCGCCGAGCGGGCACGTGCTGGTCGTCGACCACCACGCGTCCAACACCCGGTTCGGCACGCACCACGTCGTCGACGAGACCGCCGAGGCGACCGCCGTGCTCGTGCTCGCGGTGATCGACGAACTGGGCATCCCGCTCGACCCGGACATCGCACGGTGTCTGTACGCGGGGCTGATGACCGACACCAGCTCGTTCCGCCGCGCCACCGCGGGCACCCACCGGACGGCGGCCCGCCTGGTGGAGGCCGGTGCCGACCCGACGGCCATCGCGCGGGAGCTGATGGACGGCCACCCGTTCGCGTGGCTGCCGATGCTGGCGCGGGTGCTCGACCGGGCCGAGCTGGAGCCCGGGGCGGCGGGCGGGCACGGGCTCGTGCACACGGCCGTGACCCTGGCCGACATGGCCGGGGTGCGGCTCGAGGAGGTCGAGTCCGTCGTGGACATCCTGCGCACGACGACGGAGGCCGAGGTCGCGCTCGTCGTCAAGGAGGTGGCGCCCGGCGAGTGGTCGGGGTCGCTGCGGGCGAAAAGCGCGGTCGACGTGCGGGTCGTCGCCGTCGGGATGAGTGGTGGCGGGCACCGCCTCGCGGCCGGGTTCACGACGACCGGGACGGCGGCGGAGGTCGTCGGCAGGGTGCGGGAGTTGTTGCGCGACCCGGTGCCGCTCGTAACCACTTGAGGACGATGGGCGGCGTTCGGGTGAACAAGTGGTATAAACCAATCGCCATTCCGGGCCCCAGGCGCCGGAGCGGCGACCCAGCCAGGCGGACCGGACCGGCCAGGCGGAAACGGAGGACATCTTGAGGCGCGTCACTATGGCAGTCGCGGTGGTGACCGCGGCGGCGCTCGGACTCGCCGGCTGCGGCAGCGACTCGGGCAGCGGCGGCGACGGCGAGAACGTCAGCCTTGAGCTGCTCGTGCCCCTCTACGGCGACAAGACCAAGCCGTACTGGGAGCAGCTGGTCAAGGACTTCGAGGCCAAGAACTCGAACATCGACGTCAAGCTCGAGACCCAGAGCTGGGACGACATCTACACCGTCCTGGACACCAAGATCCAGAACAACAAGGCGCCGGACATCCTGGAGCTGGACGCGGCGGGCCCGGCCTACGGGTCGGAAGACCTGCTGTACAAGGCCGAGGAGATCGTCTCCCCGGAGACCTACAAGGACATCGAACCGTCGTTCATCGACAGCGCCAAGATCGACGGCGTCGCGTACGGCGTGCCCTCGGTCGCCTCGACCCGCGCCCTGTTCTACAACAAGACGCTCTTCCAGCAGGCGGGTGTGACCGCCCCGCCGAAGACCTGGGACGAGTTGCTCGCCGCGGCCAAGAAGATCTCCGCGCTCGGCGGCGGCGTCTACGGCTACGGCATGCCGCTCGGCTCCGAGGAGGCCCAGGCCGAGACGTCCATCTGGGCGTACGGCGCGGGCGCGTCCTGGGAGAAGGACGGCAAGATGACGATCGACACGCCGGAGGCCAAGGAGGCCCTCACGTTCATGCAGCGCATGATCAAGGAGGGCGTCACCCAGCCGAACCCGGGCGCGACCGACCGCACCCCGCTGCTGGACGTGTTCATCCAGGGCAAGATCGGCATGATCGAGGGCCTGCCGCCGATCGTCGGCCAGATCAACGAGAAGAACCCGGACCTCGACTGGGAGATCGCGCCGAGCCCGACCAAGGACGGCCAGCCGGTGACCCTGGGTGTCGCGGACTACTTCGTCGGCTTCGACAAGGACGAGGACAAGCAGGACGCGATCGCGAAGTTCCTGGACTTCTTCTACCAGCAGGACAACTACGTCAAGTTCAACGACAACGAGGGCTTCATCCCGGCGACCAAGTCGGGTGCCGAGGCGGCCGCGGCCAAGCCGGAGCTGAAGACCTTCCTCGAGGCCCTGCCGGACGCGAAGTTCTACCCCGCCACCAACCCGGCGTGGGGCCAGACCTCCGGTGCCTTCAAGTCGGACGTGGGCCAGATCGAGACCAAGTCGGTGGACGAGGTCCTCAAGTCGATCCAGGCCAAGGCCGACGCCGAAGGCTGAGCAGAGGCGTATAACGGTAAGACGGCCGGTGCGGGGTCCTGCCTGATCAGAGCCCCGCACCGGTACCCCAGGAGGGTGCTCGGGTGGCAACAGCACGTAACAAGGCGTTGCGGCGGCAGGCCCGCCGGCAGACGACGCTGCAAGCACTGCCGTGGCTGGCCCCGGCGCTTGTCCTGATCGTCGGGGTGGTGATCTTCCCCGTCGGCTACATGATCTACACGTCGTTCCGCGACCTGTCCCGCTTCGGCAAGGACCGCGGCTGGGCGGGCATGGAGAACTACGTCCGCGTGTTCGGTCTCGACCCGCTGCCGACGGTGCTCACCAACACGGTGATCTGGACCGTCGGCGTGGTGCTGGTGACCGTGGTGATCTCGCTGGGCCTCGCCCAGTTCCTGAACAAGCGCTTCCCCGGGCGCAAGACGCTGCGGATGGTCATCATCGTGCCGTGGGCGGCGTCGGTCGTGATGACCTCGACGGTCTTCGTCTACGGCCTCGACCCGTTCTACGGGATCATCAACAAGTTCCTCGTCGACATCGGCATCCTCGACGAACCGTTCGGGTTCCTGAAGAGCCCGACGTCCGGCTTCCTGTCGGCGATGGCGGTCGCGGTGTTCGTGTCCGTGCCGTTCACGACGTTCGTGGTGCTGTCCGGTCTGCAGACGGTGCCGCACGACGTGCTGGAGGCCGCGTCCATCGACGGCGCGGGCAAGGTCCAGACGTACTGGCAGGTGGTGTTCCCGATGCTGCGGCCCGCGCTGGCGGTCGCCGCCATCATCAACATCATCAACGTGTTCAACTCGCTGCCGATCCTCAAGACCATGACCGGCTCGATCCCCGGCAACGACGCGGACACGACCACGACGTTCATGTTCAAGCTCATCCAGAACGACCGGCAGATCGACACGGCGAGCGCGTTGTCGGTGGTCAACTTCCTGGTGATCGTCGTCGTGATCGGCATCTACCTGAAAGTGGTCAAGCCCATGCGGGAGGTGTCGGCATGAGTGAGGTGGCCACGAAGGGTGCGGTGCTCGACCCGCCCACGGCGGTCGTCGGCCCGGACCGTGCGGACGTGCCGAGGAAGAAGGAGCGCAAGCGCTGGGGCCTCACGGTCGTCGGCGCGATCGTCGCGCTCGTGTTCCTCGCCCCGTACCTGATCATGCTGACCGGCTCGCTGAAGTCGCGCCAGGAGATCCTGTCGGTGCCGCCGGACTACCTGCCGACGGACTGGAAGTTCGACAACTTCGTCAACATGTGGGGCACGCCGGAGACGCCGCTGCCGCACAACCTGCTCTCCAGCGTGGTGATCTCGCTGGGCGGCACCGTCCTCGCACTGGTCGCGGCCCTGCCCGCCGCGTACTACACCGCCCGGCACCAGTTCCGGCTGAAACTGCCGTTCATGCTGCTGGTGCTGGTCACGCAGATGCTGCAGCCGACCGTGCTGGCGTCGGGCCTGTTCCGCGAGTTCGTGTCGCTGGAGATCAACGACACGTGGCTCGCGATGATCCTGGTGAACGCGGCCTTCAACCTGTCGTTCGCGGTGTGGATCATGCACAGCTTCTTCGCGACCGTGCCGAAGGAGATCGAGGAGGCGGCCTGGCTGGACGGCTGCTCACGCACCCAGTCCATGCGGCAGATCATGCTGCCGCTCGTGTGGCCCGGCATCGTCACGGCGATCATCTTCACGTTCATCGCCTGCTGGAACGAGTTCGCCGCGAGCCTCATCCTGCTGCCCACCGACACCAACCAGCCACTGACCGTGGCGCTGACCAGGTTCATCGGTCAGTACGAGTCGGCGTGGCAGTACGTCTTCGCGATCTCACTGATCGGGATCCTCCCGGTCGTCGCGCTCTTCGCGATGATCGAGAAGCACCTGGTCTCCGGGCTCACCGCGGGCGGGGTGAAGTAGCCGATGTCCACTCCGCAACTTCCGCTCAGCAAATTCGTGATTCTGAATCGTGGTATTCAGTTGTTTGTTGCTCTAGATTGTGCTCGCGCGCCGGTTTCGTACCGGGCCGCGACGACGAGGTGCGGTCTTGCGACCGGCGGATGGAAAGGATCACCATGGCGACAGTGACCTTCGACGGCGCGAGCCGTTACTACGCGGGCACCGACCGGCCCGCGGTCGACCAGCTCAACCTCGAGGTGGAGGACGGCGAGTTCCTCGTGCTGGTCGGTCCGTCCGGCTGTGGCAAGTCCACCACCCTCCGCATGCTGGCGGGTCTCGAGGGCGTCGACGAGGGCGCGATCCGCATCGGCGACCGCGAGGTCACCGACCTCCCGCCGAAGGACCGGGACATCGCGATGGTGTTCCAGAACTACGCGCTCTACCCGCACATGACGGTGGCGGACAACATCGGCTTCCACCTCAAGATCAAGAAGGTGCCGAAGGCGGAGCGCGCCGAGCGGGTGCTCGAGGCCGCGAAGCTGCTGGACCTGGAGCCGTACCTGGACCGCAAGCCGGCCAAGCTCTCCGGTGGTCAGCGCCAGCGCGTCGCCATGGGTCGCGCGATCGTGCGCCGCCCGCAGGTGTTCTGTATGGACGAGCCGCTGTCGAACCTCGACGCGAAGCTGCGCGTGCAGACCCGTACCCAGATCGCGTCGCTGCAGCGGCGGCTCGGCGTCACCACGATCTACGTGACGCACGACCAGATCGAGGCCATGACCATGGGCGACCGCGTCGCGGTGCTCAAGGACGGCATCCTGCAGCAGTGCGACACCCCGATGGGCCTGTTCGGCAAGCCGAAGAACCTGTTCGTCGCCGGCTTCATCGGCTCGCCGGCCATGAACCTGATCCCGGCCACCGTGAACGGTGAGGGTGCGGTCATCGGCGGCCAGGCCATCGAGCTGACCCCGGCCCAGAAGTCGGCGCTGACCGGCTCGAAGGTCGTCGTCGGCATCCGGCCCGAGGGCTGGCTGCTGAAGCCGGCGGGCGAGGGCGTCTCCGCCACGATCGAGGTCATCGAGGAGCTGGGCTCCGAGCAGTTCCTGTACTGCTCGACCAGCGCCCCGCAGCTGGCCAGCGACGGGGGTGCCGTGGAGGACTCCGCCGCGCCGCCGCCGATCACGGTCCGCGCCGAGGGCATGTCGAACTTCCAGCGCGGCGAGAAGGTCGGCCTGGTGCCGCAGCCGGGTGCGGTGCACCTGTTCGACGCCGAGACCGGCGACCGCCTGCCCGACTGATTCTCTGCGCGAGAGCCCGGGGCCACGTGGTGGTCCCGGGCTTTTTGCTGCCTAGCCCCTGTGCGTGAACATGCGTGAAGGTATGCTGAAACGAGCAAGTTCACGCAACAGGGAGTGGCTCATGACGTACCTGCGGGACGAGATCGCCAGCCAGCCGTCGGTGTGGGAGCGCGCACTGGCGGTGTCCGCGGACGCGCTGCCCGGCGCCGGTGAGCGGGTGGCGGTGATCGGTTGCGGGACGTCGTACTACATGGCCCAGGCGTACGCCGCGCTGCGGGAGGCGGCCGGCCACGGCGAGACCGACGCGTTCGCCGCCTCGGAGTTCCCCGCGGCCCGCCGCTACGACCGGGTCGTGGCGCTCACCAGGTCCGGCACGACGACCGAGGTGCTGGCCGCGCTCGAGCGCACGACGGTCCCGTCCGTGGCGGTGACGGCCGACCCGGCGACGCCGATCTCGTCCGCGGCCGACGCCGTGGTGGCGCTGGAGTTCGCCGACGAGAAGTCGGTGGTGCAGACGAGGTTCGCCACGGCGGCGCTGGTGCTGTTGCGCGCGTCGGTGGGGGAGCGGCTGAGCGGGCTGTCCGCGGCGGCGACGGCCGAGCTGGCGACGCCGCTGCCGCGGGAGTTGCTGGCGGCCGAGCAGTGGACGTTCCTCGGCACGGGGTGGACCATCGGCCTCGCCAACGAGGCGGCGTTGAAGCTGCGCGAGGCCACGCAGTCGTGGACGGAGTCGTACTACGCGATGGAGTACCGCCACGGCCCGATCTCGATCGCGGCGCCGGGCCGGGTGGTGTGGGTCTTCGGGGCCGCGCCCGCCGGGCTGGCCGACGAGGTGCGGCGAACGGGTGCGCACGTGGAGCTGTTCGACGGTGATCCGCTGGTGTCGCTGGTCCGCGCCCACCGCGTGGCCGAGGCGGTCGCGGAGGCGCGGGGACTCGACCCGGACCGGCCGCGCAACCTGGACCGCTCGGTCATCCTCACGTAGAGCGGTATCCCGATTTTCCGACTAGCCCGATTGGACGTAGCTTTCTCACGAATCTCTGTGTGATAGTGCTTGCAAGCGCGCAGTTTCACGCACGAGAGATCGGGGATCTTGCAATGGGTGAGCAGTCGGGCATGTCACGCAGGTCGATGTTGCGTGGTGCGGCCATCGCCGGCGTCGGGCTCGCGGCCACCACCGGGGGTGTGGCCGAGGCGGACACGGTGGACACCGCCGCGGCGCCCGCGGCGCGGGGCAAGTCGATGATCGGGGTGCCGTTCGAGGGGGTCGCCAACCCGCGGTTCGGGATCATCGGCCTGGGCAACCGCGGCGGCGGGATGCTGCCGCTGCTGCTCGCCATCCCCGGGGTCAAGGTGACCGCGCTCTGCGACATCCGCCCCGAGTTCGCCGCCCGCGCGGCCCAGGCGGTCACCGACGCCGGCCAGCCCGCGCCCGCCGTGTACACCGGCGGCGACGAGGACTTCCGCGCCATGGTGGAGCGCGACGACATCGACTTCGTGTACGTCGCGACGCCGTGGGAGTGGCACACGCCGATGGCGCTCGCCGCCATGCGGGCGGGCAAGCACGTCGGCGTCGAGTGCCCCATCGGGTTGACGCTCACCGACCTGTGGAACCTCGTCGACACCTCGGAGCGGACGCGGCGGCACTGCATCCAGCTGGAGAACTGCTGCTACGGCCGGAACGAGCTGCGGGCGCTGCGCATGGCGCACGAGGGCCTCTTCGGCGAGCTGCTGCACGGCTCCGGCGCCTACCTGCACGACCTGCGCGAGCTGCTGTTCTCGAAGACCTACTACGAGGACCAGTGGCGCAGGAAGTTCCACACCACGACGAACGGCGACCTGTACCCCACGCACGGCCTCGGCCCGGTCGCCGCCTACATGGACCTCAACCGCGGTGACCGGTTCGTGCGGATGACCTCGATGAGCACGCCCGCGCTGGGGCTGGCCGAGTACCGCGCGGCGCACATGCCGGCGGGCGACCCGACGTGGCAGGAGACCTACGTCAACGGCGACGTCACGATGAGCCTGATCCAGACCGCGCGCGGCCGCGTGATCCACCTCGTGCACGGCGTGTCGAACCCGCACCCGTACTCGCGGCTCAACCACCTCGCGGGCACCAAGGGCGTCTTCGAGGACTACCCGCCGCGGATCTACCTCGAGCCCGCGCAGTCGAACGACCAGTGGGGTTCCTTCGACGAGTACGCCACCTACGACCACTGGCTGTGGACCGACGTCGGTCCCGGCCCCGGCGGGCACGGCGGCATGGACTACATCATGTTGTGGCGCCTCGTGCAGACGCTCCAGCTCGGCCTGCCGCCGGACATCGACGTGTACGACTCGGCCGCGTGGAACGCGCCGTACCCGTTGTCCGTGCTGTCGGTGCGGGGCAAGGGCAAGTCGGTGGAGTTCCCCGACTTCACCCGCGGCCGGTGGCAGACCCCGCACCCGGGAACGGACTCGGAGAAGCCGGCCTAGGTTCGCTTGCGGGAGCGGAACGCCGCGACGTGCACGCGGTTCGCGCAGCGCGGTGAGCAGAACCGCTTGGCGCGGTTGGTCGACGTGTCGAGGTAGTAGTTGTCGCAGTCCGCGGCGGCGCAGTGGCCCCAGCGGTGGAGTCCGTGGTGGACGATGCCGTGCGCGATGCCCCACGCTGCCGCGGCCGCCACCTCCGTCGCGGGGGAGGCGTCCGGGTCGGCCATGTGGATGTGCCAGTTCGGCTCGGCCGAGTGGCCGGCCGACAGCCGCGGCCGCGGCGCGTGCGTCGCCAGCAGCGCGTTGACCTCCTTGAGCACGCCCTCGTTGTCGCCCGCGACGGCGCAGGCCAGTGTCCTGCGCAGGCCATCGGCGACCGGACGCAGCGCGGCCAGGTCCGCCTCGCCCGCGCGTGTCGACCACCACGGCTCCTCGTGCAGGGCCGCCCGCAGGTCCGCCACGTCGTCGAGTGTGGCGTTCGTCAACCTCAGCGCCACATCCAGGTAATCGGCGTTGTCCATCCGCGGTCCTTACACGTACCGTCAGGGGCGAAAGCGTTGTGCACACCTTACGGGAGTCGTGGTGGTCGAGCGGGTGTCCTTGCGACAGGTGCTCGGCCTCGCCGTACCCGCACTCGGGGTGCTCGCCGCCGAGCCGCTGTACCTGCTGGTCGACACGGCCGTCGTCGGCCACCTCGGCGCGGTGCCGCTCGGCGCGCTGTCCGTGGGCGCGATCGTGCTCGCGCAGGTGTCGACGCAGCTGACCTTCCTGTCCTACGGCACCACCGCGCGCACCGCCCGGCTGCACGGCGCGGGCCGTCGCGCGGAGGCGGTGGCCGAGGGCGTGCAGGCGACGTGGCTCGCGCTCGCCGTCGGGGTCGTGCTCGTCGGGGTCGGCCAGCTGCTCGCGATGCCGATCGCGCAGCTCCTCGCCGGGCCGGGGGAGGTCGCCGACGCGGCGGTGGGCTGGCTGCGCATCGCGTTGTTCGGCACGCCGTTCATCCTCGTCACGATGGCGGGCAACGGGTGGATGCGCGGCGTGCAGGACGCCCGCAGGCCGTTGCGCTACGTGCTGGCGGGCAACGGGATCTCCGCCGTGTTGTGCCCGCTCCTGGTGTACGGGTTCGGCTGGGGGTTCGAGGGATCCGCCGTCGCGAACGTCACCGCGCAGGTCATCAGCGCGACGTTCTTCCTGCGGGCACTGCGTGCCGAGCAGGTGCCGCTGCGGCCGGAGCCGGCGAAGATGCGGGCGCAGCTCGTGCTCGGGCGCGACCTCGTGCTGCGCAGCCTCGCCTTCCAGGCGTGCTTCGTGTCCGCGACCACCGTCGCGGCGCACCACTCGACGGCTGCGGTCGCCGCGCACCAGATCGTGCTGCAGTTGTGGACGTTCCTCGCGCTGGTGCTGGACTCGCTCGCGATCGCGGCGCAGTCCCTGGTCGGCGCGGCCCTGGGCGCGGAGGACGACCGGCGTGCCAACGGGCTCGCCTGGCAGGTCACCGGGTACGGACTCGTGTTCGGGTGCGTGCTCGGCGCGGTGTTCGCCGCGCTCGCCGGGGTGCTGCCGCACGTGTTCACCTCGGACACGTCGGTGCTCGGCGAGATCCCGCACGCGTGGTGGTTCTTCGTGGCGCTGCAACCGGTCGCAGGCGTCGTGTTCGCTTTGGACGGTGTGCTCCTGGGAGCGGGCGACGCCGCGTACCTCCGCACAGCGACGATCGCCGCCGCGGTGACCGGGTTCCTGCCGTTCGTGTGGTTGTCGTTCGCGTTCGACTGGGGACTCGCGGGGATCTGGACCGGGCTGACCGTGTTCATGCTGGTGCGGCTGGGCACCGTCGTCGGCCGCGCCAGGTCGGGCCGCTGGGCCGTGCCGGGCGCCGTCCGCGTGTGAGCGTGTGGTCAAGCGCACGTTTAGCTTCGCTAACGATTTCGCCGTCGGCTGCGCTGTACTCAGTGGACAACCCCGACGACCCCGCGAACGGAGAGTCTTGGCCCCGCAGCACTACCGACGGGCAATGATCATCTGGGTGACCGCGGTCCTGGTCTACATGGCCGCGGTGTTCCACCGCACCTCGCTCGGGGTCGCGAGCCTGGAGGCGAGCCAGCGGTTCGGCCTCGGCCCGGCGGCCCTCGGCACGTTCACGGTGCTGCAGGTCGGCGTGTACGCGCTCATGCAGGTGCCGACCGGCATGCTGGTCGACCGCTACGGCGCGCGCCGCGTGCTGACGGTGGCCGCGGCGCTGATGGGCCTGGGGCAGCTGCTGTTCGCGTTCGCCACCTCCTACCCGCTTGGCCTGCTCGCCCGCGCCGTGCTCGGCGTCGGCGACGCGATGACGTTCGTCAGCGTGCTGCGCCTGGTCGCCGCGCACTTCCCCGTGCGCAGGTACGCCGTGCTCGCCGCCGTCACCGCCGCGCTGGGCTCGCTGGGCAACCTCCTCTCGACGATGCCGCTGACGGTGCTGCTCACGAGCGTGGGCTGGACGGCGACGTTCGCGGTCGCGGGCGCCGCCACCGCGCTGTACTCCGTCGTGCTCGTGCTGCGGGTGCGGGACAACCCGATCGGGTCGGTCCCCGAACCCGTCGACCGCACGGAGTCACTGCGGACGGTGCTCACGCAGGTGAGCCACGCGTGGCGCACACCCGGCAGCCGGCTGGGGTTCTGGGTGCACTTCTCGACGATGTTCGCCCCGGCGATGCTCGGTCTGCTGTGGGGCTACCCGTACCTCGTGCAGGCGCAGGGCCTGGGCACGTCGACCGCGGGCCTGCTGCTGTCGCTGCTGGTGGTGGGCGCGATCGTGGGCGGCCCCACGGTCGGCGCCGTGATCAGCAGGCGCCCGGAGTGGCGCACCCCGATGGTGGTCGGCTACCTCGTCGTCGCGCTCGCCGTGTGGGCCGTGCTGCTGGGCTGGCCCGGCGGACGGGTGCCGCTGTGGCTGCTGGTCGCCGGTTTCGGCTTCCTCTCCCTCGGCGGCCCGGCGTCGACGATCGGCTTCGCGCTGGCCCGCGACTACAACCCGCTGCGCCGCGTCGGCACGGCCACCGGCGTGGTCAACGTGGGTGGGTTCGTGGCCATCACGGTGTCGGCGCTGGCGGTCGGTGTGCTGCTCGACCTGGCCGGGTCACTCGACCCGGCGACCGCGTTCCGCATCGCGTTCCTGTCGGTGGTCGCCGTGCTGGCGCTGGGCCTGTGGCGCACGTCGGTCTGGTGGCGCCGCGCCCGCGCGGCGGTCTTCGACGCGGTCTCCCGCGGCGAGGACGTGCCGGTGCAGATCCGCCGCCGCGCCTGGGACCTCGCCCCGGCCTAGCCGCGGATCCGCGAGTACACCAGCGCGTCGGCTCGCCGCGAACCCAGGACGAGGAAGCTGCGCGGCAGCCCCTCCCGCCGGCACCCGTTGGTCCTCAACACCCGTCGCGAGGCCTCGTTGACCGGCTCGACCCACGCCTCGATCCGGGTGAAGGTGCCGAGTCCCCACTCCGCCACGAGCCCGATCGCCCGGCGCGCAAGCCCGTTGCCGGGTGGGCGGTCGGCCGCGGTCGCGGGCGTGTCAGGATAGTCGACCGTGCCACCCGCAGCCGCCAAACAACGCGTCACCGTCCCCCCAGGGCTCGTCGTCGTCGACAAGCCGGACGGGATGACCTCCCACGACGTCGTCGCGAAGGTGCGGCGGATCATGGGCACGAGGAAGGTCGGCCACGCGGGCACCCTCGACCCGATGGCGACGGGCGTGCTGGTGCTCGGCATCGAGCGCGCCACGAAGCTGCTGGGCCACCTCGCGCTCGACACCAAGGCGTACCTCGCGACCATCCGCCTCGGCTCGTCGACCACCACCGACGACGCCCAGGGCGAGACCCTGTCCACATCGGACGTCGCCGGCGTGACCGACGACGCGGTCCGCGCGGGCATCGCCAAGCTGACCGGGCACATCCAGCAGGTGCCGAGCGCGGTCAGCGCCGTGAAGATCGACGGCAAGCGCGCCTACGCCCGGGTGCGCGCGGGCGAGCAGGTCGACATCCCCGCACGCCCGGTCGAGGTGATGCGCTTCGACCTGCTGTCCACCCGCCGCGAGGACGGGCTCGAGCTGGACGTCATGGTCGAGTGCAGCTCCGGCACCTACGTGCGCGCGCTGGCCAGGGACCTGGGCGCGGACCTCGGCGTCGGCGGTCACCTCGCGGCGCTGCGCCGGACCAGGGTCGGCCCGTTCGACCTGCGCGTGGTGACCACGCTGGAGAAGCTCGCGGAGAACCCCGTGCTGTCGATGCCTCTCGACGAGGCGGTCGCCGCCGCGTTCCCGCGCCACGACGTGCCCTACCGGCAGGCGAAGTCGCTGCTGTTGGGGCAGCGCCTGCCCGCGGCGGGCATCGACGGCACCTACGGCGTCTTCGACCCGGAGGGCCGGGCCATCGCGCTCGCCGTCGACGAGGGGCCCGCCGCGCGGTCGGTCGTCGTGTTGATCACGGCCTGACCTGCGGCAACGCGTCCGTCGGGACGCTCAGTAGTCGCGAGCGACCCGATCGAGGGTGCGGTTATCCACACCTGAAGTCTGCGGTCTTCCCCAGTGCGCACACCGGCCCGCGCTCGGGAACATCGTTGGCATGACGAGCAACCTCACCCGACGCACCATGATCGTGGCCGGCGCGGTCGCCGGCCTCACGGGCGCCGCGGCCCTCCGCAGGCCCGCCCCGGCCACCGCGGCACCGCGCGGCGGCGGCACCGCGTTCACCCACGCGACCGTGATCGACCCGGCGTCGGGCCGCGTCCTGCCGGACGTGACGGTCCTGGTCCGCGGCGACACGATCGCCGACGTGGGCAGGCACGTCGGGCTGGACGGCGCCAGACAGGTGGACCTGCGGGGCAGGTTCGTCATCCCGGGCCTGGCCGACATGCACACCCACGCGCAGGCGGAGGGCATCGACAACGGCCTGTACGTCGCGAACGGCGTGACGACCGTCCGGGAGATGGCCGGTTCGCCACTGGCGCGCGACTGGCGGGACCGCATCGAGGCGGGCAGGCTGCTCGGCCCGAGGTACACGGTCGGCAGCAGGATGATCGACGGCGCCCCGACGATCTGGAACCCCGACTGGGTCGACATCGTGCAGGTGAGCGACCCCGCGACCGCCCGGGCGGCGGTCCGTGAGGAGATCGCCCGCGGCGCCGACTTCATCAAGGTGTACTCCCGCGTGCCGAGGGACGCCTACCGCGCGCTGGCGGCCGAGGCCCAGCGCCACGACGTGCCGTTCGTGGGCCACTGCCCCGACGTCGTCCCGCTGGAGGAAGCCGCCGACCTGGGCCAGGCGAGCATCGAGCACCTGTTCTGGACGCCGTTCGAGACGTCGACGAAGGAGGCGTGGATCCGGAGGGAGATCCAGCGGATCCGGCTGGGACTGGGCGAGTACTCGGGCTGGTTCGCGGCGCTGCACCCGCTGGAGTGGACCGCGGCACACACCTACAGCCCGGTGAAGGGCCGCCACCTCCACGCCAAGCTGGCCCGCAGGCGCATCCGCCAGGTCCCGACACTCGCCATGCACCGCGGGCTGGACTTCGCCCGCACGGTCGACATGGACAACCCGCGCAACAAGTACCTGCCCGCGTCCGCGCTCGCGAGCCAGGAGATGGCGCGGCAGGAGTTCTACCTGAAGGACCGAGCCACGTCCGAGGACGCGGAGTGGGCGGCGATGTTCGAGCACCGCCTGCGCACCGTCCGCCGGCTCCACGAGGCGGGCGTCCCGCTGATGACCGGCACCGACACCGGCACCGTGGCGGTGTGGCCGGGCTTCTCCGTCCACGACGAACTGGAACTCTTCGTGGCGGCGGGCATCCCACCCATGGCAGCCCTGTACGCCGCCACCGCCGAGCCGGCCGCCTTCCTGGGCACCCGCACCGGCCGGATCGCTCCGGGCCACGCCGCCGACCTGGTGATCCTCGACGCCAACCCCTTGGTGGACATCCGCAACACCCAGAAACTGTCCGGCGTGGTCGTCCGAGGCCGCTACCTGGACGAGGCAGCCCGCAACCAAGTCCTCGCGGACGTCGAACGCACCGCCGCCACCACACCCGCCGAGGCGTTATCCCCGGGCTGCCCGTGCCACACCGGCTGACCGCGCCGTGATCGCCATTCGCAGCTTGACAACTACACAGTGTGATTTCGCGGACATCCCGGTGGTCGCCGCCAGGAAGTCCGACGGTCGGCGGCGGGCGCTTGGGTCGGCCCGCACTCTCAAGGCGTTGATCGATGCCCTACCCGAGAACGTTCGGGCGGAACCGCGAGGCCGGACCAGCGACGCTCGGATCACCAACTGCGCGAAACCGCGTGATCGCCCCAGGACCTCGGGAACCGCACCACCATCCAGGCTGCGTTCGCCAGCCTCGCCGATCCTGCCTCCTCGGAGCCTTCGCTCGTGGCACTGAGCACGACCACCTCGCGGGAGGACACCGAGGACACAGCCTCCAGCAGGTCGGCGGGCGCGCCTTGCGTAGGCTGGTGCCGTGCAACGCTGGCGTGGGCTGGAGGACCTACCGGGCGGGTGGGGGCGCTGCGTCGCCACCATCGGGACGTTCGACGGGGTGCATCTCGGCCATCAGGAACTCATCCGCCGGGCGGTGACGCTCGCCGAGGAGCGCGGGGTCAGGAGCGTGCTCGTCACGTTCGACCCGCACCCGTCCGAAGTGCTGCGGCCCGGGAGCCACCCGGCCCAGCTGACCACCCTCCGCCGCAAGGCCGAACTGGTGGAGGCGCTGGGCGTCGACGTGTTCTGCGTGCTGCCGTTCACGCTGGAACTGTCGAAGATGCCGCCCGACGAGTTCGTGCACGAGATCCTCGTGGAGAAGCTGCACGTCGCCGCCGTGGTCGTGGGGGAGAACTTCCGGTTCGGGCACAAGGCCACCGGCAAGGTCGAGACGCTGCACCACCTCGGGCAGCGGTTCGGCTTCTCGGTGGAGGGGGCCAAGCTCGTCACCGTCCCCAACCACGCCGCGGGGGAGGAGATCACGTTCTCCTCGACCTACATCCGGGCCTGCATCAACGCCGGGGACGTGGCCGCCGCCGAGGCCGCGCTCGGCAGGCCGCACCGGCTCGAGGGCATCGTGGTGCGCGGCGACCGCCGGGGCCACGAGCTGGGCTTCCCGACGGCCAACCTCTCGACCCCGAGGTACGCCGCCATCCCCGCCGACGGGGTGTACGCGGCACGGTTCTCCCTGCTCAACTCGCCTGCCCGGGCGCCGTTGGGCGCCGCGGTGAGCGTGGGCACCAACCCGACCTTCTCGGGCCGCGAACGGCGTGTCGAGGCGTTCGTGCTGGACGTCGACGAGGACTTCTACGGCCAGCGGGTCGCGATCGACTTCGTCGCGAAGCTGCGGGACATGGAGCGGTTCGAGAGCTCCGACGCGCTGGTCGAGGAGATGCACCGGGACGTGGCGAGGACCCGCGACCTGCTCGCGTGACCGCCCGCGAACCGTGCAGATGCGAACAGCTGTCCGGATTTGCCGCGCTTCGCGAACTTGCCTGGCAAGATGCTCTGAGGTCGGGATTGAACACAGTGCGTCAGGGTGAGTGGGACACGGGGAGTGCCAAAGTGGAGGACCACAAGATCGTCCAGCGCAATCTCGCGCTGCAGCGCGAGTGGTACGGGGAGCCGCTCGGTGACCGGGTCCGTCGGCTCGTCGTGGCGTTCGACATCTCGCAGGCGTTCCTCGCCGACGTGCTGGGCATCAGCGCACCCATGTTGAGCCAGGTCATGAGCGGTCGCCGGGCCAAGATCGGCAACCCCGCCGTGCTCGCACGCCTGATCATGCTCGAGCGCAAGATCCTCGTGCCGGACGTCGCGGCGGGCAAGAAGGAAGCCCTCATGCGGGCGCTCGAGGAGGTCCGTGCCTCCCGCCCGTCCGTGACCAGGGACAACCTGCCCGTGGACATCGGGCGCAACGACCGGGTGGCCGTGGCCGCGCTGCGCCGCGTCGCCGAGGCGAACGACCTGACGGCGGCGGCGAGCATGCTCAACGGCCGCTTCCCCGAGCTCGCGGACCTGCTGCGGAGGGCGGGTCAGCCGCAGTAGACATGGTGCGGCTCTTCTCGGCGATCGAACTGCCGACCCCGGTCCGCGACGAGCTGGCGGACCGGCTCGCCGCGGTGCGTTCCGCGTCGCCGGAACTGCGGTGGATCCCGCCCGAACGCTGGCACATCACGCTCGGCTTCTACGGCGACCGGGAGCACGCCGACCGGCGGGGCGCCTGGTTCCGCGAACGTGCCAGGTCGCTGCGGCCGTCCCGGGTGCGGCTGCGGGCGGCGGGCCGGTTCCCCGGCGTCCTGTGGGTGGGCGTCAACGCGCTCGACGGCGACAACGCGGCGGCGCTGCGCAGGCTGGCGGGCATCCTCGGGGACCAGCACCTCGACCAGCTGGCGTTCGTCCCGCACGTCACCGTCGCGCGGTGGAAGCGGGGGCGCGCGGGCAACGAGGCCGCGACACGGGCGGCCGCCGCGCTGGACGGGTATCGTGGTCAGTGGTGGCTGACCAGCGAGGTGGTGCTGTTCCGGAGTGACCCCACCCCCGACGGGCCGGTGTACACGGCTCTGGACCGGGTGGCGCTGACCGGCGCGCCCGGTAGGCAGCACTGACCGACCACCTGATAACCTCGTTCTTTGGGTCCGGCTGCGGTCCGTGGTGGCTGGTACCCAAGTCCCGTTCGACGGGGCACCCCCTGAACACGGCACATCTCAAACCGAGGAGAACAACGCGTGGCGCTGTCCACCGAGCAGAAGAAGACCATCCTGGCCGAGTACGGCGTCCACGAGAAGGACACCGGCTCGCCGGAGGCCCAGGTCGCCATGCTGACCAAGCGCATCAGCGACCTGACCGAGCACCTCAAGGTGCACAAGCACGACCACCACTCGCGTCGTGGCCTGTTGCTGCTGGTCGGCCGTCGCCGCCGGCTGCTCAACTACCTGACGAAGGTGGACATCGAACGCTACCGGTCGCTGATCCAGCGGCTCGGCCTGCGCCGATAAGACCCCGAGGGGGAGTGGTCACCTGACCGCTCCCCCCGCGTCTATTCGGACGGACTTACAACAAAGAGGGCGGACGCTCGCCACGTGCGGGGACACCAGATCGCCGGTCCTCGGTAGTGGTTCCCGGGTGATGAAGAACCCCGGGGGCTTCGATCGAAGACCGGCCTCGTTCGGACCGCGTTCCGTGCCCTGTTGCCCCACATGGGGTGAGCACGCGCCCGTGATTGACGAGGAGTCAACTACATGACCGACTTCAGCCAAGCTGGAGTGCACGAGACAACCGCCGTGATCGACAACGGCAACTTCGGCAAGCGGAGCATCCGCTTCGAGACCGGCCGGCTCGCCCGGCAGGCCGCCGGCAGCGTCGTGGCCTACCTCGACGAGGAGACCATGCTGCTGTCCGCCACCACGGCGTCCAAGCAGCCGAAGGAGCACTTCGACTTCTTCCCGCTGACCGTGGACGTCGAGGAGCGCATGTACGCCGCGGGCCGCATCCCCGGCTCGTTCTTCCGCCGCGAGGGTCGCCCGTCGACCGACGCGATCCTGACCTGCCGCCTGATCGACCGGCCGCTGCGCCCGTCCTTCGTGGACGGTCTCCGCAACGAGATCCAGGTCGTCATCACCGTCCAGTCGCTCAACCCGCAGGACCTGTACGACGTGGTGGCGATCAACGCCGCCTCCGCGTCCACGCAGCTCGCGGGCCTGCCGTTCTCCGGCCCGGTCGGTGGCGTCCGGGTCGCGCTGATCGGTGAGCAGTGGGTCGCGTTCCCGACCCACGAGCAGCTCGAGAAGGCCGCGTTCGACATGGTCGTCGCCGGCCGCGTGGTCGAGTCCGGTGACGTCGCGATCATGATGGTCGAGGCCGAGGCCACCGAGAACGTGCTCGACCTGATCGCCGAGGGCCAGAAGGCGCCGACCGAGGAGGTCGTCGCGTCCGGTCTGGAGGCCGCGAAGCCGTTCATCAAGGTGCTGTGCGAGGCGCAGGCGCGCCTGGCGGAGGTCGCCGCGAAGGAGACCGCCGAGTACCCGACCTACCCCGCGTACCAGCCGGACGCCCTGGAGGCCGTCACGGCCGCCGTGTCCGACGAGCTGGCGCAGGCGCTGACCATCGCGGGCAAGCAGGAGCGCGAGGCCAAGATCGACGAGATCAAGGCCGCCACCCTGGAGAAGGTGGGCGCGGTCGAGGGCGGCGCGTTCGAGGGCCGCGAGAAGGAGATCGGCGCCGCGTTCCGCGCGCTGAACAAGAAGCTGGTCCGCCAGCGCATCCTCCGCGACAAGGTCCGCATCGACGGCCGCGGTCTCACCGACATCCGGCAGCTGTCCGCCGAGGTCGCGCTGATCCCGAGGGCGCACGGCTCGGCGCTGTTCGAGCGCGGCGAGACCCAGATCCTGGGTGTCACCACGCTGAACATGCTGCGCATGGAGCAGCAGATCGACTCGCTGTCGCCGGAGACGCACAAGCGCTACCTGCACCACTACAACTTCCCGCCGTTCTCCACCGGTGAGACCGGCCGCGTCGGTTCGCCGAAGCGGCGCGAGATCGGCCACGGCGCGCTCGCCGAGCGTGCCCTGGTGCCGGTGCTGCCGAAGCGGGACGAGTTCCCGTACGCGATCCGCCAGGTCTCCGAGGCGCTGGGCTCCAACGGCTCGACCTCGATGGGCTCGGTCTGCGCGTCGACCATGTCGCTGCTCAACGCCGGTGTGCCGCTGAAGGCGCCGGTGTCCGGCATCGCCATGGGCCTGGTGTCCGACGAGGTCGACGGCGAGACCCGCTACGTCGCGCTGACCGACATCCTCGGCGCCGAGGACGCGTTCGGTGACATGGACTTCAAGGTCGCGGGCACCAAGGAGTTCGTGACCGCGCTGCAGCTGGACACGAAGCTCGACGGCATCCCGTCCGACGTGCTCGCCGGTGCGCTGTCGCAGGCCCGCGACGCGCGCTACACGATCCTCGAGGTCATGGCCGAGGCCATCGACCGCCCGGACGAGATGAGCCCGTACGCGCCGCGCGTCACCAGCGTGAAGATCCCGGTCGACAAGATCGGCGAGGTCATCGGCCCGAAGGGCAAGATGATCAACTCGATCACCGAGGAGACCGGCGCCGACATCTCCATCGAGGACGACGGCACGATCTACGTCGGTGCGGCGGACGGCCCGTCCGCGGAAGCCGCGATCTCCAAGATCAACGCCATCGCCAACCCGCAGCTGCCGAAGGTCGGCGAGCGCTTCCTCGGCACCGTGGTGAAGACGGCCGCGTTCGGCGCGTTCGTCTCGCTGCTGCCGGGCAAGGACGGCCTCGTCCACATCTCGAAGCTGGGCAACGGCAAGCGCATCGGCAAGGTCGAGGACGTCGTCAAGGTCGGTGACAAGCTCCGCGTGGAGATCGCCGACATCGACCAGCGCGGCAAGATCAGCCTGGTGCCGGTCAAGGAGGACGCGCCGGAGAAGCCGGCTGACGCCCCCGCGGCCGACGCGCCCGCCGAGGCGTAAGCACGTTGGCAGCTAGCTCCGGCACCCGGGTTCTCGAGCGGACCGACAGCGGGTGCGAGGTCAAGCGCACCGTGCTGCCGGGTGGCCTCCGGGTGATCACCGAGCACGTGCCGGGCGTGCGGTCGGCCTCCGTCGGCATCTGGGTGGGTGTGGGTTCCCGCGACGAACAGCAGTCCGTCGCGGGGGCCGCCCACTACCTCGAACACCTGCTGTTCAAGGGCACCGCGAAGCGTTCCGCGGTGCGGATCGCCGAGGAGATCGACGCCGTCGGCGGTGAGCTCAACGCGTTCACCGCCAAGGAGCACACCTGCTACTACGCGCACGTCCTGGACAGCGACCTGCCGCTGGCCATGGACCTGGTGTGCGACGTGGTCTTCGACGCCCTGCTCGCCGAGCGGGACATGGAGATCGAGCGCAGCGTGGTCCTCGAGGAGATCGCCATGCGCGACGACGACCCCGAGGACCTGCTGCACGACAACTTCTGTTCGGCGCTGCTGACCAGCCACCCCCTCGGGCGGCCGGTCCTCGGCACCGAGGAGTCGATCACCGGCATGAGCCGCACGGCGCTGAACGGGTTCTACAAGCGCCGGTACGCGATGCCGAAGATGGTGCTGGCCGCGGCAGGCAACATCGACCACGCGACGGTGCTGCGGCACGCCCGCCGGTTGCTGAAGGACCGGCTGACCGGTGACCGCCCGCCCGTGCCACCCCGCTCGGGGCGTGCGCGGGTGGCGGCGCCGCAGAAACTGGCGCTGCACACCGACGACACCGAGCAGGCGCACCTGATGCTCGGCGTCCGCGCGCTGGACCGGCACGACCCGCGGCGGTGGACGCTCGGCGTGCTGAACACCGCGCTGGGCGGCGGGATGAGCTCGCGGCTGTTCCAGGAGGTGCGGGAGCGGCGGGGCTTGGCGTACCAGGTGTACTCGTCGGTCGCGTCCTATGCGGACACCGGGCACCTGTCGATCTACGCGGGTTGCCAGCCGGACCGGCTGGGTTCGGTCGCGGGGGTCGTGCACTCGGTGCTGTCCGACGTGGCCCGTGACGGCTTCTCCGACGACGAGGTGGCGCGTGCGAAGGGCCAGCTGCGGGGGAGTCTCGTGCTGGGCCTGGAGGACACCAGCTCGCGCATGTCGCGGATCGGGAAGGGCGAGCTGAGCTACGCCGAGTACCTGACCGTGGAGCAGACGCTGGAGAAGATCGAGGCGGTGACCGCCGACGAGGTGGCGTCGCTCGCGGCCGTGCTGCTGGACCGGCCCACCGCGACCGCGTTGGTGGGCCCGTACGCTCACGCGGACGACGTGCCCGCGGAAGTGGTCGACGGTCGCTCCGCAAGCTCCGCTCAGAACTGAGGTGATCTCGTGACGATCCGGGTCGGGGTGCTGGGCGCCCATGGGCGCATGGGCGCCGAGGTGTGCCGGGCCGTCGAGGCGGCGCCGGACATGGAGGTCGTGGCGCGGATCGACGCCGACGACTCGGTGCGCGACCTCGCGGACGTCGGCGCCGAGGTGGTCGTGGACTTCACCCACCCCGACGTCGTCATGGACAACCTCCGGTTCTGCGTCGACCACGACATCCGTGTCGTGGTCGGCACGTCCGGCTTCACCCCGGAGCGGCTCGAGACGGTGCGCGGCTGGCTGGCGGAGAAGCCGTCGCTGGGCGTGCTGATCGCCCCGAACTTCGCCCTCGGGGCGGTGCTGTCGATGAAGTTCGCACAGCTGGCGGCCCGCTACTACCCGTCGGCGGAGATCATCGAGCTGCACCACGCGGGCAAGGCGGACGCCCCGTCGGGCACCGCCGCGCACACGGCGTCACTGATCGCGGAAGCACGCGCGTCGGCCGGCCTCGGCAAAGCGCCGGACGCCACCACGTCCGCCCTGGAGGGCGCCCGCGGAGCCCTCGTGGACGACGTACCCGTGCACTCGGTCCGGCTGGTGGGCCTGGTGGCACACCAGGAAGTCCTGTTCGGCGGCGACGGCGAAACCCTCACCATCCGCCACGACTCCCTGGACCGCAAGTCGTTCATGCCCGGCGTTCTGCTCGGCGTACGGGAGATCGTCAGCCGCACCGGCCTGACGGTGGGCCTGGAAAACGTCCTGTCCCTGTAGCGCCGCAAGGTGCTGACCGCTGAAGGCCTCGCCCAAGCGGATCCCGACACCGGCGCTCGGGGTTGCCCTGACAACCGTGGGGTGGGTGACTCCGGACAGCCTTGAAGTGACTCCGGGCGGCTTCCGGAGGGTGACCGCAGGCGGCTTCCGGTGCGCGACCTGGGTGGGCTGACGGTGGGTGACCGCAGGTGGCTTCCGGTGGGTGACTCCGGGCGGCTTCCGGTGGGTGACTCCGGCCGGCCTCCGGTGGGTGACTCCGGCCGGCCTCCGGTGCGTGACCCCGGCCGGCCTCCGGTGCGTGACCCCGGCCGGCCTCCGGTGCGTGACCCCGGCCGGCCTCCGGTGCGTGACCCCGGCCGGCCTCCGGTGCGTGACCCCGGCCGGCCTCCGGCCCCCGGAATCCAGCGTACCGGCGAGGACCGACAATCCCGGCCGGAGCGACACCTCCGCGGCGGAGTTGTCCACAGGTGCTCCGGTTGTCCCCAGATCCGCGTCTCCGCACCGCCCCTGTCGGTGGTCGCCCGTACGCTGGAAACCGGGGGCCGGAGGCCGACCGCCTCGCAAGATCAATACCAATCCTGTCGGAATCGCTCACGCGCCTCGCGTATAACCCCTGATAACAGCCTTGTACGCGCCAACTGTGACGGAATTGGTCCACTTGCCCCACTCGGCTACTCCGGTTGGTGGGCGCACGATCAAGGAATCACGCAGTAGCGTCGGGAACTGTCAGTAGCTAACCAACTCTTGTCTGTTCGTGCGAAAGTCCCACCCTGCCATCCCTGCCGGGACGTCGTGCGATGAGGGCCAGACGAGAGGACATGGGTGAGCTCGCGTCCCCGCGCGGGCTCACCCCTGCTCGTCGATGGTCCGACCCCGCACGCGCATCGCTGGGAGGCCAGGGCACCCCCGAAGGGAATGACCCGTGGCACAACCAGATCTGAGGGCACCCACGACCGCCGAAGCGTCGTGGTTCTGTTGCGGCGCTGCCTGGGGCCCGTGTGGCTCCGCAGGCGGCGGCGCCTGCGGGAACTGCCAGTCCGGCAGCCGCCACTGCGCATGGCCGAACACGTCCGACAACTGCTTCGCCATCACCCGGCCCGACAAGTGCGGCGACACGCTCCTGCGCAGGACGTGCGGGCACACGTTCTACGTCAAGAACCTGTGCGGCGCAACGGAAATCGCGGTGCGGATCGCCGACTGCGGGCCGCAGACCGACCTGTGGTGCGGCGAACGCTCGTGCTGCAACGGCAACTGCGCGACGGACCGCCTCATCGACCTGACGCCGGCCGCCTACAGCGCGATCGGCAACCTGTCCAGCGGCATCATGCCCGTGACGATCCGGAGCTGAGCAGTGACCGACATCCTGGGACGTAGGCGTTTCCTGTCCAGCGCCGTGCTCGGCACCACCGCGACGGTCATCACCGCGACGACGATCGGCTCGGTCGCCCCCGAGGCCGTTGCCGATCCCACGCTGGACGTCGAGGCCGGTGCCCCCGACCCGAACTTCGTCGAGGGCCGCATCACCGGCATCGCCGGTGGTCTGCTGATCGTGACGAGCTCCGACCGCACGATCAACCAGATCCACCTGACCAAGGCCACGAGCGTGTGGAAGTTACGCCCGACCACGACCGACGCGGCGAAGGTCGGCGACGGCCTCTACGCACGCGGCGTGCGGATGCCCGACGGCACCCTCGCGGCCGACGCGATCTGGCTGAACATCGTGAACCTCCAGGTCCACATCACCTCCATCGGCCGGAACGTGATGCACATGGACCACCGCGGCGACCGGATCGTCGGGCACGTCGTGTCCGGCACGACCGCCGCGGTCTACAACAACACACCCGCCGTCAGCGACCTGTCGATGCTGCAGGTGGGCAGGCACGCACAGGTGATCGGCGCCTGGCGGCCCGACACGAACGAGGTCGACCTGGCCACGGTCTACGCGGCCGCCTAGGAGAGGACCGTCATCGTGATCGAGTGGTTGGCGAGCACGCAGCAGGCCGTCGTCGGCGGTGTGCTGCTGTGGGCGAGCGCGTTCAAACTGGTGCACCGCAACGCATCCGTCGCCGCGCGGCGGTCGGTGCTGGCGCGGATCACCGGCAAGGAGCGGGCCGTCGGCGCGTACCGCGCGGTCGGCGTGGTGGAGGCCGTGGTCGGTCTGCTCCTCATCGCCCCGCCCGTGGTGGTCGTCGAGGCGTACGCGGCGGCGGCGCTTTCCGTTGGCATGCTGGGATATCTGGCCTACGGCAAGCTGAAGGCGCCCGACGCCTCGTGCGGCTGCCTCGGGGAGAAGGAGGCGCCGATCCAGGCCCGCGGCTTCGTCCGCGCGGGACTGCTCGCGGCGCTTTCCCTGCTGGCGGTGGCGGGTTCGGCGTGGTGGCCGACGGAACGTCCACTCGCGACGGTCGGGTTGGTCGTCGGCGAGCTGGCCGTCTTCGCCGCGCTGTCACCGGAACTGGACCACCGGTGGCTGCTCCCGTTGCGGCGCTGGCGGGTGCGCATGAGCCACCCGCTGGCCGGCACCGAGGTGATGGTGCCGCTGGAGTCGACCGTGCAGCAGCTGCTGCGGAGCACCGTCTACCAGTCGGTGGTCACGCAGCTCACCTCGGACCTGCTCGACCACTGGGACGAGGGTGAGTGGCGGCTCCTGGCGTACGCGGCACGCACCCCGTCCGGTCCGGCCACCGCGGTGTTCGCGGTGCCGCGCCTCGCCTACCGGCCCGACGACGTGCGGGTGGCGATGGTGCCGGAGGAGCAGGACGCACTGGTGTGACCGGTGGGGCGGCGGGGGCAACCTCGTCGCCCCACACTCCTCAGAAGAGCCAGTTCGCGCACAGCGCCGGGGACGCCGCGACCAGGCTGAACCGGATGAACCGCCCGATCAGGCCGGCGCCGAGGAACGCGGACAGGCTCATCCGCACCATCCCCGCCAGCACCGAGGTCGCCATGAACGGCGGCAGGCCGACCACCGAGCTGAGCCCGTAGGTGCCGACCATCCACTTCGGGTGCCGGTGGCACTTCTCCCGCAGGAACTCCACCCACATGCGGAACCGCTTCGTGCGCCGCCGCCACGCGGCCCTGCGCGGCGTCTCGATCTTCTCCTTGCGGTGCATGAACGCGGGCAGCCGCAGCGAGCCCTTGGCCGCGTAGTAGTACAGCAGCTTGCCCGCCACCTGGCCGACCGCGACGGTCGCGCCGAGGCACAGCCACGGGATGTGCGGCTGCTGGAGCGCGAGCCCGACGAGGAAGATCTCGATGCTGATGAGCGGGAGGAGCGCAGACCCGAAGGCGACGCCGAGCGTCAGTCCGAGCCATGCGATCACGAGCAAACCTCCAGCCGAGGTCGAGAACGGCATGCACTGTACCTGAGCCACACGTGGACCCGGGGCGAACTCGAAACGAATGCCGCCCACTCCTGAGACGTCGCGCGGACCCGATCGGTTGTGTCGAGTTTTCCCCGCCGGTGACGCTCAGTCCTCCAGTTCGAAGCGGAGCGTGCCCGTCATGCGCACCTCGCGCAGCGGCTTCCCGCCAGCGTCCAATGTACGCACCGTGCCGTCGGCCACCCACCCCGCGCGCTCCCAGAACGCGAGCGACGCCTTGTCCGCCTCCGCGACCCAGGCGATCCCGCGTGCCAGCCCGGCCGCCAGCATGGCCTCCCCGGTGGCGGCGAGCAGCCGGCCGCCGTGCCCGCGCCGGCCCCACCTCGGCTCCACCAGCAGCGTGCTGACCAGCGCGACCCGGTCGGCGTCCGGCACCGGCACGCCGGCCGCGTCGGCCGACTCGTCCTGCGGTGCGGGCCCGGCCGCGCAGAACCCCACGCACCACCGGCCCTCGAACGCGACGAACACCCTGGCCGGGCCCTGTTCGATGGTGTGCCCCCAGGTCGCGGCCGCCTCGCCGGCCGCTTCGTCGCCGTCGAGGGCGGCGAGGACCTCGGCGGGCAGCAGGTCGGTGTAGGCGGCGCGCCACGTGCCGAGCTGGATCCGGGCGATCTCCTCGGCGTCGGACGGCTCTGCTGGGCGGACGGTGGCTTCGGCCATGCCGACGAAACTAGACGGTGGTTCGCCGGGCTCACCCATCAGGCACCGTTCGCGAAGATCCCTCGGCTACGCTTCCGGACCGTGACTGTCTCCGTGCCCGGGTACGAGATCGTCGACGCGCTGGGGCGCGGTGGGTTCGGCGTGGTCTACCGGGCCCGGCAGGTCACGATCGACCGCGAGGTCGCCATCAAGGTAGACACGCGCGTCATCCTCGACGACCGCGACCAGCGCCGCTTCCTGCGCGAGGTGCGGGCGGCGGGCAGGCTCTCCGGGCACCCGCACGTGGTCGAGATCTACGACGCGGGCGTGCTGCCCGACCACCGGCCCTACATCGTCATGGAGCTGTGCCCCGGCGGGTCGCTCGCGGACCGGCGCGAGCCGATGCCGCCGCGCGAGGTGGCCGAGATCGGCCAGAAGATCGCCGACGCGCTCGCCGCCGCCCACGACCTGGGCGTGCTGCACCGCGACATCAAACCGGCGAACATCCTGGTCAAGCGGTACGGCACGGTCGGGCTCGCCGACTTCGGGCTCGCCGCCCTCATGGAGACCGGCCGGGACACCTCCGTCACCCTCGCCGCCCTGACCCCGGCGTACGCGGCGCCCGAGCAGTTCCACCTCGCGCCGCCGACGCCGCAGTCCGACGTCTACGCGCTCACCGCGACGCTCTACACGCTGCTGGCCGGGCGGCCGCCGCGGTACCCGGACGCGGGGGAGCTGTCCGTGCCGGAGATCGTCCGGCGCCACGACCTGCCGCTCGACGACATCCCCGGCGTGCCCCGCGAGTTCATGACCGTGCTGCGGCGCGGGCTCGCCAAGGACCCGGCGCACCGGTACCCGGAGGCGGCGGCGTTGCGGGCGGACCTGTCGCAGCTGACCGTCGGTGACTTCAGCGGGCCGCGGCACGTGCTGACCTCGCCGGTCGTCACCGTGCCGGTCGCGCGGCCGTCCGTGCCGCCGTCGACGCCCCCGCCCGGCCTGCCCGCGCAGGGCGCGGTGTCCGGCCCGCCGCCGTTCCAGCAGCCGACGGCGCCGCCGAAGCGCAGCCGCGCGGCGATCTGGCTGGGCGCGGCGCTCGCGGCCGTGCTGGTGCTGGCCGGCGTCTGGTACTTCGCGCTGCGCGACACCGGCGGGGACGGGCAGCGGGCGGGTGACGGTGGCGGCACGACCACCACCACGACGACCCGGTCGTCGACCGACGTCTACGGGGTGGCGACCGTGACGGACGACTGCCCGGCGGCCGCGGTGCCCGAGGGGCAGGCCCAGTGCGTGCGCAAGGCCGAGTGCTGGTCCGGGTACGTGATGATCAACGGCGAGATCAACAGCATCCGGCGGATCCCCTGTGACCAGGGACACATCTGGGAGGTCTTCGCGATCGCGGTCGTGCCGGGCGACGTCGCGGACCCGTACCAGGACGTGCTGGCCGAGCACCCGGTCGTGAAGAAGGTGTGCTCGAAGGAGAACATGCTGGCGTCGCGGTTCGGGGAGGCCCTGGACTACGGGCCGGAGCGCTGGGAGCTCGAGATCCTGCCGCCGTCGACCGACGACGTGTCCCGTGACCTGGGCGTCTACCGGTGCGTCGGCAAGATCACCGACGTCACCGGCATCACCGGTTCGGTCTTCCGGCCGCGCTGAGCGCCGGCTGATCCAAAATTGTCGGTGGTCCGTGTCATGGTGTGGCCGTGACAGTGACAGCCGCTCCGACCCGCGCCCCCGCCTGGCTCGCCTGGGCGGCGCTCGGCGTGGTCTACGTGGTGTGGGGCTCGACGTACCTGGCCATCCGGGTCAGCGTCGAGACCATGCCGCCGCTGCTGTCCGCCGGCGCGCGGTTCCTGGTGTCCGGCGTACTGCTGTGCCTCGCGGTGCTGGCGGTCGCGGGGCCGGGCGCGTTCCGGATGACCTGGCCGCAGTTCGGCACCGCGGCGCTGGTGGGGGTGCTGCTGCCCGGGTGGGGGAACGGGCTCGTGGTCGTGGCGGAGCGGCAGGTGGCGTCAGGGCTCGCGGCGCTGCTGGTCGCGTGTGTGCCGCTGTTCGTCGTGCTGTTCCGGCGATTAACCGGGCAGCGGCCGCCGCTGGTGACGGTCGCCGGGGTGGCGATCGGACTTGCCGGGCTGGCGGTGCTGCTGCTCGGTGGCCCGGTCGCGGGTGCGCACGGCACGGCGTGGTGGGGGCCGTGGCTGGTGGTGCTCGCGGCGCTGGGCTGGGCGGCCGGGACCGTGGCGGGGGCGCGGCTCCCGGCACCGGCGAACCCCGTGACGTTCTCGGCGGTGGGCATGATCGTCGGCGGCGCGCTGCTCACCGCGGGCGGTGCGGTCCGCGGTGAGCACGTGACCTACGCGGAGGTGTCGACGGCGTCGTGGCTCGCGTGGGGGTACCTGGTGCTGTTCGGTGCGCTCGCGTTCAGCTCGTACGTGTACGCGCTCGGCAGGCTGCCGGTGTCCACCGTGGCCACGTACGCGTACGTGAACCCGGTGATCGCCGTGCTGCTCGGGCTGCTGTTCGTGGACGAGCGGTTCGGGCTGGTGCAGTTCGCGGGCGGGCTGGTCGTGCTGGGCGCGGTGGTGCTGGTGGTGCGCGGGGAGCAGCGCGCGAAGGAGAAGACGGCGAGCGTGACGGAGGGATGTCCACGATGACGGTGCTCGGTGCGGACGCCGCGCGGCGGATCGCGTTGGGGGCGCAGGGTTTCACCGAGCCCAGAGCAGGCGGCGACGTGTCGCGGCGGCACCTGAAACGGGTGCTCGACCGCGTGCGGCTGATCCAGCTCGACTCGGTGAACGTGGCCGTGCGCGCGCACTACATGCCGCTGTTCTCCCGGCTCGGCCCGTACCCGACGGACCTCGTCGACGACGCGGCGTGGAAGCACAGCGCCCGCCGGCCACGCCTGCTGGTGGAGTACTGGGCCCATGAGGCGAGCCTCTTACCGGTGGCGGACTGGCCGCTGTTCCGCTGGCGCATGCGCGAGTACGAGGCGAAGTACGCCCACCGGTACGCGTCGCTGTTGACGGACGCGCCGGGCCTGTTCGACGACGTGCTGGCCGCCGTGAAGGAGCTGGGCCCGATCGGCGCGAGCCCGCTCGAGGACGAGCTGGGCCTGGCCGAGGGCAGGGCGAAGAAGGCGTCGGGCGGCTGGTGGAACCGCTCGGCGGTGAAGCACGCGTGCGAGTGGCTGTTCGCGACCGGTGAGCTGACCACGGGCACCCGGCGCGGTTTCCAGCGGCTGTACGACCTGCCCGAACGAGTGCTGCCGCCGGAGGTGCTGTCGGCGCCACCGGTGTCGGACGAGGAAGCGGCGCGCGAGCTGATGCTCCGCGCGGCCGCGGCGCACGGCATCGGCACGGAACCCGACCTGCGGGACTACTACCGCCTGAAACCGGCCCGCAGCCAGGTGGCGCTGGCGGAGCTGGTGGACGAGGGCGCGGTCGAGCGGGTCGAGGTGCGCGGATGGGCACAACCGGCGTACCGGCACGTCGACGCGAAGACGCCGCGCAAGGTCGAAGGCAGGGCGCTGCTCAGCCCGTTCGACCCGCTGATCTGGCGGCGTGAACGGACGGAACGGATCTTCGGGTTCCACTACCGCATCGAGATCTACGTCCCGGAGCCGAAGCGCGTGTACGGGTACTACGTGTTCCCGTTCCTGCTGGACGGCGAGCTGGCCGGCAGGGTGGACCTGAAAACCGACCGCGCGACCGGCGCCCTGCAGGCCCGGGGCGCCTTCACCGAACCGACCGCCGACCCGGTCCGCGTGGCGACCGAACTGGCAGCCGAACTGCGCACGATGGCGGAGTGGCTGGGACTGGACCGGGTCGAGGTGGGAAGCAAGGGAAACCTGGCAAAGCCACTGGCGAAAGCGCTGAAGTCCCAACGCGCCTGAGGCGCAGACCACCGGGGGAGAGGCGCACAGAGCGCGACGCCGGACGGGCCGGGTGTGAGGGTCGGCGCGGGTTCGACCGGCCGGGTGGCGCTGCGCTGGGCCGGGTGGCGCTGGTTTGGGGGTTGGCGCTGGGCCGGGGTTGGCGCTGGATCGGGCTTGGTGCTGGGTCGGGGTTGGGCTGGGTCGGGTTTGGCGCTGGGTCGGGTTTGGCGCTGGGTCGGGTTTGGCGCTGGGTCGGGTTTGGCGCTGGGTCGGGTTTGGCGCTGGGCCGGGGTTGCGCTGGATCGGGGTTGCGCTGGATCGGGGTTGCGCTGGATCGGGCTTGCGCTGGATCGGGCTTGGTGCTGGGCCGGGGTTGCGCTGGATCGGTCCGAGGGTCTTCGGAGCTTGGCCGGATGGCGCGTCCACGGCAATGCGGGGCTCCGCTCTGAGTGGTCCACAGGGTGGTTCGCGGCGGCCGGTTGTGTCGGTGCCTGGCGTTACGCTGGATTTCGGGGGGCCGGAGGCCGCCCATGATCTTGTCGGGATCGCGCCCGGGACAGGCCTGAGCGGCGCCTCTCGTGCTGGGAGCGGAGGCGCCGCTCAGGGGTTCCCCCTCTTCGGCGGGTTGCTTACTCGGCCGCGGCCTGGCTGACCAGCGCGGTGCCCGAGCCGGTCCTGCCGCGGATGCGGAGCGTGGGCTTCGACTCCGGCGGACTGGTCGTCAGGTCCAGGTCGCTGCGGGCCTCGCCCGAGCCTGAGGACAGGTCGATCTCCGCGGCGCTGCCCTTGCGGACGCCGACGTGGATGGCGCCCGAGCCGGTGTGCAGTTCCAGCTCGCCGGACGCGGCGTTGGCGATGGTCACGCGGCCGCTGCCGGTGCGGGCCAGCACATCCCCGGTCACCGCACCCAGCCAGACGTCGCCGCTGCCCGTGACCACCGTGCTGGCCGCGCCGATGGCGGTCACCTCGACGTCGCCGCTGCCGGTCTTGGCCCGCAGGCCCGCCGCCATGGGGCCGAGGCGGACCGTGCCGGAGCCCGTGTCGACCTGGACCTTGTCCTCGGCCTGGTCGGCGCTGATGCGCCCGGAACCGGTGTGCAGGTTCAGGCGACCGGCGCCGCCGTTGACGGTGATGTCGCCCGACGAGGTGCGGGCCTCCACGTGGGAGCCGACCGGCGCCTGGATCGACACCACCACCGGCACGTTGCGCAGCTGGATCTCCTTCGGGGTCCGCACGACGAGCCTGCCCGCCGTGAAGTCGACCCGCGTCTGGCGGACGGCCTCCGCCTCGGCGGTCGAACCCTCCGGCACCGTCTCGCCGAACTGGCCGCCCAGCTGGCTGCCGAACTGGTTGCTGACCCAGCTCATCAGGTTGGTGACGCCCTGGGCCCACGGGCTGGCCGCGCTCGGGTCCTGGCGGATCTCCACGTGCACACCCGGCTCGTCGACCAGGCGCACGGTGATCCCGCCACCCCCGGTGCCGAGGTCCAGCTCGACCGGGCCGTCGGTCTCGAAACTCTGTCTGCGCACCACGTTCTCTTCGGTCATCACCGCGTCACCCCTCGTACCAGCCGTGCACGCGGGAGCCGCCCTGCCCGCGCTCGGGGCCACCCCAGCCACGCTGGCCGCCCCAGTCCTTGCCGCCGAAACCCTTGCCCCTGCCGTGCAGTGCCCCCTGCACCGCCTGCTGGACGAAGGTGTTCAGCGACACCCCCTGCGCCGCCGCCGCCTGCTCGGCCTTCGCCTTCAGCTGCTCGAACAGCCGGAGCGTCATGCGGCTCATGTCGCCGCCCGCGGTGTCGTCCACCGGCGGCAGGTCGTCGCCGCGGGAGTCGTGCGGGGTCGCCCTCGGGGTGACCACCACCTGCACGTCACGGCCCGACAGGCGGACGTCCACGACGTGGTCCTCCTGCGCGGCCGTCACCTCCGCGGCCAGGTCGGACAGTGCGTTCATGATCGCGAGGCGCGCGGCGGGCTCCAACGCCGCCGCCAGCACCTCCGCCGTGCGGCGAGTGTTCTCGTCGCCGGCCGACGCGGCCCGGGCGAGGTCCTCCCGCAGTGCGGCGATGTACGGTGTGAGATCCATGATGTCATTATGACACCACGAATGACATCAGGCAAGTGTCGAGGTGACAGCGGCATGACGGCATTCGGGAATCGCGGTTAGGCTTCCGGCATGACGGAGACCGTGTCGCCGAAGGTCCAGCTCGTCGCGAAAACGGAGTTCTTCCCGCCCGAGGACGTCCCCTGGTCGACCGACGCGGAGGGCGGCGAGGCGCTCGCCGAGTTCGCGGGCCGTGCCTGCTACCAGTCGTGGCGGAAACCGAACCCCGCGACCGCGACCAACGCCGGCTACCTGCGCCACATCCTCGAGGTCGGCCACCTGTCCGTCCTCGAGCACGGCACCGTCACCTTCTACATCACCGGCATCTCCCGCTCGCTCACCCACGAGCTGATCCGGCACCGCCACTTCTCCTACTCGCAGCTCTCGCAGCGGTACGTCCCCGAGCGGAACGCGGCGATGGTGGAACCGGACGTGATCGCGAGCGACCCGGTGCTCCACGAGAAGTTCGTCAAGGCCGCCGAGGCGAGCGTCGCCGCCTACGACGAACTGCTGGCGGGCCTCGAGGAGCGCTTCGCGGACGTGCCCAACGCGACCCTGCGCCGCAAGCAGGCACGGCAGGCCGCGCGGGCCGTCCTCCCGAACGCGACCGAGACCAAGATCGTGGTCACCGGCAACTACCGCGCGTGGCGCCACTTCATCGCGATGCGCGCGAGCGAGCACGCCGACGTCGAGATCCGCGCGCTGGCCGTGGAATGCCTGCGGCAGCTGCAGAAGGCGGCCGCGAACGCCTTCGACGACTTCGTGATCTCCGCGCTGCCGGACGGCACCGAGGTCGCCTCCAGCCCGTTCGTCACGGAGGGCTGACGGCGTGAAGCGGCTCACCGTCGACATCGCGCCGGGGGACTACACCGTCTGCCGCCTGCCCGCGGGCACCACACCGCCCCGGATCGAGGCACCCGGGCTGGTCTCGATCACCAGCACGCCGACCGAGGTGTCGGTCGTCTGCCCGACCGACGTCGCCCCGGACAGCGAGCACTCGCACCCCGGCTGGCGGCTCCTCACCGTGCGCGGCCCGCTCGAGTTCGACCTGACCGGGATCATGGCGGCCCTCGCGGGTGAGCTGGCGGCCGCCGGCGTCAGCCTGTTCGCCGTCTCCACCTACGACACCGACCACGTGCTGGTGAAGGCCACCGACCTCGCCCGCGCCGTGAAGGCACTGCGCGAGGCGGGCCACGAACTCGAGGGCGCCTAGCCCTCGGGGAACTCCGCGCGCACGCCGAGCAGCCGGATCGGGCGGTCGAGGTCGAACTTCGCCAGCACCTCGAGCGCGGCCTCGGTCAGGCGCGCGACGTCGTCGGTCGGGGACGGCAGCGTCATGCTGCGGGTGTGGGTGAAGAACGGCACGAACCGCACCTTCACCGCCACCCGCGCGGCGAGCCTGCCCTCCTCGGCCACGTCGGCCGCCACCCGGCGGGCCAGCGACACGACCTCCGCCTCGATCGACGCGGTGTCGGTGAGGTCCGCCTGGAACGTGGTCTCCCGGCTGCGTGACTTCGCCTGCCACGGCGTCGCGGTGACCTCCGCGCTGCCCGCGCCCCGCGCGAGCCCCCGGTACCACGGGCCCATGCGCGGGCCCAGCCGCGCGGCCAGCACCTCGGGGTCGGCGCGGGCCAGCTCCGCCACGGTCGTGAACCCCAGCTCGGCGAGCTTGCGGCCGGTCTTCGTGCCGATGCCCCACAGCGCGGTGGTGGGCCGCTCAGCCATCACCGCGAACCAGTTGTCCCTGGTCAGCGTGTACACGCCGGCCGGTTTCCCGAAGTCCGTCGCGAGCTTGGCCCGCAGCTTGTTGTCGCCGATGCCGACCGAGCACGACAACCGCGTGTGCGCGAGGACGGCCGCCTGCACCGAACGGGCGAACGCGACCGGGTCGTCGGTGGTGACGCCGAGGAACGCCTCGTCCCAGCCGAGTGCCTCCACGACGACCCCGTCGAACGACCGCAGCACCGCGTAGACCTCGGCCGACGCCGCCTCGTACGCCGGCGGGTCGTGCGGCAGGAACACCGCGTCCGGGCACCGCTTGGCCGCGAGCCGCAGCGGGATGCCCGAGTGCACGCCGAACTGCCGCGCCTCGTACGACGCGGTGGCCACCACCGCGCGCTCCGCCGGGTCCCCGCGACCGCCCACGACCACGGGTTTCCCGGCGAGCGACGGGTCCCGCAGCACCTCGACCGCCGCGATGAACTGGTCGAGGTCGACGTGGAGCACCCAGGCCGCCATACCGCCATCTAACATCCTGCGCGTGACACAGCAGCCCACCCAGCAGCGGGTGATCGCCGGCCGGTACCCGATCCTCGAGGAGATCGGCCGGGGCGGCATGGGCATCGTGTGGCTCGCCGAGGACCGGACCATCGGCAGGCGGGTCGCGATCAAGGAGCTGCACCTGCCCGCCGGCGTGCCGACGGAGGAGCGGCAGGTCCTGGAGCAGCGCGTGCTCCGGGAGGCGCGGGCCGCGGGGCGGCTCAACGACCCGAGCGTGGTCACGGTGTTCGACGTGCTGCAGGAGGCGGGCGCGACGTTCATCGTGATGGAGCTGATCCAGGCGCCGACGCTGTCGGACATCGTCGCCCGCCAGGGCCCCCTGCCGCAGGAGGCGGTGGCGCGGATCGCCGAGCAGCTGTTGTCGGCGCTGGAGGCCGCGCACGCCGCGGGCGTGGTGCACCGGGACGTGAAGCCGTCGAACGTCATGGTGCTGCCGAGCGGGCGGGTGAAGCTGACCGACTTCGGCATCGCGCAGTCCACCGACGACCCCCGGCTGACCACGAGCGGCATCCTGATCGGCTCGCCCACCTACCTGGCGCCCGAGGTGATCCGCGGGGAGCAGGCCTCACCCGGCTCCGACCTGTGGGCGCTGGGCGCGACGCTGTTCTTCGCCGTCGAGGGCGCCGCCGCGTTCGAACGGCCGACCACCGCGGCGACCATGCACGCGATCGTCAGCGAGGTGCCGTACCTGACCCGCGGCCACGGCCCGCTGGCGTCGGTGATCATGGGGCTGCTGAACGCGACACCGCAGGCCAGGCTGTCCGCGCAACAGGTGCGCGGGCTCCTCGCGCAGGTCGGCACCCCGACCGGTGAGCAGACGGTCGCGCACGCCGCGACCGCCATGTACCCGGGCCCGCACGCGACCCAGGTCGCGTCCGGCCCGCAGCGGTCCAAGCGCACACGGTGGCCCGTCCTGGCCGCCGCCGTCGTGCTGCTCGCGGGCGCGTTCGCGGGTGGCTGGTTCAGCGGCCGAGCGGGGCTGGTCGAGCCGGTCGTCGACCCCGCGCGGGGCGAGACGTTCACCTACGGCACCGACGGCGACATCCCGGAGTTCGCGGTCTCGCCGGGCAGCTGCGGCAGTTCGCCGCTGCAGCAGGGGCGGGGCATCGCGTCGAGCGTCACCTGCGACGAGGTGCACGACTTCGAGGTCGTCTACGGCACCGAGCTGTACCAGGCCGACGACATGGACTACCCCGGCGCCGAACGGGTGAAGGCGCTCGGCGAGAGCGTGTGCGCGGTCGTGTTCAACGACGGCGCGTACGTCGTGCCCGACAAGCGCGCCGACCTGGCCTACGTCACGCTCGTGCCGACCCGCGCGACGTGGACCGACGCCGAGCAGCCGGAGCAGTCGGTGCTGTGCGCGATCCGCGACCGCGACCGGAAGCAGCTCGAGGCGTCGGTGAGCCCGCAGGAGTGAGTTACCCACCGGTAGGACCTCGGTAGTCTCAGTGGCATGTCTGTTGCCACGGACGAGCGTGCCGCGCTGTGCGACCTGCTCGACGAACTGGGTCCCGACCGGCCGACGCTCTGCGCGGGCTGGCAGACCAGGGACATGGCCGCGCACCTCGTCGTGCGTGAGCACCGGCCGGACGCCGCGCCCGGCATCCTGCTGTCCGCGTTCGCCGGGCACACCAAGCGCGTGCAGGACGCCTACGCGCGCAGGCCGTGGCGTGAGCTGGTGGACATGGTCCGCGGCGGCCCGCCCGCGTGGTGGCCGACCCGGATCCCGGCCGTGGACAAGCTGGTCAACAGCGTCGAGCTGTTCGTCCACCACGAGGACGTGCGCCGCGGCCAGGACGGCTGGACCCCGCGCGAGCCCGACGCGCGCCGGGACGCCGTGCTGTGGGCCGGGCTGAAGCGGGCCGGGAAGCTGACGCTGCGCAAGACCCCGGTCGGGCTCGTCCTGAGCCGCCCGGACGGCGAGTTCGTCGTCGTCAAGCGCGGGCCGGACACCGTGACGGTCACCGGAGAGCCCGGTGAGCTGCTGCTCTTCGCGTTCGGGCGGGACGCGGTGCGGGTGGAGTTCGACGGCGACCAGAAGGCGATCGCGGCCGTGCGGGGCCTCAGCCGGGGGCTGTAGGCAAATCGGGGGAACCCGTCGTCCGCTTCACCGGTCCGAGTGACCGGCACGGGGAGGAGGACGGACGGTGACTGAGCAGGTCGCGCAGCGGGTGGTCGCGGGCCGGTACGCCCTGCTGCGCGAGATCGGCCGCGGCGGCATGGGCATCGTGTGGCGTGCGGAGGACCGCACGATCGGCAGGCAGGTCGCCATCAAGGAACTGCACCTGCCCGACGGCGTCGCCGCCGCCGAACGCGAGGTGTTCGAGGAGCGGGTGCTGCGCGAGGCCCGCGCGGCGGGACGGCTGAACGACCCCGGCGTGGTCACGGTGTACGACGTGCTCCGCGAGCAGGGCACCACGTTCATCGTGATGGAGCTGATCGAGGCGCCCACCCTCACCGACCTGGTCCGTGACCGCGGTCCGCTGCCGCAGGACGCCGTGGCACGGCTCGCCGAGCAGCTGCTGTCCGCGCTGCGGGCGGCGCACGCGGCCGGTGTGGTGCACCGCGACGTGAAGCCGTCGAACATCATGGTGCTGCCCGGCGGGCGGGTGAAGCTCACCGACTTCGGCATCGCCCAGTCCGGCGACGACCCGCACCTGACCACGAGCGGCGTCCTCGTCGGCTCGCCCGTCTACATGGCACCGGAACGGCTGCGCGGCCAGGACGCCGACGCCGGGTCGGACCTGTGGGCGCTGGGCGCGGTCCTGTTCTTCGCGGTGGAGGGGTACGCGGCGTTCGAACGCGCGTCCACCGCGGCGACCATGCACGCGATCCTCAACGAGGTCCCGTACCTCACCCGCTGCCAGGGCCCGCTCGCGTCGGTGATCATGGGGCTGCTCAACACCCACCCCGAGGCCAGGCCGACCGCCGACCAGGTCGCCGGCCTGCTCGCCCAGGTCACGATGACCCCGCCGGACGGCTTCGCGGCGCGGACCGCGCACCTGACCCACCGGCCGGCGGTGACCACGCGGTACGCCGCCCGGCGGGGCCGGCGGGGCGTGGTCGTGACGGCCGGGCTGGTGCTCGCGCTCGTCGTGTTCGCGGCGGGGTTCGCCACCAGGATGGGCACCGAGCCGACGGCGGAGGACGGCCGTCCGGCCGGGATGGACACCGCGCTCACCTACGGCGAGGGCGGCTACCTCCCCGAGTTCTCCTGGGACTCCGGCCCGCAGGGCGGGTGCATGACCAGCGACCTGACCCGGGGCAGGCGGATCACGCAGAGCTCGCACGTCGAGTGCGACCAGCCGCACGTCTTCGAGGTGTACCAGTCCCGCACCTTCTACACCCCGCCGCAGGACTACGAGACGTGGCCGGACATCGACTTCCCCGGGCACGACGGGCTGGTCCAGTACACGGAGGCGGTGTGCCGGATGATCTTCGAGTCGGCGGCGATGATCCCGGAGACCGGGAAGGCCGGGCTGCGCTACCGGGCCGTCGTGCCCACACAGGACGCGTGGGACGACCACCGCGAGTCCTATTGCGTGCTGTACCGCGCCGACAACGACCAGCTCAACAAGACGTACCTGGTCGTGGAGTAGCGTCTCCCGCATGAACACGTGCCCGACAGCCAAGCCGGGGCGGCCGTTCGGCCAGGTGCTCACCGCGATGGTGACCCCCTTCGACGCGAGCGGCAAGCTCGACCTCGACGGTGCGCAGCGCCTCGCGAACCACCTCGTCGACCTCGGCAACGACGGTCTGGTGATCAGCGGGACCACCGGCGAGTCGCCGACGACGTCCGACACCGAGAAGGCCGACCTGGTGCGTGCCGTCGTGGAGGCGGTGGGGGACCGGGCCACGGTCGTGGCGTCGGTCGGCACGTACGACACCGCGCACTCCGTGCACCTGGCGCAGCAGGCCGAGCAGGCAGGCGCGCACGGGCTCCTCGTGGTCACCCCGTACTACTCGCGGCCGCCGCAGGCCGGGCTGGTCGCGCACTTCACGGCCGTCGCCGAGGCGTCCGGCCTGCCGAACATGCTCTACGACATCCCGCCGCGCTCGGTCGTGCCGATCGAGGTGGACACGCTGCGCAGGCTCGCGGAGCACCCCAGGATCGTGGCCGTGAAGGACGCCAAGGGCGACCTGCTCGCGGGCAGCGAGGTCATCGCGAGCACCGACCTCGCCTACTACTCCGGCGACGACGCGCTGAACCTGCCGTGGCTGTCGGTCGGCGCCGTCGGGTTCGTCTCCGTCATCGGGCACGTGGTGGCGGGCAGGCTGCGCCGCCTGCTCGAGACGTACGAGAACGGCGACGTGAGCACCGCGCGGACCGTCCACCGCGGACTGCTGCCGGTGTACCGGGCCATGGGCCGGGTCGGCGGCGTGATCTTCGCGAAGGCCGCGCTGCGGCTGCGCGGGCACCAGGCGGGTGACCCCCGGCTGCCGCTGCCGCCCGCGACGAGGGAGCAGATCGCGCTGATCGCCGCGGACCTGGGCGACGCGGGCGTGCCGCTGGCCGACGCCGCGCCGTCCGATGTGGCCGCCGCCAGGGTGGCGCGGGCGGACGCGGCCGCCGCGTACATCGCCACCACCACCCACACCAGCGCCGGGCAGGTTCATCAGTGACGCAGATGGCCGCGCCAGGACCCCTGGCCGACGGAGGGCTGCGCGTCGTCGCCCTGGGCGGGATCGGCGAAGTCGGCCGCAACATGACGGTCTTCGAGTACGGCGGTCGCCTGCTCATCGTGGACTGCGGGGTGCTCTTCCCCGAGGACCAGCAGCCCGGCGTGGACCTGATCCTGCCGGACTTCCGCGCGATCGAGTCCCGCATGGACGACATCGACGCGGTGGTGCTCACGCACGGCCACGAGGACCACATCGGGGCCGTGCCCTTTCTGCTGCGCCTCCGCCCCGACCTGCCGGTCGTCGGCTCGCGCTTCACGCTCGCGCTGGTCGCCGCGAAGTGCAAGGAGCACCGGCTGACCCCGACCCTCGTCGAGGTCACCGAGGGCGGCCGCTGGGGAGCGGGCGACTTCGAGTGCGAGTTCTTCGCGGTCAACCACTCGATCCCGGACGCGCTGGCGGTCGCCATCCGCACCCCGGCCGGGCTGGTGCTGCACACCGGTGACATCAAGCTCGACCAGCTGCCGCTCGACGGCCGGCTCACCGACCTGGCCGGGTTCTCCCGCCTCGGCGACGAGGGCGTCGACCTGTTCCTCGTGGACTCGACGAACGCCGAGGTCCCCGGGTTCGTGATGGCCGAGCGCGAGATCGGGCCGGTGCTCGAGGGCGTGATCTCGCGGGCGAAGCAGCGGGTGATCGTGGCGTGCTTCGCGAGCCACGTGCACCGCGTGCAGCAGGTGTTCGACGTGGCCGTGCAGAACGGCAGGCGGGTCGCGCTCGTCGGCCGGTCGATGGTGCGCAACATGGGCATCGCGGTCGACCTCGGGCTGCTGCACGTGCCCGAGGGCCTGCTGATCGACCTGCACGAGGCGCTCGAGCTGCCCGAGCACGAGGTGCTGTTCGTGTCGACCGGGTCGCAGGGCGAGCCGCTGTCGGCGCTGTCGCGGATGGCGCGTGGCGAGCACCGCCAGATCAGGATCCTCGCCGGGGACACCGTCGTGCTGGCCAGCTCCCTGATCCCCGGCAACGAGACCGCCGTGTTCGGCGTGGTCAACGGGCTCGCCCGGCTCGGCGCCAACGTCGTGCACCAGGGCAACGCCCGGGTGCACGTGTCCGGGCACGCGTCGGCGGGGGAGCTGCTGTTCCTCTACAACGCGGTCCGCCCGTCGAACGTCATGCCGGTGCACGGCGAGTGGCGGCACCTGCGGGCGAACGCGGCGCTGGCCGTGGCGACCGGGGTGCCCGCCGACCACGTGGTGATCGCCGAGGACGGCGTGGTCGTCGACCTGGTGGACGGCCGCGCGAAGATCAGCGGCCGGGTCGAGGTCGGTCACGTGTACGTCGACGGCCTGTCGGTCGGCGACGTCGGCGAGTCCACGCTGTCGGACCGGCTCATCCTGGGCGAGGGCGGCTTCATCGCGATCACGGTGGCCGTCGAGTCGTCGTCGGGCCGCGCGGTCGCGCCGCCGACCGTCTCCGGCCGCGGCTTCTCCGACGACCCGAAGGCGCTCGACGAGGTCGTGTCGCTGGTGGAGATGGAGCTGTCGCGCACGGAGGCCGAGGGCATCACCGACACGCACCGGATCGCGCAGGCCGTGCGCCGGGTCGTGGGCCGCTGGGTCGCGGACACCTACCGCCGCCGCCCGATGATCGTCCCCACGGTGATCCCCGTCTGAAAATCTCTCCGGCTCGCGTGTCGATCCGCGCGTTTCCCATCCGACCTGTGGGTGAGAACGACGGATCACACCCGAGGAGCCAGAGATGATCGTGGACGCCACCACCCCGGCCGACGTGCGCAACGCGGTGCTGGTCGCGCGGGAGCAGGGCCTGCCGGTGTCGGTCTACGCGACCGGGCACGGCGGCCCGATGCCCGAGGGCGAGGACGTCGCCGTGATCACCACCGCCGGGATGACCGGGGTGCTGGTCGACCCGCAGCGCCGGGTGGCGCGGGTCGGCGCCGGCGTGCGGTGGGCCGAGGTGATCGCGGCCGCGGCGCCGTTCGGGCTCGCGCCGCTGTCCGGCACGTCGCCGACCGTGGGCGTGGTCGGCTACACGCTGGGCGGTGGCATGGGCTGGCTGTCGCGCCGGTTCGGGTTCGCCGCCGACAGCGTGCTGCGGGCCGACATCGTGACCGCGGACGGTGAGTTCCGCACCGTGTCGGCGGACCGCGAGCCGGACCTGTTCTGGGCGATCCGCGGTGGCGGCGCCAACTTCGGCGTGGTCACCGCGCTGGAGTTCCGGCTGCACCCGGTCGCGTCGGTGTACGCGGGCACGGCCACCTTCGACGCGGCCAGGACCGCCGACGTGCTCGTCGCCTACCGCGACGCCGAGCTGCCGGACGAGCTGACCGCGAACATCGTGCTCACCCCCGGCGGGCTGGCGATCCGCGGCATGTACGCGGGTGCCGCGGAGGACGCCCGCCGTGCGCTGGCGCCGCTGTTCCGGGCGGCGGGGGAGCCGGTCACCGACGGCTGGCGGACCATGTCGTACACCGAGAGCGGCACGGTCGGCGGCGTCGCGCCCCGGAACTTCTCGTTGCAGCGCGACCTGCCGGTCGACGCCGTGCTCGCCGCCATGGACGGGGGCGCCACGACCGTGGAGGTGCGGCGCTGGGGTGGCGTCATCGCCCGTCCCGCCGCCTGCGCGGGCCCGGTCGGGCACCGCGACGTGCCGTTCTCCGTGGTCGTCGACGGGCCGGACGACGCGGCGGCGCCGGTCCTCGCGCACGCCACCGGCGGCTCGTTCCTGAACTGGCTGCCGGACCCGGCCCGCACGCACACCGCGTACACCGCCGCCGACTGGGCGCGGCTGCGCGAGATCAAGGCCGCCTACGACCCGGAGCGCGTGTTCACCCCGGTCAAGAGCATCCCGCCCGCGGTCCGCCCGGCCGTCGCGCTGGGCGCCTGATCGTGGACGCCACCACCGTGCGCGCGGCGGTGCTCGCCGTCCGCGAAGGGAACCGGCCGGTCACGGTCTACGCGACCGGCCACGGCGGCGCGGTGCCGGACGGTGCCATCGAGGTGATCACCACCGCGGGGATGACCGGCGTGCGGATCGACCCGGCGCGGCGGACCGCCCGGGTCGGTGCCGGGGTGCGCTGGGGCGCGGTGATCACGGCCGCCGTTCGGTTCGGGCTCGCGCCGCTGTCCGGTACCTCGCCGGACGTCGGCGTCGTCGGTTACACGCTCGGCGGCGGCATGAGCTGGCTGTCCCGCATGTACGGTGTTGCCGCCGACAGCGTGGTGGCGGCCGACATCGTCACCGCGGACGGCGAACTCCGCACGGTGTCGGCCGACCGCGAGCCGGACCTGTTCTGGGCGATTCGCGGCGGTGGCGGCAACTTCGGTGTCGTGACCGCGCTGGAGTTCCGGCTGTACCCGGTCACGTCGGTGTACGCGGGTGCGGCGACCTTCCCGCTCGACCGCGCCGCCGACGTGCTCGCCCGCTACCGCGACCTCGACGTGCCGGACGAGCTGACCGCCAACGTCGTGCTCACCCGCGACGCCCTGGTCGTCCGCGGCATGTACGCCGGGCCGGCCCGGGACGCCCGGCGCGCGCTGGCCCCGCTGTTCCCCGGTGAGCCGGTAGCCGGCGGCTGGCGGACCGTGCCGTACACGGAGAGCGGCACGATCGGCGGCACCACGCCCGCGAACTACACGCTCCAGGCGGACCTGTCCGACGCGTTGATCGCGGCCGCGCTCGACGCCGTGCGCGGGGACGCGGCGGCGGTCGAGGTGCGGCCGTGGGGTGGCGCCATCGCACGACCGGGTGCGGACGCCGGCCCCATGGGGCACCGCGACATCCCGTACTCGGTGATCGTCGACGGCCCCGCCGCGGCGGCGGCGCCGATCGTCGCGCTCGCCACCGGCGGGTCGTTCCTCAACGGCCTGACCGACCCCACGCGCGTGGACACGGCCTACGACCCCGCCGCGTACGCGCGGCTGCGCGAGATCAAGCGCACCTACGACCCGGACGGCGTGTTCACGCCGCTCAAGGCCATCAGCGTTTCGCCATCGCCACGACCAGTGCACAGCCGACGGTGAACACCTGCCGCAGCAGTGCCCGTCGCGCCTTGCGTTGTTCCCGTCTCGTCGGTCCCATGGTGCTCACCCGCTTCTGCGCTCGACCCCTGTCGGTTGTATCGCGTAGAGGGTCTCGCTGTGACGGGTGCCACGTCATCCCACTCGTGGCTGAACCGAGTCACCCACGAGTACGACCCGCGGAGTACGCGACGCGAGCTGCACGACGGTCGCGCCGGCGAGCAGCACCACGGCGCCGACGACCTGGACGGGGGCGAGTGCCTGCCCGAGCGCCAGCCACGCGAGCGCGGTCGCCACGATCGGTTCGCACACCGCGAGCACGCTCACCACGTTCGCGGGCAGGTACCGCATCGCGCTGATCGACAGCAGGTAGGCCACGGCAGTGCTGACCACCGCACACGTGACCAGCAGCGTCCACACCGGCACGGCCAGCCCGGCGAACTCGGCGGTGGTGGCCATGGTCTCGCCGGGCAGCGACCACGGGGGCGCGACCACCGCGATCGCGACCGCGCCGACGACCATGCCGCACGTGACCAGGCCCAGCGCGGGAATCGTGCTCACGCCGCGCTCGCCGATCAGGAAGTACGCGGCCGCGCACAGCGCCGACGCCACGCCGAACAGCAGGCCGAACGCGTCCAGCCGCAGCCCCTCCCACACCTGCGCCACCATCGCGAGGCCCAGCAGCGCGAGCGCCGTGCCCACCCACATGCGGGCGGACAGCACCACGCGCCGCACGAACCGCACCCACAGCGCGACCAGCACCGGGGAGGTGAACTCCAGCAGCATCGCGACACCGATCGGGATGCGGGACACCGCCGCGAAGTACAGCAGCTGCACCGCCGCGACGCCGACCAGCCCGTAACCGACCAGCAGCGGCAGGTCGGAGCGGCGCATCCGCAGCAGCCGCGGCCTGGTCAGCGCCACGAACACCAGCAGCAGCGCCGCCGCGAGCGCGATGCGGAAGCTCGCCACCTGCTGCGGCGAGAGCCCCGCGTCCATCGCCGGTTTCACCAGCGGGCCCGACGTGCCGAAGCAGAACGACGCGAGCACGACGAGCACCGTGCCACGCGTAACCGTCGTACCGGGTTCACTGGTTTTGGCAGCGACAGGCGTGGTCGCGGCGGCATTGGTCATCGCGGGTGTTTCCTCTCCCTGGCAGTGCCTTCACGCTATGTCAGAGGCCGCGAACCGCAATTGAATTCTTTCCCGTGCTGACGCAATATTTTTGCGTGAAGCTCGACGAGATCGATCACCTGTTGCTGGACGAGCTGCAGACCGACGCCGGCCGCACCCTGCGCGAGCTGGGCGAGGTCGTCGGCCTGTCGCCGAGCGCCGTGCAGCGGCGGATGGACCGCTACCGCACGAGCGGGCTCCTCGCCCGCACGACGGCCGTGCTGAACCCGAAGGCGAGCCACGACCTGGTGTTCGCGGTGTGCCTGGTCGCCGTCGAACGGGAGTCGTCCCGGCTGCACGACGCGTTCCAGCGCAGGCTCCTCGCCGCGCCGGAGGTGCAGCAGCTGTACGTGGTCTACGGCGAGTGGGACTACGTGGTCGTGCTGGTCACCTCCGGCATGGCCCACCACAACGAGGTGGCGGCCCGGCTGCTCACCGACGCGCCGAACGTCCGGCGGTACTCGACCCTGTTCGTGTTCGACCCCGTCCGCACCGGCTCGGCCATCCCCACCCGCGCGCTCAAGCCGTAGCCACACCGTCGGTTTCCCGCCAGACAGCGCCGGTGCCGATCACCACGATGGGCGCGTGCGCGACTACGTGGACGTGCTGCGGCACACGGGGTTCCGGCGGCTGTGGCTCGGCGCGACGGTGTCCGCGACCGGTGACGGGATGACCTTCGTGGCGCTGTCGTGGCTGGTGCTGGCCCAGCCCGGCGGCGCGGGCAGGCTCGGCCTGCTCGGGGTCTGCCACACCGCGCCCGTCTTCGTCGGCGGGCTGCTGGTGGGGCCGCTGCTCGACCGGTTCGACAAGCGGGCCGTGTTCGTCGTGGACAGTCTCGTGCAGGCGGCCGTGGTCGCCGCGATCCCGCTCACCGCCACGCTCGGCGGCACGCCCGGCTGGCTGCCGTTCGTGGTCGCGGCCTGCCACGGGCTGTGCAAGATGGTGCCGCTGGCCGGGTTCCCCGCCGCGGTGCCGCAGCTCGTGCCCGACGCCGACCTCGAACCGGCGAACGCGCTGGAGAGCATGAGCTTCAGCATCGCGTTCGTGGTCGGCCCCGCGCTGGCCGGCCTGCTGGTCGCCCAGGTCGGCGCGGCGGCCGTGCTCGTCGTGGACAGCGCGTCGTTCCTCGCGTTCGCGCTGGCCGCGGCGCTCGTGCGGGACCCGCTGACACCCGCGGGGCGGACCGCGTCCCGGCCGTCGCTGACCGGCCTGCGGCGCGACCGCGTCATCGTGACCACGACGGTCGCGTTCATGGCGTTCAACGTGGCCGAGGGCATGCTGCTGGTCGCGGCGCCCTGGCTCGCGAAGAACCACCTGCCGGGCGGTGCCGCCGCGCTCGGCCTGCTGCTGTCGGCCATGGCCGCGGGCGAGCTGGCCGGCGCCGCGCTGGCCGGACGGCGGCGCGGCGCGCTGGTCCGGTCCATCGGCGTGGTCCAGGCCCTGGCGGCCGCCTGCTTCCTCGCGCTGCTCGCCGCCCCGAGCCGGCCGGCGGTCGCGGCCGGGTTCTTCGGCATCGGGCTGCTGAGCGCGCCCATGACGGTGTGGGCGCAGTCGCTGCGCATGCGCCGCGTGCCCGCCGAACTGCACGGCCGCGCGTTCTCGGCGCTGCGCACGCTCATGCAGGGCACGCCGCCGCTCGGGACGTTGCTGGTCACCCCGATGCTGGTGGGCAACCAGCTCGCCGTGGCCGCGGTCGTGATGGCGCTGGTCGCGGGCCTGCCCGCGCTGCTGCTGTTCGCCGTCCGGCTATAGCGCCGGCCGCCAGGGGCTCGTGCTGTCCGTGGGCCGCGTGGGGTCGTGGAACTTCGGCGCGTCCAGCTCGTCGGCGCGCAGCGGCACGAGGTTGTCCGTGATGGCCTGCATGATCCGCTTGTGCGCGCGGATCGCGTCGCCGGGCTTCGCGGCCGACAGGTCGGACAGGTCGACCACCGGGCCGAAGTGCACCTTGAACGTCGGCCGGTTCTTGATCGCCCGCAGCCACGACGTCAGCAGCGGCAGGAAGTCCCGCCACCCGGTCACGACCTCGGTGCCCCAGTAGACGGCCTCGTGCGCGCCCCACTGGCTGATCGTCAGCACCGGCACGTCGCCGGTCAGCGCCATCCGCGCGACCCCGCTCTTCCCGCGCTCCGGCCACAGCCCCGGCTCCCGGCTGACCCGGCCCTCCGGGTAGACCAGCACCGGGCCCGGCGTCTCCCGCAGCGCGGTCGTCACCCGGTCGAACGCCTCGATCACGTTCGCCTTGCCGCGGTCGACGCGGATGCTGCCGCCCTGCCGCAGCCCCCACCCGATCACCGGCGCGTCCAGCAGGCCGCCGGTCAGCAGGAACCGCGGGTTGACGCCCGCCTTGCGCAGCGCCGCGGTGAGCACGAACGGGTCGAACATGCCGATGTGGTTCGCCGCGATCAGCATCGGCTGGTCGCGCAACTCGGCCGGGATCGACCCGGTGATCTCCAGCTTGCCGACCAGCCGGACGAAGCCCACGTCGACCAGCGTCATGGCCCGCCAGAGCGGCGAGACCTTCTGCGGCTTCGGTCGGCGGGCGAACGGACCGCGGCGGGGCCACCGGCGTGTCGACTCGGAAGAACGGCGTGTCAGCGCGACCATGAGCGGAGCATCGCACGACCCATGTGGGGGTCCGCCAGCGGATCAGTCAAGACCGGTGCCCGTGTGCCGAGAGTGACTCGTGTGGCTCATGCGACTACCGTGGGGGGTTGTGGCGAACCGGACAGCACCTTCCAAGAGCTCCAAGGGCCGCGGCTCGAGTGGCGGCTCCGGAAGCGGTGCGCGCGCCAAGGGCGGGTCGAGCCGGTCGTCCCGGCCACCGGCCAAGACCGCGGCCAGGTCGACCAGGTCGTCGTCGGCCCGGTCCACCGCACGCCGCCCGCCCGCGCGCAAACCCGCGCGCAAGGGTTCGGTCACGCGTGCGCTCGGCCGCGGCCTGCGCGGCGGGTGGAACCTCCTCGCCAAGGGCGCGGGCAGCGTCGCCAGGACCGTCGGCCGCACCAAGGACCTCGACCCGGCGCACCGGCGGGACGGCCTCGCGTTCGGGCTCATCGCCGTCGGCGTCATCGCGGGCGCGGGCATCTGGTGGCAGGCGGGCGGCCCGGTCGGCCACTACCTCGAGGTGGCCGTGCGGTCGGTCGTCGGCGCCGCCGCCATGGCGCTGCCGCTGACGCTGCTCGTCATCGGCATTTCGCTGATGCGCTCGGACCCGCAGCCGGAGAAGCGGCCGCGGCTGGTCATCGGCTCACTGCTGTTCGTCCTCGCCCTCCTCGGCGTGCTGCACATCTTCTCCGACCAGCCTGCCGACAACCTCGGCCGCATGTACGCGGGCGGCGCCCTCGGGTACGTCTCCGGCGGGCTGCTCGCCATGGGCGTCACCGCGTGGGTCGCGCTGCCGCTGCTGGCGCTCGTGCTCGGCTTCGGCGTGCTGGTGTTCACCGGCACCCCGATCCGCGACATCCCGACCCGGCTGCGTGAGCTGGGCATGGACCCCGAGGACCGCGAGGGCTACGACGACGAGGGCATCGACCTGCCCGGCCAGGAGGACGGGGAGGAGGCCGAGCCGGAGCCGGTCCGGCTGCGCCGGCCGTCGCGCCGCCGCCAGGCCGCGATGTCCGACGAGGACACGCCCCCGCTCGCCGAGACCGGTGCCGGCGAGGAGGTCCCGCCGCCGCCCGAGCCCCCGGCCCCGCCGCCGCGCAAGCGCAAGAAGCCCGTCGAGGTCGCCGAGATCCCGCAGGCCAGGGACGCGGGCACCCAGGGCCAGCTCGACCTCGCGCCCCGCGTCGTCGACGGCGACTACACGCTGCCCGACCCGGGCATCCTCGCCGCCGGTGACGCGCCGAAGACCCGCAGCCGCGCCAACGACGCCATGATCGAGGCGATCACCGGCGTGCTGGACCAGTTCTCCATCGACGCGCAGGTCACCGGCTTCACCCGCGGCCCGACCGTCACCCGGTACGAGATCGAGCTGGGTCCGGCGGTGAAGGTCGAGAAGATCACCGCGCTGACCAAGAACATCGCGTACGCGGTCGCCACCGACAACGTCCGGCTGCTCGCACCCATCCCCGGCAAGTCCGCGGTGGGCATCGAGGTGCCGAACTCCGACCGCGAGATGGTGCGGCTGGGCGACGTGCTGCGGTCGTCGACCGCGGTCAAGGACACCCACCCGATGGTGATCGGCCTCGGCAAGGACATCGAGGGCCACATGGTCACCGCGAACCTCGCGAAGATGCCGCACCTGCTGTGCGCGGGTTCCACCGGTTCCGGCAAGTCGAGCTTCGTCAACTCGATGCTGGTGTCGCTGCTCGCGCGGGCCACCCCGGACGAGGTCAGGATGATCCTGATCGACCCGAAGATGGTGGAGCTGACCCCGTACGAGGGCATCCCGCACCTGATCACCCCGATCATCACGCAGCCGAAGAAGGCCGCGGCCGCGCTGACGTGGCTGGTCGAGGAGATGGAGCAGCGCTACCAGGACATGCAGGCCAACCGGGTCCGGCACGTCGACGACTTCAACAAGAAGGTGAAGTCGGGCGAGATCACCGCGCCGCCCGGGTCCGAACGCGAGTACCGGCCCTACCCGTACATCCTCGCGATCGTCGACGAGCTGGCCGACCTGATGATGACCGCGCCGCGTGACGTCGAGGACGCGATCGTCCGGATCACGCAGAAGGCGCGGGCGGCAGGCATCCACCTGGTGCTGGCGACGCAGCGCCCGTCCGTCGACGTGGTGACCGGCCTGATCAAGACGAACGTGCCGTCGCGGCTGGCGTTCGCGACCTCGTCGCTGACCGACTCCCGGGTCATCCTCGACCAGCCGGGCGCCGAGAAGCTGATCGGCATGGGCGACGGGCTCTACCTGCCCATGGGCGCGTCGAAGCCCATCCGCATCCAGGGCGCGTTCATCACCGACGAGGAGATCAACGCGATCGTCTCGTTCGTGAAGGAGCAGGCGCAGCCGGAGTACACCGACGGCGTGACGAGCGCGAAGGCGTCGGACAAGAAGGAGATCGACGAGGAGATCGGCGACGACCTCGACGTGCTCCTGCAGGCCGCCGAGCTGATCGTGACCTCGCAGTTCGGGTCGACGTCGATGCTGCAGCGCAAGCTGCGGGTCGGCTTCGCGAAGGCGGGCAGGCTGATGGACCTGCTGGAGAGCCGCGGCGTGGTGGGCCCGTCGGAGGGCTCGAAGGCACGCGACGTGCTCGTCAAGCCCGACGAGCTGGACGCGGTCCTGTACACCATCCGCGGCGGCGGCCCAGCGCCCTCGGACGACGACGACTTCGACGACGAGTAGGACCGGGGTGGAACCCCAGACCATCGTGAGCCTCGCGTCGACGGGCGTGGCGGCACTGGCGGTCGCGGCGAGCACCGTGACGACCGTCCTGTCCCTGCGCGCGCAGCGCGAGAACACCCGCGCCACCCTGGACGCGCAGCAGCGGCTGGCCGACACGCAGGAACGTGCCCTGCGTGAGCGCGCGCACGACCAGGACCTCCGCGACAAGCGCGCCGAGCCGTACCTGGCGCTGATCGAGTGGGCCGACCGGCTGCTCGCCGCGCTCTCCGAGATGGACGAGACCGCGAAGCCCCACCTCACGGTCGAGGAGTGGAACCTCGACGCCGAGGTCGACAGCCGCCTCGACCTGTACGCCTCCGACGCCGTGCACGTCCGGTTCGCGGCGCTGCGCGGCATGCTCATGGGCCTGGTCGCCACGGACGGGCCCCGCGTGCCGAAGATCGTGACCTGGACGGAGACGGACGGCGCGGTCGAGGACGTCCGCATCGAGAACGGGCAGCCGTGGCACACCTGGCCGGAACGGGAGGACGCCCGTGCCGAGGCGGCGGACCGGGCGATCGACCTCATCGCCCGGGTGCGCGCCGAACTGCAGGGCGCGCGGAGCCGCGGCTACTTCATCATCTGGCGGCTGGACTAGAGCGTGAAGTCGTGGACGCGGTCGAACTTCTTGTCCGTCGCCACGTGGACCTCGCCCGTCTTGAGGCCGTACACCACCGACCACTGCGTGTGGCCCTGCTGCACCTCGCCGAGCAGGTCCATCGCCGCGCGCCAGTCCATGCCGGGGGAGAGGCCCTCGGTGGCGGTGCGGTAGCGGTTGTCGGCGGCGCGGGTGGCGTCGTCGGTGCCCGACAGGGTGAAGTTCACCGCCGCCTGGGTGGGCAGTGCGACGACCTTGCCGTCGACGAACTCGATGGCGGCGGACTTGCCGGTCGCGTCGGCGACGAGGTAGTGCAGCGGCGGGCCGCCGTCGAAGTCGATGTTGTGGTCCTCGAAGACCTGCTTGGCCTCCTCGACCGTCGCGGCCTTGTCCAGCACCAGCCGGATGATCCGGACGCTGCCGACCGTCGGGCGGTCCGGCCGCGACCCCGGCTGCGCGTCGTCCACCGCGGCCAGGCCGATCGCCAGGCCCTTCTCGTTCATGCCGTCGAACGGCAGCAGCGGGGCGTCGGTCAGCTTCCCCGGTTCCGCCGACGGGTCGGTGACGCCCAGGTACGACAGGTCGACCATCGACACCGACGCGTAGCCGTCGGACGGGTCGGTGAACAGCAGCATCGCGGGCGCGGGGTCCCAGTCGAAGTTGCGGGCGAACAGCGGGTCGTTCGCGTCGTTGGTGGCGAACAGCGAGCACCCGAACGGGGTGGCCGGGGTGGGCTGGGCGACGTTCTTCATGCGGTCGTAGTCGCCCTCGTACCGCATCGTCCACAGCGGGTGGTCGTCGAGCTGTCGCAGGGAACTCGTGTCCGGGGGAGGCCCGGAGGGTGCGGCGGCGGGCTCCTCGGCCGCGCACCCGCCCAGTAACAGCAACAGCACCACCGCCACCAACCGCATCAACGCATCGTACGGCCTCGCCGGGTTGTGGTCGGTGGACAACGGACCCGCGGGGCGTTGTCTGCCAACCACTATCACGGCACGTTACCGGCTGGTTACGTTGGGGTCCCTGCTCCTTGTTGGAGGACCCATGTCCGTACGCCGTCTGGTGGCCGGGTTCCTGCTCGTGGCCGCCTCGCTCGTGGTGCCGCCGGGAGTCGCCTCGGCCGCCGCCGCGCCCGGTGACGTCCTGTCCGCGCGTGCCGTGAACGCGCCCGGCTTCTTCTACGCCAACGTCTGGACGATCACCTACCAGTCCACGTCCGCCACCGGGGCGCCCATCACGGTCAGCGGCACCGTGATCGTGCCCAAGGGCGCGAACGCGAACACCCCGGTCGTCGGGTACGCGCCCGGCACGCACGGCCTCGGCGACCAGTGCGCCCCGTCGCGGCACCTGGAGGCCGGTGACGAGACCGAGGGCCTGCTGATCCACCAGTACGCCACCCGTGGCTTCGCCGTCGCCGTGACCGACTACGAGGGCATCGGCACCCCCGGCGAGCACACCTACATGGCGGGCCGCGCCGAGGGCCACGCCACGCTCGACGCCGTCCGCGCCGCGCTCCGGCTGCCCGGCACGGGCCTGTCCGCGAGCACGCGGGTCGCGATCGTCGGCTACTCGCAGGGCGGGCACGCCGCCGGCTGGGCCGCGCAGCTCGCGCCGACGTACGCGCCGGGCCTGAACATCGCCGCGTACGCGGTCGGCGCACCGCCCGCCGACCTGAAGGTGGTCGCCGACCACAACGACGGCGGCGACAACGCGGGCCTGGTGCTCGCCGCGGGCTACGGCCTCGACGTCACCTACCCGGACCTGGACATCACGCCGTTCCTGAACGACACCGGCCGCGCCGCGATCACCGACATCCGCGACGACTGCACCGACGAGCTGCAGACGAAGTACTCGGGCAGGTCGATGGCCGACTACACCACGGAGGACGTGCTGAGCCGTCCCGAGTGGTCGGCCAGGGTGGACCAGCAGAAGCTCGGCGGCACCACACCCCGGGCACCCGTCCTGCTGTATCACTCGAACGGTGACGAAATCCTGCCCGTCCAGGTGAGTGTGGCGCTGCGTTCCACGTGGTGCGCGGGCGGCGGCAACATCACCTTCCAGCGCACCAACACCGGCACGCACTTCGTCACGGCCGCGCTCATGAGCCCGAGCGTGACGAGCTGGGTGGCCGACCGCCTGGCAGGGCGCGCGACGACCGGGAACTGCTGAGCCCCTGTCGTGGCCGACGGCTACGCTCTGGCCGTCGGCCACGGCCAGGAGGGGGCGTCCGCGTGATCTCAGCTGTCAGTTTGGTGATCATCGTCGCGTTGATCGTCACGGTCATCGTGTTGTGGGTGAAGCTGCGCGACCGCAAGGACGCGGCGGCCGGGTACCCGCCCCAGCAGTACCCCTACCAGCAGCAGTACCCCTACCAGGGGTACCCGCAGCAGGGTTATCCGCAGCAGGGCTACCCCCAGCAGCAGTACCCGCCCCAGCAGTACCCGGGGCAGCCGCAGGGGCCCTACCCGCGGCAGGGCCCCTGGCAGTAGGTCAGCTGCCGCCGCCGAACTGGCGGACGGCCGCGTAGTAGACGTCCGCGGTCCGGTTGCAGGCCCAGTTGCCGTTGCAGATCGTGTACAGGTCGCTCTTGAACTTGTTGTCGAGCGTCAGCCGCGTGGTCTCGTTGAACCGGCTCTGCCGCTTGTAGTTGCGGTACCCGAAGTCGTGCCGGTAACAGGCCTTCACGAAGTTGAACCCGAACGGGTTGTCCGGCGAGCTGGAGCAGCCGTCGGAGCTCCAGTCGAGCTGGCTCGCGTACGGCTGCTGCGAGCGCACGGTCTGGAAGCTGTTGAGGCTGTACGAGAACAGGTAGCTGTCGGTGACCTGGCGAAGTTGGGTCGGGTCGAGCGCGGCGGACGCGGTGCCGCTGCCTGCGAGCACGCTGCCGGCGACGGCGACGGCGGTGACGGTTGCCCGGGCGGCACGGCGCAGGGTTGACGTGGCCACGGAGATCTCCCTCGCGTTCGGTGGAACAGGGTCTGATCAATTACGCCCGTTCCCGCGTGGCCTGCAAACCCCTGATCGGTTCAACTCGAGGTATCGAACAGGGAAATCTAGAGCTCGAGCAGCATGCGGGTGTTCCCGAGCGTGTTCGGCTTGACGTAGGGCAGGTCGAGGAACTCGGCGACGCCCTCGTCGGCCGAACGGCGCATCTGCTCGTACACCTCGGCGCTCACCGGCGTGCCGTCGATCTCGACGAACCCGAACCGGGCGAAGAACTTCGTCTCGAAGGTCAGCACGAACACCCGCTGCAGGCCCAGCTCCCGCGCCACCGCCAGCAGCCGGTCGACGAGCAGGCCGCCGATGCCCAGGCGCGCGGCGTTCGGGAGCACCGCGATCGAGCGGATCTCGGCGATGTCCTCCCACAGCACGTGCAGTCCGCCGCACCCGACCAGCTCGCCGTCCACTTCGGCCACCCAGAACTCCTGGACGTCCTCGTAGAGGGTGACCAGTTCCTTGGCGAGCAGGACCTTGCCCACGTACGTGTCGATGATCGACTTGATCCCGCGCACGTCGCTGACCCGCGCCCTGCGCACTGTTACCACCTGCTCGCTCACAAACACCCAACCTGCCACGCGAGACCCATCGGGCACACATCGGGCCCTGGTGACGGGTGCGGCGGTTACCCTGAAGCACGTGTCAACACCACCACCGTCGCGCCGTGCCGCCCTGCTCACCCTCGGGTGCGCCCGCAACGAGGTCGACTCCGAGGAACTCGCGGGCCGTCTCGCGGCGGGTGGCTGGGAGGTCACCGACGACAGCGAGGGCGCCGACGTGGTCGTGGTGAACACGTGCGGCTTCGTCGAGTCGGCCAAGAAGGACTCGGTCGACGTGCTGCTCGACGCGGCCGGATCCGGCGCGAAGGTGGTCGCCGTCGGCTGCATGGCCGAGCGGTACGGCACCGAGCTGGCCGAGAGCCTGCCCGAGGCCGCCGCGGTGCTCGGCTTCGACCACTACCCGAACCTGGGGGAGCGGCTCGACGACGTGGTCGCGGGCCGCGCGATCGAGTCCCACAAGCCGGTGGACCGGCGCACGCTGCTGCCCATCACGCCGGTGGAGCGCAAGCCCGCCGACGTGTCCGTGCCCGGGCACGGCTGGGGCCCGCGCGTGCTGCGCAAGCGGCTCGACGACGCGCCCGTCGCGTCGCTGAAGATCGCCTCCGGCTGCGACCGGCGGTGCTCGTTCTGCGCGATCCCGTCGTTCCGGGGCGCGTTCGTGTCCCGCACGCCCGACGAGATCGTCGCCGAGGGCGCCTGGCTCGCCGAGCAAGGCGTCCGCGAGCTGTTCCTCGTCAGCGAGAACTCCACGTCCTACGGCAAGGACCTCGGCCGCGAGCACGGCGGCCCCGACGCGCTGGCGCTGCTGCTGCCGCGCCTGGCCGCGCTGCCCGGCGTCGAGCGGGTGCGTGTGTCCTACCTGCAGCCCGCCGAGACCCGTCCCGCCCTGCTCACGGCCATCGCGCGCACCGAGGGCGTCGCGAACTACTTCGACATGTCCTTCCAGCACGCCAGCCCCACCGTGCTGCGCAGGATGCGCCGCTTCGGCGGCACCGACTCGTTCCTCGCGCTGATCGACCAGATCCGCGCGCTCGCCCCCGACGCCGGCATCCGCAGCAACGTGATCGTCGGCTTCCCCGGCGAGACCGAGGAGGAGCTGGCCGAGCTGGAGCACTTCCTCACCGAGGCACGGATGGACGTGGTTGGCGTGTTCGGCTACTCCGACGAAGACGGCACCGAGGCCGAGACGCTGCCCGGCAAGCTGGACCCCGACGAGGTGGCCGCGCGGGTCGCGCGCGTCTCCGACCTGGTCGAGCAGCTGACCGCGCAGCGCGCGGAGGACCGCATCGGGGAGGAGGTGCGCGTGCTGGTCGAGCGCAACGACGAGGACGGCGTCGCGGGCCGCGCCGCGCACCAGGGCCCCGAGGTGGACGGCGAGTGCCTGCTGCTGGACCTCGACGACGTGGCGGTCGGTGACTTCGTCGTCGGCAAGGTCGTCGACGCCGAGGGCGTCGACCTGGTGGTGCGGCCGTTAGAGGTGCTCCGATGAGTGCCACGCCCGCCGACGGGACCACCCCGTCGGAGGCGCTGGGCCCGCCCGCGGTCGCGCAGGTACCGCTCGTCAACATCGCGAACATCCTCACCGTCACCCGGCTCGTCCTGGTGCCGGTGTTCCTGTTCGCGCTGTTCGCCGACGGCGGTGTCTCGGACGGGTGGCGGATGGCGGCGTTCCTCGTGTTCGCCGTCGGCTCCATCACCGACTTCATCGACGGGCACCTCGCCCGCAAGTACGGCCTCGTCACCGACTTCGGCAAGGTCGTCGACCCGATCGCGGACAAGGCGCTCACCGGTGCCGCGCTGGTCGGCCTCTCGATCCTCGGTGAGCTGCCCTGGTGGGTGACGCTGACGATCGCGGGCCGGGAGATCCTGGTGACCCTGCTGCGCTTCTGGGTGATCCGCTACGGCGTGATCGCGGCCAGCTACGGCGGCAAGGTCAAGACGTTCGCGCAGATCATCGCCATCGGCCTGTACCTGCTGCCGCTGCCCGCGGTGCTCGACCCGCTGCTGTGGGCGGGCATGGGCATCGCGCTCGTGCTGACCGTGGGCACCGGCGTGGACTACGTCGTGCGCGCGCTGCGCCTGCGGGCCGCCGGTGCCTAGGAACCCCCTGGCCGAGAGCCTCGGCGTCGACGCGGCGGAATTGGCGGACCTGATCAGCGCGTTGAAGGAGAAGGGCGAGACGGTCGCGACCGCCGAGTCCCTCACGGGCGGTCTCGTGGCCGCGGTGCTGACGAGCGTGCCAGGCTCGTCCGCCGTGGTGCGCGGCGGCCTGGTGGTGTACGCCACACCGCTCAAGCACCAGCTGGCCGGGGTGGACGACGAGCTGCTCGCCGAGCACGGCGCGGTCCACCCGGACGTGGCCGCCCAGCTCGCCGACGGCGCACGGGTCACGTGCGGCGCGAGCTGGGGCATCGGGCTCACCGGGGTGGCCGGACCCGACCCACAGGATGGGATCGAGCCCGGTGTCGTGCACATCGGCGTGTCGGGCCCGGAGATCGCCGACGTGCGCACGATCGGCATCGACGGCAACCGCCACCAGGTCCGCGCCGGTGCCGTCGTGGCGGCGTTGCGCCTGCTCAGCAGGCTGGCGGACCAGCAGGACTAGGGCTGGGCTCCAGTGGCGCCGACATACTTGAGGGAACACCGGGGCCGGTTCACTCGTTCGCCCTTGGCGTACGGACGGTGATGTCGCTGCCGATGATCGCCAGGTCTCGGTAACGTGGTCACCATGCCGGACTTCCCGGTCCGGCGGATCGATCTTGAAGGGAGGCGCGCGATGACCGTGCTGTTGCGCGAGGCGATCGGTGATCGGCTCCGGCACGCCCGCACCAACCAGCGACGCACGCTGCGTGAGGTCTCCCGAGCCGCCCGGGTGAGCCTGGGATACCTGTCGGAGGTCGAACGCGGCCGCAAGGAGGCGTCGAGCGAACTGCTCGCCGCCATCTGCGAGGCGCTCGACCTGCCGCTTTCGGTACTGCTGTCGAACGTGGCGACCGACATCGGGGCACTCGAGTCGGTCGAGCTGCCGGAGACCGCGGAGCGGGCCGAGCGTGGCGAGGTCGGGGCGGAGGGTTCCGGACCGCGTGCGTCGGTCGGCTCGGTGGAAGGTGGACGGCTGGTGCCCGCCGTGGTCGGGGACAGCCTCGCGGACCTGCGGCTGCAGCCCGCGCTCAGCCACCGGATGGAGTCCTCGCTGCGGGACGCGGGTGCGATCTTCGCAGCCTGAACAGTCGTGCCGCGGAAGGCGCGTTCGTGTCGCTCGGTGACACGGACGCGCCTTTCGTGCCACTAGGCTCGGCGGTGTGACCGCACTGCTGTTCGTGCTCGCCGTCATCGGTGTGCTCGCGCTCGTGACCGTGCCGGTGATGATCGCCAGCACGCGCAGGCAGCAGGAGGTCCCGCCCGCGGTCGGCGGCAGGAAGCCGCTGCTCGGGAGCGCCGCGCAGGTGTGGGTGTCCCGGGGCGAGCGGGTGCTGCGCGAGCTGACCGCCGCCCTCGCCGACCAGCCCGGGTTCACCACCCTGGCGTCCGACGCCGAGCAGGTGGTCACGGAGCTGCGCATCACCGCGGGTCAGGTCGCCGACCTGGACCACGCGATCGCGCGGATCCCCGTGCCCGACCTCGAGGACGAGCGGGCCGCGCTGGCCACCGCGATCGCCGAGGCGGACGGGTCCCCGGCCGAGGCCGACCTGGTGCGGGCGCACGAGGCCGTGTCCGCGCGGCTGGCGGCGGCGGCCCGCCAGCGGGAGAAGCGGGACGCGCTGCTCGCGAAGATGCAGGCGACGGTGATGGAGTTCGAGCGGGCCAGGGACGAGCTCGCGGAGCTGATCACGGGCGCGACCAGCGCGTTGTCCCAGAACACCGGCGCGGCGGCCGATCTCACGGGTAGGCTCGACGGCCTGCGGGAGGGTCTGGTCGAGGTGCGGCGGGCCACCGACCCCGAGGTCGGTCCGTCAGGTCAGGGCCATCCCTGATCAGTTCCTGATTTATGACGGGTTGAGTGGTGAACAGCGCCGGGCACCTGACACGATGGAACCCACAGTGATGACTGGGCGTTGCCATACCAACCGGGCAGTCGGTGGGAGCGGCAACCGGGGACACGAGTTACGAACTGCGACCAGCGCGGAGTAAGGCAGGCGGAGGAGATGGCCAACCCGTTCGTGAAGTTCTGGAAGTACCTCATGGCGGCCTTCTCGTCGAAGATCGACGAGCACGCCGACCCGAAGGTGCAGATCCAGCAGGCCATCGAGGAGGCCCAGCGGCAGCACCAGGCGCTGTCCCAGCAGGCCGCGGCCGTGATCGGCAACCAGCGCCAGCTGGAGATGAAGCTCAACCGGCAGCTCGGCAACGTCGAGAAGCTGCAGTCCTCCGCGCGCCAGGCCCTGGTCCTGGCCGACGAGGCGCGTGCGAAGGGTGACGAGGAGAAGGCCCGCCAGTACGAGCAGGCCGCCGAGTCGTTCGCGACGCAGCTCGTCACCGCCGAGCAGGACATCGAGGACCTGAAGACGCTGCACGACCAGGCGCTGCAGGCCGCGACGCAGGCCAAGACGGCGGTCGAGCGCAACGCGATGATGCTGCAGAACAAGCTGGCCGAGCGCACGAAGCTGCTGAGCCAGCTCGAGCAGGCGAAGATGCAGGAGCAGGTGTCCAAGTCGCTCAACCAGATGAGCGAGCTGGCCGCCCCCGGCAACACGCCGTCGCTCGAGGAGGTCCGGGACAAGATCGAGAAGCGGTACACGACCGCGCTCGGGTCCGCGGAGCTGGCACAGAACTCGGTGCAGGGCCGCATGATGGAGGTCCAGGCCTCCACCACGGAGATGGCCGGCCGCTCGCGGCTGGAGCAGATCCGCGCCTCGATGGGTGGCGGCGCCACGCCGCAGGTCACCAGCGGCTCGTCGTCGTCGAACAGCTCGGCGGCGCAGAGCATCCAGGCGGAGATCGCGCAGCGCGTCGCGCAGGAGCAGAAGGCGAACCCGCAGGGCAACTGACGCCCGGGCGTTCCACTGGCAGGGGAGGCCGCTGAATGGCGCAGTACGGCCGCGAAATACATCGGCTGACCCGGATGGTCCAGAAGTACGCCGGCAACGCACAGATCCGGTCGTCCGTCGTCGCGCAGGTGCAGGAGGCGCTCGCGCGGCGACAGGACGAGGCCGTCCGCATCGAGCGGCAGCGGCGCAGGCTGGAACGCAAGCGGATGTGGGCGTCCCGGTGGGCGCTCGCGTGGGCGATCATCTGCCTGTTCCTCGTCGTGTACGTGGCGCTGGGCGTCAGCGGCATGGTCGGCGAGGGCCCCGACCCGACGATGATCGCGGGCGGCGTGGCGGCGGTGGCCGCCACGGGCGCGCTGTCGATCCGCTCCACGCGCCGCATGGTGCTGCTGAAGCGGGCCCGTGACGAGTTCGACCGCACGCACAAGCCCGCCGGGGTGACCGCGGGCCCGCGCCCGGTGATGCCGCCGCGCGAGTCCGCGGCCTACGAGCCCATGCAGCGGCTCGCCGAGGCGGAGGACGCGCTGGCGCAGCTCGTCCGCCAGCTCGCGGGCACCGAGGGCGCACCGGCGTCCGTGCCACGCGACTCGGTGGCACACGCCGAGCAGACCGGCGCCGAGGCGGCGCAGGCGCTGCGGGCGGTCGCCGCCCAGCTCGCGGCCGTGGAACTGGCCCGCGACCACGCGCCGCCCATGGAACGCGGCCCGCTCATCGAGGGCGTCCGCAGGCTGCGCGAGCAGCTCGACGAGGGCCTCAACGGCTACCGCAGCCTCGTGGCGGCGGCGGGCCGGGTCGTGGCGGCCAGCTCGTCTGCCGGCCCGAAGCAGGAACTGGCAGACGCCACCGACCACCTCGCGGGCCTCGCCGAGGCACTGCGCGAACTCGCTGGTCCACGCTGACCGTCACCGCACTCGGCGGTTGATCTCCCGCACCAGCCCGGGGCCGCGGTAGATGAAGCCCGTGTAGACCTGCACCAGCGACGCGCCCGCGTCCAGCATCCGCTGCGCGTCGTCCGCGGTGTGGATGCCGCCGACACCGATGATCGGCAGGTCGCCGCCCGTCTCCTTCGCCACGAACGTCACCACCGCCAGTGCGCGCCCGGTCAGCGGGCGCCCGCTCAGCCCGCCCATCTCCGCGGCCAGCGCCTGGTCGGCGGGTGCCAGGCCGTCGCGGGACAGGGTCGTGTTCGTCGCGATCAGGCCCGCCACCCGGTGCGCGGAGCAGACCTCCAGGACCTCGCCGATCGCCTCGTCGGTCAGGTCCGGGGCGATCTTCACCAGCAGCGGCACCGACGTCCGCAACTCGCCCAGCAGCGTGTCCAGCGCCGCCTTGTCCTGCAGGCCGCGCAGGCCGGGGGTGTTGGGGGAGCTTACGTTGATCGCGAAGTAGTCGGCGTGGGGCTCCAGCACCCGCAGCGACCGCCGGTAGTCGTCCACGGCCTCCTCGACCGGGGTGATCTTCGACTTGCCGATGCTCACGCCCAGCGGCACCGCCAGGGGGCCCAGCGCCTTCAGCCGCGCCGCGAGCGCCTCCGCGCCGCCGTTGTTGAACCCCATCCGGTTGATCACGGCCTCGCTCGCGCGCAGCCGGAACAGCCTCGGCTTCTCGTTGCCCGGCTGCGGGTGCCACGTCACCGTGCCCACCTCGACGAACCCGAACCCGAACGCGGGCCACGCCCTCAGTGCCCGGCCGTCCTTGTCCACGCCCGCCGCGAGCCCGACCGGACCGGGGAACGGGATGCCGAACACGGTCCTCGGCGCGGCGCCGCCGAAGTACCGACGCAGCCCCGCCACCGCGGGCCGCACGGCGCCGAGCCGTGCGGTCATCGCCACCGTGCGCTCGTGCGCCACCTCGGCGTCGCCGCCGCCCATCCGGAACAACACCGGCCGAAGAACTCGCTGGTAGACCACCCGGACATCGTTTCACCGCGCGGAACGCGGCAGGATGGGGGTGTGCCAGCTGACCTGGATGCCGCCGCCGACGAGCTGTACGGCGGCGCCCGCGAGGACTTCACGCCGCGTCGCAAGGAGCTGGCGAAGGAGGCGAAGGCGGCCGGGGACGCCGAGCTGGCGGCCGCCATCGAGAAGCTCGCGAAGCCGACCACGTCCGCGTATCTCGCGAACCAGCTGGCCCGCGACCCGGACGCGGACGTCGACGAGGTCGCCGAGCTGGGCGACGCGTTCCGGGAGGCGCACGCCAACCTCGCGGGCGCCGACCTGCGCTCGCTGTCGCAGCGCCGCACCAAGCTGGTCACCGCGCTGGTCCAGCGGGCGGGCAAGCTCAACGGCGCGCCGCTGACCGAGGCCGTGACCCGTGAGCTGGAGGAGATCTTCACGACCGCGATCGCCGACCCCGAGGTCGCGCGGGTGGTGATCGCGGGGCGGCTGACCTCGGCGAAGGACCTGGACGCGGCCGCCGCGGCGTGGCCGTCCGCGGATCCGGCCAAGGCGACCGGCGTGGTGCCCAAGCGGGCGCCCAAGGCGCCCAGGAAGGAACGCACGCCACGCGAGGACGCGGAACTGGAGCGCAAGCGCGCGGCGGCGCGGCAGGAGCTGGAGGAGGCCCGGTCGGCGGTCAAGGAGGCCGAGGCCGACCGCAAGGAGGAGGAACGGATCCTCGCCGAGACCCAGAAGGCGGCCGACGAGGCGACCGAGCGGGTGCGGCGGATCTACGAGGAGCTGGACGCCGCCGAGGCCGAGGAGAAGGAGGCGCGGCGGCGCGTCGGTTCGGCGAGCCGGTCGGTGAAGGACGCCGAGCGCAGGGCCGGGCAGGCGTGGCGACTGGTGCAGCAGGCCGAGCAGAAGCTCGAGGACCTGGGGAAATAAAACAGCCCCCGGGCCGTCTCCTGCTCGCGCAGGCCCAGGGGCGGACTAGTTCCCTGAGAGCACCGGGGGCTGGGTGACTGCCTGGTATTCGCCGACCACACCGCGCGTCTCCGGCACCGGCGAACCGGTGTCAATGCCGTGTAGCGCGGCCGGCCAAACCATGTCCGTTTGGGTGGTCCTTAGCGGACAGCCACCTCACGAGTCCTATGGGAATTCACCGTTGGACCACCTCCTCTCTCGTGTACAGCCGACATTACGACCGTCCGAGCGGCCCGGCAAAGTCATTTAGCGCGATTCAACTCACGGCGAACCCGGGAACAACAGCAGGGCGACACCTCTGTGGCTCACCCGTTCGGGTGAGGTAGATTCTTCAGCCAACTACCAGTGGTCGCTGGACGCTCACCCTAAGGAAACAGATGGGGTCCACCCTGCAAAGCGGTCACGGTCGGCTGGCCGTCGGGGCCGTCGTGGGGGCGATCACCTGCACGCTCTTCGCGTTCGGTGCGCTGTCGGGCGGTGGCGACCGTCCGGTGACAGACCAGTCGGAGCTCGGCGCGGTCGAACCGGTGCCGCCCGCCTCCCGCTCCGGCGCGCCCACCACGACGACGTCGAGACGGGCGCGGTCGTCGTCCGAGCCGGAGTCCGCGAGCAGCACCACGACCACCACGACGACGACCGCGACCACCACCACGACGACGACCGCGTCGAAGCCCGGCGACCCGACCACCACCACGACGACCGAGACGACCACGACCACCACGACGACGCAGGCCCCGCCGCCGACGACCACCACGACCCGGTGCCACTCGCTGATCTGCGTCGGCGACTAGCCCCGCCGGCGTGTGGTGGGCGCTAGCCGTCCTGCACGACGCGCTCGTCCTCGTCGACGTCGGCCTCCTCGTCCGTCCGGACGACCGGCCGCGCCCGTGCCCGGTTGACCCCGCGCAGCACGCGCGCCAGCAGCAGGTTCAGCGCCAGCGCCACCTCACGCGACCCGGGCGTGCCCCAGGCGTGGATCGGCATGCACGCGCCCTGCGCCTGCTGCACGGCCAGCCGGTCGGGCAACGCGACCGGCATGACCAGGTTCCCGAAGTGCTCCCGCAGCTCCTGGATCCGGTACTGGTGCTCGTAGGACTGCGGCCGCACCCGGTTGACCACCACACCCAGCAGCGCCAGGTCGGAGTTGTGCTCCTCGGCGACCTGCTCGACCGCCTCGAACGCGCGTTGCGCGCCGGACACCGCGAACAGGGTCGGCTCGGTGACCAGCAGGGCGCCGTCCGCGGCGATCAGCGCCGACTTCGTCAGCCGTCCGAGTGACGGGGGACAGTCGAGCAGCACCAGCTGGTAGGGGAGTTCGTCGTCGGACAGCAGGTGTGCCAGCTCCTCGAGCGCCCTGGCCAGCTTCTCCAGGCGTCTCGGGTCGGGGTCCTGGTCGTTGAGCAGCTCCAGGTCCTCCGAACCGACGAGGACGTCCACCTCCTCGCCCCAGCCGCTCCGCGCGATCGCGTCCCGGAGCACCGCGGGCCGCGGCGTCTCGAGCACGTCGGCGAGGGTCGCCTCGGTGTCGTCCGGGTCGAGCGTCGCGGTCGCGTTGCACTGCGGGTCCAGGTCCACGACCAGCGTGCGCGCGCCCCGGCGCTGGGCCGCCGAGGCAAGGCCGAGCACGATGGTCGTCTTGCCGACACCACCCTTGAGGCTGAGCACCGCCACCGTTTGCACGCTATGCACCCTACGGGGCCTACCCTGTCGCTTCATGCGACCGGATGCAGTTCGCCTCGCGCTCGACACCGAGCTGGCCGCCGCGCGGCGGCGCCGTGCCGGCGAGCCACCGCGTGTCCTCGACGTCGGTGGAGGTAGCGGCGTCCTCGCGGTCCCGTTCGCGGCCGAGGGCTGCGCCGTGACCGTCGTCGAGCCGAACCCGAACGCGCTCGCGACGCTGTCCCGCCGCGCCGCCGACGCGGGTGTGCACGACCGCATCACCGCGGTCCAGGCCGACAGCGACGCACTCGGGCAGGTGGTGGCGGCCGGCTCGGTGGACGTCGTGCTCGCGCACGGCCTGCTCGAGGTGGTCGACGACCCGAAGCACACGGTCGCGGCGATGGCGGAGGCCGTCGCGCCGGGCGGTGTGGTGTCGGTGCTGGTCGCCAACCGGACCGCCGCGCTGCTGCACCGCGCGATCGCGGGCAGGCTCGCCGACGCGGCCGCGCTCGCCGACGACCCGGCGGGCAGGCTGCCGGAGGAGTCGCTGCTGCGCCGCTTCGACACCGACGGCCTCGTGGCCCTGCTCACCGACGCGGGGCTGTCCGTGGAGCTGGTGCAGGGGCACGGGGTGCTCAGCGAGCTGGTGCCGGGCTCGGTGCTGCAGCAGGACTCGTCGGCCCGGGACGCGCTGGCCGCGCTGGAGCTGCGGCTGGCGCCGGTCGCGCCACTGCGTGACATCGCCGCCCGCCTGCACGTGGTGGCTCGCCGGGCCTGAACGGGGAACCCGAACGGATGGGACATTCGCACGGGCTCACCTGCCCGTTCGGTCGTCGATTGTCGGTGGCCTCTGCTTAGCTGCACCCATGGGACGCAGCGGGGATCTGCCACGCGGGCTGGTGGATCGCTACAAGGCGCGGGACGGGCGGTGGCCGGACGACACCGGGTGCCCGGTCCTGCACGTGGACATGGACGCGTTCTTCGCGTCCGTGGAGATCAGGGAGCGGCCGGAGCTGGCCGACAAGCCGGTCGTGGTGGGTGGCACGGGCGGCCGCGGGGTGGTCAGCTCGGCCAACTACCTGGCGCGGACGTACGGCGTGCGGTCGGCCATGCCGACGGCCCACGCCCGGCGGCTGTGCCCGCACGCGGTTTTCTTACCGCCGACCTTCGCCCTCTACACGGCGGCGTCGGCGGGCGTGATGTCGATCTTCCGGGAGATCACGCCGCTGGTGGAGCCGCTCAGCCTCGACGAGGCGTTCCTGGACGTCGCGGGTGCGCTGCGGCGGCTGCGGATGACGCCGGGGGAGATCGGCGAGCAGGTCCGTGCCCGCGTGGCGGCGGAGTGGGGCATCACGTGCTCGGTCGGGGTGGCGCCGACGAAGTTCGTGGCGAAGCTCGCGTCCGGCCTCGCGAAGCCGGACGGGATGCTCGTGGTGCCGCGCACGGACGTCCTCGAGTTCCTGCACCCGCTGCCGGTGTCCGCGCTGTGGGGCGTGGGCAAGAAGACCGCGGAACGCCTGTCGTCGGTCGGGCTGAACCGGGTGGCGGACGTGGCCGCGACGCCGCTCGCCCGCCTCAAGCGCACGGTCGGCGTGGCGGCGGCCGAGCACCTGCACGCGCTGGCCAACGGCCACGACAACCGCGCGGTCGTACCGGAGTCGGCGGAGAAGTCGGTGGGCGCGGAGGAGACGTTCGAGGTCGACCAGACCGACCGCGAGGTGCTCAAGCAGGAGCTGCTGCACCTGTCCGAACGCACGGCGGCCACCCTGCGCCGCCGGGAGTTGCGCGGGCGCACGGTGTCCATCAAGGTCCGCTTCGGCGACTTCACGACGATCACCAGGTCCCGCACCCTCCCGGTGTCCACGGACGTGACCCAGGAGATCTACCGGACCGCGTGCCGCCTGCTCGACGAACAGACCCCACCGGGCGCTGTCCGCCTGATCGGCGTGCGGGTGGAACAACTGGAGGAGACCACGTCCGGCGGCCAGCAACTGCTGCTGGACGCCCCGGAACGCGGCTGGCGCGACGCCGACCAGGCAGCCGACCTGGCAAGAGCCAAGTTCGGCGGCGCCGCCATCCGCCCGGCGACACTGCTGACCAAGACCGCGGAGCCGAGCCGCAAGAGAGAGGAAGGTTGACCGACACCAACCACCTGCCGACGATCGCCACATCGACAACGTGACGCCAGTGTTCTCCCTCCTGCGCGCGCTGCGGCCCGCCGCGAACCGCAGCCGCGATGCCGAGGTGGAGAACCCGCGCACCAACGGCAAGACCACACAACCGCTCCGCAACGACAGCCGGCGGGCACGACCCTCGCACCGCCATCAATTGCCCACGACGACAAGCCACCACGGACGTGCCGAAGCCGACGGCGGGATCGGACGCAGTACCGGCTTCGTTGAGGCGGTCCGCTGTTGGGCGTTGCCTTCTTGCGCACCGTGCCCGGCGAGAATCTCGCACCGCCTGGGTCACCCCTGCCTGAGAAGCCGCCACCGCGAGGCCGCACGCACGCACGGGGAACCGTTGAGGGTGGTCCGTTGTTGGGCGCTGCGGCCTTGCGCCATGTCGCACGTCGCTTGCATCGGAGTCAGGCCGACGAGAAGCCGCCACTGCCGGGGCCGGCCCGAAGCCAAGGGCGAGACCGAACGCAGGCACCGGGACCGTTGAGGTGGTCCGCCCTGTGTCTTGCACTGCCACTGACGGGCACCTCGCTTCGCCTGGGAGGCTGCACGCCGGGCGAAGTTGCCACCGCCGCGGCTGGCCCGAAGCCAAGGGCGAGACCGAATGCCGGCACCGGGACCGTTGAGGTGGTCCGCTGTTGGGCACCGTGTTCGGCGAGAATCTTGCCTCGCCTGCGTCGGATTCGATCCTGCGACAACCCCGAGAACCAACGGCAAGATCGAACCCAGTCCGCTCTGGTGGGCACCGCGGTCCCGGACACCATCCCCGGCGACAACCCGCGACGCGGGCAGCCGCCGCCTCGCCGTGAACGGTTCCTCCCGCTCGACCCAAGTCCGTTAGCTCACCACCCCGGAGACCACACGCTTCCTGCGTGACGACAGCGCCAACGTGAGCAGCAACGCCGCCGGCCACGCCTGCACACCCCGTATCACCGTCCACAGTGAACCGGAGGCGGGGACGGCGAACACGGCGTCGATCTCGTCGTTCCGTTGCGCGGCCTCGGCCGCCGCGTTGCGCTCGTCACCTCGGCCCGCGTCAGCCTGCCCGCGTCACGGTACGCGCCCGCGGGCCCGCGGCCAGGCAGCGGAATCCCCCGGTTCGCCACGGCGCGGGGGCGTACCGGGCTAGTCTCGGTGCGCGGTCCGTGATTGGGGGAGGCCACCGTGACGATCGACCCAGAACAGCTGTTCGCCGACTACGAGGCCAGGCTGGCAGCAGTGCAGCGCAAAGCGGAGCAGGTCAGTGCCGGCCTGACGGCGACCTCGGTCACCGAACGCTCCGGCGACGGCCAGGTGACCGTCACGGTCAACGCCTCCGGCAACGTCACCGACCTGCGCATCGCCCCGGGCACCCGGCAGGGGCCGGAGCTGGCCGCGGCGATCATGGTCACCATGCGCCGTGCGCAGAGCAGGCTCGTCGAGGCCGTCCAGCGCACGATCCCCGCCACCGTGGGTGCGGGCCTGATGGCGGAACTGACCGACCAGTACCGCCGCGCCTACCCGGCCCCGCCCCCCGAGCCGCCGCGTGGGCACCGCCGGGCCATGCGACTCGGCGCGGACAACGCAACCGCGCCGTCCCGGCCGCCACGCAGGCGGCCCGCGTCCGGCGACGACTCCGACTTCTCGGATCGGGGGCTGCTCCGATGACCGGGCCGGACGGCGTGCACATCGACGTCGAGGCGATGGACGTCCACCGCAAGCACCTGGCGGCTCTGGTCGACCGCATCGGCACCGCCAGGGACGCCGCCCGCGCGACGCTGACACCGGACGCGTTCGGCGTGTTCGGTGGCGAACTCGCCGCGGCGTGCATCCGGTCGCAACAGGAAGGCGCGGACACGCTCCAGGTCGTGCTCGACGCGAGCAACGTCCACCACGACAACGTCGACGCGTGGCGGAAGGATCTCGCCACCAACGAACTGGACCTCGTCGCCATGTTCCGCGTGATCGGAGACGACGATGCCTGACGGCAACCCGATCGTCGCCGCCGCACAGGACAAGGTTTCCTGGGCCGAAGGCTCGGGACTGGTGCAGGACGCCGTCGATCTCGTGAACCAGGTGGACAGCGGCCAGTGGGCCGCCGGGCTGACCAGCCTGCTGTCCGCCGGACTGACCGTCCGGGACGTGATCGTGGATCCGGTGGCCAAGCTCGCCAGCATGGGACTCGGCTGGGTGATCGAGTTCTTCGACCCGTTGAACGTCTGGCTGGACTGGCTGACCTGTGACTCCGAGCAGCTCACCGTCGCCGCCGAGACGTGGTCCGGGATCGCGGCGGAGCTGCGGACCGCGGCGGACGAGCTGACCGGGTACAGCACGACCGACACCGCGGGCTGGTCCGGCCCGGCCGTGGACCAGTACCGGGTGTTCTGCGCGGACCGCGTCGACCTGTTCAACGCGGCCGCCGGCGCGGCCGCGGCCACCGCCAACCTCATCAACCGCAACAAGATCCTGCTGACCGTCGTCCGCTCGATCGTGCGGGATCTGATCACCGACGGCATCGGCAAGGTGATCAGCATCGTCCTGCGGTACCCGCCGCCCGCGACCCTCGCGGCGTCCGGTGAGATCGCCGGTCAGGTACAGCGGACCGGCGCCGCGATCGCCGACCTGGTGCGCAAGCTGCAGCAGGCGCTCAGGAACGCCTGGGACCTGCTGAAGCGGAGCGGGAACATCTTCACGGAAGTCGGGCACCAGATCCGGCAGATGCGGATCTCCGTCGCGGGCGCCGCGCGGATGTCCCGCGTACACCAGAACTCCCACCTGGTCGCGAAGGTCCACAACCAGCACGTGGACCAGATCCTCGGGCAGGCCCGAGACGTGGGGGAGTACGCAGTGCGGACCGCGGGCGCCGACGCGGTCGGCGGTCTGGCCGAGCAGGTCGGCATGGAGATCCTCAAGGAACCGACGAAGTACGGGCAGGGCCGGGTCGACGAGAGCGCACCCGGCCACCCGGCCGTCGACGGCACGACGGGAGACGGTCGCTGATGACCTGGATCGTGTGGGCCGGGGCGGGGCTGGTGGTGCTCCTCCTCGTCGTGTTGATCATGTCTGGCCGGAAGAACGGTGGCTCGTCCCCGGACCGGCGGATGACGACCGACAGGATGTCGGAGGAGCAGCGCGCCATGTGGGCCCAGGCCGAGGCGGCGCTGATCGCGTTCCGGGACGCCCGGGGTGACGAGGTCGGACCAGCCCGGGCACGCTTGCTCGGCGCCGCGGACGCCGTGGACGCACGCGTCCGGGCGATCGAAGGCGAAGGCGCGTCGGAACGGCAGGTGCTCATGTTCCGGCTCGCCGCCGAGGAGATCCGGGAGTTCGTGAACGACGCGCTCGCCCGGCGTCAGGACCCCCAGCACGGCTGAGGGGCCCGGTCAGCAGGTGTAGAGGCTGTTCGGGTGCACGCGTTCGCAGTAGCGGACGTGCAGGTGGTTGTCGTGGTTGGCGTACTGCGTGGTCAGGCCCTCGCTGATCAGGACCGGGTCGTTGAAGAAGATCAGCCGCACGTGGCCGGGGGCCGCGGACCGGATGGCCTGCACCAGCGCGCGGGTGGCGGCGCGGTCGTACGTGGTCGACTGCCAGGTGATCCGGCCCGCCGTGCACTGGGCGTTGTCGGTGCGGATCGGCCACACGTCGACGTCCATGCCGACCGCGTGGCTGGAGTGGCCCGGGATGGACCCGCCGTGCTCGAAACCCGCGTCGCCGAGCGGGACCTGACCCTGGCCCGTCGCGGCGAACGTGCGGGCGGCCCGTTCCAGCTGGGCGACCGACGCGGCCGTGGCCCAGTTCGCGGTGCCGTTGCCGTCCGGGTCCTGGTCGCAGAAACCCGCCGACATGTCGGGATATCCGTAGTGCCACACCAGGTTCCGCCACGTCGTCGGGCCGACCACGCCGTCGACGCCGATGCCCGCGTGGGACTGGAAGTCGCGGACGGCCGTGGTGACCGCGGCGTCGAAGACCCCGTTCACCGCCAGGGACAGCCTGCGTTTCTCGTTCAGCTCCACCTGCAGCGCGCGCACCGCTGGACCGCTCGCGCCCTGGCTGATCTGCGGCACCAGCGCGGCCCACGTCGCCGGGCCGACGATGCCGTCGACGGCGAGGCCGCGGGCCGACTGGAACGCCCGGACCGCCGTGGTGGTGGCCGAACCGAAGATCCCGTCGGCCGTGACGGCGTGGCCGTGGTGGGTCAGCAGGTGCTGGATCGCGAGCACGTCCACACCGCGGTTGCCGGAGCTCTGCGTGTGGAAGAAGGCGTTGGCATAGGCGTGGGCCGGGGCGCCGGAGCAGAACACGGCGAGCACGGCGAACAGGGTGACGAGGACTCGACGCACAGTAACAAACTGTAACGAGTTCTCGTCAATAATCCACGAGGTAGCATTCCCAGTTATGGTGCCCGTCGGCAACCTGATCCTGCTGGTGGTCGTCGTGATCGCCCCGACGCTGCTGTTCTGGGTCCTGCTGCGCGTGCCCACCACCGTCGACGCCGTCGGCGCCTACCTGCGCAGGCGCCGACGCGGCCCCGAACCGGCCTGCCCGCCCATCGAGCGGCTCGCCGCCGACCTGCGCCGCGTGCACCGGACCCTCGCCGAGTTCCCGCCCGGCACCCCGGCCGTCCGCCGCCGCGCCACCCGGGACGCCTACGACGCCCTGCTCGTCCAGGCGTGCGCGGCACTCGACGTGCCGCACCGGCTCGACGTCGTCGGCGAGGGCATCGACCGCGAGGTGGAACGGCTCCGCGTCGAGGACGCGCTGCGCGCGGCCGGCGTCCGCGTCACCTGACGAGCGCGGGCAGCACCTCGCCGAGCGGGCCGCGCAGCACGATCGTCGCCAGGTCGTCGTACGGCGTCTCCGAGGCGTTGCAGATCACGACGGCCGCGCCCGCCTGCGCGGCCAGCCCGACGAGACCGGCCGCGGGCTGCACCGACAGCGAACTGCCCACGGCCAGCATGAGATCGCTCGACAGCACCGCGTCGCGGGCGGCCATCAGCACGTCGGTGTCGAGCGGCTGGCCGAACGAGATCGTCGCCGACTTGAGGATGCCGCCGCACACGCGGCACGTCGGGTCGGGCGTGCCGGCAGCGACGCGTTCGAGCGCCTCGGCCATCGGCCGGTGCTCGTTGCACTGCAGGCACACGGTTTCCCGCATCGAGCCGTGCAGCTCCAGCACCGACGTCGAACCCGCGCGCTGGTGCAGCCCGTCGATGTTCTGCGTCACCAGCGACACCAGCCGCCCGGCCGCCTCCAGCTTCACCAGCGCCCGGTGCGCGTCGTTCGGTTCCGCCCGCCACACCGGGTGCGCGAGCCGCGCCTGCCACGACGCGCGCCGCACCTCGGGGTCCCCGACGTAGGCCTGGAAGCTCGACAGGCGCTCGGCCTTCGGGTCCTTCGTCCACAACCCGTTCGGCCCGCGGAAGTCCGGGATCCCCGAGTCGGTGGAGATGCCGGCGCCGGACAGCACGGTGATCCGCCTCGCCGCCGACACCACCGCGATGCCGTCGGTCAGTTCGTCCGGCTCCCTCACCAGCTGCCTCCTCCGCCTCCGCCGCCACCCCCGCCGACGTCGCCGCCGCCGGAGTACCCACCACCCGAGTATCCGCCGCCGGACGAGCCGCTCGTCGACGGCGCCGAGGTCGCCGTGTCGACGGTGGAGCTGAGCGCCACGTACGCCGCGGTCTCCGCGACCCCCGAGGTCGCGGGCGGCAGCGCGGCGGCCGCCATCGCCTTGTTCCAGCGGTCCAGCTCGCCGAGCGCCACCGCCCACGCCGAGTACAACCGCAGCTCGCCCCGCTCGGCCGCCGCCCGCGCGTGCCGGCCCTCGGAGGCGGCGAGGAACCGCCGGAAGCCCTCGACCAGCTGTCGCCGCGCGAACCCCGCCGGCGTGCGGATGGGCAGCTCGTCCGCATTCAGCACCATGCTCACGCCCGCGCCGGCGAGGAACCCGGACACCCCGGCCGCGAGGTACGCGACGTCGAGGAACCTGCCGGTCAGGAACAACGCCACCACGCCCGCGAGGACGGCGACGACCGCGAGCGCCGCCACCCACCACGCCACGCGCCGGTTCCGCTTCTCCGCCGCGTGGTCCCACAGCTCGCACGTCGACCGCCAGTGCTTCAGCTCGTCGGCGACCAGCCTGAAGCCCTCCGCGAACCACCGGTCGTACTTGCCGAGCTTGACCTTCGCCCGCCGGTTGAACATCTTCCGCAGCGGCACGGGCGCCGACGCCCACCGGTCGTCGCCCGCGGTCCAGCGCAACCGCTTGCCGTCGCCCTCGATGGCGAACCAGCCGTCGATCGACTGCTGCGTCAGCCACGCGACCTGGTGGTGCTTCTCGACCTTCTCGTGCAGCAGCACCCCGCCCTGCGCGGGGGTGAGGTCGCGCGGCGGCTCGAACTGCATGGTCACCTGCCGCTCCGCGGCCGTGTCGGCGATCGGCGCGGCCGCCATGCCCGGCCCGCCGAACACGGCGTCGACACCGCCGCCCGCCCATGCGCGGTCGCGGCCCCGCCGCCGTGCCCACAGCAGCGGCGGCACGATCCCGAGCAGGTACGCGGCGCCGCCGATGCCCAGCACCCGCCAGATGACCGTCCAGTAGGAGCGGCCCTCGGTGAGATCGACGTCGTCGGGCAGCGCCGTGCGGACGGGACCGGCGAGCGCGCCGGCCATGGTGCCGTCGATCGTCACGCCCTGCGCCTCGTCCAGGCCGGTGACGTGTGCGGTCAGCGCGTCACCGTCGCGGCGGAAGGTCTCGCAGGGCGTCTCGCTGGACGCGGAGCCGCGGTGGCAGCCGACGTCGGTGAGCCTGCGCGGGCCGGTGATGCGCAGGTCGGCCTCGTCCACCGGGACGTCCCAGCCGGTGCCGATCATGTCGAAGCCGAACCGGTCGCCGTCGGTGGCGCCGGTGACCCGGTACTCGAGCACGTACCGGTGCAGCCCGCTGATCTCGGTGTCCGGGTCACCCACTCGGATCACCGCGGACACGTCGTCGGTCAGCTCGAACCCCGCGGGCGCGGACGCCGACCGCACCCGCACGTCGGAGAGCACCTCGTCCGAGGTGCCGCCGGGCACGCCGTAGCCGGGGAAGTCACGCAGGATCCCGTGCCGGGAGTTGTTGCCGAAGTCGTAGTCGATGGTCTCCCGGACGAGCGCGGAGCCGTCCTCCTGGACGGCCACGTCCACCGCGTAGTGGCGGATCCGCTCCTCGCTGAGCCCGAAGTAGGTGACGAACCCGGCGACCGCAGCGAGGACGACCCCGGCGAGCACGGCCGCGCCGATCGTGGCGGACCGCCGGCGCCTGGTGAACGAGGTGACGAGCACAGCGGAACCCTAGTGTTCGGCGGTCCACTCCAAGAGGCGTTCCGCCGACCATGTGTTGATCACCCGATCGGGTGAAATTCCGCATTCCTCGGCCCGTTCGCAGCCGAACGGCAGCCAGTCCAGCTGGCCGGGGGCGTGCGCGTCGCTGTCGATGGCGAACAGGCAGCCGATCTCGTGGGCCAGGCTCAGCAGCCGCCGCGGCGGGTCGAGGCGGTCCGGCCGGGAGTTGATCTCCACGGCGACCCCGTTGACCTGGCACGACGCGAAGACCGCCGCGGCGTCGAACTCCGACTCCGGCCGCGGCCTGCCCTTCACCCGCCTGCCCGTGCAGTGGCCGAGGATGTCCAGGTGCGGATTCGCGACGGCGGCCAGCATGCGGTCGGTCATCTCGTCCTTCGCCATCCGCAGCTTCGAGTGCACGCTGCCGACCACGACGTCCAGCCTGGCCAGCAGTTCCGGCAGCTGGTCGAGGGCGCCGTCGTCGAGGATGTCGACCTCGATGCCGGTCAGGATCCGGAAGGGCGCGAGCTCCTCGTTGAGGGCCGCCACGACGTCCAACTGCTCACGCAACCGCTCGGCGCTCAACCCGTTCGCGACCGTGAGCCGGGGGCTGTGGTCCGTCAGGACCATCCAGTCGTGACCCAGAAGGATGGCGGCTTCCGCCATTTCCCTGATCGGGCTGCCGCCGTCCGACCAGTCCGAATGGGTGTGGCAGTCGCCCCTGAGTTCCGCGCGCATGGCCTCGCCACCGGCCACCGGTTCGAGCCCGCCCGCCAGCAGTCGCTGCAGGTAGGCGGGTGCTTCGCCGCGCGCGGCCTCGGTGATCACGGCGGCCGTCGTCCTGCCGATCGAGGGCAGCGCGGTCAGCGTCCCCGCACGTAGGCGTTCGGCCAGTTCGCCGTCGGGCAGCCCGTCGACGACGGCGGCGGCCCGCCGGAACGCCTGCACCTTGTGGGTCGGCTCCGCCGCGCGCTCCAGCAGGAACGCGATCTGGCGCAGCGCTGTGGCCGGTTCCACTCAACCCACCCGGCGGGGGCCGTCGGCGCTCGTGACAGACTCGTGGGAGGCCGGGTTTTGCTGATGCATACGACCATGATTCCGGATCGGGTAGTCGCGGAGCCTCGCGGCTCGTATCCTGGAGGTGACGTCCCCACCGTGGGGCGCCCGCCGGGTCCGGCGGCCAAAGACCCGTGATCGCCCGGCGCTCGCGACCGCTGTGCCGGAGGAGGAACGAATGCCACTCTCCGAGCACGAGCAGCGACTGCTCGACCAGATTGAGCGTGCGCTTTACGCCGAGGATCCGAAGTTCGCATCCAGCGTGCGGGGCGCGCGGTTGCGCCGCCCCTCACGACGCCGACGCCTGCAGGGCATCGCGCTGTTCGTGCTGGGTGTCGCCCTTCTGGTCCTCGGAGTCATCCTGCCGCTGAAGCCTGGCGGTGTCCCGGTAGTCAGCTTGCTCGGCTTCCTGGTCATGTTCTTCGGTGCGCTGCTCACGCTCTCCGCCATGCGAAATGGAGCCGGGGAAAGCGAGGAGGGCGCCGAGGGCGGTGGTGGCGGAGGCTCGCCGAAGGCGCGCCGAAGCTCATTCTCGCAACGCATGGAGGACCGCTTCCGCAAGCGGTTCGAAGACGGACCGTAACCGAAGAATGTCCGGATCGTCGGGTGCCGCACGGCATCCGGCGACCTTTTTCGTGCGTGACGTGCGACGCACCTTCGATGACTTCTCGAAGCCTGCCAGTCACCATCGGCCAAGGGGCTCTCGTCTCAGCGATGGAGGTAGGCCGTGGCCTTGCGCATCCCGGAGCACGCACAGTGGACCCGACTGGCGGAGCGGGTCGCCCAGGTGGCGCCCGACGGTTTCGCCGGTGACCGGCTGAGGAACCTGTACGAGGGACGCTGGCAGGACGGCGGCGAACGCTCGCCGATGGTCTCGCCGGTCGACCAGTCCACGATCGGGCAGCTGTCCAAGATCGACGAACCCGTCGCGCTGAAGGCCGTCGCCGCCGCGCACCAGCAGCACCGCGACTGGGCCGAGGTGCCGCTCGCCGAGCGCAAGGCACGCGTGACCGCCGCCGTCGACGCGATGACCGACGTCCGCGACGACCTGGCCCTGCTGCTCGCGTGGGAGATCGGCAAGCCGTGGAAGCTCGCGTGCGCCGACGTCGACCGCGCGCTCGACGGCGTCCGCTGGTACCTCGAGAACGTCGACGCCATGCTCGCCACCGACGCGCACGGCCGTCCGTTCGAGCGAACCCCGCTGCCCGGCCCGGTGTCCAACATCGCGAGCTGGAACTACCCGATGTCGGTGCTCGTGCACGCCGAGCTGGTGCAGCTGCTGGCCGGCAACGCGGTGGTCGCGAAGACCCCGACGCAGGGCGGCGCGGTGTGCCTCACGGTCGCGCACGCGCTCATGAACGACGCCGGCCTGCCGGTCACCCTGCTGTCGGGTGACGGCTCGAAGCTCTCCGGCGCGCTGGTGCGGTCGATGGAGATCGGCGCGCTCGCGTTCGTCGGTGGCCGCGACAACGGCGGCAAGGTCGCCGCGCAGCTCGTCGACACCGGCAAGCGGCACATGCTCGAGCAGGAGGGCCTCAACTGCTGGGGCATCTGGGAGTTCTCCGACTGGGACGGCCTCGCCGCGCACCTCAAGAAGGGCTTCGAGTACGCCAAGCAGCGGTGCACCGCCTACCCGAGGTTCGTGGTGCAGCGCGACCTGGTCGACTCGTTCCTGGCGACGTACCTGCCGGTCGTGCAGTCGATCAAGTTCGGCCACCCGCTCGCGGTGGACGAGTCCGGGGAGCTGCCGGTGCTCGACTTCGGGCCGATGATCTCCGCGACCAAGGCGCGCGACCTCGCCAAGCGGGTCGACGAGGCACTGCACCACGGCGCCGTGCCGCTGTACCGCGGGTCGCTCGACCAGGGCCGGTTCCTGCCTGGCCAGGACACGTCCGCGTACGTCGCCCCGACCACGCTGCTCGCCCCGCCCGGCGCGGCGCGGCTCATGCACGAGGAGCCGTTCGGGCCGGTCGACACGATCGTCGTCGTGGATACGAAGGCCGAGCTGCTCGCGCAGATGAACGCGTCCAACGGTGCGCTCGTCGCGAGCATCGCGTGCGACGACGAGGAGCTGGCGGCCGAGCTGGCCGAGCACGTGCAGGCGTTCAAGGTCGGCGTGAACAAGCCCCGTTCCCGCGGTGACCGCGAGGAGCCGTTCGGCGGTCGCGGCGGGTCGTGGAAGGGCGCGTTCGTCGGCGGCGAGCACCTGGTGCACGCGGTCACGCAGGGGCCGGCGGACGAGCTGCTGTACGGCAACTTCCCGGACTACAACCGCTACCCGGCCGTCTAGCGCCTGCCGAGCACCACCAGGTACCGGCACGGCGCGTCGCTCCGGTTGACGTACGCGCACGGTTGCGGCGCGCCGAGCTGCAGGCAGTCGCCGGGGCCGAGGTCGTGCTCGACCTCGCCCTCGCGGAAGACCAGGTGCCCGTCCAGGACCCAGATCTGGTGGTGGGCCAGCGCGTACGACTCGGGGGGCTGGGCCACCTCGGCGCCGGCGGGCAGCTCGACCTCGACCAGTTCGAGCGGCCCGCCGGGCACCGGGGACACCGCGCGCCGGACGTAACCGGTCTCCGGGTCGGTCCACATCGGCTGGTCGTCCTTCCTGGCCAGCCGTTTCTGGTCCTGCTCCGCGCGGGCGACCAGCTCGGAGAGGGTCATGCCGAGCGCGGCGGCGAGCCGGGACAGCAGCACGGCGGTCGGCTGGGTCTCGCCCCGTTCGATCTTGCTGATCATGGCGCGGGAGACGCCGGAGCGGTCGGCCAGCGCGCCGCCGGACAGGCCGCGTGCCAGGCGGGCCTCCTGCAGTGTGGTGGCGATCGCAGTGCTGAGGTCGGTCACGGCTTCACAATAGTGGATGCTCTGTCTACTATCTTCGACATGTTCGTGAGGGACGCTGCCGCGGCCGGAGACGCCGCGGCCTGTGCGGCGATCTACGCCCCGTACGTGCGGGACACGGTGATCACGTTCGAGCTGGACCCGCCGACGGAGACGGAGATGGCGGCCCGGATCGAGAAGGCCCGCACGACGCACGCGTGGCTGGTCGCCGAGGACGACGGCCGCGTCGTCGGGTACGCGTACGGCGGCGAGTACAAGTCACGCGCGGCGTACCGGTACTCGTGCGAGGTCAGCGTGTATGTGGCGCAGGACCACCACCGCGGCGGCGTCGGCCGCGCCCTGTACACGGAACTGTTCGCCCGCCTCGCGGCCCGCGGCTACCACATGGCGGTGGCAGGCATGACGCAACCCAACGAACCCAGCGCCGCCCTCCACCACAAGATGGGCTTCGAACTGATCGGCACGTACCGCCGAATCGGCTGGAAACACAACAACTGGCACGACGTCACCTGGACCCAACGCCCCCTGAAACCCCGCGAGTCCCGCCCCCAGACATAGCGAGTCACGCTCTCAAACACCGCGAGTCACGCTCGCAGGCACACCGAGTTGTCGGTTTCGTGCCGATCATGGGGGAGCTGCGGCCGACCATGATCGGCACGAAACGTCCAACTCGGTGTGCGCGAGAGCGTGACTCGCGGTGTTCGGGCGGGGTTAGCGGCGGAGGACTGAGCGGGGGAGGAGTTTGGCTCGCCAGTTCAGGGGGGAGTTGCGGCGGATGCCTTCCATCAGGTTGTCGTAGGCGGGGGCCAGGGACGGGTCGGGCTGGGGCTGGCCGCCGTACCAGTTGCGTTCCACCTCGCCGACCACCGTGCGCAGGGCGCGCCTGCCCGTGTCGTCGAGGGAGTGCTCGCGGGCCATGCGGCGGGCCGCCGTGCGGACCGTCTCCGTGCTGCTGACCTCGATGCCGCGGTCGCGCGACTCGGCGATCAGCTCCTGCCACGCCGACGTGGCCGCCGCCGGGCTGTTCGTGTGCACGTCGTGCCGGTGTGCCAGGCGCCTGCGCTCCCGGACGAGACCCGGCGCTGCCGCGATCAGCAGGACCACCACCAGCAGCGCGAGCCACCACGACACGAGCGCCGCGACGAACACCAGCGCCAGCGCCCACGCCACGACCGCCAGCGGCAGCAACATGCCACGCCGCCTCGGCCTGCCGCGGGCCGCGGCCACGAGCGCGGTCAGCACCACCGCGGACAGCAGGACCACCGCGATCGCCACCCAGATCCACAGCGCGGGTGACTGCTCCTGCTGGTTGCCGCCACCGGCGCCGGCCTCGGTGGTCTCCTCGTCCTCCGGCGTGCCGGTCGGCGCGCTCGACGCGGTCGGCGCCGCGGACGTCTGGCTCGGGTTCTCCGGGTCGTCCTCCGGCCCGGACACGCCGGTGTCGGAGATGTACGGCGGGTTGTAGGTCGTGCCGTCCGACAGCGGGGTCGGGTCGAAGATCACCCAGCCCGACGACGGGAAGTACACCTCGACCCACGCGTGCGCGTTCTGCGTGGTGATCGTCCGGTAATTGCCGTTCGCGTACCCGCCGGTGTAGCCCATGGCGACCCGCGACGGGATCTGCGCCGCCCGCAACAGGATCGCCATCGCCGACGCGTACTGCTCGCAGTAGCCCCGCTTGCTGCGGAACAGGAAGTCCTCGAGCGCGCTCTCGTCCGCGCCGGTGGCGGTCTCGGTGTCGTACTGGAAGCCGTTGGTGGTGGCGAAGTAACCCTTGACCGCCTTGACCTTCTCGTAGGTCGACGACTTGCCCGCGGTGAGCCGCTGCGCGAGCTCGACCACCGGCTGCGGCAGCCCGTCGGCACGCAGGTAGATCGACGGGATCTCGCCGGACGCGGTGAACAACCCGTCGCCGGCCAGGTCGGCGGGCGTCGGCGGGGTGAGCACGGCTTCCTCGATGTACGTGGGCAGCTCGCGGCGGGACTCGCCGTAGACCATGCCGCTCTCGGCGTCGTAGCGCATGTCGTCGGGCAGCCCGGACAGCCCGACCGGGATGCCGGCCACGGGCGCCCAGTAGTCGCGCGAGTTGACCGGCTCGACCTGGATCTCGCTGATGTCGTCGGGGTCCGGCGGGTTCGCGCCGTCGGGGAGCGGCAGCCGCCCGGCCGCCTCGACCCCCCTCGGCAGCTCCCGCTCGTTGTCGCGCCGCCAGCCGCCGTTGCGGTCGTACACCGGCAACGTCATGGCGCGCAGGTAGGGCGCGCCGCCCTCGACGTCCATCCCGGTGATCCGGAACAGCTCGACGTTGCCCTCCTGGTCGAGCATGCCGCGCAGCGACGTGAACGGGTTCAGGCCGAGGCCGCCCTCGCCGCCGCCGTTGTCGCCGCCGGGGAGCTGGCCGACGGTGCCGATCCACGTGATCGTGGCGCCCGCGAACAACGCGACCGCGACCGCGCCCGCCACCAGCGCGGCGGGCCCGCCGAGGCCGCCGTTGGTGCCCTGGACGGTCGGCCGGTTGCGCCACAGCTGGTGGCGGTGCGCGCCGTCGACCGCGAGCAGCGCCGCGAACGACAGCGCACCCAGCACGAACGCCCACCACGGCAGCATCTCGTCGGCGAGCGACGCGGGCACCGCGTACACGCACAGCAGGACCAGCCCACTCGCGGCGGGCGTGCCCGCGGACACGGCGAGCGTGTCGACGAGCACGGCGACCAGGCCGATCGCGATCACCACGAGGCACAGCAGGGCCTGGGTCGCGGGCACCGGCGGCACCCCGGTCCGCACCACCTCGACGGATGTCTGCAGCACGGTGCCCAACTGGGCCAGCGCGTCCGGGCCCGGCAGGACGCCGAGGACGCCCTCGTCGGTGAACAACGCGACGAGCAGGCAGAGCAGCGCGAACATCTGCGCGAGCCCCACCAGCAGGATCGGGGTCCGCGCGGCCCGCAACCCGAGGCCGACCGCGGTCACGACGGTGACGGCGACACCCGCGTAGCCCCACCAGCGGAGCCCCTCGATGACGCCGGACAGTGCGAGCGACGCGCAGAGCACGGTGACGGCCGCGACCACCGGCGTCACGGTCATCGACCACTGCGCCGAGGTCAGCTCGCCGCCGGGGGGCGGTGGCGTGTCGGGAGCCGGTGCGCCCGACGGCGGCCGTGTCGGGGTTGCAGTCGTCACGTTCGTGCCACTCCCTATCCCGTGATCACCGCGTCGGCGCGGGTGCCGTGGGTGCGGCACAACGTCGCCCACGTCGCGGCCATCGGCGTGTTCGGCCGTGCCACGGTGACCCCCCAGCCCGCGCCGCGCAGCAGCGCGGTCGCGCCTTCGATGTCGGTGCCCGCGTCGCCGCCTTCGCCGGCCGTCGCCCACGCGGCGGTGTCGAGCAGCACGGCGAGGCTGCGCGTGCCGCGCGCCCGGTGCCCGACCAGCTGCGACAGCGACTCGGGCGTGGTCGCGCCGAGGACGGCGATCAGTTCCTGCCCGCCCGCGGGGTCGCCCGCGCTGTCCATGCTGGTCGTCGGCGTGGCCTGCAGCGCGGCCAGCGCGTCGAGCACGGCGTGGTCGTTGTGGGTGCCGTCGCCGTGGTCGCGCACGATCAGCCCGCCGGACTCGGTGACGAGCTTGATCCGCTGCCCGTAGCGGTGCAGGTGCAGGCAGACGCTGGCCGCGAACGACACGGCCCACTCGAGGCTCGAGTTCGCGCCGGTGCCGCGGTGCGCGGACGCGCGGTGGTCCAGCAGCACGGTCGTGCCACCCCGCCACGGGCGTTCCTCGACGCGCACCATCATCTCGTCGCGCTTCGCGGTCGACCGCCAGTGCACCTTCCGCAGGTCGTCGCCCTGCCGGTACGGGCGCACGATCGCGTCGTCCTCGCCCTGGCCCGCGTTGAGCCGCACCGAGCCGTCGTCGCCGGAGCCGAGCCCGGAGCCGCCGGGCACGCCGACGAGCTTCACCACCCGCGGCACCACGATCAGCCGGGACGTGTGCGCGAGCTCCCGTTCGAACTCGGCCAGCCCGAACGGGTCGGTGATGGTCGCCTTCAGCGGGCCGAGCTGCTGGATGCCGCGCAGCATCGGCTGCACGTGGTAGCGCAGCCGGGTGCCGGTGTGCCTCGGCAGGTGCTCGATCACGAACCTCGGCTTGCCGCCGAGCGAGTACGGCACGCCGTCGGACACGAGCAGGCCGCCGGTCGGGAGCCTGCCGGTGGACGTGATGTGCAGTGTCACCTCGGCCCGCCCGCCGACCGGCGTGCGGACGGGGTTGATCTGGCGTTGTGCGTGCAGGCCGACCCGCGCCACCGCGGTCAGCAGGCACACGAGGATCGGCAGTGCCACCACGAACACGGAGACCCGCAGCAGGTCCCGCTCGTTCAGCACCACGGAGCACAGCGCGGCCGCGAGCCCGGCCGCGAGCAGGCACCGCCCGCGCGTGGTCAGACCCGAGAGCGCACCTCTGAGGGGCCGCGCCACCGGTGGACTACCTGTTCCCGCGCGCGGCCCACTCGGCGCCGCCCTGCGGCCCCGCCTGTGGCACCGGCACCCGCTGCACGAGTGCGCGGATCAGCTCGGCGGTGGAGCGGCGGCCCGCCTGGGCCTCCGGGGTGAGCACGAGCCGGTGCGCGAGCACCGGGACGGCGACGGCGTGGATGTCGTCGGGGACCACGAAGTCACGGCCGGACAGCGCGGCCTGCGCGCGGGCCGCGCGCACCAGGTGCAGCGTCGACCGCGGCGAGGCGCCGATCCGGATCTCCGGCAGCCGCCGGGTCGCGGAGACCAGCTCGACGGCGTACCGGCGGATGTCGGGGGAGAGCTTGACCGCGCGCACGGTCTCGATCAGGTGCTTGACCTGGTCCGCGTGCGACACCGGCTGCAGGTCGGCGAGCGGGTTGTGGCCCGCGTGCTCGTCGACCATCGCGAGCTCGGCGGCCGGGTCGGGGTAACCGATCGACACGCGTGCGGTGAACCGGTCGCGCTGGGCCTCCGGCAGCGCGTAGGTGCCTTCCATCTCGATGGGGTTCTGGGTCGCGATGACCATGAACGGCGCTTCGAGGTGGTAGGTGTTCGCGTCGACGGTGACCTGCTCCTCCTCCATGCACTCCAGCAGCGCGGACTGCGTCTTCGGGGAGGCGCGGTTGATCTCGTCGCCCACCACGATGTTCGCGAACACCGGGCCGGGGCGGAACTCGAACTCGTTGGTCTGCCGGTTGAAGATCGACACGCCGGTCACGTCGGAGGGCAGCAGGTCCGGGGTGAACTGGATGCGGCTCACCGTGCAGTCGATGGACCTGGCCAGGGCCTTCGCGAGCGACGTCTTGCCGACCCCGGGCACGTCCTCGACGAGCAGGTGGCCCTCGGCGAGCAGCGTGACGAGCGCGATGCGCACGACCTCCGGCTTGCCGACCAGGACCCGCTCGACGTTCGCCGCGATCCGCTGCGCCGCCGCGCCGAGCTCGTCCAGCGGCGCGACCTGGCGGTAGTGGGTGTGCTGCTGCGCGTTCTGGTCGCCGTTGTGGGCGTAGGGGTCGCCGCCGTGTGCCGCGTAGGGATTACCGGGCAGCGCCGATGGCGGGGTACTCGACGTCACGCGACCTCCTGAGAACTTCGTAGGCTCGACAGAGCCTGCTACGAAGTGTGTCAAACCTCCGAGAAGTACCCCACCCCTCCGGGCACGGCGCGGGGGCGCGGGTGTTCCTTCTATCTTGTACGCCTTTCGGCCCCGGTGTGCTCCGGTCGGCCGAATTGCCCGCGACTTGCCTGCCGGCGGGGGTCCGCCACTTCTCCCCACCGGAGTTCCCCACAACGCCCCACGCCGAACCCGCCGGGCCCGAAATCGGTCCGTTCGGCCGCTGGATTGGGCACCCCCGGGGGCTCGCGCGGCACCCGGATGGGGGAGTCCCGCCACGGCCCCCCACCTCGCCCCCCACGTGTTGACCTGGGCAAATGCCGGGACTTTCGCGAAGGATCCGCGTCATTCGACGTTGACTGTGGTGAAAAGTGGGGTACGGTGGCGGCAAGTGGGGCGGAAGGGGGCCCCATGGCTGGTCCGGATGGACCGGTAGGGGAGGTGCGGACCCTGATGTTCCTCGGTACGCACACCCCGAAGCTGGACGACAAGGGGCGGCTCACGCTGCCTGCCAAGTTCCGGGACGCCCTCGCGGGTGGGCTGATGGTGACAAAGGGTCAGGACCACTGTCTCTACGTCTTCCCGCGAGCGGAGTTCGAGGAGATGGCACGCAAAGTGGCTGCCGCTCCCCTGACGAACGAGGCGGTTCGCGCCTACCAGCGGTACCTGTTCGCCGGCACCGACGAGCAGCGGCCCGATGGCCAGGGGCGGATCGCGATCGCACCGGAGCTCCGCCGCTACGCGGGGCTGACCAAGGAGTGCGTGGTCATCGGTGCGATCACCCGCCTGGAGATCTGGGACGCGCAAGCGTGGCAGACCTACTTGGACGAGCACGAGGACGACTACTCCCAAGCGCGGGAGGAGGTCCTGCCCGGCGTGTTCTGACGGGAGCGGGAACACGGGCATGGACGCGGGTGCCGCGAGGCCTCCGTTCCGCTCGCCTTCGACCCTGGCACACCTTCCCCGGCGCCAGGTTCGACGAGCGGGCGGGGACCTGGCGGCACCCGTTTGGGATATACGGCGGGAGAGGGGGTGTGTTCGGCATGGGCTCGACCGCGCACATCCCTGTTCTCCTCGACCGCGTTCTCGAGCTGTTCGCACCGGCGCTGGACACGCCCGGCGCGGTGCTCGTCGACACCACCCTCGGCCTCGGCGGCCACTCCGACGCGCTGCTCGAGGCACACCCCGCGCTCACCCTGGTCGGGCTCGACCGCGACCCGAACGCGCTGGACCGCTCCCGCGAGCGGCTCGCCCGCCACGGCGACCGGGTCCACCTCGTGCACGCGGTCTACGACGAGCTGCCGGAGGTCCTCGGCGGGCTCGGGATCGCGCCGCGGGGCGGGGTCGCCGGTGTGCTCATGGACCTCGGCGTGTCGTCGATGCAGCTGGACGTCGCGGAGCGCGGCTTCGCGTACTCCAAGGACGCCCCGCTCGACATGCGGATGGACCCGACCGCGGAGCTGACCGCGGCCGAGGTGCTCAACACCTACCCACCCGGTGACCTGGTGCGGATCCTGCGCGACTACGGCGAGGAGCGGTTCGCGAAGCGGATCGTCGACCGGATCGTGAAGGCGCGGGCCACCACCCCGTTCACCACCAGCGGGCCGCTCGTGGAGCTGCTGTACGACGCGGTGCCCGCGGCGTCCCGGCGCACCGGCGGGCACCCGGCCAAGCGGACGTTCCAGGCGCTGCGCATCGAGGTCAACGGCGAGCTGGACGCGTTGCGCGCCGCCGTGCCCGCCGCGTTGCGCGCGCTGCGGGTGGGCGGCCGGATCGTCGTGGAGTCCTACCAGTCGCTGGAGGACCGGATCGTGAAGCAGGCGTTCGCCGAGCTGGCGAAGTCGCGCACGCCGCAGGGCGTGCCGGTGGAGCTGCCCGGGCACGGGCCGCAGCTGCGGCTGCTGACCAGGGGCGCCGAGCAGGCGGACGAGCAGGAGATCGAACACAACCCGCGGGCGGCCTCGGTCCGGTTGCGTGCGGCCGAGCGGATTCTGGAGGCGGCATGACCATCCAGGCAGAGCCGACCCGTACCAGGACGACGGAGCCGGTTGAGCAGGCGCCCGCCCACACCCGGACGCCAGGACGTGCCAGGTCCGCGGCGGCGCAGCGGGCGTACGCGCGGCGGGCGCAGCGCGAGGGCAGGCCGGTCCAGCGCACGGTGGACGAGGACCTCGACCGCGGCGCCGGGCGGGTGCCGTTCGCGGTGCTGATCATCGTGCTGCTGGTGGTCGGCGTCGCGGCCACGCTGTGGCTGTCGACGCAGGCGATCGCGGACTCCTACCGCCTCGACGAGGCGAAGCAGAACGTGGAGCGGCTGTCCGAGCGGGCCGCCGTGCTGCAGCGCGAGGTGACGGAGAAGGAGTCCGCCGCGTCGCTGGCCGAGCGCGCGAAGGCGATGGGCATGGTGCCCGCGGGCGATCCGGCCCGGCTCGTGGTGAAGCCCGACGGCACGGTGGTCGTGGTCGGCGAGCCGAAGCCGGTGGAGAAGCCCACACCGCCCGCGAGCCAGACCCCGCCCCCGGCGGGCGGACGGGGAGCGGGCGGATGACCGAGCCTGGCAGGGCCGCGAAAGGCGCGTTCACCGCACCCGGTGCCGGGAACGCGCCTTTCCCGGCAGGAGGTGGCTGATGCCGGGACAGCCGAGAGCGCGGCGTCCCGGCGGCCCGGTCCGGCGCCCGGTGCAGCGGGTCGCCGCGTCCGGCGTGCCCGCCCGCGGCGGGTCGCAGGGCCGCGGCGCGCCACGCGGCCTGCCGCCACGAGCCGTGCACGGCTCCGGTCGCCGGGTGCCGCCGCCGCGCACGCTGCCGACGGGACCGCGGCGGCTGGTCCGCAAGAAGCGCAAGCCGCCGAACCACCACATCCGGGTCGTCGCCGTGCGCTTCTTCCTCATCGCGGCGCTGGTCGCGGCCGGGCTGAAGCTCGTCCAGGTCCAGGGTTTCGAGGCGGAGGCGCTCGCCGCGAAGGCCGAGCGGCAGCGCATGACGGAGATCGACCTGCCCGCCCACCGCGGCTCGATCCTCGACCGCAACGGCATGGAGCTGGCGTTCAGCGTCGAGTCGCGGTCGCTCGCGTTCCAGCCGAGGGCGCAGCGCAAGCAGATCGACATCTTCAACGAGAACATCAAGGACGGCAAAGCCAAGGGCGAGCCGATGAACTTCGACACCGAGACCCAGGAGATGGCGCGGTTCATGGCCGCGAAGCTCGGTGGCACGGTGTCGGAGGGCGACCTGCTCGGCAGGCTCCGCAAGGACGCCAACTTCGTCTACCTGGTGCACAACGTCGAGCCGGGTGTGGCGCGGGAGATCCAGGACGAGTACCCGTCGGTGATCTCCGAGTACCGCGCGGAGCGCGAGTACCCGGGCAAGACGACCGCCGCCAACATCATCGGCGTCGCGAACTGGCGCATGGACGACAAGGACGTCAAGAAGCACGACCTGCACGGGCTCGCCGGCCTCGAGCTGCTGCGGGACAACGAGCTCGCGGGCAAGCCCGGCCGCCAGGAGGTGGCCACCGAGGAGGGTGACGACGGCGTCGTCATCCCCGGCACCGAGCGGGACCTGCGGCCCGCGGTCGACGGTTCGGACCTCGTGCTGACCATCGACGCGGACCTGCAGTACTTCCTGCAGCAGTCGCTCGCCGCCTACGTCGTCAAGGCGCAGGCGCAGGGCGGCAGCGCGGTGATCATGGACGCGAAGACCGGCGAGGTCTACGCGCTCGCCAACGACAAGACGTTCGACCCGAGCCGCAGCGGCGGCTGGGACCTGGAGTCGATGGGCAACCCGGCGGTCAGCAACCCGTACGAGCCGGGGTCGGTGAACAAGGTCGTGACCGCGTTGTGCGCGATCGACCAGAACATCACCTCGCCGCTGGACGTGCACCAGGTGCCGGGCAGGATCCAGGTCGCCGACCGCACCGTCCGCGACGCGTGGAGCCACGGCACGCAGCCGTTCACGACGACCGGCATCTTCGCGAAGTCGTCGAACGTCGGGACGCTGATGCTCGCGCAGGAGTGCGGGCCCGACAGGTTCGCCGAGCTGCTGAAGAAGCTCGGCCTCGGCGCCCGCACCGGTGTCGGGCTGGCCGGGGAGAGCCCGGGCAGCGTGCCGCCGCGCGGCCAGTGGTCGGGGTCGACGTTCGGCAACCTGCCGATCGGGCAGGGCCTGTCGATGACGGTGCTGCAGATGGCGGGCATGTACCAGACGGTCGCCAACGACGGCGTGCGCGTGCCGCCGAGGGTGGTCGCCGAGCGGGTCACCCCGGACGGCGAGCGGATCCCGGAGCCGAAGCCGAAGCCGGTGCGGGTGGTCGACGCGAAGACCGCGAAGGTCGTGCGCGACATGTTCCGCGCGGTCGTGCAGGACGCGCCGACCCCGGACAACGGCACGGGCAGGGCCGCCGCGCTGACCGGTTACCAGATCTCCGGCAAGACCGGCACGGCGCAGCAGTTCGACAAGGCACTCGGCCGGTACAGCCAGGAGAAGTACTGGATCACGTTCGCGGGCATCCTGCCTGCCGACGACCCGCGGTTCGTCGTTGGCATCATGCTCGACCGGCCCAAGTACGTCGGCGGGCCGCCGGAGGGCAAGAGCGCGGCGCCGCTGTTCCACGACATCGCCTCGCACCTCGCGCAGGTGTACAACATCCCGCTGTCCAAGGGGCAGACGCCTTTCGTTCCGCTCATCCAGCAGTAATCATGCTCGGCATGACACTGCGCACGGACGACGCCCGGTTCGCCGGCCTGCCGGACTTCCCGTACGAGCCGTCGTACGCGACGGTCGGCTCGCTGCGGATGGCGTACGTGGCGGCGGGCCCCGAGGACGGTCCGGTCGCGTTGCTGCTGCACGGCGAGCCGAGCTGGTCGTTCCTGTACCGCAAGGTGATGCCGGTGCTGGCCGACGCGGGGATCCGCGCGGTCGCCCCGGACCTGATCGGCTTCGGCCGGTCCGACAAGCCGGGCGCCGCGGCGCACACGTACGCCGCGCACGTGGAGTGGGTGCGGGCGCTGGCGTTCGACGAGCTGGACCTGCGCGACGTGACCGTCGTCGGCCAGGACTGGGGCGGGCTGATCGGGTTGCGGGTGGCGGCGGAGCACCCGGACCGGGTCGCGCGGATCGTCGCGGCCAACACCGGCCTGCCGACGGGCGAGCACGGCATGCCGGACGTGTGGTGGCAGTTCCGCCGCGCGGTCGAGAAGGCCCCGGTCCTCGACGTCGGCCGCTTCGTCCAGTCCGGCTGCCGCACCACGTTGCCCGACGAGGTCCGCGCCGCCTACGACGCCCCGTTCCCCGACGAGTCGTACAAGACGGGGCCGAGGGTGATGCCGGGCCTGGTGCCGGTGTCGCTGGAGGACCCGGCGGCCCCCGCGAACCTGGCGGCCTGGCAGGTGCTGCGCGCGTGGGAGAAGCCGTTCCTGTGCGCCTTCAGCGACGGCGACCCCATCACCGGCCCGATGGCGCCGATCCTGCGCAAGCTGATCCCCGGCGCGGCTGGGCTCGAGCACCCGGTGATCGAGGGTGCGGGGCACTTTCTGCAGGAGGACGCCGGGGAGCGGCTGGGCGAGGAGATCGCCCGCTTCATGACGCGCTCCTGACCTCGGGGTTCGGGAATTGTCGGTGGTGTGCGCTTTGATTGCGCCATGGTGTGGTTCACCGAGGACGATCTGCGCGCCGCCGCGGGTGACGGCTCCTTCCGCCGTGGGCGGGACTACGTCGGCGCGGTGGGGGAGTTGCGGCCGACCGCGCTCGGGGTGCGGGCGGCGGTGCGGGGCAAGGACGTCTACGAGGTGTGGCTCTGCCGGGACAACGACGTGCTGACCGGTGAGTGCGGTTGTCCCTTCGGTCTCGAGGGGAACTTCTGCAAGCACTGCGTCGCGGTGGGCCTTGCCGTGCTGGCCGCCGGGGACCCCGCGCCGGAGGTGGACCTGGAGGCGTACCTGCGTGCGCTGGACCAGCGTGCACTGGTGGAACTCCTGCTGGCGCAGGCGAAACGCGACCCGGCGCTGTGCAGGCAGCTCACGTTGCGTGCGGCAGGCAGCGCCGGTGCGCCGCAGGTGGCGGTGTTGCGCAGGCAGCTCGACACCGCGCTGCGGGTCCGCGGGTTCACCGATCCCGGCTACGCCGCCCGCGCCAGGGACGTCCTCGACACGGTGCGCGACCTCGTCGACGCCGGTCACGCCGCCGAGGCGAGGCCACTGGCACGGCACGCCGTCGAGTTGCTCGTCGCGGCGATGGGCACGGTCGACGACGACGCCGGTGCCGTGTCCGGGGTGGCGCGCCGGGCGGTGAAGCTGTACGCGCAGGCGTGTGCCGCGGCCAGACCGAACCCGGCGAAGCTCGCGTCGTGGCTGTTCCACGTGCGCCTGAACTGGCCGACGTGGCCGACGATCGACATCGGCGACTTCGCCGAGCCCCTGGGCGAGACCGGCATGGCGGCGTACCGCGCTCTCGTGGACGACGCGTGGCGGTCGCTGGACGACGACGCCGACCACACGGTGCTGCGCGGCATGCGCGAGCAACTGGCGAAGACGTCCGGCGACGTGGACACACTGGTCGACGTCCTCGCCGACGGCTTACCCGCGGTCCGGGCGTACCGGGAGATCGTGTCGGTGCTCCGGCACGCCGGACGGCTCGACGAGGCCATCCGGTGGGCGGAGCGCGGGGTTGCGGAGACCCGTGACCTGTCGCTGACCGAGCTGCTGGTCGACTCCTACCTCGACGCCCAGCGCGGCGACGAGGCGGTGGAGTTGCGCAAGGCGGACCTCCGCTCGGCACGGACCCGCGTGTGCTACGGACGCCTGCGGACGACCGCGACCGCGGCGAAGGTGTGGTCCGGGCTGCGGTCGTGGGCGCTCGACGTGCTGCCGCCCGCGGAGCTGGTGGGCGCCCTGATCGACGACGGGGACGTCGAGGAGGCCTGGCTGGCGGCGGTCAAACACGACTGCGTGGGGGTGGAGGTGCTGCGGCTGCGCGGGGAGACACATCCCGCCGAGGTGCTGGCGGCCTACCAGGGGTTGGTGTCGACGTGCCTGGAACGGGGCGGTCGGGACGCCTACCGGGAGGCGTGCGTGCTGCTGAAGGAACTGGCGGCCTGCGCGCAGCGGTGCGGGGAGTCGGTCACGGGGTTCGTGGCGTCCCTGCGGCTCGCGCACGCCCGGCGGCCCGCCCTGCTGGACGAGTTACGCCGGGCCGGGTTCTGATCGGCCAGGGCAACCCAGGGCCTGTGCCGGCTGGCCGCACAACCGGCACAGAGCCCACCTGACCGCCGCGGCTACGGGCGCTCCAGGTACTGCTTCAGGTGCCGGGCGGTCAACGTGTCGCCGCTCGCGACCAGCTCCGCCGGGGTGCCCTCGAAGACCACGCGGCCACCGTCGTGGCCCGCGCCGGGACCCAGGTCGATGATCCAGTCCGCGTGCGCCATCACCGCCTGGTGGTGCTCGATGACGATCACCGTGTTGCCCTTGTCCACCAGGCGGTCGAGCAGCGCCAGCAGGTTGTCGACGTCGGCGAGGTGCAGGCCCGTCGTCGGCTCGTCCAGCACGTAGGTGCCCGCGCCCTCCGCCATGCGGATCGCCAGCTTCACGCGCTGCCGCTCGCCGCCGGACAACGTGGTCAGCGGCTGGCCAAGCCCCAGGTAGCCCAGGCCGACGTCGCTGAGCCGGTCGAGGATCGCCCGCGCGTTGCCCGACGGGAAGAACTCGCGTGCCTCCGTCACGGACATCGACAGCACCTCGCTGATGTTCTTGCCGCGCAACGTGTACCGGAGCACCTCCTCGGTGTACCGCCTGCCCTCGCACTTCTCGCACACCGACGCGACGCCCGCCATCATCGCCAGGTCCGTGTACACCAGGCCGATGCCCTTGCAGTTCGGGCACGCGCCCTCCGAGTTCGCGCTGAACAGCGCCGCCTTCACCCCGTTGGCCCTGGCGAACGCCGTGCGGATCGGGTCGAGCAGGCCGGTGTAGGTGGCTGGGTTCGACCGCCGCGAACCCCGGATCGCGGACTGGTCCACCACCGTCACGTCGTCCCGTGTGGACAGTGAGCCGTGGATCAGCGACGACTTGCCGGACCCCGCCACGCCCGTGACCACGGTCAGGACGCCCAGCGGCACGTCCACGTCGACGTCCCGCAGGTTGTGCAGGGACGCGCCGCGGATCGGCAGGTGCCCGGCCGGTGTGCGGACCCGCGGCCGCAGCGTCACCCGGTGGTCCAGGTGCCTGCCGGTCAACGTGCCCGACGCCCGCAGGCCCGCCACGTCCCCCGTGTAGCAGACGTGCCCGCCCGCCGGGCCCGCGCCGGGACCCAGGTCGACGACGTGGTTCGCGATCTCGATGGTCTCCGGCTTGTGCTCCACCACGAGCACCGTGTTCCCCTTGTCCCGCAACCGGAGCAGCAGGTCGTTCATGCGCTGGATGTCGTGCGGGTGCAGGCCGACGGTCGGCTCGTCGAACACGTACGTCACGTCCGTCAGGCTGGAACCCAGGTGCCGCACCATCTTCACCCGCTGCGCCTCGCCGCCGGACAGCGTGCCCGACTCGCGGTCGAGCGACAGGTAGCCGAGCCCGATCTCCACCAGCGAGTCGAGCGTCTCGCCCAGCGTCGTCAGCAGCGGCGCCACCGACGGGGCGTCGAGGCCGCGGACGAACCCGGCCAGGTCGCTGATCTGCATGGCACAGCAGTCGGCGATGTTCTTGCCCTGGATCCGCGACGACCGGGCGGCCTCGTTCAGCCGGGTGCCGTCGCAGTCGGGGCACGTCGAGAACGTCACCGCCCGGTCGATGAACGCGCGGATGTGCGGCTGCACCGCCTCCTTGTCCTTCGACAGGAACAGCCGCTGCACCTTCACGACCAGGCCCTCGTAGTTCGTGTTGATGCCGCCGAACTTCATCTTCGTGGCCGGCCGGTAGAGGAAGTCCTGCCACTCCTGCTCGGTGTAGTCGGCGAGCTTCTTGTCCGGGTCGACGAACCCGGAGTGCGCCATCGACTGCCAGTACCAGGAGTCGACCGCGAAGTTCGGCACCGTGATGGCGCCCTCCTTCAGCGACAGCTCCCTGTCGACCAGCTGGTCCACGTCGATCGAGTTGACCTTGCCGATGCCCTCGCAGCGCGGGCACATGCCGTCGGGCAGGTTGAAGCTGAACGCGGTCGACGGGCCGACGGCCGGCTCGCCGAGCCGCGAGAACACGATCCGCAGCATCGTGTGCGCGTCGGTCGCGGTGCCGACCGTCGAGCGGGAGTTGGCGCCCATCCGCTCCTGGTCGACCACGATCGCCGCGGACAGGTTGTGCAGCCGGTCCACGTCCGGCCTGCCGAGCGCGGGCATGAACGACTGCAGGAACGCCGAGTACGTCTCGTTGATCAGCCGCTGCGACTCGGCCGCGATCGTGCCGAAGACCAGCGAGGACTTGCCGGAGCCCGACACCCCGGTGAACACGGTCAGCCTGCGCTTGGGGATGTCGACGGAGATGTCGGCCAGGTTGTTCTCCCTGGCGCCGCGCACCTCGATCATGTCGTGGCTGTCGGCCGGGTCGCGCACGTCGCCGCCTCTCTCTTTATGCTGTAAAGTGATGCCCGGGCGACAGTACTTTACGGCGTAAGGAGTTGCAATCGTGGTGGTGTTCGCCGGCCAGGGCGACGCGCGGCGCTCGATGGCGCTCCTGTGGCGCCGGCCGCTGGACGAGGAGCCGAAACCAGGCCCCAAGCAGGGCCTCACGGTCGACGCCATCGTCGCCGCGGCCATCGAGATCGCCGACGAGTACGGCATGGCGGCGCTGTCGATGCGTGCCGTCGGCGAACGGCTCGGCCGCACCGGCATGGCGCTCTACACGTACGTGCCCAGCAAGAGCGAGCTGGTCGACCTCATGTACGACACGGTGATCGCCGAGGTCCACCACACCCACGACCTCACCGGTGGCTGGCGGCCCGCGCTCACCGCGTGGGCGACCGGCCTGTGGGCGTTCTACCTGCGCCACCCGTGGGTGCTGCAGGTGTCGCAGGCCCGGCCGGTGCTGGGCCCCAACGAGTACGTGGTGCTGGACGAGGTGCTGCGGATCCTGTTCGAGACCGGCCTCGACCCGGCGGCGACGCGGCAGCTCACCGGCGCGCTGTTCCAGTTCGTCCGCGGTGTCGCGCAGGTCGTCGCCGAGGCGAGGGACGCGGCCGCCGCCACCGGCACCGGCGACGACGAGTGGTGGTACGCGCGGTCGGCGCTGCTGGAGGAGATGGCCACCGACTTCGACCAGCGCTTCCCGATGGTCGCCAAGCTCGCGCGGGCGGGCGGGTTCACCCTCGGCGACGAGACCGTCCCGTACCAGGAACAGGCGGCGACCGAGACGTTCCACGCCGGCCTGACCGCCCTGCTCGACGGCATCGAGAAAAGGGTGTCCGGGTGATGTCCTTTCCGGACGGGCCCCGTTCGTTCCATGCTTGACGGCCCAGGGTGGGCCGGGACGGAGGAGGACCGATGGCGCAGTACCTCGCACTGACCTACACCGCGGACGTCGACTGGTGGGCGCCGGAGCACGCCGGGGAGCTGGCCGAGTACCGGAAGTTCGGGGTGGACCACGCGGGCAGCATCGTGCAGAGCGCCGTGCTGCACCCGACCAGCACGGCCACGGTCGTCCGGGTGGAGGGCGCGCGCGGCGGCCAGGTCGTGACCACCGACGGCCCGTACGCGGAGACGAAGGAGGCCCTGACCGGCTACTACCTGATCGAGGCCGACGACCTGGAGCAGGCGGTGCGGATCGCCGCGGAGATCCCCGCGGCCTGGGGCGGGGCGGTCGAGGTCCGGCCGGTCATCGCGGCCAAGTAGGTGCGGCCCGAGCACGACACCGTCGCCGAGACCGTCCGGGTCGAGGGCACCCGCATCCTCGCGACCCTGATCCGGACACTCGGCGATGTCGGGCTGGCCGAGGACGCCGTGCAGGAGGCGACGATCGCGGCGCTGGGCGCGTGGCCGGTCACGGGGGTGCCGCCGGAGCCGAGGGCGTGGCTGACGGTCACGGCCCGCCGCAAGGCGATCGACATCCTGCGGCGCGAACGGGCCCGCGCGGACAAGGAACGCCTCGCCGACCTGCACCGCGAGGACGTCCCACCGGACCACGTGGTCGCCGACGACCTCCTGCGGCTGATCTTCACGTGCTGCCACCCCGCGCTGTCGCCGCCCACCAGGGTCGCCCTCGCGCTGCGCACCCTGTGCGGGCTGACCCCGGCACAGATCGGCGCCGTGCTGCTCACCACGGAGGCGGCCGCGGCGAAGCGGCTGACCAGGGCCCGGCAGAAGATCGCCGCCGCCCGCATCCCGTACCGCGTGCCCGCGGCGGCGGAGCTGCCGGACCGCCTGCCCGCGGTGTGCGGGGTGATCCACAGCCTCTACACGGCGGGCCACGCGGACCACGACGTGGACACGTGCGCCGAGGCGCTGCGGTTGGCGGAGCTGCTGCACGGCCTGCTGCCCGACCAGCCGATGCCGGCGGCCGTCCTGGCGCTGCTGCTGCTCACCGACGCCCGGGGCCCGGCCCGCCTCGACCCGGCGGGTGACGTCGTGACGCTGGACCGCCAGGACCGCGGCCGGTGGAACACGTGCGCGATCGGCCGCGGCATCGAACTGCTCAACGACTCGCTGCGCAGCACGGCCGGGCAGGCGGACGCGTACCAGCTGCAGGCGGCGATCGCGGCGGAGCACGCCCGCGCGCCGAGCTATGCCGAGACGGACTGGGCAGAGATCGTGCGGTTGTACGAGCTGCTGCTGTCGGTGGCACCGAACGAGGCGGCGGCGCTGGGCCACGCGGTCGCGACGGCGGAAGCGTGTGGCGCCGAAGCCGGGCTGGCACTGCTGGCGGGGTTGCCACCGAGCCCGCGCGCGCACGCGATCCGCGCTGAGCTGCTGGCCCGCGAAGGCCGGTTCGCCGAGGCGGCGGGGGAGTTGGGGGAGTCGCTGAGCGGTCCGGCCGCTGTCCAGGAACGCGAGTTCCGGGTTCGCCGGCAGGCGGAGTTCCTGGCCTTGGCGCGGGGACGAGCCTGAACGGGGTGAGGGTGCGGCCTGGCCAGGCGCGCACGGTGGGCGCGGTGCGCCCGCTTTGCGGCGCTTCGCACTGCCGCGCTGCGTGCCTGCTCCGCTCTGCGGCTCCGCCGGGTTCGCTCCGCCCACTTTGCGGCGCTGCGTGCCTGCCCCGGTTCGCTCTGCTCGGTTCGCTCCGCTCGGTTCGCTCTGCCCGGTTCGCGCCCGCTTCGCGGGCCGCGAAGCGGGGTCCGGACCTGCTGGTCCGCGAGCGCCCGGTGTGCCGAGGGCGGGCGGAGTCGTAGGGCAGGGCGGTGATGGGGAACGCCTCTGAAAGGCGTGGTGCGGCCCGGTCAAGCCCGCAAGGTGTGCGCTTCGCGCCTGCCCGCTTCGCGGGGCGCTTCGCGCCTGCCCGCTTCGCGGGGCGCTTCGCGCCTGGTCCGCTTCGCGGGGCGCTTCGCGCCTGCCCGCTTCGCGGGGCGCTTCGCGCCTGCCCGCTTCGCGGGGCGCTTCGCGCCTGCCCGCTTCGCGGGGCGCTTCGCGCCTGCCCGCTTCGCGGGGCGCTTCGCGCCTGCCCGCTTCGCGGGGCGCTTCGCGCCTGCCGCTGCGTGCCTTCCCCCGTTTGCGGCTCTGCCCGGTTCGCCCCGCCCGCTTCGCGGGCCGCGCAGCGCCCGCGCAGCGGCGAAGGCACGCGCCTCACCACCGGAAAGGCGCTCCGGGCACACCTCCACAAGCCCATCCCCGACACCTCGACCACGCCGTTCGAGCGGGAACCGTGATCGTCGTGGACTTTCCGTGTTGGGTCCGGTGCCGAATACTCGAAACGTGAGCACTCTGCCGAGTACGCCGTTGCCGACACCGGACGAGGAGGGTGCGCTCTCGAGCCCGATCGGGCGCGCCGCGTCGTTGATGGTCGCGTTCCTGGGGCTCTTGTGGCTCGTCCAGCTGATCAACGCCGGGACCGGCTACTCGCTCGCGCAGTCCGGCGGGATCCTGCCGAGACAGCCGAGCAGCCTGCTCGACATCCTGACCTCACCGTTCCTGCACGGCAGCCTCGAGCACCTCGCGGGCAACGCGCTGCCGTTGTTCAGCCTCGGCCTGATGGCGGCCATCCCCAGCCCCAAGCGGTTCCTGCTGATGACGCTGGTGGTGATCGTCATCGGTGGGTTCGGGGTGTGGCTGTTCTCGCCGGAGAACAGCGTCACCGTGGGTGCCAGCGGGGTGGTGTTCGGGTACTTCGGGTACCTGCTGCTGCGCGGGTTCGTCGACCGCAGGCCCGCGGACGTCGTCATCTCGATCGGCGTCGCGCTCGCCTACGGGTACGCGATGTGGAACTCGGTGGGCTTCGGGCGGGAGGGCGTGTCGTGGCAGGGCCACGTCGCCGGGCTCGTGGGTGGCATGGTGGCGGCGTTGTTCCTGCGCCTGCGGCGGAAGAAGCCGGTCGCGGACACGTCCGACGGCACGATGACGGGGTTGCCGCCCGCCGTCTAGCCCAACGCGACACGGCCGACCGCACCAGGGTGTCCTTGATCGCCCTCCGTGCGCAGGTAACCTCTCGCGACGTGCCCGCCAAGCTCGTTGGCAAGGCCGTCACGGCACCGCCTCGCCCCACCAGGATCGAACCAGTACCGCTCACCACGTTGGTGGCGCGGGCAGACGCGCGTGCCATCGGCGAGGACGACGGCGTCCACGTGACCGGCGCCACGCTCCGTGCCCAGCACGTGCTCCCCGGTGACCTGTTCGCCGCGCTGCCCGGTGCCCGCGTGCACGGCGCCGACTTCGCCGCCGAGGCGGTGCGGGCAGGCGCGGTCGCGGTGCTCACCGACGAGGAGGGCGCCCGGCGCGCCGCGCTGAAGGACGTCCCGGTCGTCGTCCACGACGACCCCCGGCAGGTGCTCGGGTCGGTCGCCGCCTGGATCTACGGCGAGCCGTCGCTGCGCCTGTCGGTCATCGGGGTCACCGGCACGTCCGGCAAGACGACCACCACGTACATGATCGACGCGGGCCTGCGTGCCGCCGGGTCGAAGACCGGGCTGGTCGGCACGGTCGAGACGCGGATCGCGGGCGAGCGGCTCGCGAGCGCGTTCACCACCCCGGAGGCGCCGGACCTGCAGGCGCTGTTCGCGGTGATGGTGGAGCGCGGCGTCACGCACGTGCCGATGGAGGTGTCGAGCCACGCGCTCGCGCTCGGCCGGGTCAGCGGCACCCGGTTCACCGTCGGCGCGTTCACCAACCTCTCCCGCGACCACCTGGACTTCCACCCCGACATGGAGGACTACTTCCAGGCCAAGGCGCTGCTGTTCGACGGCCGGTCCACCACCGAGGTGGTGTGCGTGGACGGCGAGTGGGGCAAGCGCCTCGTCACCCCGGGCACGGTCACCGTCGCCACCCAGGGCGGCGGCGACTGGTCCGCGTCCGGCCTCACCACCTCCTACACCGGCGAGCAGACGTTCACCGTGCACGGGCCGGACGGGCTGACGCTGCCGGTGACGCTGCCGATGCCGGGCCGGTTCAACGTGGCGAACGCGCTGGTGGCCGCCGCCTGCTTGCACGCGGTCGGGGTGGCGCCCACCGACATCGCGGCCGGGCTCGGCGCCGTCGAGGTGCCCGGCCGGATGGAGCGGGTCGCGCTCGGCCAGGACTTCACCGCGGTCGTCGACTACGCGCACAAGCCGGAGGCGGTCGCGCAGGCGCTCGACGCGATGCGGGCGCGCACCGACGGCCGCGTGCTCGCGGTGCTGGGCTGCGGCGGCGACCGCGACACCGAGAAGCGGCCCATGATGGGCGAGGCCGCGGCCCGCCGCAGCGACCTGCTGATCGTCACCGACGACAACCCGCGCACCGAGGACCCCGCCGCGATCCGCGCCGCGATGCTGGCCGGGGCGGAGTCGGTGCCGCCCGGGGAGCGCGGCGAGGTGCTGGACATCGGCGACCGGCGCGCCGCGATCGCCGAGGCGGTGAACCGCGCACGGCCCGGTGACGTCGTCGTCATCGCGGGCAAGGGCCACGAGACCGGCCAGGAGATCAACGGGGTCGTGCACCCGTTCTCCGACCACGACGAGCTGAGGGCCGCCATCTCCGAGCGGCTGGAGAAGAACACGTGATCCCCCTGACGCTCAAGGACATCGCCGAGGCGACCGGCGGGCGCCTCCACAACGCGACCGGCGACGAGACCGTCACCGGCACCGTCGAGTTCGACTCGCGCAAGGTCACCCCGGGCGGTCTGTTCGTCGCGATGCCGGGCGAGCGGGTCGACGGCCACGACTTCGCCGCGCAGGCGGTCGCCGACGGCGCGGTCGCCGTGCTGGCCGCCCGCGAGGTCGGCGCGCCCGCCGTGCTCGTCCCGCCCGTCGCGGTCGACGGGCCGTCCCGCGTGTACGCGCTCGCGGGCGACACCGACGGCAGCGGCGCCGCCGTGCTCGCCGGGTTCGCCGCCGTGGCCCGCGAGGTCGCGGGCAGGCTCACCGCGCGGGGCATGCTGACCGTCGGCGTCACCGGGTCGGCGGGCAAGACCTCCACCAAGGACCTCATCGCCGCGCTGCTGAGCGCGCGCGGCGCCACCGTCGCGCCGCCCGGGTCGTTCAACAACGAGATCGGCCACCCGTGGACCGTGCTGCGGGCCGACGAGCACACCAAGCACCTGGTGCTGGAGCTGTCCGCGCGCGGGGTCGGCCACATCGCGGGCCTGTGCGCGATCGCGCCGCCGACGATCGGGGCCGTGCTGAACGTCGGCACCTCGCACATCGAGGAGTTCGGCTCCCAGGAGGCGATCGCGCAGGCCAAGGGCGAGCTGGTCGAGGCGCTGTCCGAGGGCGGCGTCGCCGTGCTCAACGCCGACGACCCGCACGTCTCGGCCATGGCGAGCCGGACGAAGGCGCGGGTGGTGACCTTCGGCCGCGCCCTGCACGCCGACGTGCGCGCCTCCGACGTCGACCTGGACGCCCAGGCCAGGGCGTCCTTCACGCTCGTCACCGCGACGGGGCAGGCGCGGGTCACGCTGAACCTGCACGGCGCGCACATGGTGGCGAACGCGCTGGCCGCCGCCGCGGTCGCGCTGGCCGCCGGGATGTCCCTCGACGAGGTGGCCGAGGGCCTGTCCACGGCGAAGGCGGTGTCCGCGCGCCGGATGGCGGTCGAGACCACCGACGACGGGGTCACGGTCATCAACGACTCGTACAACGCGAGTCCGGAGGCCACCCGCGAGGCGCTGAAGACGCTGGTGACCATCAGCGGGGCCGGGAACGGCCGCGCGTGGGCCGTGCTCGGACCGCTCGCGGAGCTGGGCGCCGACCACGACCGCGTGCACGAGGAGATCGGCCGCCTCGCCGCGGACCTCGCCGTCGACCGGCTGGTCGTGGTCGGCGCGGCCGCACAGCCCATGCAGCAAGGTGCGAGCCGAGCGGGCTCGCCTGGAGAGGAGCCGGTCCTGGTGCCCGATGTAGACGCCGCGGTCGACCTGCTGCGCGCCGAGCTGCGCGCGGGCGACGTGGTCCTGGTCAAGGCCGCCAACGCGCACCGACTGTGGCGCGTCGCCGACGCGCTGCTGGGGAGCCGCGCGTGATCGGCATCCTGATCGCCGCCGCGATCGCGCTCATCGTCTCCATCCTGTTCACGCCGTACCTGATCCGGGTGTTCTCCCGGCAGGGCTTCGGCCAGGAGATCCGCGAGGAGGGCCCGGAGGGGCACAAGTCCAAGCGCGGCACCCCGACCATGGGTGGTGTCGCGATCCTGGTGGCCATGTGGGCCGGGTACCTGGTCGCGCACCTGTTCAACGCGATGTCGGACCCGGTCGGCGAGTCGCCGACGGCGTCCGGTCTGCTGGTGCTGTTCCTGACCACGGGCCTGGGCCTGGTCGGCTTCCTCGACGACTTCATCAAGATCCGCAAGCAGCGCAACCTCGGGTTGAACAAGACCGCGAAGATGGTCGGCCAGCTGGTCGTCGCCGTCGCGTTCGCGGTGCTGGCGGTGAACTTCGCCGACGAGTACGGCTTCCGGCCGGCGTCGGTCAACCTGTCGTTCGTCCGCGACCTCACGGTCATCTCGTTCGGCACGATCGGGTTCGTCGTCTTCTGCTACCTGCTGGTGTCCGGCTGGTCGAACGCGGTGAACTTCACCGACGGCCTCGACGGGCTCGCGGGCGGTTCGTCGGCGATGGTGTTCGGCACCTACGTGGTCATCACGTTCTGGCAGTTCCGGTACAACTGCGGCTCGCCGGACCCGGGCCCGGGCTGCTACGACGTGCGCGACCCGCTCGACCTGGCGGTGGTCGCCGCCGCGGCCATGGGCGCCTGCATCGGCTTCCTGTGGTGGAACGCGGCACCGGCGAAGATCTTCATGGGCGACACCGGCTCGCTCGCGCTCGGCGGCCTGGTCGCCGGCCTGTCGATCACCACGCAGACCGAGCTGCTGATGGTCATCGTCGGCGGCCTGTTCGTGGTCGAGATGCTGTCGGTGGTGCTGCAGATCGCGGTCTTCCGCACGTCCCGGCGGCGGCTCTTCCGCATGGCGCCCTTCCACCACCACTTCGAGCTAGCCGGGTGGGCGGAAACCACGGTGATCATCAGGTTCTGGCTGCTCGCCGGGATCTGCGCGATGTTCGGACTCGGCCTCTTCTACTCGGAGTGGCTGACCGCGGCGGGCAGCTGACATGTTCGCGGGCAGGAACGTGCTCGTCGCGGGTGCGGGCGTCACCGGGAAGTCGGTGGCGGCCGCCCTGCTCGGCGCAGGCGCGCGGGTCACCGTGACCGACGCGGCCGCCGACCGGCTGACCGGCCTGCCGGACGGCGTGGCGACCGCGGCCGGGCTCACCACCCCGCCCGAGGGCACCGACCTGGTCGTGACCAGCCCCGGCTGGCCGCCGACGGCCCCGCTGCTCGTCGCGGCCGCCGAGGCGGGTGTCGAGGTGATCGGCGAGGTCGAGCTGGCGTGGCGGCTCGGCGAGACCCTGCCGAACCCGCCGGTGTGGCTCGCCGTCACCGGCACCGACGGCAAGACCACCACCGTCGGCATGCTCGAGTCGATCCTGCTCGCGTCCGGCGCCAAGGCTGTGGCCTGCGGGAACATCGGCCTGCCGGTCATCGACGCGGTCCTCGGCGGCTACGACGTGCTCGCCGTCGAGCTGTCCAGCTACCAGCTGCACTGGCAGTCGTCCATGCGGGCGCACGCCGCCGCGGTGCTCAACATCGCCGAGGACCACCTCGAGTGGCACGGCACCATGGCCGCCTACGTCGCCGACAAGGGCAAGATCTACGACGGCGCCGGGCTCGCGGTCTACAACGCCGACGACGTCGAGAGCGAACGCCTCGCCGCGGCGGCGCCGCGGCGGGTCGGCTTCACCACCGGCACCCCCGCCGCGGGCCAGTTCGGTGTCACCGGCGGCTGGCTCGTGCACCGTGACCGGGCCGCGCGGAGCGAGCCAGACCAGCACGACCTGCTGCTCGCACCGGTCGCCGAGGTCCGGCCCGTCGGCGAGCACAACGTCGCCAACGCGCTGGCCGCCGCCGCGCTCGCCAGGGCGTACGGGGTGTCGCCGGCGGCGGTCCGGGCGGGGCTCGCCAACTTCGAGCCACCCGCGCACCGGGTCGAGCTGGTCGCCGAGGCGGGCGGCGTCCGGTACGTCGACGACTCCAAGGCCACCAACACCCACGCCGCCCGTGGCTCGCTCGGCGCGTTCGAGTCGGTCGTGTGGATCGCGGGCGGTCTGCTGCACGGCGCGCAGGTCGCCGACCTGGTCGCCGGGGTGGCGCCCCGGCTGCGCGGCGCCGTCCTGATCGGCGCCGATCAGGACGTGTTCGCCGCCGCACTCGCGCGACACGCGCCGGATGTGCCGGTCCATCGCGTCCTGTCAGGAGACGATGAACCCATGCTCACTGCGGTGCGCGTGGCGAACGCGATGGCCTCCCCGGGGGATGTGGTGCTGCTCGCGCCCGCCGCCAAGTCCCACGACCTCTTCGCCAGCTACGTGCACCGCGGCACGGCCTTCGCCGACGCCGTGCGCGACGTGCTGGCGGAGCGGGGATGACGACACTCAGAGACAACGCGTCCGAGAGCGAGTCCGAGGACAAGACCGAGCGCCAGCCGCGCAAGGAGCGCACCGGGCGGCTGCACGCCATCAGCACCGGGCTGACCGCGTGGCTCGGGCGCCCGCTCGCGTCGTTCCACCTGATCCTCGCGATCTGCACGCTGCTGATCGTCATCGGCCTGGTGATGGTGCTGTCCGCGTCCGCGGTCGGCTCGATCAACCAGGGCGGTTCCGCGTACACGGTGTTCGGCAAGCAGGTCGTGTTCGTGCTGGTCGGGCTCGTGCTGTTCTGGATCGGCGTGCGCGTGCCGCTGCAGAAGATCCGCGCGCTGAGCCCGATCGCGCTGTGGGTGTGCGTGCTGCTGCTCGTGCTCGTGCTCACGCCGCTTGGCTCGACGCTCAACGGCACCCGCAGCTGGTTCCGGGTCGGGCCGCTGTCGGTGCAGCCGGTCGAGTTCGCCAAGCTCGCGCTCGCGCTGTGGGGTGCGCACATCCTCGTCGTGAAGCGGGGCCTGCTGCACCAGTACCGGCACCTGCTCGTGCCGGTGCTACCGGTCGCACTCGTGATGTTCGCGCTGGTCATGCTGCAGCCCGACCTCGGCGGCACGGTCACCCTCGGCGTCGTGCTGATCGCGTTGCTGTGGTTCGCGGGCGCCCAGCTCCGGCTGTTCGGCGCGCTCGCGCTCGGCGCGCTCGCCGGCGTGGTCCTGCTGGCCGTCGGCAGCGGTTACCGGCTCGAACGCGTGGAGTCGTTCCTCGGCGGCGGCGAGGACGACCTCGGCGCCGCCTACCAGGCCAACCAGGCGCTGTACGCGCTCGCGGACGGTGGCCTGTTCGGCAAGGGCATCGGGCAGGGGCAGTCGAAGTGGGAGTACCTGCCCAACGTCCACAACGACTTCATCTTCGCGCTGATCGGCGAGGAACTGGGTTTCCTCGGCTGCGCGCTGGTGCTCGGCCTGTTCGGCACGCTCGCGGTCGTCGGCATGCGGGTCGCGACCCGCAACATCGACCCGTGGATCCGGATGGTGGCCGCCACGCTGACCGTCTGGCTGGTCGCCCAGGCCGCGATCAACATCGGCTACGTGGTCGGGTTGCTGCCGGTCACGGGCATCACGCTGCCCCTCATCTCCTCCGGTGGCACGTCCGTCGTGACCACCATGCTGGTGTTCGGCGTCCTCGCGAACTGTGCGCGGCATGAGCCCGAAGCAGTGGCCGCACTACGCTCTCAGGGGCCGGGTCGATTCGGCAGGCTGATGCGGCTCCCCGCCCCGGAGCCCTACCAGCCGCCGGTCAGGCGCAAGCCGGTCCGGCCACCCGCCACGCAGCGAGGCTCCTCGGGTCGTGCCGTCGGTCGTTCCACCGCCCGCGGCAGGCCGCCCGCCCCGCGCCGCAGACTAGGAGGACGTTCTTGACCACCCCTGCCAACCGTGGACCGTGCGTCGTCGTCGCCGGGGGAGGGACGGCGGGGCACATCGAGCCCGCGCTGGCCCTGGCCGACGCCGTCCGCCGCATCCGGCCGGACGCCCGCATCGTGGCGCTCGGGACCGAGCGCGGCCTGGAGAAGCAGATCATCCCGGCCCGCGGCTACCCGCTCGAGATGATCCCGCCGGTCCCGATGCCGAGGAAGCCGAACGTCGACCTGCTGAAGCTGCCGCTGAAGGTCCGCTCCGCCATCAAGCAGACCCGCGAGGTGCTCGACCGCGTCGGCGCCGACGTGGTCGTCGGGTTCGGCGGCTACGTCGCGCTGCCCGCCTACCTGGCGGCGCGCGGCCGCACCCCGATCGTCGTGCACGACTCCAACGCCAAGGTCGGCCTCGCGAACAAGGTCGGCGCCCGGTACGCCGAGCGGGTCGCGGTCGCCGTGCCGAACACCGGCCTGCCGAAGGCCGAGGTGATCGGCATCCCGCTGCGCGGTTCGATCATCAGCCTCGACCGGTTCCGGCTGCGCGCGCAGGCCCGCCAGTTCTTCGGCCTGCACCCGACCGCGCCGACGCTGCTGGTGTTCGGCGGTTCGCAGGGCGCGCAGTCGATCAACAACGCCGTGTCGGCGTGCGCCGGGGTCTTCGCCCAGCGGGGCATCGGCGTGCTGCACGCCCACGGCCCCAAGAAGTCCGTCGCCGTGCAGCAGTTCCCCGGCGCGCCGCGCTACGTGACCGTGCCGTACCTGGAGCGCATGGACCTCGCGTACGCCGCCGCCGACGCGGTGCTGTGCCGGTGCGGCGCGATGACCGTCGCCGAGGTGTCCGCGATCGGGCTGCCCGCGGTGTACGTGCCGCTGCCGCACGGCAACGGCGAGCAGGCGCTGAACGCGCAGCCCATGGTGGACGCGGGCGCCGCGCTGATGGTGAAGGACGAGGACCTGACGCCGCAGGCGGTCGCCGAGCTGACCGTGCCGCTGCTGACGGACCCGTTGCGGCTCAAGAAGATGAGCGCCGCCGCACAGGGCACCGGGCACCGGGAGGCCGCGGACGTGCTGGCGCGCATGGTGCTGGAAGTGGTGGGCAAGTAATGGTGTCTTTGGCGCGGGTGCACCTGGTGGGGATCGGGGGTGCCGGGATGAGCGGCATCGCCAGGATCCTGCTCGACCGCGGCGCGCGGGTCTCCGGCTCCGACGCCAAGGAGTCGACGACCCTGATGACGCTGCGGGCGCAGGGCGCGAAGGTCGCGGTCGGCCAGGCCGCGGCGAACCTCGACCTGCTCGACGGCGGGCCAACGGCCGTCGTGGTGTCCTCGGCCATCAAGCCGGACAACCCCGAGCTGGTCGAGGCGCAGGCCCGCGGACTTGCGGTGCTGCACCGCTCCGCCGCGCTCGCCGCGTTGATGGACGGCCACCGCGTCGCCTGCGTCGCGGGCACGCACGGCAAGACGTCCACCACGTCCATGCTCACCGTCGCGCTGCAGCACTGCAGGCTCGACCCGTCGTTCGCGATCGGCGGCGACCTCAACGAGTCCGGCGCCAACGCCCACCACGGCGCGGGCGGCGTGTTCGTGGCGGAGGCCGACGAGAGCGACGGCTCGTTCCTCGCGTTCTCGCCGTCGGTCGCGGTCGTCACCAACGTCGAGCCCGACCACCTCGACCACCACGGCACCGCGGAGGCCTACAACGCGGTGTTCGAGTCGTTCGTGGACCGCATCAGCGACGACGGCGTGCTGATCGTCTGCGCCGACGACCCGGGCGCGGCCGCGCTGGGGCTGCTGGCGGAGAACAAGGGCGTGCGGGTGCGCCGCTACGGCCGCGCCGCCGCGGACGTGACCATGACCGCCTACGAGCCGGTGGACGGCGCCGGCGTGGCCCGCGTGCTGCTCGAGGGCGACGAGGTCGAGGTGAAGGTCGCGGTGCCGGGCGAGCACATGGCCCTCAACGCGCTCGGCGCCCTGATCGCGGGCCTGGAGCTGGGCGCGCCGCTCGACGGGCTCCTCGAGGGCATCGCGAGTTTCGGCGGCGTGCGGCGGCGGTTCGAGTTCAAGGGGCTCGCGGGCGGCGTGCGGGTGTACGACGACTACGCCCACCACCCGACCGAGGTCGCCGCGCAGCTGACCGCCGCGCGGCCCGCCGCGCACGGCGGCAAGCTCGTGGTGATCTTCCAGCCGCACCTGTACTCGCGGACGCGGCTGTTCGCGAAGGAGTTCGGCGCGGCGCTCGGCCTGGCCGACGAGGTCGTGGTGCTGGACGTGTACGGCGCCCGTGAGCAGCCGGAGCCCGGGGTCAACGGTCAGCTGATCGTCGACAACGTGCCGCTGCCCGCCGAGCGCGTCCGGTTCGAGTCGTCGTTCGAGCGCGTGCCCGAGCTGGTCGCGTCGCTGGCAGGCGAGGGCGACATCGTGCTGACCATGGGCGCGGGCGACGTCACGATGCTCGGCCCGGAGCTGATCGCCGAACTGGACCGCCGGGTCAGGGCCTGATGGCCGGCACGGCCCGCGGTGGCGACCGCGCACGGCGCGGCGGAACCGGCGGCGCGTCGTCGGCCCGTCGCCGCCGCGGCGCGGACGACACGCCACGCGAGTCGTGGAGCCGCGGCCGCCGCCGCACGGCGCCCCGGGAGGAGCCCGAGGAGCGCGCGGAACCCGTCCGCGCCACCCCGGCCCGCGCGGGTGCGACCCGCACCGCCCGCACCCGCGCAGGCGCCGCCGCGGCCCGCCGCGCCGAGCGGCAGAGCGCGCGCGGCCGCGCCGACCGCAGCCGTCCCGCCCGTGACTCCAGCCGCACCCTCACCCGGCGGCGGCCCCCCGCGCCCCGCGCCGAGGACGGCGGCCCCACCCGCGGCCGGTACCTCGCCCGCCGGTGGGTCGCGGTGCTGGCCGTGGTCAGCGTGGTCGGCGTCGCCTACCTGGTGATGTTCACGTCGCTGCTCGGGGTGCGGTCGGTCGAGGTCATCGGCGTCGAGGAGATCGCGGCGGCCGACGTGCTGAAGGCGGCCGCCATCGAGCCGGGCACGCCCATGGTCCGCCTCGACGCCGACGAGGCCGCCGCGCGCGTGGCCGAGCTGCCGAGGGTGTTCGAGGTGGTCGTCGAGCGGTCCTGGCCGAGCACGGTCGAGATCCTCGTCACCGAACGCGCCCCCGTCGCCGTCCGCAGGGCGGGCAAGGAGATCCACCTGGTCGACGAGACCGGCCTCGACTACGCGGTCACCAAGACCGCCCCGAAGGGCCTGCCCACCCTGGCGATGGACGACGTCCGCCCGGACAACCCGGCCACGAAGGCCGCGGTCACCGTGCTCACCGCCATCCCGGACCAGCTGCGGGCCAAGGTCGTGACCGTGTCCGCGAAGACCCCGGGCGACGTGCGCCTCACCCTCGCCGACCGGCGCGTGATCAAGTGGGGCAACGCCCGGGACAACGCGCGCAAGGCCGCCGTGCTGGCGCCGCTGCTGACCCGCCCGGGAAAAACCTATGACGTCGCGACCCCGGAGTTCCCTACCGTGTCCGGGTGACTTCCCGAACCGAACCGCCCCGGGCGGCTGGTGAACGCGAGCAGCTGACCGGTTTCCTCGACTTCCTCCGCGAGGCCGTCGTCCTCAAGGCCACCGGCCTCACCGACGAGCAGGCCCGCAAGCGACTGGTCCCGTCCGAGCTGACGACCGTCGCCGGGCTGGTGGCCCATCTGACCTATGTGGAGCAGTACTGGTTCGGCGTGGTCCTCGACGGGCGGCCCGACCCGTGGCGGGCCCGCTTCGAGCAGGACCCGGACGCCGAGTTCCGCGCGGGCATGACCACCCCGCTGACCGAGCTGGTCGAGAACTACGTCCAGGAGTGCGCCCGCAGCAGGGCGGTGGTCGCGGCACGCGACCTCGAGTCGACCGTCGAGCGCGGCGGTGCACCCGTCAACCTGCGCTGGGTGCTGATCCATATGATTGAGGAGACCGGGCGCCACGCCGGTCACCTGGACCTGCTCCGTGAGTTGCTGGACGGCAGCACGGGCGAGTAGCGAAGGGTGAAAGCGACACACAGAAGCGCAACTACACGGCGTGGCGGCTGGAAACGGGAACGGTCCATGCCTACCGTCCTGATTCGACGTCAGCGCTTGACATAACTCTAAGTCTCTCGTAGAGGTTCAGGGTTTACGTCCGGCGACTGTCTCGGGGAACAGCAGAAGGCTTCAGATCAGGAAGGCGGTCCGATGACGCCCCCGCACAACTACCTGGCGGTGATCAAGGTCGTCGGCATCGGCGGCGGTGGGGTCAACGCTGTCAACCGCATGATCGAGGTCGGCCTCAAGGGTGTCGAGTTCATCGCGGTCAACACCGACGCCCAGGCACTGCTCATGTCCGACGCCGACGTCAAGCTCGACATCGGCCGTGAACTGACCCGCGGCCTCGGCGCGGGCGCGAACCCGGAGGTCGGCCACAAGGCCGCCGAGGACCACCGCGAGGAGATCGAGGAGGTCCTCAAGGGCGCCGACATGGTGTTCGTCACCGCGGGTGAGGGCGGCGGCACCGGCACCGGCGGCGCGCCGGTCGTCGCGTCGATCGCCCGCAAGCTCGGTGCGCTCACCATCGGCGTGGTCACCCGGCCGTTCGCGTTCGAGGGCAAGCGCCGCGCGCGCCAGGCCGAGGACGGCATCACCGAGCTGCGCAACGAGTGCGACACGCTCATCGTGATCCCGAACGACCGGCTGCTGCAGCTCGGCGACATCGGCGTCTCGCTGATGGACGCGTTCCGCTCGGCCGACGAGGTCCTGCTGTCCGGTGTCCAGGGCATCACCGACCTGATCACCACGCCGGGTCTGATCAACCTGGACTTCGCCGACGTCAAGAGCGTCATGTCCGGCGCGGGCAGCGCGCTCATGGGCATCGGCTCGGCGCGCGGCGAGGGCCGGGCGGTGCAGGCGGCGCAGAAGGCGATCAACTCGCCGCTGCTGGAGGCGTCCATGGACGGCGCCCACGGCGTCCTGCTCGCCATCGCGGGTGGCTCCGACCTCGGCCTGTTCGAGATCAACGAGTCCGCGTCGCTGGTGCAGGAGGCCGCACACCCCGAGGCCAACATCATCTTCGGGACGGTGATCGACGACTCGCTCGGCGACGAGGTCCGGGTCACGGTCATCGCGGCCGGGTTCGACAGCGGCACGCCGACGCACAAGAAGCTCGACCCGACCATGGTCAGCTCCCGCAGCACGGGCACGGCGTCGGCGCAGTCCGGTGAGGTGAGCAGGCCGGAGCGCCAGGACCCGCCGCCCGCGCAGCCGACCGCGGCGACCGTGCACCCGCCGGTGCAGCCGCCCGCGCAGCAGGAGCCGCCGCGCCCCGCACCGCAGCAGACGCAGCCCGCTCCGCAGCAGGCCGGCGCGAGCCAGAGCACGCAGGACACCGCGCAGACGGCGCCGCCGCCCCGGCAGGCCGCGGTCGGCTACTCGAACCCGATGGGCAACGCGAGCGTCCCGCCCTCGGCGTCGCCCCGGCCGCGCCCCGCGGGTTCGACGGGCAGCCTGCCGCCCCGCGCGGTCCCGGTGACCGACGAGCCGGACGACGAGGTGGACGTGCCGCCGTTCATGCGGAGGTAGCACCAGGCTCGGAAGACGGGGCCGCCACGCCGAGCGCGTGGCGGCCCCGATCCGTCTCCGGCGATCCGGTTGGATGGTGGAGGAAGCAGCCCCGAACCCCACGCGGAGGGAACCTTGCGGATCAGGCGGGTGGTGACGACCCGGGCCGGTGGCCGGTCGAAGCCACCGTACGAGTCGTTCAACCTCGGTGGCGGTGTCGGCGACGACCCGGCGGCCGTCGCCGCGAACCGGGCGCGCCTCGCCGACGAGCTCGGGCTCGAGCGGGACCGGCTCGTCTGGATGGACCAGATCCACGGCCGCAACGCCGAGGTCGTCGACGGTCCCCGGCCCGGCGGGGTCGAGGCGACCGACGCGATCGTGACCGCCGAGCCGAACCTCGCGCTCGTCGCCCTGTGCGCCGACTGCGTGCCGGTGCTGCTCGCCGACCCCGAGGCCGGGGTCGTCGGCGCGGCCCACGCCGGCCGGGTCGGGGCGCGGATCGGGGTGGTGCCCGCCGCGCTCGCCGCCATGGAGCAGGCGGGCGCCCGGATCGACCGCGTCGAGGTGCTGCTCGGGCCTGCCGCGTGCGGCGAGTGCTACGAGGTGCCGGCCGCCATGCGGGCCGACGTCGAGGCGCACCTGCCGGGCAGCGCGTCGAAGACCCGCAAGGGCACGCCGGGGCTCGACATCCGCGCCGGGCTCTGGCAGCAGCTCGCCGACGCCGGTGTCGCCAAGATCGGGATCGACCCGCGGTGCACGATCGAGGACAAGACCCTGTTCAGTCACCGCAGGGAAGGGACCACTGGGCGATTGGCCGCCCTCACCTGGCTCGACCCGGGCGAGGACGCATGAGCGACCGGCGAGCGGAGATCGACGCCGCGCTGACGATCGTCCGGGAACGGATCGCGGCCGCCTGCCGCACCGCCGGGCGCGCGGAGGACGCCGTTCGGCTCATCGCGGTGACCAAGACGTTCCCGGCCTCGGACGCCGCCCTGCTGACCGACCTCGGCGTCACCGACCTCGGCGAGAACCGCGAGCAGGAAGCCGGTCCGAAGACCGCTGACCTGCGGGAACTCCGGCCCGACGCGGCCGTGCGGTGGCACATGCTGGGCAGGCTGCAGCGCAACAAGGCCCGTGCCGTCGCCCGCTGGGCGGCCGAGGTCCAGTCGGTCGACTCGGACCGGCTCGTCGACGCGCTGGACAAGGCCGTGCGCAACGCGCGGGAGGCGGGCGACCGGACCGGGCCGCTCGACGTCCTGATCCAGGTGAGCATCGACAACGACCCCGAGCGCGGGGGAGCGCCGCTCGACACGCTGATGCCGCTTGCCGATCATGTCGCCCGTTCGGGTGAATTACGGTTGCGCGGTCTGATGGCCGTGGCGCCGCTCACCATGACCCCGGACGACGCCTTCGAACGCCTGGCCCGCGCCGCCGATCGCCTGCGTGAAGATCATCCCGAGGCCTCGGAGCTGTCCGCCGGGATGACCGGCGATCTCGAATCAGCCGTTACTCACGGTTCGACCTGCGTGCGTGTCGGAACCGCGATCTTGGGTACCCGTGGCCTAGCCTCCCCATAACACGTTGTGGGAGCCGCACGCATTCGAGGGCAGGGGTATGGGCACGCTGCAGAAGCTGAAGGCCTACTTCGGCATGGTCCCTGCCGACGAGTACGACGGCTACGACCTCGATGACCTGGACGAATACGGCGACGACTACGTCGACCGCGGCCGGGGTCACCGTCGTCCGGAGTACCTGGCCGACGAGGACGACTACGACCCCTACGACCAGCCGCCGCGCAGGCGCGGCTTCGGTCGCCGGGGCGACGACGCGCGGTACGACGACGGGTACGAGACGGAGCTGTCGGCGCGCGCCGACTTCCCCGCCCGGTCCGCCGGCAGGCCGCGCCCGTCCTGGTCGACGGACGCGCCGACGCAGGGCGCGCTGGCCGTGGAACCCCGCCGGGACCCGGCGCCGCGGCCGCTGCCGCGTCCGGAGCCGGTGGCAAAGCCGAGTGCTGGGGGCTACCCGATGGGCCGGATCGTCACGCTCAACCCGACGAGCTTCGCCGAGGCCAGAACCATCGGTGAGCACTACCGGGACGGCACACCGGTGATCATCAACCTGACCGAGCTGGACGACTCGGACGCCCGTCGGCTGGTGGACTTCGCCGCCGGTCTGGCGTTCGCGTTGCGCGGCTCGATCGACAAGGTCACCAACAAGGTGTTCTTGATCTCACCGCCGAACCAGGACCCGACCGCCGAGGACAAACGGCGCATAGCGGAGGGCGGGTTGCTCAACCGGCAGTGAGTGATGGCAGAGTTGACACGTGGATCCGCTCCGGCTTGTCTTGTATTGGGTACTGTTCGTCTTCTGGCTGTTCCTGACCGCGCGTGTCGTGGTGGAGCTGGTCCGAGCGTTCTCGAGGGAGTGGCGCCCGGCAGGCGGGGTTGCGGTAACGCTGGAGACCATCTACACAGTGACCGATCCCCCGGTCCGTTTGGTCCGTCGGTTGATTCCGATGGTCCGGATCGGGGGCGTAGGGCTGGACCTATCGATTATGGTGCTGCTGTTGGTCGTGTTCATACTGATGCGACTGGCCTATCCCGGGTAGTGGGGAACCCGGGACGGACCTGCAGCCCCTGAGTGCGTGAGGTGATCAGATGTCGTTGACCCCCGCTGACGTGCACAACGTCGCGTTCAGCAAGCCTCCCATTGGCAAGCGGGGCTACAACGAGGACGAGGTGGACGCGTTCCTTGACCTGGTCGAGGTCGAGCTGTCCCGCCTGATCGAGGAGAACAACGACCTGCGTGCGCAGGTCGAGCAGCTCGACGCGCAGCTCGAGTCGGCCCGCGCCGACATCGAGGACGCGCGCTCGGTCGCACCCGCGCCACAGCCCGTCCAGGAGCGACGGCTCACGCCGGTGCCGCCGCCGAGCGCACTGGAGCAGACTTCCCCCGGCTCCGCCGGTGGCGATCATCACGTCCAGGCCGCGAAGGTGCTCGGGCTCGCCCAGGAGATGGCGGACCGGCTCACCGGCGAGGCCAAGGCGGAGTCCGACGGCATGCTCGCCGAGGCGCGGACCAAGTCCGAGCAGCTGCTGTCCGAGGCCCGTGCCAAGTCGGACACGATGATCAACGAGGCGCGCACGCGTGCCGAGACGATGCTCAACGACGCGCGCACCCGCGCCGAGACCCTCGAGCGGTCGGCCCGCGACAAGGCCACCACGCTCGAGCGCGAGGCGCAGCGGCAGCACGCCGAGGTCATCGGGCAGGTGCAGGCGGAGCGCACGGCGCTCGAGAAGAAGATCGACGAGCTGCGCACGTTCGAGCGCGAGTACCGCACGCGGCTCAAGACGTTCCTCGAGTCGAGCCTGCGCGAGCTGGGTGACCGGGGCTCCGCGGCGCCGACCACGGGCTCGCCGTCCTCGGAGGGCAGCCGGTCGTCCGGCCAGCAGGGTTACGCGTTCGGTCCGCGCGCCGAAGCCGGCTGAGCCGTCCCCGACTGACTGACCAGTGCTGTACATAGTCCTGGCGCTGGTGGTGGCTGCCCTCGGGCTGCTCATCGCCGCGCTCACCACGGCCAACACGCTGTGGGCCTGGGTCTCCGTCGTGGTGAGCGTGGTGGCGGCCGGTCTGCTGGTCGCCGACTGGCTCAGCGGCAGGCGCAGGGCACGCGCGAAGGCGGGCACGCCGACGGTGGTCACGGTGGGGGGCCATCGTGACGACCGGACCGGCAAGCGGGGCGACGGCGACGCCGACTGGTTCGCCGAACCGGAGGGCAAGGCGCCTGCCGAGCCCGGGGACGAGTCCCCCGCGGTGGCGCCGGAGTCCGACGCCGAGGTGACCGGGCACATCGAGCCGGTGGCCGCCGAGGCGCCCGTGGTGGCCGACGAGCCCGCCGGACCGGCCGGACCCGACGAGGACCCGGACGAGGAACCGACCGACGCGAGCGACCTGCTGGTGGTCGCGGGCCTCAGCGCCGAGGTGCGCGTGGTCGACGAGCACCCCCGCTACCACCTCGCGACGTGCACGTGGCTCGGCCCGCGCCCGACGATCCCGATCGCGGTGTCCGAGGCCCGCCAGCTCGGCTTCACGCCGTGCGCCCGTTGCGGCCCGGACGCGGTCCTCGCGGCCAGGCACCGGGCCGCGCGCTAACGCGCTTGCGCGTTCTGGCATCCTTGATGTGACAGGCGTTGATCCGGCCATCACCGGGGAGCCTCCGGAAGAACGGGCCCGCGTGGCCTCAGTAGAACCGGACGGGTCGGCCCGTCACAGCCGGTGAACGAGAGGTCGGCGCGCACGTGCGCCGGCAAGCGGGGTGGTACCGCGGCGTCACGTCGTCCCCGTGTGGCAGCAGACACGCGTGACACACGATGGATGGACCCCGATGCCCTATCCCAAGGCACAGCACGGCTCTGACGACGGCACCAACGGCGTCGCCGCGCAGCCGTCCTTCCCGAACCTCGAGCAGGCCGTGCTCGACTACTGGGACGCCGACCGCACCTTCGTCGCGTCCGTCGACGCGCGGCCTGCCGGTGAGCACGGCTCGAACGAGTTCGTCTTCTACGACGGCCCGCCCTTCGCCAACGGCCTCCCGCACTACGGGCACCTGCTGACCGGCTACGTCAAGGACGTCGTGCCGCGCTACCAGACCATGCGCGGCAAGCACGTCGAGCGCCGGTTCGGCTGGGACACCCACGGCCTGCCCGCCGAGTTCGAGGCGGAGCAGCAGCTCGGCATCAAGACCAAGGCCGAGATCGAGGAGATGGGCATCGCCGAGTTCAACGCGGCGTGCCGCACCTCGGTGCTGCAGTACACCCAGCAGTGGCGCGACTACGTGACCCGCCAGGCCCGCTGGGTCGACTTCGACAACGACTACAAGACGCTCGACCTGGACTTCATGGAGAGCGTCATGTGGGCCTTCAAGTCCCTGTGGGACAAGGGCCTGGTGTACGAGGGCTACCGCGTCCTCTGGTACTGCTGGCGCTGCGAGACGCCGCTGTCCAACACCGAGACGAAGATGGACGACGTCTACCTGGACCGCCAGGACCCGGCCGTCACGGTCGGCCTGCGGCTGGAGACGGGCGAGCTGGCGCTGATCTGGACCACCACGCCGTGGACGCTGCCGTCGAACCTCGCGATGGCCGTGCACCCGGACGTCGACTACGTCGTGGTCGAGGCGAACGGCGAGAAGTACCTGCTCGCCGAGGCCAGGGTGGCCGCCTACGCCCGTGAGCTGGGCGAGGAGCCCCCGGTGGTGGCCCGCTACAAGGGCAGCGACCTGCTGGGCCGCAAGTACACGCCGCCGTTCGACTTCTTCGCGGAGCTTGCGGAGCGAACATCAGACACAGCGCCGGGCCGCGAGAACGCGTTCCAGATCCTCGCCGCCGACTACGTCACCACCGAGGACGGCACGGGCATCGTGCACATCGCCCCCGCCTACGGTGAGGAGGACAAGGTCGTCACCGACGCGGCCGGCATCACGCCGGTCACGCCGGTGGACGCGCACGGCCGCTTCGACGCGACCGTCCCGCCGTACCAGGGCATGCACGTCCTGAACGAGGCCAACGGCCAGATCATCAGGGACCTCAAGGCCGCGGGGAAGCTGCTGCGGCAGGAGACCTACGACCACGCGTACCCGCACTGCTGGCGCTGCGGCAACCCCCTGATCCAGCGCGCGGTGACGTCGTGGTTCGTGGCCGTGACCAAGTTCCGCGACCGGATGGTCGAGCTGAACCAGCAGATCAACTGGGTGCCCGGGCACGTGCGCGACGGCCAGTTCGGCAAGTGGCTGGAGAACGCGCGCGACTGGTCGATCTCCCGCAACCGGTTCTGGGGCAGCCCGATCCCGGTGTGGGTGTCGGACAACCCCGAGTACCCGCGCGTCGACGTGTACGGGTCGCTGGACGAGCTGGAGCGCGACTTCGGCGTGCGCCCCACCGACCTGCACCGGCCGTTCATCGACGAGCTGACCCGCCCGAACCCGGACGACCCGACCGGGCGGTCGACCATGCGCAGGACCCCCGAGGTGCTGGACTGCTGGTTCGAGTCCGGTTCGATGCCGTACGCGCAGGTGCACTACCCGTTCGAGAACCGCGAGTGGTTCGAGCACCACTACCCGGGCGACTTCATCGTCGAGTACAACGGCCAGACCCGCGGCTGGTTCTACACGATGCACGTGCTGGCCACGGCCCTGTTCGACCGGCCGGCGTTCCGCAACTGCGTCGCGCACGGCATCGTCCTGGGCGACGACGGGCAGAAGATGTCCAAGTCGCGCAAGAACTACCCGGACGTCAACGAGGTCTTCGCGCGTGACGGCTCCGACGCCATGCGCTGGTTCCTCATGTCCTCGCCGATCCTGCGCGGCGGCGACCTGGTCGTGACCGAGCGCGGCATCCGCGACGCCGTCCGCCAGGCCGTGCTGCCGCTGTGGAACACGTGGTACTTCCTCGCGCTGTACGCGAACGCCGAGGGCGTCGAGGGCCGGTGGCGCACCGACTCGAAGCACGTCCTCGACCGGTACGTGCTGGCGAAGACGCAGGAGCTGGTGGTCGACACCCGCGCGGCGCTGGACGTCTACGACCTGTCCGGTGCGTGCGCGGGCGTGCGGGAGTACCTGGAGGCGCTGACCAACTGGTACGTCCGCCGCTCCCGCGACCGCTTCTGGTCCGGTGACAGGGACGCGATCGACACGCTCCACACGGTGCTGGAGGTCGTGTCCCGGGTCGTGGCCCCGCTGCTGCCGCTCACGGCGGAGGCGGTGTGGCGCGGCCTGACCGGCGAGCGCTCGGTGCACCTGGCGGACTGGCCGTCGGACGACCTGCTGCCCGCGGACGCCGCCCTGGTGACGGCCATGGACCGGGTGCGGCAGGTGTGCTCGGCGGCGCTGGCGCTGCGCAAGGCGAACAAGCTGCGCGTGCGGCTGCCGCTGGCGGAGCTGACCGTCGCGGCGGAGGACGCGGACTCGCTGTCGCCGTTCACCGACCTGATCGCCGACGAGGTGAACGTCAAGCGGGTCACGCTGACCACGGACGTGGCGGCGCACGGCCACTTCGAGCTGGTGGTCAACGCCCGCGCCTGCGGCCCCCGCCTCGGCGCGGACACGCAGAAGGTCATCCGCGCGGTCAAGGCGGGCGAGTGGACCACGTCCGGCGACTCGGTCGTGGCCGCGGGCATCGAGCTGCTGCCCGGCGAGTTCCAGCGCAGGCTGGTGGCCACCGACAAGGGCGCGACGGGCGAGCTGCCGAACTCGTCGGGCCTGGTCGTCCTCGACACCGCCACCACGCCGGAGCTGGCGGCGGAGGGCATCGCCCGCGACCTGGTCCGCGTGGTCCAGCAGGCCCGCCGCGAGGCGAACCTGGACGTGGCCGACCGCATCACGGTGACCGTCCAGGCCCCCGACGAGGTGGTCGCTGCGGTGCGCGTGCACGAGGAGTTCCTGGCCGGGGAGACGCTCGCGAACGAGGTCACCTACGGCCCGGCGAGCGGCTTCACGGGCACGGTCGGCGACGGCATCGAGGTCGCGGTGACCGTCACGAAGGCGTAGCGGCACGAGTTCGAGGGCCCGCCAGGACGACGACCTGGCGGGCCCTCGCCGTGCGTGCCCGGTGGGAGTGGTCCCGGCAGCGCTACCCGGCCGAGACCGAGGGAGGACGGGGCACCAGGGTCCGGGTCGCGCGTGGCGGCTTCGCCGGTCAGGAGCGGCCTCGGCGTCCAGCGGCCCACAGACGAGAGCAGGGGCACGCGCGCCGAGGAGGCACAGCGGGTCGAGGAGGCACAGCGGGTCGAGGCGGTGCGCCAGGAGGCGCGGCGCAGCGTCGTGGGCTACTACCGGCAGGGCTGGCTGACCACCATCCACGTGGGACCGCGGCGGTAGGCCAGGACACAATCCGGGTATGCGCATCGCGGTCCGGGTCAAGCCGGGCGCCAGGAAGGAAGCCGTGGGTGGCCGTCACGGGGACGCGCTGGTCGTCGCCGTGACGGCGCCGCCCGTCGAGGGCAAGGCGAACGAGGCCGTCCGCAAGGCGCTCGCCACGGCGTTCGGGGTCCGCAGGCAGGACGTGGTGATCGTGGCGGGGGAGAAGGGGCGGGACAAGGTCGTCGAACTGCCCGGCGACCCGGCCCGCCTCGACGAGCTGCTCAGATGCTGAGGTCCGGCTTCAGCTTCCCCACGGCCCACTCCCGCTTGCGGCGCACGACCAGCGTCGTCAGCGCCAGCGACACCACGAGGAACCCGCCCAGCACCAGCACGTCCCGCAGCAGGTGGGCGCCGTTGCCGCCGGTGATCGTCACCCGCAGCCCGTCCACCAGGTACGTCATGGGCAGCACGTGGTGCAGCGCCCGGAAGAACCCCGGCAGCGTCTCGTACGGGTAGGTCCCCGCCGAGGTCGTCAGCTGCAGCAGCAACAGCACCAGGATCACCGCGCTGGCGACGCCGCCGAGCCACGTGCGGAACAGGTGCGCGATCGCCGTGAACGCGAGCGCCGCCAGCACGACCAGCCCGATCATGGCCCACGCGTGCACCGGGTCGAGCCCGAGGAACACGTCAAGCACCAGGTACAGCACCAGCCCGCCGACCGTGCACGCCATCGCGGCTGGCAGCCAGCCCGCCAGCGCCACCGTCAGGTGACCGGCCCGGGACGCGAGCGCCCGCGCGGAGATCGGCCGCAGGATGAGGAACGCGGTGATCCCGAAGACCACCAGCGCGATCGCGAAGAAGAACGGGGTCAGCCCGCGGCCGTAGGTCACGGCGGGGTGCAGGTTCTCCGTCGCCACGTCGACCGGCGAGGCCAGGGTCGCGGCGTTCGACTTCTTCTGGTCGTCGGAGAGCACCGGGATGCGGCCCTCCGCGTCGCGGAGCCCGTCGGCCAGTGTGGCCGCCCCGGACGACAGCTTCGCGATGCCGTCGTGCAGTGACGTGGCGCCGGTGGCCGCGGTGCCGAGCCCGGCGTCGAGCCGCTCGGCGCCCGAGGCGACCTCCTTCGCACCCGCGTCGAGCGCCGAGACCTTGGCCGCCGCGTCCCGCACCTCCTGCTGCAGTGCTGGTGCGTCCTTCGCGAGCTGCTGCGCGTGCCCGTTCACCGTCGCGGTCGCGGTCTTCACCGTGTTCGCCGACGTGCTGACCTCGTTCGCGTAGCCCGCCGCGGTCCCGGTGACCCGCACCAGCTCCTGGTAGGCGGGGTCGTCGACCAGCTCCGGGTGCGCCTCCCCGAGCGCGGTGACCCTGGCCTGCACCGAGTCCGCGCCGCCCGCGACCGTGCCGGCGGCCGTCGCGGCCGTGCCGGCGAGGGCGTCGGCGGCCGACGCGGCACCCGCCGCGGTCTGCGTGAACCGCGGCAGCCGGTCGGCGATCGTGTTCGCCGCGGGCACCACCACGTCCGCGATGGCCGACACCCCGTCGGACACCTGCCGCGCACCGGGCGCGAGCTTGTCCGCCCCTGCCTTGAGCTCACCGATGCCGGACGCGAGGTCGGCGCTGCCCTTCTCGGCGGCCGCCGCCCCGTCCCGCAGCTGCCCGGCCCCGTCGACGGCCTGGTGGACACCGTTGCGCAGCCGCTCGAGGTCGTCGAACACCGACTGGAAGTACGCCGACACCGCCGCCGCGCTGATCTTGTTCTCCAGCTCGGACTGCACGGTCTGGGCCATCTTGCCGACGATGTAGCCGTTCGCGTCGTCGAGCGTGATCAGCATCCGCGCCCGCTCCGGCTTGTTGTCGGCGCCGCTCGCGAGCTTGGCGGAGAAGTCGGACGGCACGGAGATCTCGAAGTAGTAGTCCGTGTCGCGCACGCCGCGCGCGGCCTCGTCCCGGTCGACGAAGTGCCAGTCGAAGATCGGGTCCTTCTTCAGCTCGTCGGTGAACAGCTCGCCGGCGTTCACGGTCTGCCCGTTCACGGTGACCGGCCGGTCCTCGTTCACCACCGCGACCGGGATCTGGTCGAGCTTCCCGTAGGGGTCCCAGTTGGACCACAGGTACAGGCCGCCGTACAACAGCGGCACCATCACGACGAACACGAGGGCGAGACGCTGCAGCGGTGTGCGGAACCGCCTGATCTCGAACCACGCCAACCTAAACGGCCGCACGACTGTCCTTCCCGAGTTCGACGGTGCGCACGACACCGGCCTGCCGGGCGTCGATCGCGCTGGCGACCACGGCGATCCCGGTCTCGGCGACGGTGTGCAGCGCGGCCCAGATCCGGTGCTGCTGCGCGGGGGTGGCACGCAGGTCGACGTCGTCGAGCACGAGCGCGGCGGGCCGCGACGCCGCGGCGAGCGCCAGCGCGAACAGCGCGGCGTCGTCGGCGGCGAGGTCACCGACCACGGTGCCCGAGTCCACGCCGAGCCCCACCAGCTCCTCGTACCGGGAGAGGTCGGCCCCGTAGAACAGCAGCCCGGCCTCGCGCCTGCTGTCGCCGACCGTGAGGTCCGGGTCCAGCTCGACGGCGCCGGTGGCCCTGGCGACGGTGACCTGCGCGCGGATGTCCGGCCGGGTGGTGGTGTCGCCGACCCGCAGGTCACCCGTGCTGGGCTTGGCCCGGCCGGCGAGCGTGAGCAGCAGCATGGTGCGCCCGCTGCCCGACGGTCCCACGACCGCGGCCACCTCTCCGGCGGCCACGGCCAGGTCGACGTCGCGGTACACCCACCCGCGGCGGGTACGCAGGCCCAGCCCGCTCGCCTCGATCATGCCGCCCTCCCGAAAAATATACACACCCGTATCCGATACAGGAATGTACTCTTGGGGTCATGGGTCAGCCAGTTGACACGGACGAGGCGTCGGTCACCCCACCACTGTCCCGCAAGCGGCGGCAGACGCAAGCCAAGCTCCTGGACGCGGCCATGGACGCGTTCGCGGAGCGCGGCTTCTACGGCACCTCGGTCGAGGAGGTCTGCGAGCGGGCGGGGTTCTCCCGAGGCGCGTTCTACAGCAACTTCTCCACCAAGGAGGAGCTGTTCGTGGCCCTGTACAACCGGCAGGCCGACCGGGTCCTGGCGACGCTGACCGACCTCGCGCCCTCGGCGGGTGACTCGCTGGAGACGGCGCTGACCGAACTGGTCGCCGCCATCCCGCAGGACCGCCGGTGGTACCTCGTCAACACCGAGTTCGCGCTGCACGCCGTGCGCGACCCGACGGCGGGCGAGGCCTACGCGGCCGCGCGCAGCCGGGTGCGCGCGAGCTTCGCGGCCCGGTTCGCCGAGGTGGTCGAGCGGTTCGACCGGGAGCTGACCGTGCCGCTCGAACAGCTCATCCGCTGGCTGTTCGCCGTGCACGACGGCGGGCTCGCGCAGTCCTATGTGGAGCGGACAGGCGCCGACGACATCACGCGCCGGGTGGTGCCGTTGCTGGTGCACGCGGTGACGCGGCCGGAACGGAGCGGACGCCGCCCGGACTGACGAGCGACACCGCCCGGTATCCGGTGCGCGCCGGACGCCGCGCACCCCCGGTCAAGCACTGAGCGTCCACACCGCGGTGGCGATGGCATCGGTGTTGCGGTCCAGGGCGGTCGTGTCGACGTTGTCCGGCGTGTCGCAGGCGCGGTGGTAGCACGGGTCGAACGCCTCCCCGGCCGTGCCGCCCCACGTGGCGGCCTGCTCGGCGGACTTGATCCCCTCCGCGCCGGTGAACAGCCCGCCGGTGGGGATGCCCGCCCGCGCGAACGCGGCGTGGTCGGACCGGCCGCCGACTTCGACCGGCTCGGTCGGGACGCCGATGGCGGCGAAGTGGTCGGTGAGCACCTTCTCGATCGCCTCCGAGCCGGGCGGCTGGCTGCCCGACGCGTACACGAAGTAGCCGGGGTTCGGCGAGCCGATCATGTCGACGTTGACGTAGCCCGCGATCTTCGCCAGCTCGGCGTCCGGCAGGCCCGCGACGTACTCGGTCGACCCGACGAGCCCCAGCTCCTCCGCACCCCACCAGGCGAACCGCAGGTGCTTGGCCGGCTGGAGGTCCTGCTCGGCGACGGTCAGCGCCACCTCGAGCAGCCCGGCCGCGCCGGAGCCGTTGTCGTTGATCCCGGGGCCGGCGCGGACGCTGTCGGCGTGGCCGCCGAACAGCACGGTGGCGTTCTCGTCGCCGCCGGGCCAGTCCGCGACCAGGTTGTAGCCGGTGGCGCCGCCGGTCGTGAACTCCTGGAGCGCGGTGGTGTACCCGGCCGCGTCGAGCTGCCCCCTGATGTGGTCGAGCCCCGCCCGGTAGCCCGGCTGCCCGTGCGCGCGGTTGCCGCCGTGCTCGCCGGCGATCCGCGCCAGCTCGGCGAGGTGGGCCTGGACGTCGGCCACCGGGATGTCCGGCGCCACCCGCGGCGCGACGTTCGCGAACGGTTCCGGCACGGCGGTCGCGGTGGCGCAGCCGGTGATCGTCGCGCACAGCAGGGCCAGGACGGCGGGGACGCGGCGCGTGATCATGGCTACTCCCGGGGATCGGCGACCCCGCTCAGCGTGTCAACGGGGTGGTCGAGCCGGTAGGTTCGTTCGTCGGGATTTTCCGGATCCGGTGCGGCGGTCAGGAGGAAGGTGTGGCCCAGGAGCTCTCGGTGGTGCTCGGGGCCGTCGCCGCCGTCCTGCTGATCTCCGTGCTCGCGGTGCGGGTGTCGGTGCGGCTGGGGTTCCCGTCGCTCGTGCTGTACCTGGCGATCGGGGTGCTGCTCGGCGAGGCGGGCATCGGCATCCAGTTCGAGAACGCGTCGCTCACCGAGTCGCTCGGCCTCGCCGCGCTCGTGCTGATCCTGACCGAGGGCGGGCTGACCACGCGGTGGTCGGAGGTGCGTGCCGCGTTCTGGCCCGGCGTCGTGCTGTCCACTGTGGCCGTCGCGGTGAGCATCGCGGTCACCGGTGTCGCGCTGCGCTGGATCCTGGGGCTCGACTGGCGGATCGCGTTCCTGTGGGGCGCGGTGCTCGCGTCCACCGACGCGGCCGCGGTGTTCAGCGTGCTGCGCAACATCTCCGTCGGCAGGCGGCTGGTCGGCGCGCTGGAGCTCGAGTCCGGCATGAACGACGCGGCCGCCTACCTCGTGGTGGTGCTGCTGGCGTCCGGCGGGACGGCGTCGTGGACCGACCCGCTGCTCGCCGTGTACGAGCTGGTCGTCGGCGGGCTGATCGGCGTCGCGCTCGGGTGGGCCGGCGCGCACGCGCTGCGCCGCTCCGCGCTGCCCGCGACCGGTCTCTACCCGCTGGCGACGGTCGCGGTGTCGGTGCTCGCGTTCTCCGCCGGGTCGTTCGTGCACGCGTCCGGGCTGCTCGCCGCGTACCTGGCGGCGCTCGTGCTCGGCAACTCGAAGCTCCCGCACCGCAACGACACGCTGTCGTTCGCGGAGGGGCTCGGCTGGCTGTCGCAGATCGGCCTGTTCGTCCTGCTGGGACTGTTCATGTCGCCGAGCAGGCTGCTCGACGCGGTGGTGCCGGGCCTCGTCGCCGGCCTCGTCGTCACGTTCCTCGCCCGGCCGGTGTCGGTCGCGGTGTCGCTGACGCCGTTCCGCGTGCCGTGGCGCGAGCAGGCGTTCCTGTCGTGGGCGGGCCTGCGCGGCGCGGTGCCGATCGTGCTGGCGATGATCCCGCTCACCGAGGGTGTGCCGGGCGCCGAACGGCTCGTGGACGCGGTGTTCGTGCTGGTCATCGTGCTGACGATCGTGCAGGGCAGCACCCTGCCGCTGATCTCCCGGTGGCTCGGCCTCGCGAAGACGGGGGAGACCCGCGAGGTGGACGTCGACGCGGCGCCCCTCGACGAGCTGGGTGCCGTGCTGCTGACGTTCACCGTGCCTGCCGGCTCGAAGATGCACGGTGTCTACCTGTCCGAGCTGCGCCTCCCCGTGGGCGCGACGGTGAGCCTGGTGGTGCGCAAGGGGGTCGGCCACACCCCCGGCCCGTCGACCCGCGTGCAGGAACACGACCAGCTGCTGGTCGTCGCCACCGAACAGGTCCGCACCGCGACCGAACGCCGCATCCGCGCCGTCGACCGCGCGGGCCGCTTCGCCCGCTGGCGCGGCGAAACCGGCGCGGACTAGCCGTTTCGCCCACCGCGGGCCCCGGATTCGGTTACGGTCCACCCCATGGCGGAGAAGAGCTGCTCGTCCTGCGGCAACGAGACCCTGGAGCCCGGCTGGATCGTCGACGCGCGCCAGGGCATGGAGAACAAGTGGGTGCGCGGCGCGATGGAACGCGGCATCTTCGGCGGTCCGAAGCAGGCCTTCAAGGAGAAGTGGGAGATCGCCGCCTACCGCTGCACTCGGTGCTCGAAGCTGGAGCTGTACGCACTGAGCCCGGGCTACTAGTCCGTCAGCATGCTGATCTGGCGCATCTTGTTCGTCGCGTCCAGGGCGGCCACCTTGTACGACTCGGCCAGCGTCGGGTAGTTGAACACGGTGTCGACGAGGTAGTCGATCGTGCCGCCGCAGCCCATCACGGCCTGTCCGATGTGGACCAGCTCGGTGGCGTTGGTGCCGAACACGTGCACGCCGAGCAGCGACCGGTCCGCAGGCGACACCAGCAGCTTCAGCACCCCGTACGAGTCGCCGATGATCTGGCCGCGCGCCAGCTCCCGGTACCGGGACACGCCGACCTCGAACGGCACCCGCTGCTCGGTCAGCTCGTCCTCGGTCCGGCCGATGTAGCTGATCTCCGGAATCGTGTAGATCCCGATCGGCTGCAGCGCGTGCATCTCGTGCACCGGCTCGCCGCACGCGTGGTGCGCCGCCAGCCTGCCCTGCTCCATCGACGTCGCCGCCAGCGCGGGGAAGCCGATCACGTCGCCGACCGCGTAGATGTTGTCCACCTCGGTGCGGAAGTTCGCGTCCACCGTGATCCGGCCGCGCTTGTCCGCGGTCAGGCCCGCCGCCGCGAGGTCCAGCCCGTCGGTCATGCCCTGCCGCCCCGCCGAGTACATGACCGTGTCGGCCGGGATCTTCTTGCCGCTCTCCAGGATCGCGACCGTCCCTTTCGCGTACCGCTCGACCGCGGTCACCGTCTCGCCGAACCGGAACGTCACCGCGAGGTCCCGCAGCTGGTACTTGAGCGCCTCCACCACCTCGGTGTCGACGAACTCGAGCATCCGCATCCGCTGCTCGATCACCGTCACCTTGGTGCCGAGCGCGGCGAACATCGACGCGTACTCGATGCCGATCACCCCGGCGCCGACCACGACCATCGACCGAGGGATCTTCTCCAGGCCCAGGATGCCGTCCGAGTCGACGATGGTCTGGTCGTCGAAGTCCACAGAGGACGGACGGGCGGGGCGGGTGCCCGTGGCGATCACGATCTTCTCGGCGGTGACCTTGCGTTCCTGCCCGGTGCCGTCGGCCACCTGCACGGTGTGCCGGTCGACGAACCGGCCCGTGCCGGGCAGCAGCGCCACCCCGTTGCGGGCCAGCTGGCTGCGGATCACGTCGACCTCGCGCCCGACCACGTGCGACGTCCGCGCGGTCAGGTCGCCGATGGTGATGTCCTCCTTGACGCGGTAGCTCTGCCCGTACAGCTCCCGCTGCGACATGCCCGTCAGGTACAGCACCGCCTCGCGCAGCGTCTTCGACGGGATCGTGCCGGTCTGGATGCACACGCCGCCGATCATGTTGCGCCGCTCGATCAGCGCGACGGACGCGCCGAGCTTCGCCGCGGCGATCGCCGCCTTCTGACCGCCCGGTCCCGACCCCAGCACCAGCACGTCGTAGTCAGCCATGGGGTCAGTCTGGCAAGGGTCACATCCGTTGGACAGCCGAACGGACCATCGGCTACCTTTTCTTCACGAAGGTCATGAGCGCCAGCGTCAAGCCCCGGCTTGCTGGCCGGCAACCCTCCAACCGCGGTGGGGTGCCCCGGGTGAGGACCAGGCCCTCCGCGAGGTGCGGACGGGCAAGCGCGGATCCCGGGGCACGGGGTCCCCGACCTGGGAGAAGCCTGATGACGCTCGCGATCCCCCATGCCCGAGCCGCCGTCGAAGCACCGAGCACCGGCCTGCCGTCCGTCGCGGGCAGCAGGCTCACCGTGCCGCTCACCGACGGCAGGCAGGTCCAGTACGCCAACCTCGACCACGCGGCCAGCGCGCCCTGTCTGGACGCGGTCCAGCGGGCCGTCGACGAGTTCCTGCCCTGGTACGCGAGCGTGCACCGCGGCGCCGGGTTCGCCTCGCAGGTGTCCACGAAGGTCTACGAGCAGGCCCGCGGCGTGGTCCGCGAGTTCGTCGGCGCCCGCCGCACCGACGAGGTGGTCTTCACCCGCAACACCACCGACGCGCTGAACCTGCTCGCGCGGGCGGTACCCACCAGCACCTCGGTGATCGTCTTCGACACCGACCACCACGCCGCGCTCCTGCCGTGGCGCGGCCCGAACGTGTACCGGGTGACGCCGTCCGCGAACGTCGAACGCGACCTCGACGAGGCCCTCGCCGCCACGCCGACCGGGCCCCGGCTCGTCGTGGTCACCGGCGCCGCCAACGTCACCGGCGAGATCTGGCCGGTCGCGCGCCTCGCGGCCGTCGCCCGCCGCCACGGTGCGCGCGTCGTGCTCGACGCCGCCCAGCTGGCGCCGCACCGCCCGGTCGACGTGCGTGCGCTGGACGTCGACTACGTGGTCCTGTCCGGGCACAAGCTGTACGCCCCGTTCGGCGCGGGCGCCCTGGTCGGACGCGCCGACTGGCTGCGGGCCGCCCACCCGTACCTCGCGGGCGGCGGCGCGACCAGGCTGGTCACCGAGCGCGCGGTGTCGTGGAACCACGGGCCGGAGCGGCACGAGGCCGGGTCCCCGAACGTCGTCGGCGCGTACGCGCTCGCCGTCGCCTGCCGCACGCTGAGCGGGTCGTGGGACGCGGTCGTCGCGCACGAGGAGGACCTGCTCGCCCGCCTGCGGACCGGGCTCGCGAGCATCCCCGGCGTCCGGCAGCTGTCGATCCTGGGAGAGGACAACCCGAGGGTCGGCGTCGTCAGCTTCACCGTCGAGGGCCACGACCCCGGCCTGGTCGCCGCGTACCTGTCGGCCGAGCACGGCATCGGCGTGCGCGACGGCGCGTTCTGCGCGCACATCGCGGTCGGCAGGCTCACCGGCGGCCGCGCGCTGCGGGCGAGCCTCGGTCTCGGCAGCACCGCCGAGCACGTCGACCGCCTGCTCACGGCGCTGCGGCGGCTGGTCGCCGACGGCCCGGCGGAGCGGTACGAGCTGGTCGACGGCCGCTACGCGCCGGTCGCGGACCCCCGGCCGCTCCCGGCCTTCCTGACCGGTCTGTGAACGGACCGTGGACAATGGCCTGGTGACGGACGAGACGAGCACCGAGCCAGACACCGTGGAACCCGCGGTGCCACTGCCACCGCGCAAGGTGTGGCTCGTCGCCGCCGTCGCGCCGGTCGTGCTGGTCATCGACCAGATCACCAAGCAGCTCGCGCTCGCCGGGCTCGAGCACGAAGCGCCCGTCCGGGTGCTCGGCGGCCTGTTCTACCTGCAGATCGTGCGCAACCCGGGCGCCGCGTGGGGCATGGCGACCGGCATGACGTGGGTGCTCACGCTCATCGCGCTCGCCGTGGTCGTCGGCATCGTCTGGGTGATGCCGAAGCTGCGGTCGTCCGGCTGGGCCGTCGGCCTCGGGCTGGTGCTCGCCGGCGCGCTCGGCAACCTGCTCGACCGGTTCTTCCGCGCGCCCGGCGCCATGCACGGCCACGTCGTGGACTTCCTGTCCCCGTTCGCCCCCAACGGCGAGGCGTTCCCCGTGTTCAACATCGCCGACTCGGCGATCTGCGTCGGCGGCGCGCTGATCGTGCTGATGGCACTGCTGGGCCGCGACTACGACGGCCGCCGCACCTCGGACAAGAAGGACGCCAAGTGACCGCCAGGACCCTGCCCGTGCCGGACGGGCTCGACGGCATGCGCGTGGACGCGGGGCTCGCGAAGCTGCTGGGCCTGTCCCGCACCGCGGTCGCCGCGATCGCCGAGTCCGGTGACGTGCTGCTCGACGGCCGCACCGCGGGCAAGTCGGACAAGCTCACCGCGGGTGCGTGGCTGGAGGTCACGATCCCGGACCCGGAGCGCGCGGACGGCGGCCCGCCGCCCGCGATCGAGGTGCCCGGCATGTCGATCATCCACGAGGACGACGACATCGTGGTCGTGGACAAGCCGGTCGGCGTCGCCGCGCACCCCAGCCCCGGCTGGACCGGGCCGACGGTCATCGGCGGGCTCGCCGCCGCGGGCGTGCGGGTGTCGACGTCCGGCGCCGCCGAGCGGCAGGGCGTCGTGCACCGGCTCGACGTCGGCACCACCGGGATCATGGTGGTGGCGAAGAGCGAGCACGCGTACACGGTGCTCAAGCGCGCGTTCAAGGAACGCACGGTGGAGAAGGGCTACCACGCGCTCGTGCAGGGCCACCCCGACCCGTCGTCCGGCACCATCGACGCGCCCATCGACCGGCACCCCAGGCACGACTACAAGTTCGCGGTCGTCGCGGGCGGGCGGCCCAGCGTCACGCACTACGAGACGATCGAGGCGTTCCGTGCCGCGACGCTCGTGGACATCCGGCTCGAAACCGGTCGCACGCACCAGATCCGCGTGCACTTCTCCGCGCTGAAGCACCCGTGCGTCGGCGACCTCACCTACGGCGCCGACCCCACCCTCGCCAAGCGGCTCGGGTTGTCCCGCCAGTGGCTGCACGCGCGGCGGCTCGGCTTCCACCACCCGGCGGACGGGCAGTGGGTCGAGTTCACCAGCGAGTACCCGGAGGATCTGCGGAAAGCGCTGGACCGTCTCACCGCGGAGAGCTGAGTCCTCCACCTGCCGCCCGTTTTCGCGTAGTTTGGTGCGCAACCAGCGAGGGTGGGGGTGGTGCGCGTGCGCGACAGAGCCGACGGTGACCCGGTGGAGCACTTCCTCGAGGACGGCGTCGCGCCCGCGGTGATCGGCGGCGGACCCCCGGAGTCACCGTTCGACGTCGAGCCGGACCCCGAGCCGCCGCCCGGTCGTCGCGCGCAGCAGCCACCGCCACGCAGGCGGGAACCGGACCACCGCGTCGAACCGCCCACGAACCCGATCCCGGTCGTGCGCAGCCTTCCCCGGGAGGAGGAGCAGAAGCGCAAGTCGTGGGTCGCGCGGATGTTCCGATTACCGGAGCGGTGACTAGTTCTCGACCGTCCAGGTCAGCGTGCGGGACTCCTCGTCGGGGCGGGGGCTCCAGCGCACCGACGTGATCTCCGTGTGCTCCGGCACCACGTACACCGTGTGCCCGCCCTGCGTCTCACCCGGCGGCACCCCGATCCGGTGCGGTGGCCGCGACGACAGCGACACCGGCGCCTTCGAGATGGTCTTGCCGTCCGGCGTCACCAGCACCAGGTACAGGTCCGGCAGCGACTGGAACGCCACCGAGCCCCGGTTGGTCAGCTCGGTGTGCACCACGACCGACCGCTCACCCTCCTGCAGCCGGTACCCGGCCGCGGTGAACAGGTAGTCGGCCGGGTCGACGACCTCCACGAGGGTGATCGACAGCCGCTCGCCCTCGAGCCCTTCCGTCTGCAGCGCGGACCCGACCCTGCCCTGCCGCACGTCGGGCTCCACCCGCTCCGCCCGGACCGTGGGTTGCGTCACATCCTGCGGCGGCGCGTCGCCACGGGCCCACGTCGACGTCTGCGGCGGACCCCAGGTGCTGATCGGCGCCTCGACCTGAACCGTCGGCTGGGGCTGCTGCTGTGGTGGCGGCTGCGGCGCCTGCTGCACGGGTGCCGGGAACGGCTGGCTGGGCGGCCCCGTCTGCAGCGACTGCGCGGGGAACGGCGCGCTGGGCGGTCCCGTGCGCGGCATCATCGGCTGCGGCACGGAGTGCGGCCCGGACGGCGGGGCGAGCGGCCCGGGCTGGGGTTGCTGCTGCGGGTAGGGCGTCTGCATCGGCCCTGACTGCGGGTACTGCTGCTGCGGCGGGTAGGGCGTCTGCACGCCGTACGGCGGCGAGGCGGCGGCCAGCGCCTGGGCGGCCGCCTGTGCCAGCCGCGCCGGGTCGCACTCGACACCCACGAGCAGCGGCAACCCGGTCGCCGAGAGCGCGACAAGCCGCGAGGCCACCTCCCGGGGGTCCATTCCCACACGGGCGGCGACCTCGTGCACCGCTGCTCTGCCCATCTCGGCGACCACACCGAGCAGGCGGACGTCTACCGGATCCGTCACGGCTCGCACGCTACCCCGTCCACTCGATCATCGCGGCGGAAGCCGCGCCCACGCGGGGCCATTCTCCCCTCCGCTGTCCGGATCGTTACTGGCAGGATCTGACTATGAGCGGAGCTTGCGGAGCCATGAGCGGAGCTTGCGGAGCGAATCATCGAACAGAGCATCGAACACAGGGCGATCGCGAGCGACGGGCCCGAGCCTGCGAGGGGCTGACGTGAGGCCCCACACGACGCACCGCGGCTTCTGGACCCGCGACCTGAGAGCGGACAGGCACTGGCCCCTGCTGCCCTTCGAGGTGCCGGAGGGGTGCCGGTCCATCGCGGTGGAGCTGGCGTTCGACGAGTCGTCTGGTGCCGTCATCGACCTGGGCTGCGAAGGTGCGAACGGCTGGCGCGGGTGGTCGGGCAGCGCCAGGAGGAGCTACGTGATCACGCCGGAGGCGGCGACCCCCGGGTACGTGGCGGGCGAGCTGGAACCGGGGGAGTGGCACGTCGTGCTGGGCCTGCACCGCATCCCCGCCCCGGGCGTCGAGGTGACGGTCACGATCGAGACCGACGGCGACGCGCGCCCGGAGCCACCGCGCCCGAACCCGCCCGTCCCGGCGAAGCCGAGGCCGCGCGGCCTCCCCGCGGCGGCGGGCCTGCGCTGGGTCGCGGTCGACCTGCACGCGCACACCGTGCATTCCGACGGTGCGCTGACGATCGCCGAACTGGCAGCGGAAGCGGTGGCGGCGGGCCTGGACGCGCTGGCCGTCACCGACCACAACACGGTCAGCCACCACGCGGAGCTGGCCGCGATCGGCCGCCACTACGGCATCGCGCTGATCCCGGGGCAGGAGATCACCACCGAGTTCGGCCACGCCAACGCCTACGGCGACATCGGCTGGATCGACTTCCGCGAGCCCGCCGCCAACTGGGTGAAGACGGTCCGCGAACGCGGCGGTCTCTTGTCGATCAACCACCCGCTCGGCGGCGACTGCGCGTGGCGCCACCCCCTGCCGGAGCACCCGCCGCTCGCGGAGGTGTGGCACTCGAGCTGGCAGGCCCCGAACTGGGGCGGGCCGGTCGCGTGGTGGCAGGCGTGGGGCAGCGAGGCGACCCCCATCGGCGGCAGCGACTTCCACCGCCTGGACGAGGGCGTGCGCCTGGGCGCCCCGACGACGTGGGTGGCGGTGGACGCGCACGCCCGCAACGCCGACGAGCTGGTGCCTGCCGTGCTGGAGGGGCTGCGGGCGGGCCGGACCGCGGTGTCGGCGGACCGGACCGGCCCGGTGCTGCTGCCGGTGGACGGGAAGGTGATCGCGCTGGACGCCCCGGGGACGTTGGTCGTGGGCCGGGATGCCACGCACAAGGTCCGGTTCGATCGGGACACGTTCGATCCGCCCGGGCCGCACGGGCACGTGTTGTGCGGGCATGACGGGTCGGTGCTGGCTCTTGCCGGGACGCCGCGTTCTTCGTGATGGTTTCGCTGTCCTGGGTGGTCCCGTCCTGGGTGGTCCCGTCCTGGGTGGTTGTCCCCGTCCTGGGTTTTGTCCTCGCCGGACGGGCGTCCTCGCCGGAGGGCGTCCTGCCGGACGGGCCTCCTCGCCGGAGGGGCTGGTCTCCGGGATGGCGGGGGTCTTGCGCGGGGTTGGTTTGGCAGGGACTGGTGTCCGTTGTCTGCCTGCCATCCCGTCGACCTCCCGGAGGGCTATCACACCGTGTCAAGGGGGCCCGGGGATTGGGCAGGGGTTGCGTCGTGCTTCGGGCCCCTTTGACACGGCGTGATCGGGCTTCGCCAGGTCGACGGGATGGCAGGCAGGCAGTCCCTTCGTGGGCTGACGCCCGGCGGGCTGTGCGTGCCGAGCCCGCATGGCGGGGTGCGCCTGCCAAGCCCGCTGCGCGGGCTGCGCCCGCCAGGCCCGCATGGCGGGGTGCGCCCGCCCAGCCCATCCTGTCGCTCCGCCCGGCGAGCCTGCTGAGCGGGTTGTGCTCGCCGAGCCCGCTCCGCGGGCTGCGCTCGCCGGGCCCGTATGGCGGGTTCGCCTGCCGAGCCCCACACCGTCGGTTCCGCGGTTGAGCCCGCTGCGCGGCTGTGCTCGGCGGGCCCGTATGGCGGGTGCCCTGCCGAGCCCACGCCGTCGGTTCCGTCGCCGAGCCCGCTCCCCGGGCTGCGCCCGCCGAGCCCCGTATGGCGCGCTGCCCCTGCCGAGCCCCACACCGTCGGCTTCGCCGCCGAGCCCGCTCCGCGGGCTGCGCCCGCCGAGCCCGCTGCGCTGGCTGCCCCTGGCAGCCCGCACCGTCGGCTCCGCGCCGAGCCCGCTCCCCGGGCTGCCCCCGCCACCCACACCGCAGCCCCCCACACCCCACGCTCCACCCACCAACCGAACCACCCCGACAACCCCAGAAACCCCGAGAAAACCTCCCCGCTCCCACATCGCCGCCGAGCTGTGCTCGCCTCCACCCGCCATCCGCACTAATCTCCGTCCTGTTCGGACCACTGTTGGTGAAAGACCAACTGACTCGATGACGAGAGGTGCCGAGAGATGCGAGTTCGCCGCACGGTGGCGTTGGCCGCGGCAGCGGTCACCACGATGGCCCTGGCCGGCTGCCTCGGCCAGCAGCAGGAGTCGGACACGGCCCGCAACGCGGACGCCAAGGACGTCACGCTCACCGTCACGGCCAACGCGGTCGCGGGCGGCAAGAACGACATCACCGCCACGTGGATCAGCGACTGGGTGATTCCCGAGTTCACCAAGCAGCAGAAGGCCAAGGGCGTCAACGTGACCGTCAAGTTCGACGGCACGGGCGTCGACGACGCCGACTACAAGGCGAAGATCGCGCTGGACTTCGGCACCGACATCGGCGGCGACGTGGTCGAGGTCGACGGCATCTGGCTCGGCGAGTTCGCCCAGGGCGGGCAGATCCGGCCGCTGGAGGACGTCGTCGGCAAGGACAAGGTCGACGGCTGGGACGGCTGGAGCCAGATCACCGACGCGGTCCAGGCCGTCGGCGAGTACGAGGGCAAGCGCTACGGCATCCCCGTCGGCACCGACGGGCGCGTCATCTTCTTCAACAAGAAGCTCTTCGCGCAGGTCGGCCTGCCCGCCGACTGGCAGCCGACCAGCTGGGACGAGATCACGGCCGCCGCGGTCTCGCTCAAGCAACTGCCCGGCGTCATCCCCATGCAGCTCAACGCGGGCACCGCCATGACCGAGGCGACCACCATGCAGGGCGTCCTCCCGCTGCTCGCCGGCACCGGCGCCGAGATCCACCAGGACGGCAAGTGGCAGGGCGCCACCGAGAACGTCAAGCAGGTCCTCGACCTCTACAAGCAGGTCTACGGCGGCAAGCTCGGCGACCCGGTGCTCGCGCAGGAGGCCAAGGGCCGCGACCGCTCCTTCGAGCTGTTCGCCCAGAACAAGATCGGCATGCTGCTGGAGAGCGACTACTTCTGGCGCTCCGTCGTCGAACCGACCGTCGGCGTGGCGAAGATGGCGGACCGGGACACCGCGGTCGGCTGGGCGAAGATCCCCGCCATGAACCCCGGCTCCGGCGTCGGCGGCCAGGACTTCGTCAGCATGTCCGGAGGCTCGGTGCGGGTGATCAACCCCAACACGAAGTACCCGCAGCAGGCCTGGGAGCTGCTCCAGTTCATGAACTCGGCCGAGGCCACCAAGGCACGTCTGGGTGACACCGCTCAGGTCACGCAGCGCGACGACGTCAACGAGGAGGTCCTCGAGAACGACCCGATGCTGAGCTTCATCGCCGAGGAGGTCCTGCCGATCACCCGCTTCCGGCCAGGTCTCGCCGAGTACCCGAAGGTGTCGACCGCGCTGCAGCAGGCGACGGCCGACATCGTGGCGGGCAAGTCGGTCGACGAGGCGGCGTCGGCCTACGAGGAGGCGCTGGTCAAGGCGGTGGGCGAGGACAAGGTGGCGCGTGGCTAGCCGGGAGCGGAGCGAAGGAGCGGTCGTCGTCTGGACTGAGGAGCGCGCGCAGGCGCGCCAGCGCCGAGCACGCGACGAGGGAAGACGGCGACTGAGCGGATGAGCGAAGCGACCAATCAGACACGAGATTCCGCCGGCCTCGGCGTCGGGCGGGCGATCGCGTTCGTGTCGCCCGCCCTGCTGCTCATCGGGCTGTTCCTCGTCTTCCCCGCGCTCTGGACCGTCTACATCGGACTGACGAACTACGCGCTGACCGGGCCCGCGTCGGTCGCGCCGTCGTTCGTCGGCGTGGCGAACTTCCTCAACGCCCTCGACGACGCCCTGTTCGGCAACGCGCTGTGGCTGACGCTGCTGTTCGTCATGGGCTCGGCGGTGCTGGGCCAGAACCTGCTCGGCTTCGGCCTCGCGTGGGTGCTGCGGTCGGCGAAACCCGTGGTGCGCCGCGTGGTCGAGGCGTTCGTGCTGCTCGCGTGGATCCTGCCGAGCGTGGTCGTGGCCTACCTGTGGACGGCCGTGCTCGACCGCGACGGCGGCACGCTGAACACCCTGCTCGGCAACGGCGCCACGGCCTGGCTCGTCGAGTACCCGATGGCGTCGCTGATCGTGTTCAACACGTGGCGCGGCACCGCGTTCTCGATGATGCTGTACAGCTCGGCACTGGCCGCCGTACCGCCGTCCCAGCTGGAGACGGCGAAGACCGTCGGCGCCAACGGCTGGCAGACCGTGCGGGACGTGGTGTTCCCGCACATCAGGGGCCACGTGCTGACCAACACGCTGCTGATCTCCCTGTGGACGGCGAACGACTTCACCCCGTTCCTGCTCACCGCGGGCGGCCCGAACCACGAGTCGGAGACGCTGCCCGTGTTCATCTACCAGCAGGCCATCGCGAACGGCGAACTCGGCTACTCGGCCGCCATCTCGTTCCTGCTGCTGATCGTGAACCTGCTGGTGTCGTTGCTCTACCTGTTGCTGCTGCGGAGGCGGGCATGACGTTCCGGGCCATGCTGCGCCGCTCGGCGTACACCGTGCTGATCGCGGTGCTGCTGGCGTTCTTCGCGGTCCCCATGCTGTGGCTCGCGTCCGCGCCGTTCGACAGCGACCCCGGCGTCGGCCTGCGGTGGCCGGACTGGACGCTCGACAACTGGCGGATCACGTTCGCCCACCCGTACGCGCTGGGATCGCTCGTGAACTCGGTCGTGCTGTGCGCGGTCGCGACGATCGTGACCACGGCGTTCGGCACGCTCGCCGCGTACGCGCTGTCCCGGGTCCGCATCCCGGGCCGGGACGCGCTGCTCTACGTGCTGTTGCTGCTGTCCAGCGTGGTCACCGGCACCGCGGCGATGGTGCCGATCTTCGTGATGATGTTCCAGCTCGGCCTGATCAACTCGCAGTACGCGACGGGGCTCGTGATCGCGGGCGGCATGCTGCCCGCGGCGATCTTCATCCTGAAGGACTTCGTCGACGCGGTCCCGCGCAGCTACGAGGAGTCCGCGCGGGTGTTCGGCGCCTCACCCGGCCAGGTGCTGCGCCACGTCGTGCTCCCGGGGGCGCGGCCCGGCATCGCGACCATCACGGTCTGGGCGTTCGTGCAGGCCTGGGGCAACTTCCTGCTGCCGTTCCTGCTGTTGCGCGAGGTCGAGCAGCAGCCCGCGGCCGTGCTGCTGCGCACCCTCAAGGACGAGGGCGGCAGCGCGAACCTGACGGTGATCCCGGTGTTCTCGCTGCTCTACGCGGTCCCGGTGGTGGCGCTGTACTTGTTCGTCAACAAGCGGTACGGGTTCCGCTTCCACGGAGGGATCAAGGCCTGATGGGGTCGATCGAGCTGACCGGTCTGTCCACCGTGTACCCGAACGGGGTGCGCGCGGTGGACGACCTGGACCTGTCGATCCGCGACGGCGAGTTCTTCGCGCTGCTCGGCCCGTCCGGGTGCGGCAAGACCACGCTGCTGCGGACCATCGCGGGCCTGGAACAGTCGTCGTCGGGGACGATCTCGCTCGGCGACCGGGACGTCACGCGCGCCGAGGCGGGCAAGCGCGGCGTCGCGATGGTGTTCCAGGACTACGCCCTCTTCCCGCACATGACGGTCGCGCAGAACATCGCCTACCCCCTGCGGGTGCGGCGCGCGTCCCGGCAGGCGCAACAGGACGCGGCGGCGTCCACGTCGGCGGGTCTCGGCCTGGCGGAGCTGCTGGAACGGCGGCCTGCGCAGCTGTCCGGTGGGCAGCAGCAGCGGGTGGCGCTCGCGCGGGCCATCGCCATGGCGGCCGACGTGCTGCTGCTCGACGAGCCGCTGTCCAACCTGGACGCCCGGCTGCGGCTGGAGGCACGCACGTTCCTCAAGCGCCTGCAGCGCGACCTGGGCCTGACCACGGTGTTCGTCACCCACGACCAGGCGGAGGCACTCGCGCTCGCCGACCGGATCGCGGTGATGGCCGACGGCCGCATCCGCCAGCTCGGCACGCCGAAGGACGTGTTCCAGCGGCCCGCGGACACGTTCGTCGCGAACTTCATCGGGTCCACGCCGATGAACCTCCTGGACGGCGTCGTGGCCGACGGCACGCTGTCGGTCGCGGGCGCCCGGCTGCCGCTCCCCACCGGGCTGTCCGTCGCGGACGGCACCAAGGTGGTGGCGGGCATCCGCCCCGAGTACCTGCAGCCCGCCGCCGAGGGCATCACGGGCGCGGTGTCCATCGTCGAGAACCTCGGCGTCACCTCGCTGGTGACACTGGAGTGCCCCGGCGAGGTCCTCGTCGGGTTGACGGTGCCGGAACACGACGAGCCCGCGGTGGGGGCCACTATGACCGTGGCGCCGGCTCCCGGACGGCTGCTGGTGTACGACGCCGGGACGACACGACTGCTGTGACCACCAGCAGCGCCAGCCCGAACCAGGTGAACTCGTTGCCCACCACGTGCTGCCACCACGCCCAGTCCAGCTCCCGGTCGTACCGGTTCGGCAGCACCCAGTGCGGCGGCGCGACGAACACCAGCAGACCCGCCACCGCGGCGATCCGGCCGGGCCAGTGCCAGTCCCGCAGCCGGGGCACGAGCCACACCCCCGCGAGCATCGCCCACACCCAGTGGTGCGACCAGGACACCGGCGACGCGAGGAGCCCGGCGATCGCGGCGGCGAGCAGCGCGCCGAGGTCGTCGCCCGCCGCCCGGGCCCTGCGCACGGCGAGCCACCCCAGGGCGGCCACGGCCAGCGCGGACGTCAGCCAGAGCGCGGTCGTCAGCCCGTCGGCGAGACCGAGCCGGTGCCAGAACCCGTTGAGCGACTGGTTGCCCGTGTAGGTCAGCCCGCCGATCCGCGTCGGGTCGCCGAGCACCGTCGACAGGTACGCGGGGGTGTCGGCGGGCGCGATCACCCACACCAGCAGCGACACCGCCACGAACGCGCCGACCGCGGTGCACACCGGCCGCCACCGCCGGTGCGCGGCGAAGAACAGCAGGAACGCGAACGGGGTCAGCTTCACCGCCGCCGCCAGCCCGATCAGCGCGCCGCGCGGCCACCACGTGCGCGGCAGCAGGCAGTCGGCCACGACCAGCACCATCAGGACCAGGTTGACCTGCCCGAAGCTGAGCGTGAGCCGCACCGGTTCGAGCACGACCCCGAACGCGAACGCGGCCGCGACCAGCGTGACCGGCCGCCGCGCCACGACGACCGCGACCGCGGCCAGCGCGGCCAGCGAGACCGCGGTGAGGGCCGCGACCGCCACCACGACGGGCACCACCGCGAGCGTCGTGAACAGCATCGCGGCGAGCGGCGGGTACGTGAACGGCAGTCCCGTGCCGTACCGGCTGCCGAACTCGTCGGTGTAGAGGCCGAACCCGTCGAGGAACGCCTGCCCGCCCGCGCGGTAGACCCGCAGGTCCATGAAGTTGGCCCAGTCGACCAGCAGGAGCAGCACGGCCGCCGCGACCAGGCCCGCGCCGCCGACCGCGAGAACCCGACGCGTCACGACTCACCCCCGGCGGGGCAGCCTAGCGGTCGGCGACCAGCCGCACCGCCAGCGCACCGAAGATCGCCGCGGACACCCGGTTCAGCCAGCGCCGCACCGCCGGCTTGCGCAGCAACAACGCCGACAGCGCGCCCGAGGCGAGCCCGACGGTCGCGTCGACGCAGAACCCGACCACGATGAGGATCGCGCCCATGACCAGGAACTGGGCGGGCATCGCCCAGCCGCCCTCGGTCACGAACTGCGGGAAGAACGCCAGGTAGAACAGCACGACCTTGGGGTTGGACAGGTTCACCAGCGTCGCCATCAGGTAGGTGCGGCGCAGCGACCGCCCCCCGAACTTCGCGGGCGCCGTCGCGGCGACGTCCTTGGCCGACCGCAACGCGCCGATCGCCAGGTAGACGAGGAAGACCGCCCCGACGATCCGCACCGCGTCGAGCGCGATCGGCGCCGCCTGCAGCACGGCCCCGAGCCCCAGCGCGGCGGCCACCGTGTGCCCGGCCAGCCCGGTCGACATGCCCGCCGCGGCCACCACCCCGGCGGCCCGCCCACGCGCGATCCCGTTCGCGAGGATGAACATCATGTCGGGCCCGGGCACGACACTGATCACGACACAGGCCAGGGTGAAGGCCAGCACGATCGAGGCGTCCATACCGCCATCCTCACCCCGCGGACCGGTCGCCGTCGCGCCAATTCCGCCCCGTGGAACACGGCGCGTGCAGCCCGTCGACCGCGCGCACCCGGTGTGCACGCTCGCGGCCGTCCGCATCCTCGTGCCGGTGCCGCACCGGCAGCTCCGCCTGCGGTGACCTAGGCAGGCAGTTCGCTGCGCAGCATCCGGTACAGCACCTCGTCCCGCCACTCGCCGTCGCGGAAGGTGTGCTCCTTCAGCTCCGCCTCCCGCACGAACCCGGCCTTCTCCAGCGACCGCTGCTCGGCGATGTTCTCCGCCTCGGTCACCGCCTGGATGCGGTGGACCGGCGAGTGCGCGAACAGGTACCGGGCGAGGAGGAGCTGCGCGGCCGCCCCGTGCCCACGGCCCCGCGCAGCGGGCAGAAGGCTGATCCCGAACTGGAACACGTGCACCGTGTTCCCGGTCTGCAACCGGTACCACGACACGAACCCGATGGCCGTGCCGTCCAGCTCGACCATCAGCACGCTCCGTTCGTCCGAGAGCAGCCGGTTCTCGTTGAACCGCCGCCGCCACACGCCGGGGTCGGAGAACCCGCCCCAGTTGAACGGCCCGATCAGCTCCGGGTCGGCGAACATCTCGTCGAGCGTGTCGAGGTCCGGTTCGGTCACCGGACGCAGGCGCATCCCCTCGGTCATGCCCGCACGGTAGCGGCGGGCACGACCGGGGAGCGCGTGAGTTCAGACCAGTTCGGCGTCGAGCGTGATCGTCGTGCCGGTCAGCGCCTGCGAGACGGGGCAGTTCTTCTTGGCGTCCTCCGCGGCCTTCGCGAAGTCCTCCGCGGAGATGCCCGGGATGCTGGCGCGCACGGTCAGGTGGATGCCCGTGATGCCCTCACCAGGCTGGAACGTCACCTCCGCCTTGGTGTCCACGGTCCGCGGCGGGGTGCCCGCGCCCGCGAGGCCGTGCGACAGCGCCATGGAGTAGCACGTCGAGTGCGCCGCCGCGATGAGCTCCTCCGGGCTGGTCTTGCCGTTCGCCTCGTTCGCCCTGGACGGCCACGACACCTCGTAGGTGCCGATGCCGGACGAGTCCAGCGACACGGTGCCGGAGCCGTCGAGCAGCGCGCCCTCCCAGTGGGCGTTCGCGGTGCGGGTGGTTGCCATGTGTACTCCTCCTCGGAGCGGGACTGTCGGGTGCCGGGCCTGAGTCTGCCGCACGGCACCGACAACCGCGCACTCGTGTGACCCGCTCGCCAGCCACTCTCGAGACCTCGCTCACATGTTCGATATACTGCTATCCGTCAAGCAGCGCCGGGTGGGCCGGATCGTCCACCCGCACCGCGAAGTCGGCCGCGTACAGGGGGCGCACGGTCGAGTGGTACCGCTCGAACGCGGGCAGGGACCACGTGTCGGCTTCCGCGGTGCGCCTGCGCAGCGCGGCGGGGGAGAGCCAGAGGTGAACGGAACAGTCGAACGGCAGGCCACGGCCGAGCAGCAGCTCGCCGTCGAGCACGAGCACGCCACCGGGTGGCAGGTCCACGTAGGCCGCGCGGGTGGCGCGGTCGGTCCCGGCGTTCCACAGGCTGGGCAGGACCCGCCCGGAGCCGCCGGGGGCGAGCGGCTCGAACACCTCGCGCGTGAGCCCGCCGAGGTCCAGCCAGTCGTCGTAGCGGGCGTCGGGGTCGGTCCTGCCGCGCTCGAACCGCAGCGACGCCGGGCGCAGGTAGTCCCGCGTGGACACCCGCAGCACCGGGCGGCCTGCCAGCCGCAGCGCGCCGGCGAGGCGGTCGGCGAACGCACCGGGCTCGGCCGCGGGCGCGCCGTCGACGGCCGCCCTCGTCCACCCATCGCCCGCGCGGGTGATGATCGTCTCGGTCACCTCGGTGATCAGCAGGTCAGGCGAGACGGGGCGGAAACGCATGCCACCGATCATGCCTCGCACCGGAAATTGTCGGTGCTGCGCGGTACAAACGAGCCATGCCAGCGCAGACCCCCGACACGCCCCGGCCGGTCGTTCACCCCCGCGTCGACGCGTCGTAGGGTGGTGCCTCGTGGCGGCTGATTCGTTCGTTCATCTCCATGTGCACACCGAGTACTCGATGCTCGACGGGGCCGCCAAGGTCGCGCCGCTGTTCGCCGAGGCCAAGCGCCTCGGGATGCCCGCCGTCGGCATGACCGACCACGGCAACATGTACGGCGCCGACCAGTTCTACCAGGAGTCGCGCAAGGCCGGGATCAAGCCGATCATCGGCATCGAGGCCTACATCGCGCCCGCCAGCCGCTACCACAAGAAGCCGATCTTCTGGGGTGAGGCGCGGCAGCGCAGCAGCGACGAGCTGGGCGAGGGCGGCGACGTCTCCGGTGGCGGTGCGTACACGCACATGACCATGCTCGCGGGCAACGCGAAGGGCCTGCGGAACCTGTTCACCCTGTCGTCGCGGGCGAGCATGGAGGGCTACTACCGCAAGCCCCGCATGGACCGGGAGCTGATCGCCGAGTACGCCGAGGGCATCATCGCCACGACCGGGTGCCCGTCCGGCGAGGTCCAGACCCGCCTGCGCCTCGGCCAGACCGCGGAGGCGATCCAGGCCGCGGCGGACTACCGCGACATCTTCGGCGCCGAGAACTTCTTCCTCGAGCTGATGGACCACGGGCTGCCGATCGAGCGGTCGGTGCGCGAGGGCCTGCTCGAGATCGGCAAGCAGCTGAACCTCAAGCCGCTGGCCACCAACGACTCGCACTACGTCACCAAGGACCAGGCCGAGGCCCACGCGGCGCTGCTGTGCGTCCAGTCGGGCAAGACCCTGTCCGACCCGAACCGGTTCAAGTTCGACGGCGACGGCTACTACCTGAAGTCCGCCGAGGAGATGCGCGACTACTGGGACAAGGAGGTCCCCGGCGCCGCGGACACGACGCTGCTGGTCGCCGAGCGCGTCGAGTCCTACGAGGAGGTCTGGGCGCACGTCGACCGGATGCCCGTGTTCGACGTGCCGGACGGCGAGGACCAGGCCAGCTGGCTGCACAAGGAGGTCATGCGCGGCCTGAACTGGCGGTTCCCCGACGGCATCCCCGACGGGTACGTCGAGCGGGCCGAGTTCGAGCTGGGCGTCATCACCCAGAAGGGCTTCCCGGCGTACTTCCTCGTGGTCGCCGACCTGGTGCGGCACGCCCGCGAGGTCGGCATCCGGGTGGGCCCCGGCCGTGGTTCGGCCGCGGGGTCGCTGGTCGCGTACGCACTGGGCATCACGAACCTGGACCCGATCCCGCACGGCCTGCTGTTCGAGCGGTTCCTCAACCCCGAGCGCACCGCCATGCCCGACATCGACATCGACTTCGACGACCGCAGGCGTGGCGAGATGATCACCTACGCCACGAACAAGTACGGCGCCGACAAGGTCGCCCAGGTCATCACGTTCGGCACCATCAAGACCAAGGCCGCGCTCAAGGACTCGGCCCGCGTCCTGCACGGCCAGCCCGGCTTCTCCATCGCCGACCGGATCTCGAAGGCGCTGCCGCCGCCGATCATGGCGAAGGACATCCCGCTGTCCGGCATCGTCGACCCCAAGCACGAGCGGTACGCCGAGGCCGCCGAGGTCCGCACGCTGATCGAGACCGACGCCGAGGTCGGCAAGATCTTCGAGACCGCGCGCGGCCTGGAGGGCCTGATCCGCAACGCGGGTGTGCACGCGTGCGCGGTCATCCTCTCGAAGAGCCCGCTGATGGAGTCGATCCCGCTGTGGCAGCGCGACGACGGCTCGATCATCACCGGCTGGGACTACCCGTCCTGCGAGGCCATCGGCCTGCTGAAGATGGACTTCCTCGGCCTGCGCAACCTGACGGTCATCGGCGACGCGATCGACAACATCAAAGCCAACCGGGGCGAGGACGTCGACCTCGACCGGCTCACGCTCGACGACAAGAACACCTACCAGCTGCTGTCCCGCGGTGACACGCTCGGCGTGTTCCAGCTGGACGGTGGCCCCATGCGTGACCTGCTGCGGCGCATGCAGCCGACCGGGTTCGAGGACATCGTCGCGGTCGGCGCGCTGTACCGCCCCGGCCCGATGGGCATGAACGCCCACAACGACTACGCGGACCGCAAGAACAAGCGGCAGCAGATCAAGCCGATCCACCCGGAGCTGGAGGAGCCGCTCAAGGACATCCTCTCGGAGACGTACGGCCTGATCGTCTACCAAGAGCAGATCATGTTCATCGCCCAGAAGGTCGCGGGCTACTCCATGGGACAGGCGGACGTGCTCCGCAAGGCCATGGGCAAGAAGAAGGCGGAGGTCCTCGCCGAGGAGTTCACGCGCTTCGAGGCCGGCATGAAGGCCAGCGACCTGCGCCCGGGCGGCTTCTCGGACGCGGCGATCAAGGCGCTGTGGGACACGATCCTCCCGTTCGCCGGCTACGCGTTCAACAAGTCGCACGCGGCGGCGTACGGCCTGGTGTCGTACTGGACGGCGTACCTGAAGGCGAACTACCCGGCCGAGTACATGGCCGCGCTGCTCACGTCGGTGGCGGACAACAAGGACAAGTCGGCGGTCTACCTGTCCGAGTGCCGCCGCGCGGGCATCAAGGTGCTGCCGCCGGACGTCAACGAGTCTGGCCTGCGCTTCGCCGCGGTCGGCACCGACATCCGCTTCGGCCTGGGCGCGGTCCGCAACGTCGGCGCCAACGTGGTCGAGTCGATCATCAAGACCCGCGAGGCGAAGGGCAACTACAAGAGCTTCACCGACTTCCTCGACAAGTCGGAGCTGGTGGTCTGCAACAAGCGCGTGATCGAGTCCCTGGTCAAGGCGGGCGCGTTCGACTCACTGGGCCACACCAGGCTGTCGCTGGTCCAGGCGCATGAAGAGGCCGTCGAAGCCGTGGTGGGCCTCAAGCGCCAGGAGGCGATGGGCCAGTTCGACCTGTTCGGCTTCGGCGACGACGAGTCGGCCGCCGAGTCGAACGACTCCAGCCCGCTCGCCCACCTGAAGTTCACGGCGGAGGAGTGGCCCCGCAAGCAGCTGCTCGCGTACGAACGGGAAATGCTGGGCCTGTACGTGTCGGCGCACCCCCTGGACGGCGCGGAACGCCTGCTGCGCAAACACGCCCCGAAACCGATCGCGGAGATCCTGGACAACCCGCCCAAGGAAGGCGAGATCGTCCTGTCGGGCATGATCTCCGCGATGGAACGCCGGGTGAACAAACAAGGCGAACCGTGGTGCATCTGCACGATCGAGGACCTGGACGCGTCGATCGAGGTCCTGTTCTTCGCGAAGAGCTACTCGGTCCTGTCACAAGACCTGGTCGAAGACGCCGCGGTGGCCGTGAAGGGCCGGGTCAACTGGCGCGAAGACAAGATGTCCGTCTTCGGTTCGGGCCTGATCCCCCTCGACTTCACCGACGCCGACCTGGCGGCAGCGGACGAGGAAACCCCGTTCATCCTCCTGTGCAACCCAGGCAAGCTGAACGACGAGGTGGTGGGCGAACTGAAGAACACCCTGTCCGCCCACCGAGGCGACACCCCGGTGCACCTCAAGTTCGCCCACAAGGAAAACGGCATCACCCTCGCCCTGGACGACTACCCGATCAAGGTGACCCCAGCCTTCCTGGGCGAGATCAAGGCAATCCCGGGAGTAGCGGTAGACGCCTGACCCGTCACTCGCCGAACGCCTGCCGAACCCGCTCGAGTGACGGGCCCCCGAGCCGGACGTATCCGCGAGTGGCTGAGCACTTCGTCGGCGAACTCCTGCACTGCGGGCTCGCCGAAGCAGCGGTTTGTCCTTCTACGCCACCCTCAACAGCGACCTGCGGCAAGTCGGTCAACCACAGCGGCTCCACGCGGTGCAGTCACTGCCGGCAGGACAGTACGAACCGCCACCACGACTCGGTGTTGAGCCAGTCCACGCGTGCCCCCAAGATGATCGAACCGACTGTTCAGCCCACGAACCCGTCCGGTTCAGCGGACAGCCGCCGATCGAGGGGTACGTTGTCCTGCGAACCGCAGACGCAGAACGGAAACGCCTATGTGGACGAGGAAGTCGGCCGTCCTGGCCGGAGTTGTCCTGCTCGCCGCCACGCTGCAGACCCCGCAAGCGGCGGCGCACACCCGAGGTCTGCCGCTCGGCCCGGCTGACCTGCCGGAGACCCGCTCGGTCCAGACCCTCCAACCCGGGGTCACGCTCACGACGATCGTCCGCGGGGCGGCCGACCCGGCCGAGACGTGGACGGTCGAGGTCGCCATCCCCGGCGGCAGTGGCTCACCCGATCCCGACACCCCACCCACGGCCCTCGCGGACCGCGCCCACGCCGACGCCCTCGCGAGCGCGCTCACCGCGGCGGGCTTCACGCCGCGCGTCGAGGAGGTCGTGACCCCGCGGATGGCCGACTTCGCGGGCGGCACCCTCGGCTTCCGGGTCCGCGTCGGCGCCTTCCCCGTCAAGGCGGACGCCGACGCCCAGCTGGCCGCGATCCGGGCCGCCAAGTTCACCGCCGCCACCGTCTTCACCGGCTGGGACGGCGACAGCACCGACCGGGGACCGTGGGAGGTGCGGGTGCTGACGATCGACCCGCGCCGGTTCCGGGGCGACCTCGTCGGCGATTTCGGTCCGGACCTCGAGCGCCGGGAGACCACCAGCGCGCTCGCCGCGGCCAAGGGCGCCACGGCGGCGGTGAACGCGGGCTTCTTCGTGCTCGACCCCGCGGCCGGTGCCCCCGGCGACCCGGCAGGGGTAGGCGTCTACGCCGGGCGCGTGCTGAGCGAGGCCACCAACGGACGACCCGCGTTCGTGTTCTCCACCGACGGCAAAGACGCCGGCGTAGCACGGCACACGTGGACCGGCACCGTCCGAAGTGGACACCGGACGCTCGGGCTGGACGGCGTCAACCGGGTGCCCGGGCTGATCCGCAACTGCGGCGGCACCGGCGACCAGCCGACCGACCGTCCACTGCACGACACCACGTGCACCGACCCGGACGAGGCCGTCCTCTTCACCGGGGATTATGGTGCCCGAACACCATCAGGCCCGGGCGTGGAACTCCTGGTGGACGCGAAGAACCGGGTGACGGAGGTCCGTGAACCGCGAGGTGGCCCGCTGGCGCCCGGCACCCGTGCGATCCAGGGCACAGGCACCAAGGCGGACGCCCTCCGCGCGCTGGGCACGAAGCTCACGATCACGAGCACACTGCGCGGCGCCACCGAGGACTACGTCATGAACGGCGGCCCGGAACTGGTCCGCGACGGTCGTCGGCACGCGACCCCGGCAACCGACGGCATGGTCCGCCCGAACGACCCGAGCTTCTACTACGGCTGGGTCCACAAACGAAACCCGCGCACGATCGCGGGCGTGGACCGCCAGGGCCGAATCCTGCTGGCGACGATCGACGGCCGCAGCACCACAAGCCTGGGCCTGTCGATCGCGGAAAGCGCAGCGGTAGCACAGGCACTGGGCATGCGGAACGCGATCAACCTGGACGGCGGCGGCTCAACCACGATGGTCACGAACAACCAGGTGATCAACAAACCATCAGACACAACAGGCGAACGCCCAGTAGGCGACGCGATCCTGATCCTGCCGTAACCCCCCGGCGGCCTCCGGCCCCCTCGAACCACACTACCGGAAGCCACCGACAGAAACCGCCACCCGCGGCGAGGTTGTGGACAGCCAACCCCGCTGTGGACAACCACCCACCAGCACCACGGCACGGGGCCGAAATGTCGGTCCCGTGCCGTACTCTGGAAAACGGGGGCCGGAGGCCAACGGGGGAGCCGAAGCCAACAACGAGACCGCCATCGGCCGGGGCCCGGCAACGCGGGCTCCACTCGGGAATGTCGGCCTCGCTCGACAAGGCAGAACCCCCTTCCCAGCCCCAGCCAGCCTGTGAGCGCAGCCCGCGTTCTCAGGCGCAGCACGCCTTCCTGAACGAAGCCTGCCTCCTCGGACGCGGCCCCTCTCCCGCGGCGGCCCACCCCTCCCGAACGCAGCTCCCGAGCCAAGCCTGCAAGCTCAAACAACTCATTTCCCAGGCCCAGTCAGCTTCCATCAGCGCAGCCAGCCTTCTTCGGCGCAGCCGGTCTTCCCGGCGAAGCTTGCCCTTCTCGGACGCGGCTCGCGCCCCCACGGTGGCCCGCCTTTCGAGCGAAGCTTGCCAGTGGAAGAACCCACTTCCCAGGCCCTGCCAGCTTCCATCAGCGCAGCTAGCCTTCTTTGGCACAGCCGGTCTTCCCGGGCGAAGCTTGCCTTCTCGGAAGCCGATCACCTTCCCGAACGCTGCGCGCGCTCGAGGCAAGCCTGCTATTTCGAGACCCGCTTACCTCCCGAACGCGGCACACCTTCCCAAACGAAGCCTGCCTACCCAACGAAGCCGACTTTCTCAGGCGCAACCCACTTCCGCTCTTTGGCGCAAGTCGCCTTCTCGCGCGAAGCCTGCCCGCCCCGAGCACGGCCGCCCTTCTGGGGGTGCAGCCGCTTGTGGGCGCAGCCCGGCCTCCCGGCGCAAAGCCTGCTTTCTCGGACGCGGCCCACCTTCCCGAACACGGCCCGTGTTCCTTGGCGCGTTTCCCCGGCGAAGCCCGCCTTTGGGCTCGGCTCGCCCTTCCGGGTGGGTTGTTCGGGTCGGCAGACTTCGCTCGGGAAATGGCTGCATTCGGGAGGGTGGGTCGCCGCGGAAGTGCGGGCGCGCCGAGATGCGAGCTTCGCTCGGAAGCCGGGCTGCGCCCACAAGCGGCTGCACTCAGAGAAGGTGGCCGGGCCTGGGAAGTGGGCAGCTCGCTCTAGAAGGCTGGCTGCGTCCAGCGAGCGAACTGGCCCACTGCGGGCTGCATCGGGAAGGCGCGCTGCGCCTGAGAAAGCGAGCCGCGCCCAGGGAGGCGGGCTTCCTCCGAGAAGGCGCTCGGAACGCGGACCGCGCCCGAGAAGGCGGGCCTGGGAAGGGGATCCACTCTCCGCGACGCAACCCCCAACAACCAGGCCCGACCTCACCGCCCCTGGAACGTGCGCCGGTAGCTCATCGGTGAGGTGCCGAGTACCGCCCGCAGGTGGTGCCGCATCGCGGCGGCTGTGCCGAAACCTGCCTTGTCGGCCACGACATCCACCGCCAGGTCGGTCGTCTCCAGCAGGTCGCGCGCCAGTTCGACCCGCTGTCGCGTGAGCCACCGGCCCGGGCTCATTCCCACCTCCTCGCGGAAGCGCCTCGTAAACGTCCGCCTGCTCATGCCCGCCCGCTCGGCCCACTCGTCCAACGCCACGGCCTCGCCCAGTCGGCCGAGTGCCCACTCCCGTGCCCCGGCCGTCGTCGCCGTTGTCTGTTCCCGCACCGGGCGGGTCACGTACTGCGCCTGCCCGCCGTCCCGCCACGGGGGGACCACGCACCTCCGGGCAACCACGTTGGCGACGGCGCTGCCGTGGTCGCGGCGCACGATGTGCAGGCACAGGTCCACGCCGGCGGCGGCGCCTGCCGACGTGAGAACATCGCCGTCGTCGACGAAGAGCACGTCTTCGTTCACCCGCACGCGCGGGAACATCTCCCGGAACAGTTCCGAGTGCAGCCAGTGCGTCGTCGCGGGTCTGTCGTCGAGGAGGCCCGCCGCGGCCAGCACGTAGGCGCCGAGGCAGATCGACACCAGCCTCGTGCCCGGCCGCACCGACGCCAACGCCGCCTCTACCGCGGGCGGCAGCGTTCCCGTCAGGCAGACCTCGCTGGTCGGCGACGGGACGACCACCGTGTCGGCCGTGGCCAGCACCGACGCGTCGTGCTCGACCGTGATCGCGAAGTCCGCCGCCGTGCGGACCGGGCCGCCGTCGACCGTGCACGTGACGATCTCGTACAGCGGCGCGCCGTCGTCGGTGGTCGCGGTGCCGAAGATCCGCGACGGGATGCTCAGCTCGAACGGGATGACCCCGTCGAGCGCCAGAACGGCCACCCGGTGCATGGCCCGATCTTGTCACATCGTGGCCTCCGGGCCACTGGCCGACCGACGGCACGAGCGACAGGATGGAGCCATGCGAGCGATCATGGCCCGGCGCGCGGGTGGCCCCGAAGTTCTCGAAGAGGTCGAACTGGACCGGCCGGAACCCGGTCCCGTCGAGGTCCTCGTCCGCGTGCACGCCGCGGGCGTCAACCCCACCGACTGGAAAGCCCGGGCGCGCGGCGCGACCCTCGGCAGCGCAGGCCCGTTCGTCCCCGGCTACGACGTGTCCGGCGTGGTGGCGGCCGTCGGCCCCGGCGTGCGGATGTACGCGCCGGGCGACGAGGTCTTCGGCATGCCGCTGTTCCCGAAGCCGGCGAGCGCGTACGCCGAGTACGTCGTCGCGCCGCCGCGGCACTTCGCGCGCAAACCCGCGCGCCTCGACCACGTCACCGCCGCGGGGCTGCCGCTCGTCGGGCTCACCGCCTGGCAGTCCCTTGTGGACTTCGCGAACGTTCAGGCGGGGCAACGGGTGCTGATCCACGCGGCGGCGGGCGGCGTCGGGCACGTCGCCGTGCAGATCGCCAAGGCACGCGGCGCGCACGTGATCGGCACCGCCAGCGCCGCCAAGCACGACTTCGTGCGCGGCCTCGGCGCCGACGAGGTCATCGACTACACGACCACCGACTTCACCACCGCGACCGGCGACCTGGACGTCGTGCTCGACACGATCGGCGGCGAGTACGGGCCGCGGTCCCGCCCGCTGCTGCGGCCCGGCGGCACGTACATCGCGCTCACCCCCGGCGAGGACTTCCTGCTCGTCGAACCCGACCACGCGGGCATGCTGGCGCTGGTCGACCTGGTCGAGAAGGGACAGTTGACGGTCGCGATCGACTCGGTCTTCCCGCTCGGCGAGGCCGCGAAGGCGCACGCGCGCGGCGAGACCGGCCGGGCCCAGGGCAAGATCGTGCTGACCGTGGCGTGAACACCCGCGCGAGGAGGTTAGCCTCCACGCGTGACCGATGATCTCGTCGCGCTCGACCGCGCGCACGTCTGGCACCCGTACGGCCCGATGCCGGGACTCGTCGACCCGCTGGTGGTCGAGTCGGCGTCCGGGGTGCGGCTGCGGCTCGCGGACGGGCGCGAGCTGGTCGACGGCATGTCGTCGTGGTGGGCGGCGATCCACGGCTACCGCAACCCCGTGCTGGACAAGGCGCTGACCGACCAGGCAGGCCGGATGAGCCACGTCATGTTCGGCGGCCTCACGCACGAGCCCGCGGTGCGGCTCGCGACCACGCTGGCGGAGATCACGCCGGGGTCGCTCGAGCACGTGTTCCTCTGCGACTCCGGGTCGGTGTCGGTCGAGGTCGCGGTGAAGATGGCGCTGCAGTACTGGCGGTCGCTGGGCAGGCCGGAGAAGCGGCGGCTGATGACGTGGCGCGGCGGGTACCACGGCGACACGTTCCACCCGATGAGCGTGTGCGACCCGGACGGCGGCATGCACAGCCTGTGGCGGGGTGTGCTGCCCGCGCAGGTGTTCGCGGACGCGCCGCCGGCGGCGTTCGAGCACGACTACGTCGCGCACCTGGCGTCGGTGGTGGAGTCCCATGCGGACGAACTGGCCGCGGTGATCGTCGAGCCGGTGGTGCAGGGCGCGGGCGGCATGCGCTTCCACGACCCGCGCTACCTGCACGTGCTGCGTGAGCTGACCCTCGCGCACGACGTGCTGCTGATCTTCGACGAGATCGCGACCGGGTTCGGCCGCACCGGCACGTTGTTCGCGGCGGACCAGGCGTCCGTGGCGCCGGACGTCATGTGCGTGGGCAAGGCGCTGACCGGCGGCTACCTGTCGATGGGTGCCACCCTGTGCACGCCCGCGGTGGCGGAGGGCATCTCCCGGGGCGCGGTCCCGGTGCTGGCGCACGGCCCGACGTTCATGGGGAACCCGCTGTCGTCGGCGGTCGCGAACGCGTCGGTGGAGCTGCTGCTGTCGCAGGACTGGCAGGCCGCGGTGCGGCGCATCGAGGCGGGGCTCGGGGAAGGCCTGGCCCCGGCGCGGTCCATGCCGGGGGTGCGGGACGTGCGCGTGCTGGGCGCGATCGGGGTCGTGCAGCTCGACCACGAGGTCGACATGGCGGCGGCGACGGCGGCGGCGGTCGCGGAGGGCGTGTGGCTGCGGCCGTTCCGCGACCTGATCTACACGATGCCGCCGTACGTCACGGAACCGGCGGACCTGGCACGCATCACGGCGGGCGTGCTCGCGGCGGCGGGCGCGGCGTGATCACGTTCCGGCGTGCTCGCGTTGCGGGTGAGCAACGGTGACCGTCGTGCCGGGCGTGGTGTGAGGTGGCCTCCGGCCCCCTCGAACCACGCTACAGCAAGCCACCGACACACAAGCGCGCTCGAGGGCGGGTTTCCCGGGAGCTGTGGACAACTCCGTCCGCTGTGGACAGCCGGGCTCTGCGAGGCGTTGGTTGTCGGTGCCCTGCCGTACGCTGGAAACCGGGGGCCGGCGGCCGCCGGGTGGGCGAGCAAGCGTTGCCCGTCGCGGGTGGAGAGGCCACGGCAGGACACGCTTCGCGCGACCCAGCGGTCCTGTGGACAACCCCGTCCGCGTGGCCGTTCGCTGTCGGTGCCGTGCCGTACGCTGGAAACCGGGGGCCGGCGGCCACCGCCCACTCACAGCAGGCGCACGTCCACGCCACCTTCCCGCAGCACGGACACCACCGCCGCGAACTCGGGCACGCGTTCCCGTGCCACGGCGGCCTCCCGCCACTCCAGCGTGAACGGCGGCACCGCCCCGAACCCGCCCCGCAGGCAGTCGGCCACGGCGTCCAGGTTCCACCCGTAGTACCCGCCCGGCCCGTTCACCGCCTCGCCGAGGGCGCAGTACACGGCGTCGACGTCCACGAGGTCGCGCCCGTCCAGCGGCGCCGCCACCCCGTGCACACGCCGGTTGAGCGCCACCGACAGCCACGCCCGCCGCCCGTACCCCCGCCACAGCCCCGGCCGGTCGAGCCGCCCCGTGCGCACCAGCTCCCACACCGCCCCGGCGCCCGGCTCGACCGCCCGCTGTGCGCGGACGGTCAGGTCTACGAGCCCGGGCCGCCCCGGCGTCATCCGCACCGCGACCGGCGTGAAACCCGTCAGCTCGTACCCGCCCACGGGCGCCGTCGTGAGCAGCGACAGGTGCGCCGCGCCCCGGAACGCCCGGCGGGTGCCGACGCGTTCGAGCTGGTCAGCAACGGCGCCGCGGACGGCCAGTGCCCGCAGGACCACCTGCTCGTCGCCCTCGAAGAAGCCGTCCAGGCCGGTGCCGTGTCCCCACAGCACGCCGCCCGCGGTCAGCGCGTAGTGCCACTCCACCCGCCGACCGTAGCGGGCCGGGACCGGGGCGGTTGAGATCGGCACGACCGGGTGGGTCTAGCCTGTCGCCCCGTGAGTTTCATGGTGCTCACGGGAACCGGTACCGGTGTCGGGAAGACCGTCGTCACGGCGGCCGTCGCCGCGCTGGCGCTGTACAAGCGGCGCAGCGTGGCGGTGCTGAAACCGGCGCAGACCGGGCTCGAGCCGGGTGAACCCGGAGACGTCGACGAGGTCACGCGCCTCGCCGGCGACGAGGTCACCACCTGGGAGCTCGCCCGCTTCCCCGACCCGCTCGCCCCCGCGACGGCCGCGCGCCGCGCGGGCATCATGCCCGTCACGCCCAAGCAGGCCGCCGCGGCCGCCGTCGAGCTGTCCCGGGGACACGACCTCGTACTGGTCGAGGGCGCGGGCGGGCTGCTGGTCCGCATGGACGACCAGGGCGGCACCCTCGCCGACGTGGCCTGGTCGGCCGCGGCGCCGGTGCTGATCGTCGCCAACGCGGGCCTCGGCACCCTCAACGAGACGGCGCTGACCGCCGAGGCCCTGCGCCGCCGCGGCATCGAGTGCGCCGGGATCGTGGTGGGCTCGTGGCCCGCCGAACCGGACCTCGCCGCGCGCTGCAACCTCGACGACCTCCCCACGGTCGCCGACGCGCCGCTCGTGGGCGCCATCCCGGCCGGCGCGGCCGCGCTGACCAGGCCGAAGTTCCTCGACATGGCGATCCGCTCGCTCGGCCCGTCGCTGGGTGGCGAGTTCGACGCCAGCGGCTTCGCGGCCGAGCACGCCGCCTAGACCCGAGCCCTCGCGTGCCCGCCCGGCACCCGGCGCTTGAGCGCGGCTCGCACGCGTGACGTACATCGCGTCCGGCGGCCGGGGTCGTCAGGCACACTGGGGCGGATCAACGCGCTCGACGACGAACATGGAGGCACCGTGACCGCAGCTGCCGAACGGACCGGGACAGAGTCGGTGACCGACCCCATCGCCGCCGCCAGGGAGCAGGTCCTCGAACGCGGTGTGGGTCTCGGCGAGGAGCAGGTCCTGGAGATCCTGCGCCTGCCCGACGACCGGATCCCCGAGCTGCTCGCCCTCGCCCACGAGGTGCGGATGCGCTGGTGCGGGCCGGAGGTCGAGGTCGAGGGCATCGTGAGCCTCAAGACCGGCGGCTGCCCGGAGGACTGCCACTTCTGCTCGCAGTCCGGCCAGTTCCCGTCCCCGGTGCGCTCGGCGTGGCTGGACATCCCGGGCCTGGTCAAGGCCGCCAGGGAGACCGCGGACACCGGCGCGAGCGAGTTCTGCATCGTCGCCGCCGTGCGCGGGCCGGACAAGCGGCTGCTCTCGCAGGTGCGTGACGGCATCAAGGCCATCCGCGAGGACGGCAACGACATCCAGATCGCCTGCTCGCTCGGCATGCTCACGCAGGAGCAGGTCGACGAGCTGGTCGAGATGGGCGTGCACCGCTACAACCACAACCTCGAGACCGCCCGTTCGCACTTCCCGAACGTCGTCACCACGCACTCGTGGGAGGAGCGCTGGGAGACGCTGAAGATGGTCCACGCGGCGGGCATGGAGGTCTGCTGCGGCGGCATCATCGGCATGGGGGAGAGCATCGAGCAGCGCGCGGAGTTCGCCGCCCAGCTGGGTGAGCTGAACCCGCACGAAGTGCCGATGAACTTCCTGATCCCGCAGCCGGGCACCCCGTACGAGAACTACGAGATCGTCGAGGGCAAGGACGCGCTGCGCACCATCGCCGCGTTCCGCCTCGCGCTGCCGCGCACGATCCTGCGGTTCGCGGGCGGCCGCGAGCTCACGCTCGGCGACCTGGGCGCCGAGCAGGGCATGCTGGGCGGCATCAACGCGATCATCGTCGGCAACTACCTGACCAACCTCGGCCGTCCCGCCCAGCAGGACCTGGACATGCTGGCGGACCTCAAGATGCCGGTGAAGGCGCTGAGCGAGCACCTGTGAGCGGACCTTGCGGAGCGAACCACCTGGCGCAGCGGCCACCCGGAGCCCGCGAGGAGCGGCCGTGACGTTCTGCGTTCATTGCGGAAAACCCGAGGGCGAAGGCGACCACCCGCGGTGCTCGGGGGCCCAGGCGGCCCTCGACCCGCCGCGGTTCTGCCCGGAGTGCGCGCGGCGGATGATCGTGCAGGTCACCCCGGCGGGGTGGTCGGCGCGGTGCAGCCGACACGGTGAGCGCTCGTCGGTGGACGCTGGGTACTAGTCTTTCGCTACGGGCCGTACCGGTCCGGGGCAGGACTAGTGGGAGGTCGGAGTGTCGGAACAACCGGTCGGGGAGCAGGCAGCGCCGCACCGGGGGCCCGAGTACCCGCTCTTCCCGCCGCCGGAGTACGCGTGGCGCCCGCCGGTGCCCCGCGTGGTGGTCAAGCGCGACCTGCTGCCGTCGATCAGCGTGCTGTCCACGGTCGCACTGCTCGGGCTGGCCGTCGGCTGGCTGTGGTCGCGGCTCGCGCCGCCGCAGCGGCAGGTCATCACCCAGGACGGGCGGCCTGCGAACCTGACCGACGAGAGCTACCACCGCTTCGACGCGCTCGTGATCTTCATGCTGTTGTGCGCCGCGGCGGGTGTGGTGGCCGCCGTGGCCGTCTGGTACCTGCGGGAACGCCGCGGCCCGGTGGTCATGCTCGCCGCCACGGCCGGTGGCGCGCTGGGCGGCTGGCTCGCCATGTCGGTCGGCAAGGCGTGGGCGGACGGCCGCTGGCCCGCGCCGTCGACGGTGAAGCCACTGGACATCGTCGCCGTGCCGCCGTCGATCGAGTCGGCGTGGGCGATCCTGCTGTGGCCGCTGGCGACCGCGCTCGTGTACGGCGTGTTCGCCGCCATGAACGGCATGGACGACCTGGGCCGCCGCCTGGGCTGACGCCACGGCGCACGGTGCCGAGGCTCGCCGGCGGCCGTCACGACGGCGAACCGGTCGTCGAACGCGGCGATCTCCGGCCGGGACACCGCGCGAGGGGGTCAGTTCTCGATGGCCTGCTGCCGAAGGTCCGCCGGGGGAGCGGGGACCGCGTGCAGGGTCGCCAGGATGCCCGCCTCGCGGCTCAGTAGCTGGGTCACCAGGCGCAGCCGGTGCAGCGGCCGCGTCTCCTCCAGGATGCGCTGCCGGTCCTCCAGCGGCAGCAGGCAGTCCGTGGCGAGCAGGTGCGCCAGCGACGCCACGTCGACGTCCTCGGCGGGTTCGGTCCAGTCGCCCTGCTGCCACGCCGCCTGGCAGTACCGGCGGTACGCCGCCCTGGCCGACGCGATGAGGGCCCGGACCGTGTCGTCGGGCACGCGCTGCCCGGGGATCATCGCGGGCACGTCCGGCAGCCACTCGACCGTGCCCATGAGGTACGGCGCCGCCTCGGAGTCCACGGACAGCAGCCGGAAGCGGTGCTCGCCGAGCGTGACGATGTCGAAGCGGCCGTCCGGCAGCCGGGACGCCTGGCGGAGGATGGCCGCGCACCCGACCGGTTTCAGCTGATCGAGTGATGTCACCTCGACGCCGGCCGACGGTGCGAGCGCGACGACCCCGAAGCGCTTCTCCGGCACGGTGCCGGTGATCAGGTCGACGGTCAGCTGCCGGTACCGCGGTTCGAAGATGTGCAGCGGCAACGTGACCCCGGGCAACAGCACCGTCTGCAGCGGGAACAGCGGCAGCGGCGTCGGTGGCGGTGGTGTCGGACCCGTGGGCACGGACCCAAGGTTAGGTGGCCGCGCCGCCTCTCGCTTGGTTCGGCGGACGGAGGACCGCGAACGGGTCCGTGACCTCGATGCCCCGCTGGGTGAACCGGAACAGCGCGGCCGGGCGGCCACCCGCCTTGCCCGGTGGCGCTGTGTCACCGGTGGGCTCGAGCAGACCGCGCCGCGACAGGACCCGCTGGAGGTTCGTCGCCGAGACGCGGTACCCGAGCGCGGCCGAGTACAGCGCCCGCAGCGCGGAGATCGTGAACGTCGGCGGCGCCAGCGCGAAACCGAGGTTGGTGTACGACAGCTTCGCCCGCAGCCGGTCCCGCGCTCGACGGACGATGGACTCGTGGTCGAACGCGGTGCGGGGGAGCGCGTCCACCGGGTGCCAATCCGTGTCCGACGGCAGCGCCGGGTCGACGTCGGAGGGCACGAGCCCGAGGAACGCCGACGCGATCACCCGCTCGCCCGGCACCCGGTCGGGTGCGCTGAACACCGCGAGCTGCTCGACGTGCGACAACTGCCGCACGTCGACCTTCTCCTCGAGCTGGCGGCGGATCGAGGACTCAACGTCCTCGGCCGACCCGAGCCTGCCGCCCGGCAGTGACCACCGGTGCGCGTGCGGTTCCTGAGCGCGTTCCCAGAGCAGGACCTGGAGTGATCCCGCTCGCACCTGGAGCACCGCGGCCAGTACTTCGTGGTCGGACACGGTCAGCGCGGTGGTAGCATTGGGCATGTTTTCGATCCTAAGGCGAAAACCTCTGGAGAGGAAACGGACAGGCGGACCGTAGCCCAAGGAGGGATCAGTGGCCGCAACGCTCACCGAAGACCTGGCGCCGTTCACGGGGGTGGATCCGGACGCCGCGTGGCGCGACGAGGTGCGCAGGCTCGCGAAGGAACGCGACGCCGTGCTGCTCGCCCACAACTACCAGCTGCCGGAGATCCAGGACATCGCCGACCACACCGGCGACTCGCTCGCGCTGAGCCGCATCGCCGCGGCCAGCGACGCGTCCACGATCATCTTCTGCGGCGTCCACTTCATGGCCGAGACCGCGAAGATCCTGGCGCCCGAGAAGACCGTGCTCATCCCGGACGCGCGGGCGGGCTGCTCGCTGGCCGACTCCATCACCGCCGACCAGCTGCGGGCGTGGAAGGCCGAGCACCCGGGCGCCGTCGTCGTGTCCTACGTGAACACGACCGCCGACGTGAAGGCCGAGACCGACATCTGCTGCACGTCGTCCAACGCCGTCGACGTGGTCCGCTCGATCCCCGCCGACCAGGAGGTGCTGTTCCTGCCCGACCAGTTCCTCGGCGCGCACGTCAAGCGGGAGACCGGCCGGGAGAACCTGCACATCTGGGCGGGCGAGTGCCACGTGCACGCGGGCATCAACGGTCCCGAACTGGCCGAGCGGGCCGCGGCGAACCCGGACGCGGACCTGTTCATCCACCCCGAGTGCGGCTGCGCCACCTCGGCGCTCTACCTCGCGGGCGAGGGCATCGTGCCGAGCGCGCAGGTCAAGATCCTCTCGACCGGTGACATGGTCACGCAGGCCCGCGCCACGTCGGCGAAGACGGTGCTCGTGGCGACCGAGGTCGGCATGCTGCACCAGCTGCGCCGCGCCGCGCCGGAGATCGAGTTCAACGCCGTCAACGACCGCGCGTCCTGCCGGTACATGAAGATGATCACCCCGGCCGCCCTGCTCCGCGCGCTGCGCGAGAACAAGGACGAGGTGCACGTGGACGCCGAGACCGCGGCCCGCGCGCGGGGCGCCGTGCAGCGGATGATCGAGATCGGCAAGCCCGGCGGTGGGGAGTGACCTCGCCGTGCTGGGAGGCCAGCGCTGACCTGATCGTCGTCGGCACCGGGGTCGCCGGGCTGACCGCCGCGCTGCGTGCCCGCGAGCTGGGGCTGAACGTCCTGGTCGTCACGAAGGACGCGGCCGACGGCGGCAACACGCGCTGGGCGCAGGGCGGCGTCGCGGTCGTGCTGGGTGACGTCGAGGCCGACTCGGTCGCGCGGCACGTGGACGACACGCTCGTCGCGGGCGTCGGCCTGTGCGACCCCGTGGCCACGTCCCGGATCATCGGGGCGGGCCCGGCCGCGGTGGCCCGGTTGCGTTCGCTGGGTGCGGAGTTCGACCGCGAAGGCGACCGGCTGGCGCGGACCCGCGAGGGCGGGCACACCGCGTTCCGCGTGGTGCACGCAGGCGGCGACGCGACCGGCGCCGAGGTCGAGCGGGCGCTGCTCGCCGCCTCGCGGGACGGGCGGGTGCCGATGCTGGAGCACCACACGGCGGTCGACACGCTGCGCACGCCCGCGGGCGAGGTCGCCGGACTGCTGGTGCTCGACAGCGGCGGTGTGCCGGGAATCCTTGTGGCACCGGCGGTTCTGCTCGCCACCGGCGGGCTGGGTCAGCTGTACCAGGCGACGTCGAACCCGTCCGTCGCGACGGCCGACGGCATCGCGATCGCGCTGCGGTCCGGTGCGCCGGTGGCGGACCTGGAGTTCGTGCAGTTCCACCCGACCGTGCTGTTCACCGGTGCCGGTGCGCGGGGGCGGTGCCCGCTCGTGACCGAGGCCGTGCGCGGCGAGGGCGCGGTGCTGGTCGACGCGCGGGGTGACCGCGTGATGGCCGGGGTGCACCCGCAGGAGGACCTGGCGCCGCGGGACGTGGTGTCGGCGGCGATCACCCGCCGGATGGCGGCGCTCGGCGACGACCACGTGTACCTCGACGCGACGCACCTGTCCGCCGCCGAGTTCCGGCGGCGGTTCCCGACCGTGCTGGCGGCGTGCCTGGCGGTCGGTGTCGACCCGTCGGTGGCGCCGATCCCGGTGGCCCCGGCCGCGCACTTCTCGTGCGGCGGCGTGGTGACCACTGTGGACGGACGGACCGCGGTGGCCGGGCTCTACGCGGCCGGGGAGGTGGCGCGGACCGGTCTGCACGGCGCGAACCGGCTGGCGTCCAACAGCTTGCTGGAAGGGCTGGTCGTCGGTACGCGGGCGGCGGAGTCGGTCGCGGCCGACCTGGCCATGGGCGTGCCCGCGGAGCGGCGGCTGGCGGTGTGCCCGCCGGTGCCGGCCGCGCCGGTCGCGGACCGGGACACGCTGCAGCGCGTGATGAGCCGCTACGCCGCGATCGGCCGCGACGCGGAGGGTCTCGCGGTGGTCGGGTCGGTGCTCGACGTGTCCGCAGTAGACCGTCCACTGTCGACACGGGCACTGGTGGAGGACGCGGCGCTGACGCTCACGGCACGTGCGCTGATCGCGGCGGCCGCGGCACGCGAGGAGTCCCGCGGCTGCCACGTGCGGGACGATTTCCCGCACACCGCACCGGAATGGGTGCGCAGCCTGACCGTGCGGCTCACGCCGTCGGGGCAGCCGATGATCCCGGAACCCGCGATGGCGAGGGGAGCAGCATGAGCATCGACCACGAGGACCTCATGCGCGTGGTGCGGACCGCGCTCGAGGAGGACCTGCGGTACGGCCCGGACGCGACCACCGAGGCGACGGTCCCGGCGGACGCGGTGGCCACGGCGACGATCGCGCCGCGTGCCTTCGGCACCGTGGCCGGGCTCCCGGCGGTCCGCGCGGTGTTCGACGAGGTCATCGGCGACTACGAGGTCCTGTCGGCGATGGCGGACGGCGCACGGGTCCGCCCGGGCGACGACGTGCTGGTGGTCCGCGCCCCGGTCCGGCGGTTGCTCACCGCCGAGCGCACGGCGCTGAACCTGCTGTGCCACCTGTCGGGCGTGGCGACGGCGACGGCGGCGTGGGTCGAGGCGGTGGCGGGCACCGGCGTGGCGATCCGCGACTCGCGCAAGACGCTGCCGGGGCTGCGCCTGCTGGAGAAGTACGCGGTCCGCTGCGGCGGCGGCGTCAACCACCGCCTGGGTCTCGGCGACGCGGTGCTCATCAAGGACAACCACGTGGCGGCGGCGGGTTCGGTGGCGGCCGCGTTGCGCGCCGCCCGCGACCGGGCGCCGGACCTGCCGTGCGAGGTGGAGGTCGACAGCCTCGACCAGCTCGACGAGGCACTCGCGGAGAAGGCCGAGCTGGTGCTGCTCGACAACTTCACCCCGGAACACTGCGCGACGGCGGTCCGCCGGGTGGCGGACCTCGGCGCGCAGACGAAGCTGGAGGTGTCGGGCGGCCTGAAGATCGCCGACGCGCGCGTGTACGCGGAGACGGGCGTCGACTACCTGTCGGTCGGCGCGCTGACACACTCGGCGCCGTCGCTCGACCTGGGGCTGGACCTGCGGTGACGTACCGGGGGCCGGCCTCCGGCCCCCGGTTGCCAGCCTCTCACGGACCACCGACGATTCCGGGCGCGCGCGACGTCGCGGAGGGCAGGTTGTCCACAAGGGGCCGGCTGCTGGTATCCGGTTCACCAGGTGCGGGTGAGCAGGCGCCGCCCGAGTGGTGTCAGGGCGTGCACGGCCCGGTTCGCATCGCGCCGGGTTGTGATCAGCCCAGCGTTGCGCAGCACGGTTGTGTGGTGACTGGTGGTGGCCGGGGTGATGTTGTTGCGCGTCGCGAGTTGAGTGGTGGTCGCACAGGTCGGCAATGACCGCAGGATGTCGGCGCGTGTCGACCCCAGTAGTGCGCTGAGGTGGTGAGCGTGCGAGGGGTCGGTGGCCAGCCGTGATTCAGCTTTGAGCGGGAACACCAGCACCGGCCGTTCATCCGGGTCCGCGAGTGCGACGGGTTGGCCGAGGCAGAAGTAGCACGGCACCAGGAGCAACCCACGGCCGTTGAGGTGCAGGTCGCGGTCGATCGGGTAGTCCACGGTCAGGACGGGGTGTCGCCACGTCATGGTGGGGGCGAAGCTCTTCAGCAGTGCCTCCGGGCCGTGGTCGAGGTAGACGTCGATCCGGTCGGCGCGCTCGGCCTGCAGTGCGTCGTCGATCACCCGGCGATGCGGCTGGATGATCTCGACGGCGTAAGTGCGGAGTGCGGTCCGCAACTGTCCGAGGGCTGTGCCGCGGCCGTGGCCGAGGTCGTCGAGCCAGGCCGAGGCCCCGGCGGCGTCCTGGAGCCGGCCGACCTCGGTCCGCAGCCGATGCGAAGAGGTGGACAGCACCACGTCGATGCCGGTGTCGAAGTCCGGCACGTCGGCTTCCGGCGTGAGGAAGTCCGGGAAGTACGACGCGTGCGGTGCGACCGTCGCCAGCAACCGCACCGCTGCGCGCAACGACACACTGTGCGCGACCCGTTCACGCACCCGGCGGCGCCAATCGTCGAAGTACAGTTCGCCGTCGCCGTGTTGAAGGATCTGGACGCTGCTCACCAACTCCCACATCAGATGGGTGGCAAGGCTCAGCCTGGTACGACCAAGGTCACCCTCGGTGAAGTGAATACGCAATGTCGGCACATCGCCCCCCCGGGTATTCACCACGATGCCTTCCGCCAGCACCGCAGCGTCACCATCGTGCACTCCGCTCGGTGGAAAAGCAGCGGTGAACACCCGATCGGAGCAAAAAGCGTGGCTGTTTTGAACGTGGTCGAAGGACCGAAATACCACGTCCCGCGCTGCCATGATTCCGACTTGCCTGGCGACCGGAGTTCGCGGCCAGGCAGATGGACACCGGAGCTGCCAGGAGGAGCGATGACCGGACTGACCAGACCACGTTTCGTGCGAAGAACCACCGCCGCGGTGATCGCGACCATCGCGACGTTCGCTCTGTTGCCTGCGCCGTCAGCGCAGGCACTCGGCAACAATCGCGAGGTCTCCCGCAGCTGCGGAACCAACTGGGTTGCCAGCGGCCGGTACAGCAGCACACACGCGTGGGCCGTGACCTCGAAACTGAGCGGCGACTGCGCAGGCCGGCTCAGCGCGGGCCTGCGGGCGAACGACGGCTACACCTGGCCGAGGGTCTACGGCACCAGCATCCGCGCCGAGGCGGACTACTACGACAGCGCGGGCTTCGGCACGGGAATGCACTGGGGTTGCGACTCCTGCAACGTGACCTACAGCTGACCGATGCGGGAGAAAGCCACGTGCGGGCTCGCGCTGCTGCTCGCGCTCGCGACCGCTTGTTCCCCGGCTGTCGACGATGGCGGTCGGGGAACAACCGAGCCGGAGTACCCGGCAGCGCAGGCATGGGCCCTCGCCGACGGTGTGGTGACGGAAAGCGAGTACCGCACCGCGGTCGACGGTTTCGTGTCGTGCATGCGCGACGCCGGCTACCAGGTCACGGATCCCGTGCTGAGCCCGGTCGACGGCCTGTCGCTGCTGTACGACCTGGAATTCTCGGGTGATCCAGCGGCGTGGAATGCCAAGGTCGAGGAATGCAACCTGGGCCACGTCTCCCACATCGAGCCGTCCTATGTGGAGGAGAGGGAGCAGGTGATGCACCCGGAGCTCCGGTCGGCGACAGCCCGCTGCCTGAACGGCAAAGGCGTCCGGTTGAACGGCCGCGAGCACAACGTCAAAGACTTTTACGAGGCTGCGGGTGAACAAGAAGACGCCGCACGAGAGTGCGTTCGCGTGGCGATGGTGGAGGAGTTTCCTGACTATCCCAGATATGTCAGAATTCGCTGGTAGTGGCTCGGTAGCGGCTTCCTGGAGGGGGCCCGCAGGGCGCACCCGCGCGGAGTACCGGTCAGCCGGACAGGGCGCGGAGGTCGGCGAGACCGCGCAGTAGGTCCGCGCCGCGCGGCGCGGCGGCCGGGTCGAGCAGCCACTGCATGGCCAGCCCGTCGCACACCGCCATCACCCAGCTCGCCACCGCGGCGCAGCGCGGGTCGTCCGGCGTGGTCGACAGCGCGTCGGCGATGATGCGGCTCGCCGCAGCGCGCACGTTGCGGTACGTCCCCGCCAGCTGCTCGCGCAGCTCCGGGGACCGGTCGGCCTGGGCCATCGCCTCCACGAACGACACCAGCAGCGCCCGCCGCCCCTCGACGTGTTCCAGGAACGCCGCCCACGTCCGGTGCGCGCGCTCGATCGGCGACGCGTGCGGGTCGGCCAGCGCGATCTCCGCCAGCTGCCGCGCCCACTCCTCGAACAGCTCACCGAGCGCCGCGTTCAGGAGTCCCGCCTTCGAGCCGAAGTGGTACCCGATCGAGGCCAGGTTCGTGCCCGACGCCGCGACGAGGTCACGCGCCGTGATGTGCGCGTATCCCTTGTCCTCCAGCAGTTGCCGCGCCGCGGCGAGCAGCTGTTCCCGGTGGCCCACCGGTCGATCGTACTTGTGCCACCGATCCATACGAGCGTATAGATAGGGGCATGGCCACGGTCGAGGCACGCACCGCAACCGCCCTGCCGCCCGGGTCGGACCTGCCGCCGCTGGTGCAGACGATCCTGTTCCTGGCCTTCCGCCGCCAGATCCACGCGCGCTGGCGCCGCCGCTACGGCGAGGTGTTCACCTCCCGCGTGGCGGGCGACCGGACCATCGTCACGCTGAGCCGCCCCGAGCACATCCGCCAGGTCTTCGCGGGCGCGCCCACCGTCTTCCACGCCGGCGAGGGCAACGGGCTGCTGGCGCCGGTCATGGGCAGGCACTCGCTGCTCACCACCGACGAGGACGAGCACCTGCGTGCCCGCAAGCTGCTGATGCCCGCGTTCAACGGCGCCGCCCTGCGCGGCTACCGCGACCTCATGGCCGGGCTGGCCGTGACCGACGTCGAGCGCTGGCCCGTCGGCACCCCGTTCGCCGTGCACCCGCGCATGAACGCGGTGACGCTGGAGATCATCCTGCGGGTCGTGTTCGGCATGGCCGACGGTCCCCGCCTTGCCGAGCTGCGGCCGCGGCTGCGGCGCATCTCCGAGATCGGCCCGCTCACCGTCCTCGGCTGGAGCTACCCTCGGCTGCGCCGGTTCGCCTTCTGGCGCCGCAACTGGGACAACCTGCACGCCGCGGACCGCCTGCTGTACGCGGAGATCGCCGACCGCCGCGCGGCGGGCGACCTGTCGGAACGCGACGACGTGCTGTCGCGCCTGCTCACCGCGGCGGGCGACGAGCTGTCCGACGTCGAGCTGCGCGACCAGATGATCACGCTGCTGCTGGCCGGGCACGAGACCACCGCGACCGCGCTCGCCTGGTCCTTCCACGAGCTCGCCCGCCGCCCGGACGTCCAGCGCACCGCGCAGCGGGCCGCCGACGACGGCGACGACACCTACCTGGAGGCCGTGGCGAAGGAGGCCATGCGCCGGCGCCCGGTGATCCAGAACGTGGCCCGCGTGCTGACCGAGCCGGTCGAGCTGGCGGGCTACCGGCTGCCCGCGGGCACGGTCGTCGCGCCGAGCATCTCGCTCGTGCACCGGGACGCGACCGTCCACAGTGAACCGGACGACTTCCGCCCGGACCGGTTCCTCGGCAAGCCGCCGGAGTCGGGCACGTGGATCCCGTTCGGCGGCGGCGTGCGCCGCTGCATCGGCGCCGGCTTCTCGCTGCAGGAAGCGGTGGCGGTGCTGAAGGAAGCCCTGACCCGCTACGACATCCGCCCGGCGAGCGGCCACGCGGAGTTCCCGAAGCCCCGCAACATCACCCTCGTCCCGTCGCGAGGCGCGCGGATCGTCGTCGTCCCGCGTTAGAGCCGCCGGTTCGCCAGCACCGGGATGTTCGCGCGCACCTGCGCGACCCGGTCCAGGTCGAGGTCCACCACGAGCAGCTCGGGGTCCGCGCCCGCCGCCGCGAACACCGACCCGTCCGGCGCCGCGACGAGGCTGTGCCCGATCCCGGTCGGCGCGGTCGACGGCACGCCGGGGTCGGCCTGCCCGCACGCCACGACCCAGCACGTCGAGTCCAGCGCCCGCGCCCGCACGAGCAGCTCCCACTGCTCCCGCTTGCCCGGCCCGGCGCCCCACGACGCGCCCAGCAGCACCACCGACGCGCCCTTGTCGGCGACGCCGGTGAACACACCGGGGAACCGCACGTCGTAGCACGTCGCCAGGCCGATGTCGCCCAGCACGACCAGGTCGTCACCCGGAGCGACGGTCCGCGACTCCTGGAAGCCGAACGCGTCGAACAGGTGGATCTTGTCGTAGCCCACGTGGTGGCCGCGGCCGGTGGCCAGCAGCGTGTTGAACACCCGCCCGTCCGGCGCAGGCGTGAACATCCCGGCCACCACCAGCACGTCGTGTTCCGCCGCGACGTCGCGCACCGCCGACGCCCACGGCCCGTCGACCGGCTCCGCCAGCGGGCCCAGTGACGTGCCGAAACACGCCATCGTCGCCTCCGGGAACAGGACCACGGACGCGCCGTCCGCCGCCGCGGTCTTCACCTGTTCCGCCACCAGTTCCAGGTTCGCCGACGGCGACGGCGAGGACGTGATCTGGCTCAACGCGACACGCACGGCGACCGACCTCCTGGCGTGAGAATCAGCAATCCCTCCACGCGAGGATAGGCCGCCCGGCTAGTGTCGGGCCTCGTGCGTCACAAGTCCCGTCTCCTCGTGCCGATGCTCGCGGCCGCACTCGCGGGCGCCTGCACCGGTGACCCGACGCCACCGGCCTCCGGCGACCCCGCGGGCACGTCCATGGTGATCGCCGTGGCCGACGAACCCGCGGACGTGAACCCGCTGTCCGGGTTCGCCGAGAACGGCGCCGCGAAGCTCTACGACGGGCTCGTCGAACACCAGGCCGACCTGTCGCTGCGGCCCGCGCTGGCGACCGAGCTGCCGGAACCGAGCGCCGACGGTCGTTCGTGGACCGTGCACCTCCGCTCGGGCGTCACGTTCAGCGACGGGTCGCCGTTCGAGGCGCAGGACGTGGTCGCCACCTACCGCGCGGTGCTCGACCCGAAGCGGAAGTCGCCGCTGCGGCAACGCTTCGCCATGCTGAAGTCGGTCACCGCGGTCAACCCGGCGACCGTGCGGTTCGACCTGACCGCCCCGTACGCGCCGTTCCCCGAGCTGCTCGTGCTCGGCGTCGTGTCGAGCGAGTCCGTGGCCACGGAGCAGCCGGTCGGCACCGGGCCCTACGAGCTGGAGTCGTGGACGCGCGGCGGGCAGATGGTCCTCGCCGCCAACGAGACGTACTGGGACGACCCGCCCGCCATCGAGAAGGTGACCATCGAGTTCATCCCCGACGACGAGGCCCGCGCCGCCCGCCTGCGGGAGGGCAAGCTCGACGGCGCCGCGCTGCCACCGCCGCTGGCCGCGACGTTCGAGGAGCTCGACGGCCTGATGGTGGCCTACCACAGCGCCGCCGACGTGCGTGCGGTCGTGCTGCCGGCAGGCAACCCGGTGACCGGCGACCTGGCCATGCGGCTCGCGCTGAACCACGCCGTCGACCGCCAGGCCATGGTCGACGAGGCGGTGGCCACGAAGGCCAGGGTCGCGCACACGCCGATGCCGAACGTGCTGGCCGAGTTCGTCGACCCGGACGCCACGTTCGAGTTCGACGTGACCAGCGCGCTGGACGCGTTGTCCGCGGGCGGCTGGGTGCCGGGCACCACCGGGGTGCGGGCGAAGAACGGCGTGCCCGCGCGGTTCACGCTGCACTACCCGGCAGGCGACTCGGTGTCGGCCGCGCTCGCCCAGACGTTCGCCGAGAACGCGCTGGCCGTCGGTGTCGAGGTGACACCGACGGCGGTGACCACCGCCATGCCGGGCCCGGCGGTGGTGCGGTTCGGCGACCCGTTCGACCCGGACCTCGAGCTGTACCCGCTGGTGCACAGCGGCGCCGCGCTCGGCGGCTACCGCGACGCGAGCGTCGACCAGGCCCTGCGGACCGGCCGCACGGCGACCGACCCGGCCGAGCGGGCGACGGCGTACCGCAAGTTCCAGCGGTCGTGGGTGACCGCGCCGGGCATGGTGGTGCTGGTGGCGCCGAACCACACGTACGTGATGCGCGAGAGCTGGGACGGTTACGTGCCGGTCGTGGACGCGGCAGGCTCGGACTTCACGTGGGGAGCATGGTGGAACCTCGAGGACTGGACCCCGCGATGATCGACATCGACGCCGTCCGCGCCGACACGCCCGGCAGCCACCGCGGCGCCTTCCTCGACAGCGCCGGTTCGTCGCTGCCGCCCGTGCAGGTGCTCGACGAGGTGGTGAACCACCTGCGCCGCGAGGCTGAGGTCGGTGGCTACCGGGCGGCGGAGGAACGCGCCGACGACCTGGCCGCGGGCTACGCGGTGCTGGCCAGGGCGTTCGGCTGCGCACCGGACGAGGTGGCGTTCACCGACAGCGCCACCAGGTCGTGGCTGACCGTGTTCGACGCGATCCCCCTGCGCGCGGGCGACCGCATCCTGTCCACGGAGGCGGAGTACGGCGGGAACGCCGTCCCGTTGCTGCGCCGGGCGGAGGAGGTCGGCGCGACGGTCGAGCCGGTGCCGTCGGACGCGTCCGGCGCCGTGGACGTGGCCGCGCTGCGCTCGATGCTGGACGAGCGGGTGCGGTTGGTGTCGCTCGTCCACGTGCCGACGAACGGCGGCCTGGTCAACCCGGCGGCGGAGGTCATCGAGGCGGCGCGCTCGGCGGAGGCCCTGGTGCTGCTGGACGCGTGCCAGTCGGCCGGGCAGGTGGACCTGGCCGGTCTCGACGCGGACATCATCACCGGTACCGGGCGCAAGTGGCTGCGTGGGCCCCGGGGGACGGGGTTCCTGGTGGTGCGTGGGCGTGTGCGGGACCGGTTGGTGCCCCGGCAGGTGGACCTGCACAGCGGGACGTGGGAGGCGCCAGGGAAGTTCTCGCTGCGGTCCGATGCGCGGGTGTTCGAGCTGTGGGAGATGGGCGTCGCCGAGCGGCTCGGGTTGATCGCCGCCGTGCGGTACGCGCTGGACCTGGGGTTGGCGGAGATCGAGTCGGTGGTCGCGGCGCGGGGGGAGTACCTGCGGCAGGGGCTTGCCGGGGTGCCCGGCGTGACTGTGCACGATCTCGGCACCCGGCGGTGCGGGCTGGTGACGTTCACGGTCGACGGCGTCGCCGCGGCGGAGGTCCGGGACCGGCTGCGGGACCAGCACATCACGGTGACCGTGTCGGGAACGACGTCGACGCAGTACGACATGACCCGCCGTGGGTTGGACGTGATCGTTCGTGCTTCGCCGCATTACTTCGTGACGGAGTCCCAGCTGGACGAGACGGTCGCGGCGGTCGCCGCGTTGGTGTGACCGGGCGGTGGCCTGTGGACAACTCGGCCGTCGGCGGTCGTTGTTGTCGGTGGTCCGCTCCAGGCTGGCTTCCGGGGGCCGCGGTTGATCTTGTCGCCTGGGGTTCCAGGGCAGGGGCCTTCATCGCACCCAGCGCAACGAAGGGGTCCTTCATCACACCGTGTGAGGAAGGACCCCTTACATCGCGCCGCCCGGTCAGGTGGCGTTCGCCAGGAGGATGTCGACCGCGCCGTCGTTGCGGGTCGTCTGCGGGGCGATGTCCTCGTCCGGCGGGTAGAAGCCGTCGATGCCGCCGCCCGACGGGTACATCTCGAAGCAGTACGACAGCACCTTGTGCTGACCCCACATCCAGTCGTTGATGTCACCGTCCGTGATGTACAGGCCCGACGACTGCTGCGGTGTGTACCCGTTCGATGCCGCCATCTCCTCACCCACGGACACGAAGCGGTCGTACTCCTCCTGCGTCATGCCCTCGGTCACCGTGTCGAAGGTGTGGCCGAACGGCCACAGCACCAGCTCCGAGAACGTGTGGAAGTCGATGTGCGCCTTGATCTGCTGCACACCCCCGACGACCCGCGAGTCGACGAAGCCCTGCACCGCCCGCACCTCGGGTGCCGACGCCGCCGACGGGCCGCGGTAGTCCTCCGCGGACGGTGACGTCGACGAGCCGTCGCAGCAACCCCACTTGTAGGAGAAGTTGCGGTTGATGTCCGTCCCGACGGTGCCGTCGTCGTTGGGCTGCCGGTTCTTGCGCCAGCCCGCGTACTCGCCGCCCGCGATGTCGAACTCGGCGCCGTCCGGGTTCTGGGACGGGACGACCCAGATCTCCTTCGCGTCCACGGCACCCGTCACGCCGGCGTCGGACCCGTAGCCGGACGTGAAGCGGTCCACGATGTGCAGGCACATCTCCGTGGTCAGGTGCTCCCGCGCGTGCATGTTGCACGTGAACAGCACCTCGGGCTCGTCCTCGTCGGTCGCCGCGTGGTCGCTGATCTTGATCACCGGGATGTCGCGGCCCTCGTACGAGCTGCCGATGCTCGACACCGCGGTGATGTCCGGGTGCGCCGACGCGGCCGCGGACAGCGCCGCCTTCATCTCGTCGTACGTGTGGTACCCCTCGTCGCCGGCGGGGAAGTCGGCGGCCCGGGACGACACCCCGCCGCCCCGCTCGTCGAGCATCGCCGCCCAGTCGCCCTCCAGCGTCAGGGTGAACCCCTGCGCGCGCAGTGCCGACGCCTGTGCCGGGCCGGCCACGACCTCCACGGCGCCGTCCCGGACCCCGAGCACGTCGACACCCGTGCGGGTGACGTCGGTCCGCTCGCCCGCGGTGTCCGCGCCCCGCACCTGGTAGAGCCCCTGGTCCGGCGCCGGTTCCTCCTCGGCGCCCGCCTGCCAGCCGGTGACGAGCACCAGGACGGCAGCCGTGACGCCGGCGCTCGCCCCGAGCACCCGACGTGTGGTGAGCATGTCGCCTCCCCGAAGGCTGTTGTTGTGATCGCCCGAGCCTCCGGCGGCCACCACACCGCGACAACCCGTCATTGGTCGGGAACGGTGCGTCAGGATTGGATCACCCGACGAAGGTAGTGGGCCGATCGGGCGCACCGCCGACCGCTTAGGCTGGTGGCGTACGCACACCCGCATCAGGAGAGGAACCCGATGCTGAGCCGCACCGACCTGCGTGGTCGAGTCCCGTCACCCGCCGAGCTGCGCACGTTCCTGCCGCGTGCCGAGGTGGACGTGGACGCGGTGCTGCATCAGGTCCGCCCCCTGGTCGACGACGTGCGCGCCCGCGGCGCCGAGGCCGCCCTGGAGCTGTCCGAGCGCTTCGACGGCGTGCGGCCCACGGCCGTCCGCGTCCCCGCACGCGAGCTGACCTCCGGCCTCGCCTACCTGCCCGCCGCGGTCCGCGAGGCGCTCGAGGAGTCGATCGACCGCGCCCGCCGCGTGCACGCCGACCAGGTCCGCGCCGACGTGACCACCCAGGTCGTGCCCGGTGGCACGGTCACCGAGCGCTGGGTGCCGGTCCGCCGCGTCGGCCTGTACGTGCCCGGTGGCCTCGCGGTCTACCCGTCGAGCGTCGTCATGAACGTGGTGCCCGCCCAGACCGCGGGCGTCGAGTCCCTGGTCGTGTGCTCGCCGCCGCAGGCCGAGTTCGGCGGTCTCCCGCACCCCACGATCCTCGCCGCCGCCGAACTGCTCGGCGTCACCGAGGTGTGGGCCGTCGGGGGCGCGCAGGCGGTCGCGCTGCTGGCCTACGGCGGCACCGACACCGACGGCGCGCAGCTCGACCCGGTCGACATGGTCACCGGCCCCGGCAACGTCTACGTGACGGCCGCGAAGCGCCTGCTCCGCGGCCTGATCGGGATCGACTCCGAGGCCGGCCCGACGGAGATCGCGATCCTCGCCGACGACACCGCCGACCCGGTGCACGTGGCCGCCGACCTGATCAGCCAGGCCGAGCACGACACGCTGGCCGCGAGCGTGCTGGTCACGTCGTCGCCCGAGCTGGCCGACGCCGTCGACGCCGAGCTGGCCAAGCAGGTCAAGGCCACCAAGCACACCGACCGGATCACCACCGCGCTGCAGGGACCGCAGTCGGGCTGCGTCTTGGTGTCCGATGTGGACGCCGGACTGTCCGTCGTGGACGCCTACGCCGCCGAGCACCTGGAGATCCAGACCGCCGACGCGCCGGCCGTCGCCGCCCGGGTCCGCGCGGCGGGCGCGATCTTCGTCGGGCCGCACAGCCCGGTCTCGCTCGGCGACTACTGCGCGGGCTCCAACCACGTGCTGCCCACGGGCGGCTGCGCGCGGCACTCGTCGGGCCTGTCGGTGCAGACGTTCCTGCGCGGCATCCACGTCGTCGACTACTCGGCCGACGCGCTGAAGGCGGTGGCGGACAAGGTGGTCGCGCTCGCGAACGCCGAGGACCTGCCCGCGCACGGCCAGGCCGTCACGGCGCGGTTCGGCGGTGGCTCGTGATCGGCGAGGACGTCTCGCTCGACGACCTGCCGCTGCGCGACGACCTGCGCGGCCGGTCCCCGTACGGCGCGCCGCAGCTGGACGTCGAGTTCCGGCTCAACACCAACGAGAACCCGTACCCGCCGCCGCCCGCGCTGGTCGCGGACGTGACGCAGGCGGTCGCGGAGGCGGCCGCGAACCTGCACCGCTACCCGGACCGGGACGCGGTCGCGCTGCGGACCGACCTGGCCGCGTACCTGTCCACGGCCACCGGTGTGGCGCTGCGGACCGAGAACCTGTGGGCCGCCAACGGTTCCAACGAGGTGCTGCAGCAGATCCTGCAGGCGTTCGGCGGCCCCGGCCGCACGGCGCTGGGCTTCGAGCCGTCGTACTCGATGCACCCGATCATCGCCGCCGGCACCCGCACGGAGTGGGCGCCGACCCCGCGCCGCGCCGACTTCACGCTGGACACGGCCGCGGCGGCGACGGTCCTGGCCGATCGCAGGCCGCACATCGCGTTCGTGACCAGCCCGAACAACCCGACCGGCGGCTCCATCCCGCTCGACGAGCTGCGCGCGCTGATCGAGGCGGCACCCGGCCTGATCGTCGTGGACGAGGCGTACGCGGAGTTCTCGTCGCAGCCCAGCGCGGTCACGCTGCTCGCCGAGTACCCGGCGAAGCTGATCGTGTCCCGGACGATGAGCAAGGCGTTCGCGTTCGCCGGCGGCCGCCTCGGCTACCTGGCGGCCGCGCCCGCGATGGTCGACGCGCTGTTGCTGGTGCGGCTGCCGTACCACCTGTCGGTGGTCACCCAGGCGGCGGCACGAGCGGCCCTGCGGCACGCGGACGAGACCCTCGCGTCGGTGCACAAGCTGGCGTCCGAACGCGACCGGGTCATGGAGTCGTTGCGGGGACTCGGTTTCCGCGTCGTGGACAGCGACGCCAACTTCGTCCTCTTCGGACAGTTCGACGACGCGGCCGGGACGTGGCGGGCGTACCTCGACCACGGGGTGCTCATCCGGGACGTGGGCATCCCCGGTCACCTGCGGGTGACCATCGGCACCCCGGCGGAGAACGACGCGTTCCTGGCCGCGAGCAAGGAGATCAGGTGAACCGGATCGGCCGCGTCGAGCGGACCACCAAGGAGTCGTCGGTGGTCGTGGAGATCGACCTCGACGGTGCGGGCAAGGTGGACGTGTCCACCGGCGTCCCGTTCTACGACCACATGCTCACCGCGTTCGGCGCCCACGGCATGTTCGACCTGACGGTCGACGCCAAGGGCGACGTGGAGATCGACGCCCACCACACCGTCGAGGACGTGGCCATCGTGCTCGGCGAGGCGATCGGCAAGGCGCTGGGCGACAAGCGCGGCATCCGCCGCTTCGGCGACGCCTGGATCCCGATGGACGAGTGTCTCGCCCACGCCGCGGTCGACGTCTCGGGTCGCCCGTACTGCGTCCTGACCGGTGAGCCGGAGATGATGACGGGTTTCGTGGTCGGCAACAACTACCCGACCGTGCTCAACCGGCACGTGTTCGAGTCGCTGGCCTTCCACGCGCGGATCGCGCTGCACGTCCGCGTCATCCACGGCCGCGACCCGCACCACATCACCGAGGCGCAGTACAAGGCGGTGGCGCGGGCACTGCGCGCCGCGTCGGAGTTCGACCCGCGCCAGCAGGGCATCCCCAGCACCAAGGGCACCCTCTAGCGCGTCGTCAGGTCATCGGCGCATGCTGGGCGCATGTCCACACGAATCGTGTCCGGCGCGCCGGTGGCCACGCTCATCAACGTGTTCGTCGTGGCGCCAGAGCGGCAGCGTGAGCTCGTGGACCTGCTGACCCGCGTCACCGAGGAGACGATGAAGGGCGTGCCGGGCTTCGTGTCGGCGAACCTGCACGCGAGCACCGACGGCACGCGGGTGGTGAACTACGCGCAGTGGGAGTCGGCGGAGGCGTTCCAGGCGATGCTCGCCGACCCGGCCGCGCAGGAGCACATGCGGCAGGCGCAGGCGATCTGTGAGTCGTCCGACCCGCATCTGTACACGGTGGAGTCGGTGCACCACGGGTGAACTACGCTCTCCCGCGTGTCCAAGGAAGTCATCGTCATCGGCCTGCTCGCGCTCGCGGGGTTCCTCGTCGGCGGCGTCTACTCGACGTACAAGACCGCGAAGGGCCTCGCCATGGTCCTCGGCGTGTGCGCAGCGGTGGCCGTCGCGGGCGCGGTCGTCTGGATGATCTCCTAGAGCACGCGGTCCAGCTCCGCGTGCAGGGCCCGGAGCGCGTCGTCCGCGGTGAGGAAACCCGAGGTCAGGTACGCGCTGAGCCCGGTGCACAGCGCGAGCAGTGAGGTCGCGGTCAGCTCCGGTCGCGGTACGCCCAGATCGCCGAGCAGCGTGGTCAGGACGGGCCGCAGCTCGTCCGGCCCGGCGGCGTGCGGCTGCGCGGCGAGGGCCGGGTCGGTGAACGCGAGCGCCGCGTAGGCGGCGTGCACCCGGTAGAGGTCGGTGGTCGCCTCGTCGGTCGGCAGCACCGACTCCAGCAGCCCGCGCACCCGGGCCCGCGGCTCCTCGGGCAGGTCGTCGAACCGCGCGCTGATGAGCGCGCGGACGTGCACGAGCCCACCGAGCAGCAGGGCCTCCTTGGTGGGGAAGTAGTACTGCACGAGGTTCACCGAGACCCCGGCCTCGGCCGCCACCTCCCGGAACCCGCAGTGGTGCAGGCCCTTCGTCCGCGCACACCGCACCAGCGCGGCGGCCATCTCCCGCCTGCGAACGTCGTGGTCGACACGTTTCGACACTCGATCATCGTACCGCTGTACTATGAAACGGTGACCGACAGAAAACCGCCGAACGTGTCACCGGAGGACTGGGTCGAACGCCAGATCCGCGCGGCGCAGGAACGCGGCGAGATGGACAACCTCCCGGGCATGGGCAAACCCCTGCCGAAGCGGGAGGGCGGCGCGCTCGAGTGGGCGGTGCGGAAGCTCCGCGAGGAGAACCACGACACGTCGGCGCTGCTGCCACCGTCGCTGTTGCTGCCGAAGGAGGTCGCCGCACTCCCGGAGCGGTTGAAGAAGGTCCGCAAGGAGCAGGAGGTCCGCGACATCGTGGCGGATCTGAACAAGCGCATCACGGACGTGCACCGTCAGCCACAGGTGGGACCACCGCTGCGACTGGGGCCGCTCGACGTGGAGGACGTCGTTCGCGAGTGGCGCGAGCTGTCCACAGGCGAGCGCTGATCCGCCGGAAACTGTCGGTGCCTGCCGGTAAGCTGGTGACCGGGGGCCGGAGGCCACCCCATGATCATTTCGCGGCCCTTTCGGGTTCCGCGTTCGTCATCCGCCGCGACGCGGACGTCGTCACTTCCGGTCGGACACGCGGGCCTCTGTCGGGAACGGCTGAGGGCGGCCTCCGGCCCCCGGAATCCAGCGTACCGAGGGGGACCGACATTCTCGGCCGTACTCGGTTGCCGGGAGTGGGGTTGTCCACAGGTGCCTCGGCTGTCCACAACTCCGTGCCATCGCACCGTTTTTGTCGGTGTCCGCCGGTAGGCTGGTGATCGGGGGCCGGAGGCCGCCTCCCTCGGGGGGCGGGCTTGTGTGGTTGGCCTTGCGTGGGTTTCCCTCCGGGGGGTCCTCGCCAGACGGGCTGGTCTCCGGGATGGTGGCGGGTCTTGCACGGGGTTGGTTTGGCAGGGACTGGTGTCCGTGGTGGTGCCTGTCATCCCGTCGACCTCCCGCGGGGCTATCACACCGCGTCAAGGGGGCCCGGCGGCTTGGGTGAGTGGTGCTTTGGGTTTCGGGCCCCTTGACACGGTGTGATCGGGCTTCGCCAGGTCGACGGGAGGGCGGGCACCCCTCAGGGGGTGATGGGGCTTCGCACCGCTTGGCGAACGCCCGGCATACTGGGAACAGCCCCTGAGAGTCCAGCGACCATTGGCAATCCGGCATCGGCAGTGCCTTGGTGAACCACGGCGCGGTTCCGCAGCCGAACGAGGCCTCCGGCCCCCCGGAATCCAGCGTACCGAAGGGGACTGACATTCCGGGCCGTCGACGGCAGCCGGAAGCCGGGTTGTCCACAGGTGCCTCGACCATCCCCAACCCAGCGCCACCGCACCGTTTTTGTCGGTGCCCGCCGGTAAGCTGGTGATCGGGGGCCGGAGGCCGCCCCTCAGATCCCGCCCTCGGTGGCCGCCTTCAACCGGGGCGCACCTGGACCGTAAGCCGCCAGCAGATCGTCCTTGTTGATCAGGTGGCAGGACTTCAGCGACAGGCACCCGCACCCGATGCACGCGGTCAGCCGATCCCGCAGCCGCTGCATGGCGTCGATCCGCGCGTCCAGTTCACCGCGCCACAGGTGTGACAACCGCGCCCAGTCGGCCTTCGTCGGAGTGCGGCCCTCCGGCAGCGTGCCCAGCGCGTCGCGGATCTCCTCCAGGCTCAGCCCCACCCGCTGCGCGGTGCGGATGAACGCCAGCCGGCGCAACACCGCCCGCGAGTATTTCCGCTGGTTGCCCGCGGTGCGCTTGGACGTGATCAGTCCCCGCTCCTCGTAGAACCGCAGCGCGGTGTGCGGCACACCACTGCGCCGCGAGACCTCGCCGATCGTCAGGTGGTCGGGCAGTTTCGGCACGGCACTCACACTACCCTGGACCTCCACCTAGGTCGAGGTCGTCGGCCTTGACCTCCAGTGCGCTCGAAGTCGCATCCTGTGCCCATGACGACGACACTCGACCTCGCCGCCCTGTTCCGGCGGATGACCGGTGACGAGAAGCACGAATGGGCCGCCGCGTCCACATTGGACGTGCTGTGGGTGCTCTACGACCGCGTCCTGAACGTCTCGCCGGACACCGTCGACGATCCCGCACGCGACCGCTTCCTCCTCTCCAAGGGCCACGGCCCGATGGCCTTCTACGCGGTCCTCGCCGCCAAGGGCTTCCTCGACCCGGCCGTCCTCGACGACTGGACCACCTTCGGCTCCCCGCTGGGCCAGCACCCCGACCGCGTGCTCGTGCCGGGCGCCGAGATCGGCAGCGGCTCGCTCGGGCACGGGCTCGGCCTCGCCGTCGGCACCGCGCTCGGCCTCCGCGCGCAGCACCTCACCACGTCGAGGGTGTTCGTCCTCGTCGGCGACGGTGAGCTCGACGAGGGCAGCAACCACGAGGCCATCGCGCTCGCCGGCCGCATGAACCTCGCCAACCTCACCGCCATCGCCGTCGACAACGGCTCCGCGAGCCACGGCTGGCCCGGCGGCATCGCGCGCCGGTTCGCCGTCGAGGGCTGGGCGGCCTCCACAGTGGACGGACGCGACCACGAGCAGCTGTACGCGGCACTCAGCACCCGCCACGACGTCCCGAACGTCGTCGTGGCGACGATCCGGGAGGCGTGACCCGATGCGACAGACCTTTGTGGACACCGTGAGCGCGGCGCTGGACCACGACCCGAGGCTCGCCGTCGTCACCGCCGACATCTCCCGCGACGCCTTCGCGCCCGCCCGCGCGCGGCACCCGCACCGCGTGCTCAACGTCGGCATCCGCGAGCAGGCCATGGTCGGCGTCGCCGGGGGACTGGCGCTCACCGGCATGCGGCCCGTCGTGCACAGCTACACGCCGTTCCTCGTCGAGCGCCCGTTCGAGCAGATCAAGCTCGACCTCGGCCACCAGGACGTCGGCGCGGTCCTCGTGAGCATCGGCGGCTCCTACGACGACCCCGTCTGGGGCCGCACGCACCAGGCGCCGGGCGACGTCGCGCTGCTCGACACCCTGCCGGGTTGGACCGTGCACGTCCCCGGTCACCCGGACGAGGTCGCCGCGTTGCTGCCCGGCGCGCTCGCCGGTGACGACCGGGTCTACCTGCGGCTTTCCAGCCGGGAGAACACGACCGCGCACCCCGCGACCGGCCGGTTCACGGTGGTCCGGGAGGGGAGGCGCGGGACCGTGCTCGCCGTCGGTCCCACCCTCGACAACGTCCTCGCCGCGACGGCGGGCCAGGACGTCACGGTCCTGTACGCGTCGACGGTCCGCCCGTTCGACCACCGCGGCCTGCGCGCCGCCGGGCACACCGACGTGGTGCTCGTCGAGCCCTACCTCGCGGGCACGTCCGCGCACGAGGTCGCCACCGCGTTCGCCGACGTCGCACACCGGCTCCGCGCCATCGGCGTCCGCCGCGACCGCGAGGTCCGCGCGTACGGCACGGCCGAGGAGCACGACGTCGTCCACGGCCTCGACCCACAGGGGATCGCGAAGACCATTCGCGAATTCCTCCGATGATTGTGGTCTAGACCAGGAAGACATCTTCCCGTACCGTGGCCGAGTGACCACGGTTAGTTAACCTGCCTTCCTGATCGGGGTGCACCATGAGACGTCACCTGCTCGCCTGCGTCACCGCCGTCGCGCTCACGCTCGCCTCGGCGCCGGCCGCCGGCGCCGAGGTCGAGCCGGGCGGGTGGACCTCCTACTCGCCCGGCTTCTCCGCCCAGGAGCGCGGCTGCGGCGACGTCAACGACCTCACCTTCACGCTGACCTGCTCGACCGCGAGCGGGGACCAGCGCGCGGAGCGCCGCTACACCACCTACACCGGCGGCTCGCGGCAGTTCGAGGGCTACTTCCGCATCACCAGCCAGACCGGCACCAGGATCAGCCTCAAGCAGACCTTCCACGAGACCGGCAGCGGGCCGTACTTCATGCTCGCGGTGGAGCGCGGCGGCCGCCTCTACGCCGTGCACGGCGGCACGACGCTCGCCACCGGCGCCACTGTCGGCACCACGGTCCGGGTCAACACGGTCCACGACGTGGGCGGCACACATCGGACCTATATCAACGGCTCGCTCAAGCACACGGTCGCGAGCGAGACCGGCGGCTTCTACGACAAGTTCGGCGCGTACCGCACGAACAGCGGCGCCGGACCGATCTCGGTGGTGTGGAGTGGCATTCGCTTCTGGCGCAAGTAGAGCGGCGCTCTGCCTCGTGGTGCTCGCGTCGGGGTGTTCGGCCGCCGACGGGAAGGACGACGCGGACATCCGGTTGTCCGCGTCGATCACCGGCGACGACGTCACCCTCGCCTGGGAGGGACACCGGGGTGACGTCGTCGTCGAGTTCGCCACCGAACCCGGCGGGCCGTACACGGTCCTCGGCTTCGTGCCGAGGGAGCGCGACACCTACGAGCACCCGGACTTGATGCCGGCGACCACGTTCTACTACCGCGTCCGCCCGGTCGAGGGACCCGCCTCCGATGTCGCGGCTGTGGTCCCGGCCACGGACCGTGTCGAGGGTGAGGACTGGCTCGTGCCGCGTACCGTGCCGGACGACCGGGCCGCGCCAACGCCCGGCGGTACCCCGACGAACCTCCTCGTCGAGTCCGTCGGCACCGACGCACTACGCCTGACCTGGACGGACAACGCCACCGACGAGGCGGGCTACCTCGTCGAGCACGAGATCGACGGCCGGTTCGAGGTCGCGTTCGTGGTCGACGCGGATGTCAACTACGTCGGCCTGATCGGGGACGGCGCCGACACCTATCGGGTGCGTGCGTACCGCTACGGGGAAATGTCCAACGTGGTCAGCGAGCGCACCCCGTAACCTGGGGGCGTGGCACGAGTCGTCGTACTGGACTACGGATCAGGCAACCTCAGGTCGGCCGAGCGCGCGCTGCGCCGGGTCGGGGCGGACGTCGAGGTGACGAGCGACCGCCATGCCGCGCTGGAGTGCGACGGGCTGGTGGTGCCGGGCGTCGGGGCGTTCGCGGCGTGCATGGCGGGCCTGCGCTCGGTCGCGGGCGACCGCATCATCGGCCAGCGCCTGGCCGGCGGCAGGCCGGTGCTCGGCGTGTGCGTCGGCATGCAGATCCTGTTCGAGCAGGGCATCGAGCACGGCGTGCAGACCGAGGGCTGCGGCCAGTGGCCGGGTACGGTCGACCGGCTGGAGGCCGACATCGTGCCGCACATGGGCTGGAACACCGTGCGCGCACCGGAGGACTCGGTCCTGTTCGACGGCCTCGACGCCGGCACCCGGTTCTACTTCGTGCACTCCTACGCGGTGCGGAACTGGGAGCTCGTGGCCGACGGGCCGATGGCGGCGCCCAAGGTGACGTGGGCGACGCACGGCGGCGACTTCGTGGCGGCCGCCGAGAACGGCCCGCTGTCGGCCACGCAGTTCCACCCGGAGAAGTCCGGCGACGCGGGTGCGCACCTGCTGACCAACTGGCTGAAGAGCCTTTAGCTAGTCTCTGGCCGTGACCTTCACGCTCTTCCCCGCCGTCGACGTCCGTGACGGCCAGGCCGTGCGCCTGGTCCAGGGCCGTTCCGGCACCGAGACCGCCTACGGCGACCCGCTCGACGCGGCGAAGGCTTGGCAGGACGCCGGCGCCGAGTGGATCCACCTCGTCGACCTGGACGCGGCGTTCGGCACGGGTGACAACCGCGCCCGCCTGGCGGAGATCGTGGCCCGGCTCGACGTGCGGGTGGAGCTGACCGGCGGCATCCGCGACGACGCGTCGCTGGCCGCCGCGCTCGGCACCGGCTGCGCCCGCGTGAACCTCGGCACGGCCGCGATCACCAACCCGTCGTGGTGCGCGGAGGTCATCGCCGAGCACGGCGAGAAGATCGCGGTGGGCCTGGACGTCCGCGCCGACGACGACGGCGTCTGGCGCGTGAAGACCAAGGGCTGGACCGAGGACGGCGGCGACCTGTGGGCGGTCCTCGAGCGCCTCGAGGCCGACGGCTGCGCGCGCTACGTGGTCACCGACGTCGGCCGCGACGGCATGCTGAAGGGCCCGAACACGGAGCTGCTCGCCGAGGTCTGCGAACGCGCGAAGGCGCCGGTCGTGGCGTCGGGCGGGGTGTCGAGCATCGCGGACCTGCTGGCGCTCGCCGAGCTGCCGGTGGAGGGCGCGATCGTCGGGAAGGCGCTGTACGCGGGCGCGTTCACGCTGGAAGAGGCGCTGGCCGCGGTCAGTCGAGCGTGATCGCGAGGCACACCGTGCCCTCGCGCCCCCGGAAGACCGTGCTGGACCCGATCACCACGCGGCCGGCGATGCCGTACTTCTTCCGCAGCACCCGCCGCCCGCGTTCGGTGCCGTCCGCGTCGAGGATCCGCGCGGTGCCCTTGACGGTCTCGCCGCGCGGCTTCCCCCGCAGGTCGCAGGCGGTGACCTCGACCGTCGGGTTGTTGCGGATCCGCTTCACCTTGCCCGCGGTGGCCTGCGTCCAGACGATCAGCTCGTCGCCGTCCCTGCCGACCCACACCGGCGTCGGCACGGGCGTGCCGTCCTTCCGGAACGTGGTGACCAGCAGGTAGGAACCGCGACCGAGCCGCTCGACATCAGACATACCGGAAACTCTACTTCCGGGTAACTGTGACGGCTCTCAGCGCAGCGTCTCCAGGTCCAGCTCCAGTTCGACCGGGTCGCTGATGACGAGCTTCCTCTTGTCCAGGCCCGCGAGGCCGTACGTCCGGGTGGTCGGATCCAGCTGGTAGCGGAAGACACTGATCACGTGGTCGTCGTACTCGACACGCCAGAAGTGCCGGATGCCCGACGCCGCGTATTCCCCCGGCTTGTCGATCTGGTCCGTCGTCACCGACCCTTCGGACATGATCTCGACGACGAGCAGGCAGTGTTCAGGGCGAAGGGGTTCGTCGTCCGGCAACGCAGCGTCGTAGACCACCACATCCGGCCGACGGTTGAGCAGGGGTACGTCCCGAAGCCGTAGATCCACGTCGCCGACGGCCGTGTAGCCGGGCGGCGCGATCTCCTTCAACGCGGTGACCAGGTTGTGGGCTATGTGTTGATGCGCCCTTCGCGGGCTTGGACTCACGACAACGGCTCCGTCGACGATCTCGATCCGGCGGCAGACTTCTTCCGGTAAGGCCTCGTAGTCGGCCACCGTCAAGCCTTCGCCGGACCGAACCATCCAGTCGGGGAGCGCTGTCATGGTTCGAGGGTACCGGTCACGGGGTCCGCCGACGAAGCGTCGCGGCGCCCAGGATCAGCGCCAGAACGCCGCTACCTGCGACGATCACGAGATCGCGGGCGAATGTCCCGCCGAGTTCATTCGAACGTGTGACTGATTCGAGCGCCTCGACGGCATACGATAGGGGCATCACGTTCGACAGCCATTCCAGTACCGGGGTCATCGAGTCCCTCGGTGCGAACAACCCGCAGAGGAGGATCTGGGGCATCACGATCAGTGGCATGAACTGCACCGCCTGGAACTCGGTGCGGGCGAACGCGCTCACGAACAACCCGAGCGCGGTCCCGAGGAGCGCGTCGAGCATGGCGATGAGCAGGAGCAGCAACACCGAGCCGTCGATCTCCAAACCCAGCCAGGTCAAGGAGATCGCGGTCGCGACCGCCACCTGGAGCACCGCGACGAGGCCGAACGCGATGGCGTAGCCGAGCAGCAGGTCGAACTTCCCGATCGGCATCGTCATCAGGCGTTCGAGTGTCGTGCTCGTGCGCTCTCGCAGGGTGGTGATCGAGGTGACGATGAACATGATCGCGAACGGGAAGACGGCGAGCAGGGCGGGTGCGGCCGCGCTGAACGCCATCTCCGTGTTGAACACGTAACGAAGGAGGATCAACAGCAGCGAGGGAACGAGGACCATCATCGCGACCGTGCGGCGGTCGTGGCGCAGCTGCGTGAGGATGCGGCGTGCGGTGGCCAGCGCGAAAGTGACGTTCATGCGGGTGTCTCCTGCCGGCGTACGAGGCTGAGGAACGCTTGCTCGAGGTCGTCCGCGCCGGTGCTGGCGCGCAGTGCCGCCGGTGTGTCGTCGGCCAGGATCCGGCCTTCGCGCATGAGCAGCAGGCGCTGGCAGCGGGCGGCTTCGTCCATCACGTGGCTGGACACGAGCAGGGTCACGCCCTCGTCGGCGAGCCTGTGGAACAGGGCCCACAGGTCTTCGCGCAGCACGGGGTCGAGGCCGACGGTCGGCTCGTCGAGCACGAGCAGTTCCGGCTTGCCCAGCAGTGCCACCGCCAGGCTCGCGCGGGTGAGCTGCCCGCCGGACAGCTGGCCGACGACGTGGTCGGCGTGGGTGCCGAGGCCCACTTCGTCGATCACGCGGGCCACGTCACCCGCGGGTGCGCGCAGGATCGCCGCGAAGTACCGCAGCGCCTCGCTGACCGTCAGGTCGGCGTAGACGGACGGGTTCTGCGTGGCGTACCCGATCTTGTCGCGTAGCTGCGCGCTGCCTGCGGGGTGGCCGAGCACGGTGACCGTGCCCGACTCGACGATCTGCACGCCGACGACCGAGCGCATGAGGGTCGTCTTGCCGCAGCCGCTCGGGCCGAGCAGGCCGGTCACGGAGCCGCGCGGTACTTCGAAACTGAGGTCGTGGAGGACCGTTCGCGCGCCCCGGTGCACGCGGAGGTTCTCGACGACCACCGCGGTGGAATTAGCCATGCGTTTAATTCTGCGCGCGTTGAGCTGCGCGCGTCAACACGGGAAGGAGGGTTCGGTATCGGTCAAGGGGTGAAGTAGTGCTGCAACACGGGTGCGACGAGTTCGACGACCTCGTCGTCGGTCGCGGACGCGAGCGGCTCCACCCGGATCACGTAACGGGCCATGGCCAGGCCGATGCCTTGCGACGCGGCCCCGGTGATCCGCAGGCGGGGCAGGTCGAGCGCGGCCGACACCGGGCCGACGACCGTGTGCTCGAGGAACTGGCGCATCAGCGACGCGATCTGCTCGTTGCTCGCGACGGACCGGATCAGCGCGAGGAACGGCTGGCGGGTGTCGGGCGCGGACCACAGGCCGAGGAACAGCCGGACGATCCGCTCGCCGATCCCGTCGCGGGGACCTCGCACGATCGCGTCGGCGATCGTCGACGGCGTCATCGGCAGGTTCAGCGCCGCGACGAACACCTGCTCCTTCGACCCGAAGAAGTGGTGGACGAGCGCGGGGTTGACCCCGGCCTCGGCGGCGATGCCACGGATCGTGGCGCCGTCGTAGCCGTGCTGGCCGAACTGGTTGCGCGCGGCGACGAGGATGTCCTCGCGCGTCTGCGTCTGTCCGGGACGGCGGCCTGCCACGTTGGCTCCTTTTGCGTTCGCTGCCGTCAGTATCCTCGATGGCATGGCAGTAGCGGTTCGGGTGATCCCGTGTCTGGACGTCGACGCCGGGCGCGTCGTCAAGGGCGTCAACTTCACGAACCTGGTCGACGCGGGCGACCCGGTGGAACTGGCGCGCGCGTACGACGCGGAAGGTGCGGACGAGCTGACGTTCCTCGACGTCACCGCGTCCTCTTCGGACCGCGAGACGACCTTCGACGTGGTGCGGCGCACCGCCGAGCAGGTGTTCATCCCGCTCACCGTCGGTGGCGGCGTGCGTGAGGTGTCCGATGTGGACCGCCTGCTGCGCGCGGGGGCCGACAAGGTCTCGATCAACACCGCCGCGATCCTGCGGCCGGAGCTGCTTTCCGAGGCGTCGCAACGGTTCGGGGCGCAGTGCGTGGTGCTGTCGGTCGACGCGCGCCGGGCGCCGGGCACGCCGTCCGGGTTCGAGGTGACCACGCACGGCGGACGCAAGGGCACGGGCATCGACGCCGTGGAGTGGGCCGCCAGGGGGCAGGCGCTCGGCGTGGGGGAGATCCTGCTGAACTCGATGGACGCCGACGGCACCAAGGCCGGCTTCGACCTGGAGCTGATCAAGAAGGTGCGGTCGGAGGTGGACGTCCCGCTGATCGCGTCGGGCGGCGCGGGCGACGTGGCGCACTTCGCCCCCGCGGTCGAGGCGGGCGCGGACGCGGTGCTCGCCGCCAGCGTCTTCCACTTCGGACAGTTGCGCATCGGCGAGGTCAAGGACGCGCTGCGCCGGGCGGAGGTCGTCGTCCGATGACCGCCACGCTCGACCCGAAGATCGCGGCGAGGCTGAAGCGCAACGCCGACGGCCTGGTGTGCGCGGTCGCGCAGCGCCGGGGCACCGGCGAGGTGCTGATGGTCGCGTGGATGGACGACGAGGCGCTGGCGCTGACGCTGGCGACGAAGCGCGCCACGTACTTCTCCCGCAGCCGGGGCAGGCTGTGGGAGAAGGGCGAGACGTCCGGCCACACCCAGCAGGTGCACGAGGTCCGCCTGGACTGCGACGGCGACACGGTGCTGCTGGTCGTGGACCAGGAAGGCGCGGCGTGCCACACAGGAGCGGCGACCTGTTTCGACGAGGACCGCCTGCTCTAGGACACAGCACTGCGGTGTGGGGCCGGTCCTGGTCCGCGCGTCGCGAACGGGACCCGGCGTCAGAACGGGCGGAGCTGCTCGCCGGTGTGGAAGTCGTACACCGGGCGGCCGGTGTTGAGCTGGTGCCAGTGGTCGACGCACAACTCGTGCACGAACGCGAGCGATGTGCACCGGTGGCCTGTCACGTCGGTCCGGGCTCGGCAGAAGGTGCTCAGGGCCCTGCGTCTCGCGGGCCGACGGCGCGGCGCGATGCCCTGTTGCCGGGCATGGGTGAGCCACGGCGGGAACTCGGGCAGGGCGGGCCAGTCGTCCGCAGGCTCGGGAGGCGGGGCGGCCAGGGCGAACGGGCAGGTGCCGTCGCTCTTCACGAGGCCGAGGTCCGACACCAGCTGCTCGGTGGGGTGCTGGGTCGTGATGGCGACCGTCCGCACGTGGTTGTCCGCGACCCACTCGTGGGTCCAGCCGACGCCCTGCAGCGTGGGCGCGGCACCCGCCTGGTCGGGAAGGCCCACGACCAGGGCGGCGACCAGGTAGTGGTCCCGGCGCAGGGTGAGGTGCGCGGTGTCGCCCAGCACCATGGGAAAAGTCGTGCCGCCGGAGTTGGTGCCGAACTTCTGGAACGTCAGGATGACCGGCATCCGGCCCGCGAAGTGGTGGTACCGGACGTCCACGTCCAGGTCGCTCGTGCCCTGGGCGCCGTCGACGGAGAGGTCGTGGCGCCGGGGCGTGACGGCGGGCTGGCGCTGCCGGGCGTCGAAGGTGGCGTCGAAGATCCGGTCGAAGCCCCGGTCCACGACGCGCCGCGCCAGCCAGATCAGGGCGCCGGTCACCACGGGGTCCACCATCAGCCGTCTCACCTCATTCGGCCGCTGCGCTCACCCTAGGCGCGTCGGCGCGGGAAGGGGAGACCGTGCCCGGGTGGCCGCCCGAAGGGGCGCGGCTAGGTGATCTGCCCGGTGACGTACCGCTGGAGCGTCGGCGCGATGGCCGCCGCGATCGTGTCGATGTCGGCCGACGCGAGCGGCTCGAAGCGGGCCACGTACCGGATCATGCCCAGGCCGACGAGCTGGGTGGCGATCAAGGTGGCCCGGAAGTCGTTGTGGTCCGGCGCGAACTTGCCGATGACCTGCTTGAACACGTGCTTGAAGAAGAAGTCCCGCAGCATGGCCGCGGCCTCCTCGTGGCTGGTGATGCTGCGCACGAGCGCGGTGAACACACCGCCGCCGGTCGCGTCCCAGCGGGTGAGGAAGGTGCGCACGATCGTCTGGCCGACGTCGTCCGCGGGGGCGGCGACCAGGATCTCGACGATCTCCTGCGGGTTGAACGGCAGCTTGAGCACGGCCTCGCCGAAGAGGCCCTCCTTGCCGCCGAACCAGTGGTTGACCATGGCCGCGTCGACCCCGGCCCGGCCGGCGATGGCCCGGACGGTCGCGCCGTCGTAGCCCTGCTCGATGAACACCTCGCGGGCGGCGTTGAGCAGCGCCTCGCGGGTGTCGGCGCCGCCCGGCCGCCTGCCGCGGCGGCGCACCCCGGTCGTCTTCTCGGTCACGGCACCCATGATGCGGGAGGGCGGGGATTTTTTCAACAAGCGCTGAATTAGGGGCGGGCGGCTGGCCTCCGGCCCCCTCGAACCACGTTACGGCATGGCACCGACAGGGGCGGCCGGGTCGGCGGGAGTTGTCCACAGGGGGTGCGGGCAGAATGACCCGTATGGTCAGCGTGATCGAATCCGCGGCTCCCGCCGTCGGGCTCGGGGTGGTCAGCCCCACCCGGGAGGAGTTCCACCGGCTCGCCGTGGACCGGCGGGTGATTCCCGTCGTGAAGCGGGTGCTCGCCGACGAGGAGACGCCGGTCGGGGTCTACCGCAAGCTCGCGGCCGGGCGGCCGGGGACGTTCCTGTTCGAGTCGGCGGAGAACGGGCGGTCCTGGTCGCGCTGGTCGTTCGTCGGGGTGCGCAGCGCGGCGGCGCTCACCGAGCGTGACGGGGAGGCCGTCTGGACGGGCACGCCGCCGGTGGGGCTGCCCGAGGGCGGCGACCCGATGGCGGCGCTCCGCGAGACCATCCAGCGCCTGCACACCGACCCGCTGCCGGGCCTGCCGCCGCTGACCGGCGGCATGGTCGGGTTCATCGGCTACGACGCCGTGCGCCGCCTCGAGCGCCTCCCCGAGCTGACGACCGACGACCTGCACCTCCCCGAGCTGGTGATGCTCCTCGCGACCGACCTGGCCGCGCTGGACCACCACGAGGGCACCATCACCCTCATCGCCAACGCGGTGAACTGGGACGACAGCCCCGAACGGGTGGACGCCGCCTACGACGCCGCCGTGCGCAGCCTCGACGAGATGACCCGCGGCCTGCAGACGCCCGCCCCGCCGACCGCCGCCGTCTACGAGCGGCCCAAGCCCTCCTACGTGCGCCGCCGGTCGCAGGAGGAGCACGTCGCGGCCGTCAACGTCGCCAAGGAGGCCATCCGCGCCGGGGAGGCCTTCCAGGTCGTCCTCTCGCAGCGGTTCGAGATGACCACCGACGCCGACCCGCTCGACGTCTACCGCGTGCTGCGGGCCACCAACCCGAGCCCGTACATGTACCTGCTGCGGCTCGACGGGTTCGACATCGTCGGGTCCAGCCCCGAATCGCTGGTGACTGTGCGCGACGGGCAGGCGACCACGCACCCGATCGCGGGCACCCGGTGGCGTGGCGCCGACCCGGACGAGGACGCGCTGCTGGAGAAGGACCTGCTCGCCGACGAGAAGGAGCGGGCCGAGCACGTCATGCTCGTCGACCTCGGGCGCAACGACCTCGGGCGGGTCTGCAAGCCCGGCTCGGTGCACGTCGTCGACTTCTTCCGGGTCGAGCGGTACAGCCACGTCATGCACATCGTCTCGACCGTGACCGGGCAGCTCGCCGAGGGCAAGACCGCCTACGACGCGGTCGCCGCGTGCTTCCCGGCCGGGACGCTGTCCGGGGCGCCGAAACCCCGCGCCATGGAGCTGATCGAGGAGCTGGAGCCGACGCGGCGCGGCCTGTACGGCGGCGTCGTCGGCTACCTCGACTTCGCGGGCGACGCCGACACCGCCATCGCCATCCGCACGGCGCTGATGCGCGACGGCACCGCCTACGTGCAGGCGGGCGGCGGGATCGTGGCCGACTCGAACCCGGTCGCCGAGGACGACGAGTGCGTCAACAAGGCGGGCGCGGTCCTGGCGGCGATCGCGACCGCGCAGACCATGCGCCCGGCCGCCGATGGCTAAGCGTCCACTGTGGATCATCGCGGTGCTCCTGCTGGGCGCCGCGACGGCCCTGTGGGGTGCCACGGAACTCAGCTGGCTCCCCGGGGGCCCCGCGCCCGCGGACCCCGGCGGCGACGCGATCCTGAGCCCGGGGATCGTGGTGGAGCCGGACCGGCCGGGCTTCACCGCCGTCGCGTTGTTCGCGCTCGCCTCGCTCGCCGGCGTGTTCGCCGTCCGCGGATGGCCGCGCCGCCTGCTGGGGGCGGTCATCGTGGTCGCGGGCGGCTGGGTGTGCTGGGCGGCGATCAGCGCGGACGGCGACGTCGACCTGCTCACCGGCCGTGGCCTCGCGCTCCTCGGCGGGCTGCTGCTCCTCGCCGCCGGTGCGTTGATCGTCCGGTACGCCGCCACGCTGCCCGCGATGGGCGCGCGTTACGAGCGCGCTAACGCCGGGCGGCGTTCCGGCGATCCCGACAAGGACATGTGGGACGGCCTGTCGGAAGGCGAGGATCCGACGGCCGAGGGACCGCGAACGTGAACCCGTGGGATGTGCCGTCAGGGCACGGGGTTAGCATCCTTTGAGCGGGAAGGGGCATGGCTGGTGACGGAGAACACGAGCGGTACATCGAACTCGGCCGCACCACAGCCGGGACCGACGAGCGCCGGTGAGTGTGGCCAGTGAGTGTGCTCGAGTCGATTATCGAAGGTGTGCGGGCGGACCTCGCGGTGCGTGAGGCCGCGCTGCCGTTCGACGTCGTGAAGGAGCGCGCGGCCAAGGCCGCGCCGCCCAGGGACGCCATCTCGGCGCTGCGCGCGTCCGACATCGGTGTCATCGCGGAGATCAAGCGCCGCAGCCCGTCGAAGGGTGACCTGGCGAACATCCCGGACCCGGCGACGCTCGCCAAGGACTACGCCGACGCGGGCGCCCGCGTCATCAGCGTGCTCACCGAGGAGCGCCGTTTCGGGGGCTCGCTCGCCGACTTCGACGCGGTACGTGCCGCCGTCGACATCCCCTTGCTGCGCAAGGACTTCATCGTCACGCCGTACCAGGTGCACGAGGCGCGCATGCACGGCGCCGACATCGTGCTGCTCATCGTCGCCGCGCTGGAGCAGAACGCGCTGGTGTCGCTGCTCGACCGGGTCGAGTCGCTCGGCATGACCGCGCTGGTCGAGGTGCACACGGCCGAGGAGGCCGACCGCGCGCTCGAGGCCGGTGCTTCGGTGGTCGGCATCAACGCCCGTGACCTGCACACCCTCGAGGTCGACCGCGAGGTGTTCGGCAGGCTCGCGCCGGGCCTGCCGTTCGAGACCGTGAAGATCGCCGAGTCCGGCATCCGCGGCCCCGGCGACCTGATGACCCACGCAGGCGCGGGCGCCGACGCGGTGCTCGTCGGCGAGAGCCTGGTCGCGGCGCCCGACCCCAAGGCGGCGCTGGTGCAGCTGGTGACCGCAGGATCGCACCCCGCGTGCCCGAGGCCGAGCCGGTGAACAGGGAGCGGAGCGACGGAGCGGGCGCCGTCTGGACTGACGAGCAGCGGAGGCCCCTGCGCGAGGAACGAGCCCAGGGGCCGAGCAGCGCAGGAGGGAAGACGGCGTCTGAGCGGAGGAGCGCAGCGACCGAGACAGCACAGCACGACCCGGACGAGCGCGGCCACTTCGGCCCGTACGGCGGCCGGTTCCTGCCCGAGGCCCTGATGGCGGCCATGGACGAGCTGGCCACCGTCTACGAGAAGGCGCGGCTCGACCCGGACTTCGTCAACGAGTTCAACCGCCTGCTGCGGGACTACGCAGGCCGTCCGTCGCTGCTCACCGAGGCGCCGCGGTTCGCCGAGCACGCCGGTGGCGCGCGGATCTTCCTCAAGCGCGAGGACCTCAACCACACCGGCTCGCACAAGATCAACAACGTGCTGGGCCAGGCGCTGCTCACCAAGCGGATGGGCAAGAAGCGGGTCATCGCCGAGACCGGCGCCGGCCAGCACGGCGTCGCCACGGCCACCGCGTGCGCCCTGCTGGGCCTGGACTGCGTGGTCTACATGGGCGAGGTCGACACGCAGCGGCAGGCGCTGAACGTGGCCCGCATGCGGCTCCTCGGCGCCGAGGTCATCCCCGTGACCACGGGTTCCCGCACGCTCAAGGACGCCATCAACGAGGCGCTGCGCGACTGGGTGGCGAACGTCGACACCACCCACTACCTGCTGGGCACGGCCGCCGGCGGGCACCCGTTCCCGATGATGGTGCGCAACTTCCACAAGGTCATCGGCCAGGAGGCCCGCGAGCAGATCCTCGAGAAGGCGGGCAGGCTGCCGGACGCGGTCACCGCGTGCGTCGGCGGCGGGTCCAACGCCATCGGCATCTTCCACGGCTTCATCGACGACCCGGACGTGCGGCTGGTCGGCTTCGAGCCGGGCGGCAAGGGCATCGACTCCGGCGAGCACGGCGCGACCCTGTCCGAGGGCACGCCCGGCATGCTGCACGGCGCCAAGTCCTACCTGCTGCAGGACGAGGACGGGCAGACCATCGAGGCGTACTCGATCTCCGCGGGCCTCGACTACCCGGGCGTCGGCCCGGAGCACGCGTGGCTCAAGGACACCGGCCGCGCCGAGTACCGCCCGGTCACCGACGCCGAGGCGATGGACGCGTTCAAGCTGCTGTCGCGCACCGAGGGCATCATCCCGGCGATCGAGTCCGCGCACGCGCTGGCAGGCACGCTGGTGCTGGGCCGGGAACTGGGACCGGACGGGCTCATCGTGGTGTGCCTGTCCGGGCGAGGGGACAAGGACATGGACACCGCCGCGTCGTACTTCGGGTTCACCGCATGAGCACCGTCAGCGCCACGATCGAGGCGGCGAAGGCCGAGGGCAGGGCCGCGCTCGTCGGGTACCTGCCCGCCGGCTACCCGACCGTGCCCGCCTCGGTCGACCTGATCAACGGCATGATCGACGGGGGCTGCGACCTGGTCGAGATCGGCATCCCGTACTCCGACCCGGTGATCGACGGCCCCGTGATCCAGGCCGCCGCGACCACCGCGCTGTCCGCCGGGTTCCGGCTGCGTGACCTGTTCACCGTGGTCGAGCAGGTGTCGGCGGCGGGCGGCAAGGCCGTGGTCATGACCTACTGGAACCCGGTGTTCCACTACGGCGTGGACCGCTTCGCCCGCGACCTCGCGGCGGCGGGCGGGCTCGGCCTCATCACGCCCGACCTGGTGCCGGACGAGGGCGCGGACTGGCTCGCCGCGTCCGAGGCCACCGGGCTCGACCGGATCTTCCTCGTCGCGCCGTCCTCGACCGAGGAGCGGATCGCCATGACGACGGCCGCGAGCAGCGGGTTCGTGTACGCGACCGCGGTCATGGGCGTCACCGGCGCCCGCGACGCGGTCGGCGCCGACGCGGCCGGGCTGGTCGCGCGGACGCGGGCGCACACGTCGCTGCCGGTCGGTGTCGGCCTCGGTGTGCGGTCCGGCGACCAGGCCGCGGAGGTGGCCGGGTTCGCGGACGCGGTCATCGTCGGCTCGGCGTTCGTGTCGCGGGCGGGGGAGAGCGTCGCGGCCGTCCGCACGCTCGCCGAAGAGCTGGCCGACGGCGTGCGCCGCCCGCTCGTCACCAGCTAGGTGTATCTGGTCATGAGGTTGGTGGCAGTCGGCTGATGGGTGGCTGGCCTGCGAGTGCGCTGTGGCGGCGTTGAGTGTGGTAGTGCTCGAGCCAGGGGGCAAGGGTCGGCGGTGCGTTCGGTGTTGCCGGTGAAGACCTGCCGGTAGGCCCGTTCGGTGTGCAGGGTGCGGTTGAGGCGTTCGCCCACACCGCCGACCGTGCCGCAGCGCGAGGACCCGCTGCTCAACCTCCACGCTGGTTCGCCGCGGCGAACGATGCGGTCGCGACGACCGGTCATGCAAACCCGACCAAATACAGCTAGGGCCGCAGCCAGTCGGTCGGCCGGTCCGGGTCGAAGAACGGGTCCACGGCCCGCATCAGCCTGCGGAAGTCCTGCTCGTCCCGGGCCTCGAACACCGGGATCATCCCCGGGTGGGACGGCAGGAACCACATCGCGCCGGTGCGCTTGATGACGTACACCGGGCCGTTGCCGAAGGTCATCGCCGACTCGTCGCCGTCGAGGTACTCGTCCGGTTGCGTGTTCACCGAGAACATCCAGCCGCGGTCGGTGACGCGGTCGTCGCGGTGCCGCCAGCCGTACTTGGCGGCGAACCACGCGGCCACCCGTTCCCGCGTCACCTCGGGTTTCGGCGGCTCCGGCAGCCACTCGTCCGGGTCGGCAGGGAGCCCGGCACGGGCCAGTTCCTGGCGGAACTCCCGCGTGTCGCGCACGCCGAGCAGCCGGGTCAGGTGCGGCGACAACGGCAGGCGCCACACCGCGCCGCCGCCCTTCTCCACCACGATCGGCCCGGCCGCCGGGTCCTGCGGTCCGGTGCCGTCGAGGAAGTCGTCCGGCTGGGTGTTGACGAGGAACATCCAGCCCAGGTCGGTGACGCGCGAGTCGAGGTGCCGCCACGCGCCGCGCTCGGCCAGCCAGGACGTCACCTGCTCGTGGGTGACCGGCGGGGCGATCGTGCCGTCCGGGCGTTCCGCGTGGGCGGCCACCGCCGCGCGCAGCTCGTCCTCCGAACCCGCCCCGGCCAGGCCGTGGACGTTCGCGTACGACGGGACCAGCCAGTACTCGCCGGTCCGCCGGGACACCACGGCCGTCGCGCCGCCGTAGTTCCCCGGCGGGGCCAGGTGGAGCACGAAGGAGTGCGGGCCTTCGTGGATCCGTTCGTCGGCGTCGGTCAGGTTGTGCACCCGGCGCGCCCAGGCCGCCACGGCATCCCGCGTCACCATGATCGCGATGGTAACGGCGCCTTTTCCGGACCTGATGCGCCCACCACACACGTCGCCCGTTACGGTGACGCGCGTGACTGTGGCGTCCAGTGTCTTCCTGGCCAACATCCCGAGCCCGGACAGGGGCGTGTGGGAGATCGGGCCCATCCCGATCCGCGCGTACGCCCTGTGCATCATCGCCGGCATCATCCTCGCGATCTGGTGGGGTGAGCGGCGGTGGATCGCCCGCGGTGGCACCGCGGGCACGGTCATCGACATCGCGGTGTTCGCCGTGCCGTTCGGCCTGGTCGGCGGCCGCCTCTACCACGTGGCGACCGACTGGCACCGGTACTTCGGCGAGGGCAAGAACCCGCTCGACGCGCTGCGGATCTGGGACGGCGGCCTCGGCATCTGGGGCGCCATCGCGCTGGGCGCCGTCGGCGCGCTGATCGGCTGCCGCGTCAAGGGAGTGCCGCTGCCCGCGTACGCGGACGCCATCGCGCCGGGCATCGTCGTCGCGCAGGCCATCGGCCGCGTCGGCAACTACTTCAACCAGGAGCTGTACGGCGGGCCGACCGACCTGCCGTGGGGTCTCGAGCTGTACCGCCGCGTCAACGAGTTCGGCGAGAACGACAACCTCAACGGTGTCGCCGTCAACCACATCGCGGTCGACGGCAGCCCGGTGCACCCGACGTTCCTGTACGAGCTGATCTGGAACCTGCTCGTCGCCGCGCTCGTGGTGTGGGTGGACCGCAAGTTCCGGCTCGGCCACGGCCGCGCGTTCGCCGTGTACGTCATGGGTTACACGCTGGGCCGCACGTGGATCGAGCTCATGCGCACCGACGAGGCGACGCACGTGTTCGGTGTGCGGGTCAACGTCTGGGTCTCGGTGCTGGTGTTCCTCGGGGCGGCGGCGTACTTCGTGCTGGCCCGGTCGCGCGGGGAGCGCGAGGATCCGGCACTGTTGCGCGGCAAGGACGCGCCGCCGGTCGACGAGCCGGAGGACGAGGCGAAGGCCGACGCGAAGGCCGACGCCGACGACGACGTGGAGCCGGAGAAGGCCGAGGACGCCGATGCGGACGCCGATGCCGACATGGCGTCGGAGTCGGAGTCGGAGTCGGACGAGGACACCGAGAAGAAGGCGGACGCCTCCTCGAAGTCCGACAACTAGGCCGTGTTTCAGATGTGGCGTAGCCAGATGTTGATGGCGGCGATGGTGGTGGTGGCTTGGTAGCGGACGGCGAGTTTGTCGTAGCGGGTGGCCATGGCGCGGTGTTGTTTGAGCAGGTTGATGCCGCATTCGACGGCGTGGCGTTGTTTGTAGAGGTGTCTGTCGATGCGGGGTGGTGGTCCGCCGTGTGAGCCTTTGGCTTTGCGGTGGGCGGCTTGGTCGCGGGGTTGGTCGATGGTCGCTTTGATGCCGCGGCCGCGGAGGTAGGCGCGGTTGTTCTTCGAGCTGTAGGCCTTGTCGG
>NZ_BAAFVK010000011.1:0-372220 GCF_054661535.1 Actinophytocola sp. KF-1 | reverse complement strand
TAGTCATCGATCTTGACGTAGAGTGCGGTCAGAAGGGTGTTCAGGTCTGTCGTCACAAACGGATCTTGAACACCCTTCGTCCGTCTCCAGCCACCGCCCCGACTTACGCATTACTCGTCTAGGGGCCCGCTGGCGGCGACGGGAAGAGCCACTCCGTGCGGAGTTCGAGGATCGGGAGTACCCGGCAGGGGTGAAGGCGGTCCCTGCTCAGCGGGCGCAAATGGCCCGCGATTCATGGGGGACTTCGAGAAGCCCACCGACCCCCGATCGGGAGCGCCCAGCCCGAGACAAAGCGCCGCCTCCGGAACGGCGAGCAACCGCGACCGCCTGCGATCCATGGACGACGTCAAGGGATGCGCCGATCTGGAATAGCTACGAAACACGACGATCGGGAATCCCCGGCCGCGAGTTGACGTGTGGTCCCTGGTCGGCAAAGAGCCTCGACTGTCGGCGGTTCGTGCCCTTCGAGGGTCGCGCCGGTCCGGATCATTTGGGTCAGTGTGGCGGTCGGGTAAGGCGGTCCTGGTCGGCGATGGGTCTCGATGGCCCGTGGTTGCGGTGCCTTCGAGGGCGCATTGGTTGAACAGCCGCCGAGAGCTTCGCTTGGCGAGTGGCGCTGGTGGCTGCGGTTGGTGGGTGACTTCGGGGAATGCCGATCGGGGCGAGGTCGGCGATGAGTCTGGGTGGGTCTGTGGTTGCGGTGGCTTCGAGGCGGGCACTGTTGGAACAGCCGCGAGAACTTCGGTCGGCGTGCGGCGCTGGTGGCCTGCGGTCGTGGATGACCTCGAGAGGTGCCGGTCCGGATCAGTCGCGAGTTCAACGATGCGAGTGCCTGGTCGACGTGACGGCAGCTCTGTCGGCGAAGAGTCCCGATGGGTTCGCCGTTCCGGTGGCTTCGAGGCGCGCACTGTCGGAACAGCTGCGAGAACTTCGGTCAGCGCGCGGTGCCGGGGGCCCCCTGCGGTTCGTGGGACCTTCGGGGAGTGTCGATCGGGGTGAAGGTGGGTCCTGGTCGGCGATAGGTCTCGATGGTCTGTGGTTGCGGTGACTTCGAGGGGGAGTGCCGGTCCCGGATCTGTTGCGATAGGGGTGCCCGCTCGAGGTGAAGACGGCTTCGGGCGGCGGCGAAGAGTTTCGATGTTGCGGGGGCCTTGCGGCGCGCACGGGTCGGAGCAGCCGCGCGACCTCGGCCCGCGAGCAGCCTGACAGCCCTCGATTCGCGGGAGAACCACCAGGGCGCACCTGTCGGAACAGTTGCAGGAGTACAACCGAGGGGGAGTGCCCCTGAGAGGTGCCGGCGGTGCTCTGGTCGGCGAGTAGCGTCGCTCGACTGCGGCGTGTGACCAACCGGCCCACCGGACCAGAACAGTCGCCGGGACCTTGACCGGGCTCCTGCCTCCAACTACCTCGTGCGGCGGCGTGGTCACTTCGTCACCGGGACCACGGCCGTGATGTCGACCTCCAGCAGCGCGCCCGGGCGGAAGAGCCGTGACACCTCGACAGTGGTGCTGGTCGGCAGTGCGCCATCGAGGTACTTGGCGCGGACCTCGCCGTACTCGCGTAGGCGTGACATGTCCGCGAGGTACGTGCGGATGTTCACCACGTCGGCGAAGGTGGCGCCGCGGTCGGCGAGCAGTGCGGCGATCGCCTCGAAGACCTGCTGGGTCTGGGCCCGCATGTCGTCGCCGCCCACGAGGTTGCCCTTGTGGTCCAGTGCGACCTGGCCTGCCAGGACCAGCAGTCGTGCGCCGCCGAGGTCGATCTCGGCGATGTTGGAGTACGCCGCGGCGGGTGGGGGTGCGGTCGGCGGGTTGTGGAACGTGACGGTCATGGTGTGCCTCGTGGGTCGGCCAGTACGCCCAGTTCGGCGTCCGGCGGGGTGGTGTTCAGGCGGGCCAGCGCCGCTGTCGCGAGCGGGCCCGCCCGGGGGCCGAGAAGGGTCAGGTCCTTCGCGGCGAGCGACGTCGTGAAGTGCGCGCCATCGCCCCGTGCGCGGGTGACGAACTGGGCCATCGGGCCCGCCGCGAGCAGCGCCTCCGCGCTCACGTTCAGGCGGTCCGCCAGTTCGCGGAGTTCGCCCAGGAGGGCCAGGCCGCCGACGAGCGCGGTGTTGACCACCAGCTTCGCGGCCGCCGCGGATCTTGGGTCGGGGAACGGCACCACCGTGCCGAACACCTCGAGCACCTCGCGGACACCCGCGAGGTCGCCGCCCGCGAACACGGTCAGCTCACCGGCCCGCGCCTTGCCGACGCTGCCGCCGACCGGCGCGGCGACCAGCCGTCCGGGCACCAGGCCGGCGAGCGCGGTGACGGCCTCCGGGCCGATGGTCGACATCTCGACGAGCACGGTCCGCGGCCCGAGGCAGGCGGCACGCACGACCTCCTCGACCGCCGCGGGCCCGGAGAGCATCGTGACGACGACCTCCGCGCCCGCGGCCGCCGCCCCGGGGCTGTCCGCGCTCGTCGCGCCCGGCACCGACCGGCCGGGGCCGCGGTTCCACGTGGTGACGTCGTGGCCCGCGGCCACGAGCCTGCCCGCCATGGGCAGGCCCATCGTGCCGAGGCCGAGGAACGCGATCTTCACGACACGAACCTAGGTCCGCGCCGCACATGCGACAAGCGAATGATTCGCATGTCAGCGATGACCTACGCTCATGGGTATGGACACCGTCCGGCTCACCGTCTTCCGTGCCGTCGCGACGCTCGGCTCGTTCACGTCGGCCGCGAAATCCCTGCGGTACACGCAGTCCGCGGTCTCCCGCCAGATCGCCACGCTCGAGGACGACCTCGCCGTCGCGTTGTTCGACCGGGAGGCCCGCGGCGTGCGGCTCACCGAGGAGGGCCGGGTGCTGCTCGCGCACGCCGAGGCGGTGCTCGACCGCCTCGACGTGGCCCGCAGGGAGCTGGCCGCCCTGCGTGCCGTCGACGGCGGACGGCTGCGCATCGGCGCGTTCGCGACCGCCGAGGCCGCGCTGGTGCCGAGGGCGATGGTGGCGTTCCGCCGGGACTTCCCGAACGTCGAACTGTCCCTTTCGGACGGTCTCACCGCGACACTGGTGACCCGGCTGCGGGCCGGGGAACTGGACGTGGCGGTGGTGAACCACGGCCCCGCCCTCGACGGCCTCACCACCCACCACGTGCTGGACGACCCGCAGTTCGTCGCCCTGCCGCCGGACCACCGCCTCGCGCGCCGCGCGTCGGTCCGGCTCACGGAACTGGCGGAGGAGAACTGGATCGCCGGCTCCACCACGGTCGAGGACACGCTCATCGGCGCGTGCCTGCGGTCCGGCTTCCGCCCCGCGGTGCGGTACGTCGTGCAGGAATGGACGGCGAAGCAGGGTCTCGTGGCGGCGGGCCTCGGCATCACGCTGGTGCCGGGCCTGCTCGTGGGCGCGGTACGCCCGGACATCGTCCTCAAACGTTTGCGCAGCCCCGACATGACACCGCGCAAGGTCGTCGCCGCCGTCGCCGACAGAGCGGTCGTGCACCGATTTCTGCCGTACCTGGCGGACAGCGCCCGCGCCCTGCTCACGGCATGCCGCGCGGCGGGATGACGTTGCGGTCCGCCGCAAGCGTTGTCGCCATGGTCAGCCACGTGGCCGCCGCGACGTCCGGCGCCGGGCGGTCGCCGAGCAGGCGGTGCGTGATCCGCCGCGGCGCCACGCCCTGCAACGCCACCCGCGCGGGCGCGCTCGGCCGCGCGTAGGCCGCCGACAGCAGCGCCCACAGCACGGCCGCCGTCCGGCGGTCCACTTCGGACCGGCGGCGGACGCCGAGGTGCGCGGCGTCCACGGACGGCGCGGGCGTGAAACACCCCGCCGGCACGCGCCGCCGCACGGTGAGCGCGAACCGGCACGACCACCACGCCGCCTCCAGGTCACGGGGGCGCGCGGCCGTCAGGCGTTTCGCGAGGCCCCACTCCACCACCAGCTCCGCACGCGCGAAGCCACTCGAAGTGGGCGTCAGCAGGCGGCGCAGCAACGGCGTCGACACCCCGAACGGGATGCTCGCCACCACCGCGAACCCGCGCCGCGGCAGGCGGACCGTGCGCAGGTCCTCGTGGACCACGCGCACCCGAGGGCGGTCACCGAAGCGGCGCCGCAGCTCCGCGGCGAACCGGGCGTCGCGTTCGACGGCCAGTACCCGCGAGCCCGTGCGGGCCAGTGGTGCGGTGATGGTGCCGGGGCCCGCGCCGAAGTCGATGACGAGGTCGTCCTCGCCCAGCCGGGCGGCGGAGACGAGGGCGGTGATCACCCGCGTGCTGGACAGCAGGTGCACACCGGAAGAGGACGCGGCGGGACGCCGCGATCGGGAAGACATGAGTGCCTGGCTCCAAGCCGGAGAAAGCCAACGAGGGGTGCTTGGAGACAGCGGCGGGTGAACGCCGTCAGGAAGAGAACGAGGGAACCGCCGCTGTCAGCGCCGGCGCAGCCTCAAGAACGCACTCATACCGCCCACGATAGGGCGCACGGCAACCGAATTAAGCTCGTCGCCATGGTCGACGTACTGGTCATCGGTGGTGGCATCGCGGGCATCTCGATCGCCTACGAGCTGGCCGCCGACGCGCGCGTGCTCCTCGTGGAGGCCGAACCCGAGCTGGCCCGGCACACCACGGGCCGCTCCGCCGCGATCTACGCGCCCAGCTACGGCGGCCCCGTCGTCCGCGAGTTCACCAGGGCCAGCGAGGACCTCTTCGGCGACGGCGTCCTCACCCCGCACCCGGCACTGTGGATCGCCGTCGACGACGAGGGCGTCGAGCACATCGAGAAGCTCACCGACGACGGGGGAGCCGAGCCTGTCACCGCGCAGCAGGCCGTCGAGATGTGCCGCGTCCTGCGGCCGCCGCTCGCCGCGGCCGTCGACCGCACCGCGCAGGACATCGACGTGATGGCACTGCACAGCCGCTACCGCCGCGGGCTGCGGGAACGCGGCGGCGAGATCCGCACCGGCACGCCCGTCACCGAGCTGCGCCGCGACGGCACGGGCTGGGTCGCGGGCGACATCAGGGCCGACGTCGTGGTCAACGCGGCCGGTGCGTGGGCCGACCGCGTCGCCGAGCTGGCCGGGGTGCCGCCGATCGGGCTGCGGCCGCTGCGCCGCACGCTCGCGATCGTGCCCGCCGAGGCCGACCCCGCCTGGCCGATGGTCGCCGACGCCGCCGACCGCTTCTACTTCCGCCCCGACAGCGGCGGCCTCCTGGTCTCCCCGGCCGACGAGACGCCGAGCGACCCCTGCGACGCCAAGCCCGAGGACGTCGACGTCGCGACGGCACTCGAGCGGGTCAACGCCGCCACCACGCTCCGGCTGCGGTCGGTGCGCACGGCGTGGGCGGGGCTGCGGTCGTTCGTGGCCGACCGCGAACCGGTCGTCGGCGCGTGGCCGGACCACCCGGGGTTCGTGTTCTTCGCCGGTCAGGGCGGCTACGGCATCCAGATGGCGCCCGCGCTCGCCCGTACGGGTGCCGACGTCGTCCTCGGCCGGGTCCCGGCGTCCGCGATCATGTCGCCGCGCTGACCGGACAACTAGGGTGACCCCCAGACAAGGCGGGAGGAGTCCAATGGCGGACCTTGCGGCACGGCTCGAGGAGATCGTCGGCGCGGGCAACGTGCTCACCGGCGACGCGATCGGCGACGACTACGCGCACGACGAGACGCTGACCGCGACGGCGACCAAGCCGGCGCACGTCGTGCGGCCCGCGAGCGCCGACGAGGTGGCGGCGGTGCTGACGCTCGCCGCCGAGACCGGCACGCCGGTCACCGCGCGCGGCAGCGGCAGCGGCCTGTCCGGCAGCGCCGTCCCGCGCGAGGACGGCATCCTCGTGTCGTTCGAGCGGATGAACAAGATCCTCGAGATCGACACGGTCAACCACGTCGCCGTCGTGCAGCCGGGCGTGACGCTGCACGAGCTGGAGGCGGCGACCGCCGAGGTCGGCATGGTGTACCCGGTGTACCCGGGCGAGCTGTCCGCGAGCCTCGGCGGCAACGTGAACACCAACGCGGGCGGCATGCGCGCGGTCAAGTACGGCGTCACCCGCCACCACGTGCTCGGCCTGCAGGCGGTGCTGCCGACCGGCGAGACCATCCGCACCGGCGGCAAGTTCGTGAAGGCGTCCACCGGCTACGACCTCACCCAGCTGATCGTCGGATCCGAGGGCACGCTCGCGCTGGTCACCGAGGCCACCCTGAAGCTGCAGCCCCGCATGAAGGAGCAGGCGACCGTTCTCGCGCCGTTCCCCGACCTGGCGTCGGTCGCGACCGCGGTGCCCAACGTCGTCGGCTCCGGGCTCGGGCCGCTGATCCTCGAGTACATCGACGCGCTCACCATGGGCGCGATCACCTACACCGCCGACCTGCAGCTCGGGATCCCCGACGAGGTCAAGGAGAAGTCGCAGGCCTACCTGGTGGTGATGCTGGAGAACAACTCCGCGCAGCGCCTGGAGGAGGACGTCGAGGCGGTCGGCACGCTGCTGTCCGAGCTGGGCGCGCTGGACGTGTACTCGCTGCCCGGCGGCGCGGCCCGCAAGCTCATCGAGGCCCGCGAGAAGGCGTTCTTCACCGCGAAGGGCGCCGGCGCCGACGACATCATCGACACCGTGCTGCCGAGGGCCGCGCTGCCCGAGTTCTTCGCAAAGGTGCTCGAGATCGCGCAGGGCAACCAGACGCTGGTGGTCGGCTGCGGCCACGCCGGGGACGGCAACGTGCACCTGGCCGTGTTCCAGAAGGACACCGAGGTGCGGCACCGGGTGCTGCACGAGCTGTTCGCGGCCGGCATGGCGCTGGGCGGCGCGATCTCCGGCGAGCACGGCATCGGGCGGGAGAAGAAGCACCACTTCCTCGAACTCGAGGACCCCGCCAAGATCGAGCTGATGAAGCGGATCAAGCAGGCCTTCGACCCGCGGGGGATCCTCAACCCCGGCGTCCTCTTCGACTAGGAGATCACGATGAACGGCGCCCAGGCGCTCCTGCGGACCCTCGTCGACGGCGGCGTCGACACCTGCTTCGCGAACCCCGGCACCTCCGAGATGCACTTCGTCGCCGCGCTCGACGACGTGCCGGAGATGCGTGCGGTGCTGTCGCTGTTCGAGGGCACGGTGACCGGCGCCGCCGACGGGTACGGCCGCATGGCCGACCGCCCGGCCGCGACGCTGCTGCACCTGGGGCCCGGCATGGCGAACGGCCTCGCGAACCTGCACAACGCGCGCCGCGCGCACACGCCGCTGATCAACGTCATCGGCGACCACGCCCGCTACCACAAGGGGTTCGACGCGCCGCTGGAGTCGGACATCGACGCGCTGACCGGCTGGCTGCACGGCTGGTCGCGCACGTCGAAGGCGCCGGAGGAGATCGGCGCCGACGCGGCCGCCGCGATCGCCGCCGCCATGCAGCCGCCCGGCCAGCTGGCGAACCTGGTGCTGCCCGCGGACGTGTCGTGGTCCGAGGGCGGCGTCGTCGGCGAGCAGGTCGAGCCGGTCGCCGCGCAGCCCGTCGAGGACGACCGGGTCGCGGAGATCGCGAAGGTCCTGCGGTCCGGGGAGCCGGTCGTGCTGCTGCTCGGGCACGGCACCACCCGTGAGCGCGGGTTGCTGGCCGCCAGCCGGATCGCCGCGGCGACCGGGGTGAAGCTGTTCGCGGAGACGTTCCCGGCGCGCATCGAGCGCGGGGCGGGGCTGCCCGCGGTCGAGCGGCTGGGGTACCTGGCCGAGCAGGTGCAGTGGCAGCTGTCGGAGGCGAAGCACCTGGTGCTGGTCGGGGCGAAGTCGCCGGTGTCGTTCTTCGCGTACCCGGGCAAGGCGTCGGAGCTGGTGCCGGACGGGTGCCAGGTGCATGTGCTGTCGGTGCTGGGGGAGGACGGCACGGGTGCGCTGGAGAACCTGGCGGACCTCGTCGCGGCCGACGCGCGGCCGGTGCTGCAGGAGGCGTCGCGGCCCGCCGTGCCGTCCGGCGCGCTGACCCCGCAGAACTGGACCGAGGTGATCGGCGCGCTGCTGCCCGAGGGCGCGATCGTGTCCGACGAGGCCAACACGTCGGGCCTGATGATCCCCATGACGACGGCGGGGGCACCGCGCCACGACGTGCTGACGTTGACCGGCGGCGCCATCGGGCAGGGCCTGCCGGTGGCCGTGGGCGCGGCGGTCGCGTGCCCGGACCGGCCGGTGGTGTGCCTGCAGGCGGACGGCAGCGCCATGTACACGGTGTCGTCGCTGTGGACGATGGCCCGCGAGGGCCTGGACGTGACGACCGTCGTGCTCAACAACCGGGCGTACGCGATCCTGCGGATGGAGCTGTCACGGGTGGGCGCCGCGGAGGCGGGCCCGAAGGCACGTCAGCTGCTCGACCTGTCCGGCCCCGACCTGGACTTCGTGTCGATGTCGAACGGCATGGGTGTCCCGGCGACCCGCGCGACCACCGCGGAGGAACTGGCAGACCAGTTCGCGAAAGCACTGGCAGAACCAGGCCCCCACCTGATCGAAGCCATGGTCCCACCCCTCCTCTGACAACCCCGCGAGTCCCCCGTTCGGGCCTCGCGAGTCCCCCGCTGGGAACCCGCGAGTCTCCCGTTCGGGCCTCGCGAGTCCCCCGTTGGGAACCCGCGAGTCTCCCGTTCCGGACCGCCGAGTTGGCGGTTCAGCTCCAACACCGTCAGAGCCGAACCGCCGGTTCGATGGTCCTGAACGGGAGACTCGCGCGTCCTGAACGGGGGACTCGCGGGTCTGGAACGGGAGACTCGCGCGTCCTGAACGGGGGACTCGCGGGGTTTGGGTGGGTGGGGCAGGGGTGCTGGCTGCTATCGGGTCGGTAGCTGTGCTAGGAGTTCGTCGGTGGTGGCGACCACGCCTAGCTTCGGGAAGACGTACTCCACCGCGAAGTCGTGTGCGCGCTGGTCGAGGCCCGCCATCGCGTCCGAGACCAGGACGACCGAGTAGCCGTGGTCGTCGGCCGCGCGGGCGGTGGACTCGACGCCGAAGTTCGTCGCGATGCCGCCGAACACGACCGCCTCCACGCCGCGTTCGCGCAGGTGGTCGTCGATGTCGCTGTTGCCGAACGCGCCCCAGCTGTGCTTCACCACCACCACGTCGCCCTCGGCGGGCGCGACGGCCAGCTCGCTGCCCTCCGGCTGCACACCACCGGGCCGCTCGACCCGGACCCACACCACGAGCCCGCCGAGCCGGCGGAACGCGTCCGCCAGCCGCACGCACCGCTCGAAGACCTGCTCCCCGGAGTGCGGCGCGGTCGGCATCGCGATGATCCTCGGCATCAGATCGACCAGGACCATCGCCGTGCGCCGCGGATCGAGGTTCAATGGGCTCATGTCCGCGAAGCCTAACGACGCCGGCTTGTTCGGCCCGGACTCGGTCAGCTGGCAACTGCACGCGGAACCCGCCATGTGGCTCGCCGGCATCCGCAGCCTCTACCTGCAGGCACTGCACCCCCGCGCGGTCGCGGGCATCGTGCAGAACTCCGACTTCCGGGGCGACCCGCTCGGACGGCTCGTGCGCACCGCCAACTTCGTGGGCGCGGTCACGTACTGCCCGCGTGACGAGGTGGAACGGCAGGCGGCGAAGGTGCGTGCCGTGCACCGGTCGTTGCGCGGCGTGTACGAGGGGCGCACGTTCCGCGTCGACGAGCCGGAGCTGTTGCTCTGGGTGCACTGCGCGGAGGTGTCGTCGTTCCTGACGGTCGTGCGGCGCGCGGGTTTCCCGCTCACCGCCGCGCACGCCGACCGCTACCTCGACGAGCAGCGCCGGTCGGCGGCCCTCGTGGGCCTGGACCCCGACGAGGTGCCGGGGTCCGTCGTCGCGATGCGCGCCTACCTCCGGGACATGCGGCCGGTGCTGCGGCGCACCGAGGACACCGACGCCATCTACGACTTCCTGCACCGCCCGCCGGTCGGCGGCAGGCTCGCGCTCGGGCTGTCGGTGTACGAGCCGCTGGTCGGGCACCTCGCGTACTCGCTGCTGCCCCGGTGGGCGGTGTCGCTGTACGGGCGGCGCGCCTACCCGCACGCCGTCAGCACGGCGATGATGAAGACGCTGTCGGAGACGTTGCGCGCGCTGCAGAAGACCGTGCGCACCGTGGTCCGCGAGCCGCGGCTCGGACCGCTGGTGCCACACCCCGTGCTCGCGGCACGGCGCCTGGGCACGTGGGCGTTCCCGTCGGCGCGGAAGCTGCCCGCCGCTGCCTAGTTGGCGTGCGCTTCCTGGAAGCGGATGACCAGCGCCTGCGGCACGCGGCCGCGCTCGGCGACCGTCTCGCCCTGGCTGCGGGCCCACTCGCGCACGGCCTGCGTGTCCGGCTTGCCGTTGGTCGTCGCCACCCTGGGGGCGCTGGCGCCGCGCTGCTTGCGGCCGCCGACGCGGCGGGCGTGGCCGACGAACTCGGCCAGCGTGTCCCGCAGGCGGGCGGCGTTGCCTGCGGACAGGTCGATCTCGAACTCGACCCCGTCGAGGGCGAAGGTCACGGTCTCGTCGGCCTTCCCACCGTCAAGGTCGTCGACCAGTTCGAGAATCGTTCGCTGCGCCACAAGGTCCTCCGAGTCGGATCCGAAACAACGCCAAGAGCTTAGCGCGGTGCGACGATGTGGCGGCGCGACCCGCGCGGCGGCAGACTCGTCGCGTGGATCTCTCGACGTTTCCCCGTGTCCCCCTCGGTTCCTGGCCGTCGCCGCTCGACCCGTGTCCCCGCCTCAGCGCGGAGCTCGGCGCGACCGTGCTCGTGAAACGGGACGACGTCGGCGGCATCGGGCTCGGCGGCAACAAACTGCGCAAGCTCGAGTTCACGCTCGCCGCCGCGCTCGCCGACGGCGCCGAGAAGATCGTCACGTTCGGCGGGGTGCAGACCAACCACGGCAGGCTCACCGCCGCCTCGTGCGCACGGCTCGGGTTGCGGTGCGAGCTGGTGCTCACCCGGTCGGTGCCGAGGTCCGGCTTCGCCTACGACCGGTCCGGCAACGTCGCGCTCGACGAGCTGTTCGGGGCGCGGGTGCACGTCGTCGACACCGACGACGAGGCCGCCGCGCTCGCGGCCGAGCTGTCCGACGACCGGACGGTCACGCTGCCGGTCGGCGGGTCGAGCGGCCTCGGCGTGCTCGGCTACGTCGCCGCCGCGGCCGAGCTGCGGGAGCAGCTGGGGGACCGGGAGGTCGACCGGATCGTCTGCGCGCTGGGCAGCGGGGGCACCGTGGCGGGCCTCGCGCTCGGCACCGGCACGCCGATCACCGCCGTCACCGTGTCGCGGAAGGCGGACGCGGCGATGGCGGTGGTCGAGCAGGTCGCGGGCCTCGCCGCCGAGGTGCTGAAGTCCGGGAAACCGAAGCTCGACCACGTCACGCCCGACGACAGCGCGCTCGGCGAGGGCTACGGCGTGCCGACCGACGAGGTGTGGGCGGCGCTGCGGCTGTTCGCGCGCACCGAGGGCATCGTGCTCGACCCCGTGTACACCGGGAAGGCGGCGGCGGGCCTGATCGCCGGGGTGCGCCCGGGGGAGACGGTCGTGTTCTGGCACACCGGCGGCGCGCCCGGCCTGTACGGGTACGCCCCCGACCTGGCCGCCGAGGCTAGGCGCTGACCTGGATCTGCAGCGCGTTGCCCGCGATCTCCGCCAGGGTCTCGTCGTCCGGAGTGGACGGTGCGCCGATCCACACGACCTGCACGAGCTTGAGGCTGTTGCCCTCCCGGCCGCTCGCGAACGCGGCCGACTCGAAGAACGGCTTCGACTTGCCCGGCCACGGCTCGCCTTCGGTCGACGCGTCGGCGATCGCGCCGCTGCCGGGCCGGTCCGCGACCTCGTTCAGCTCCCCGGCCAGCACGGTCTCCGGGAACCGCAGCACGGCGACCAGCACCGCGGCCCGCTTGCCGTCCGATGTGGACTCGTAACGGGCGCGCACCAGCTCCGAGCAGCGGTTGCGTTCCAGCCACACCTGCACGTCGCCGTACGCGTGCGCCGCGCAGTCGGTGTCGGTGATCGTGCCCTTCGGCTCGAACACCATGCCGTTGACGGTCACACCGCTGGTCTCGGTGCGGGTCGTGGCAGGCTGCCGTGCCTCCTCGTCCGGCGAACCGGCGGACGCGACCGCGTACACGATGCCGGTGAGCAGCAGCAACGCCACCAGCACCGCCGCGCTCGCGGGCAGCCACCGGAGCGGGGCGCCCTTCGGCTTCTGCGTGGCGGGCCGCTGCCGGGGCGCGTCGACGCGGGGGATGAACGTGGTGCTGGCGGCCGCCAGCTCGGGGACGGCGGCGGTCGCGAAGCCCTCGCCGGACAGGTCGACGTTGCCTGCGTCGGGCGCGAGGGCGGCGATGATCGCCTGGGCCTGCGCGATCGTGCACGGCCGCTGGTGGACCGCGAGCTCACGGGACGCGTTCAGCAGCGTCTTGGGTTCCGGGTGCAGGATCCGCACCCCGCGCAGCAGGTCCGAGGTCGGCTGGTGGACCTGCGACACGTACGGCCCGACCGCCACGACCGTGCCCACCGGCAGCGGCTCGACCTTCGCGTCCTCCAGGGTGCGGCTGATCACGCCGACGACCTTCAGCGCGTCCACCGCCGGGTTCACCGCGCCGTCCGGGCGCACGAGCGGCCAGCCGTCGGTCTTCCACTGCCCCGACATCGGCGCGTCGAGCCGCACCGCCGGGTCCGGCAGGTCGACACCCACGACGACCAGCACGCCCCTCGGCAGCACGACCACCGCGTCGACCGCGCGGTCGGCCCCTTTCGGGTGTAACCCGACCAGGGCGACGCCACCCACGATCGAGTCGCCGCGACCCCACGACGTCAACGCCGCGCGCACGTCGGCGCCGACGGTCGACACCTCGTCACCGATCCGCACCACCCGCACCGCGTACCCCCTGACAGAACGCATTGCGGACCGACAGGCCCGACGGCACAACGGTAGCCAAGGGCCGATAGTGTGGCGTAACTGCCCGTGGTCAGGGCACAATGGACGCGCGTGTGTCACTGAGGCACCGGCTGTCACGAGGACGTAGGGGAAGACGAATCCTCGTCGAGCAGCGGAGGTCAGCAGTGAGCACTCGTGGCGTTGTGTACGTCCACTCGTCGCCGTCTGCGGTATGTCCGCACGTCGAGTGGGCTATTTCGGGCACCCTCGGGGTGCGCGCGAACCTCCAGTGGACCGCGCAGCCCGAAGCAGCCGGTCAGCTCCGCGCAGAGTGCGGGTGGACCGGCGATCCCGGCACGGGCGCGAAACTGGTCGCCGCCCTCAAGGCCTGGCCCATGCTGCGCTTCGAGGTCACCGAGGAGCCGAGCCCCGGCGTCGACGGTGAGCGGTTCTGCTTCGCCCCCACCCTCGGGCTGTGGCGCGCCAGGACGAGCGCGAACGGCGACATCGTCGTCGGCGAGGACCAGTTGCGTGCCATCGCGGTCACCGCCCGCGCGGGTGAGGCGTTCGCCCACAAGGTCGACGAGCTGCTGGGTGCTTCCTGGGACGCCGCGCTGGAGCCGTTCCGGCGGGCGGGTGACGGGGCTCCGGTGACCTGGCTGCACCGCGTCGGGTGAACGTGGCAGTCTTGCCGACGTGTCCACGGGGTCCCCTCGGCAGCTGTGGTTGCTGCCGGTGCTGCTGATCACGGTGAGCGCGACCGCCATCGGCGGTCTGCTGGCGCGCGACCTCTACGCGGAGCAGCCCGCCGACCCGCCGCCGACCGTGGTGGCGACCTCCCCGTCACCGAAGCCGTCGGGGCAGCAGCCGGGGCCCGCGACCGTGCAGGGCACCGCCGACGCGGTCGCCCACCCGCTGTACGGGAGGCTCCAGCCGCTGCTCCAGACGTACTTCGAGGCCATCAACGACAAGGACTACCAGCGCTGGTCGTCGGTGGTGACCCACGAGCGGCAGACCAACCAGCCCGAACAGAAGTGGCAGCAGGAGTTCCGCACCACCAAGGACGGCAACATCGTCATGCACCGGATCGAGGCCCGTGGGGACGGGACGGCGCGGGTGCTGCTGACGTTCACCAGCACGCAGGACGTCGCGGACGCGCCCCGGGAGCTGCCCCGGCCGTGCATCCACTGGAACGTGGTGTGGGCGTTCTCGGCCGAGGACGGCGACTGGAAGCTGGCCGCGGGCCCGGCGTCGGCGACACCGCAGCACGAGCCCTGCGGCTGACACGTTCGCGGTGCCTCCCCGGGGTTGGCCGCGTCGCGGCCCCGGCACATCGCCCTGTGGACAACCCGGCCTCGGCCGCCCGTTCCTGTCGGTGGTCGCCGCTACGCTGGATGCCGGGGGGCCGGCGGCCGCCGTCGATCATGAGCGGCCTGCCCGCCACCAGCGGCGACGGGCAGGCCGGCCGGTCATGTGCCGCAGTTCGACGTGGGCAGGCTCGACAGGCTGGGCGGGGTCACGCCGTCGTAGATCGCCAGCAGCAGCGGCTGCGGGCAGCGCTTCACGCCGTCCGCGGTGCGGATCTCGATGTGCAGGTGCGGGGCGCCGGAGTTGCCGGTGTCGCCGGTCGTCCCGACCCTCGTCCCGGCGCTCACCGACGCGCCGTCGGCCACGGACCGGGCGGACAGGTGGCAGTACACCATCCGCGAGCCGTCCGGCCGCACCAGTCGCAGGCCGGTGCCGCAGGTCGTGCTCGAGTAGTGCTCGGCGCGCGACGCCGTCATCGCGTACGCGGGTACGTACGACACGATCAGGTCGATCGCGGGCGTGCCGTCCCAGTGCCCGACGTTGTAGTCGGAGCGGCCTGCCGCCGAGCGGTCCAGCGGCAGCGCCCACCCGCCGGTGCCGCCACCACCACCGCCGACCAGCGTCTGCCAGGTCTGCGGGCCGACCACGCCGTCGGCCGCCAGCCCGTGCGCGCCCTGGAAGGTGCGGACGGCGCGGTCGGTGGCCGCGCCGAACTGCCCGTCCACGGCGAGTCCCGAGCCGTACCGGTTGAGCTGGGTCTGCGCGGCCCGCACCGCCTCGCCGGTGCTGCCTTGCCGGACCGAGACGACCAGCTTGGGCCACGTCTGGGCGCCCACGGTCCCGTCGGCGGTGAGGCCGTTGGCGCTCTGGAACGCCACGACCGCCGACCTGGTGGCAGAGCCGAAGGCGCCGTCAGCGGCGATGTCGTGGCCGTGGTGGCGCAGCAGGTACTGCACCGTGGTCACGTTCGGGCCGGTGGCGCCCTGGCCGACGTTCGGCCAGGCGGGGAGCGCGTTCGCGGGCGCGCTGAACAGGAACATGGCGGCCAGGACGGCCACCACGGTCGGGAAGAGTCGGGGTAATCGCATGTGCATGGCCTTTCGCGCAGGGTACGAACGGTCGGAAAAACACTAACCAGCCGGTCGTTCCAGGCAAAAGGCCCAGATGCACGAAGGGCACCTCCGCGGCGGGAGGTGCCCTTCGAAAAACTCAGGCGGCGGTGAAGACCAGCGCCACGTTGTGCCCGCCGAACCCGAACGAGTCGTTCATCGCGGCGGTCAGGTCGAGCTTGCGCGCCTCCCCGGCCACGACGTCCAGCTCCACCTTCGGGTCCTGGTTCTCCAGGTTCCTGGTGGCCGGGATGATGCCGTGGTAGATCGACAGCAGCGTGATGATGCTCTCGACCGCGCCCGCGCCGCCGACCAGGTGCCCGATCGAGCTCTTCGGGGCGGTCAGCACCGCGTGGTCACCGACCGCCTTCTTGATCGCGACCGCCTCGCCGATGTCGCCGACGACCGTCGACGTGGCGTGGGCGTTGACGTGGCCGATGTCGGCGGGGGTGAGACCCGCCTGCCGGATCGCCTGCGTCATCGCGTTGATCTGGCCGATGCCCTCGGGGTGGTTGCCCGTGATGTGGTAGGCGTCGGACGTGATGCCGGTGCCCGCGAGCTTGCCGTAGACCCGCGCACCCCGGGCCCGTGCGTGCTCCGCCGACTCCAGCACCAGCACGCCCGCGCCCTCACCGAGGATGAACCCGTCGCGGTCGATGTCGAACGGGCGCGACGCCCGCTCCGGCTCGTCGTTGCGCAGCGAGAGGGTGCGGGACTGCGCGAAGCCGGCCACCGTGATCGGGTGGATGCACGCCTCCGCGCCGCCCGCGACCACCACGTCCGCGCGACCGGTCTGGATCATCTGGTACGCCTGGGCGAGGCCCTCCGCACCGGACGCGCAGGCCGACGCCGGGGAGTGCACCCCGGCCCGTGCCCGCAGTTCGATGCTGACCAGCGCCGCGGGCCCGTTGGGCATGAGCATCGGCACGGTCAGCGGTGACACCTTGCGCAGGCCGTGCTGCTCGAGCAGGTCGTCCTGGTCGAGCAGCGTGACCGGACCGCCGATGCCGGTGCCGATCGCGACGCCGAGGCGGTCGGGGTCGACCGGCTCGTGCTCGTCGGACGGCAGGTCGTACCCGGCGTCCGCCCAGGCCTGCCGTGCCGCGATCACCGCGATCTGCTCGCAGCGGTCCATCCTGCGCAGTTGCACCCTCGGCAGGACCTCGGAAGGCTCCACGGCCAGCGGGGCCATGAGCCGGGACGGCAGGTCGTACTTCTGCGCCCACTCGGTGTCGTTGGTCTTGATTCCGTTGCGGCCGGCGATCAGCCCGTCCCATGTGGACGTGACGTCACCGCCGAGCGGAGTGGTCGCTCCGATACCGGTGACGACGACTTCGACCGTGCTCATGGCGTCTCCGTGATCCTTACTGAGGGTGTTCGGGGAAACCGTCAGGCGTTCTTCGAGACGTACGCCACGGCGTCGCCGACGGTCTTCAGGTTGGCGAGCTCAGCGTCGGGGATCTTGACCTCGAAGCGGTCCTCGGCCTGCACGGCGATCTCCACCATCGACAGCGAGTCGATGTCCAGGTCGTCCACGAAGGACTTGTCGGCGGTGACCTCGTCGGCCTCCACGCCGGCGACCTCTTCGACGATCTCGGCGAGGCCGGCCAGGATCTCCTCGTCGGTGGGCTTCTCTGCCATGCTTCTTCTCTCCTTTGTTGGCCCGGACCGGACGGCCCGGAAGTGTTCGTGCTGGTGAAGATTACGGGCAGACCACGACCTGCCCGGCGTAGGACAGGCCCGCGCCGAACCCGATGAGCAGGGCGGTGTCCCCGGAGTGGATCCGGCCGGCGGCACGCATGTGGTCCATGGCCATCGGGATGGACGCGGACGAGGTGTTGCCGGAGGTCACGATGTCGTCGGCGACGACCATGTCCTCCCGCGCGCCCTCCTTCCGCAGCTTCTTCGCGATCGCCTCGACGATCCGCAGGTTGGCCTGGTGCGGGATCAGCACGTCGATGTCCGACGGCTGCACCCCGGCCAGTTCCAGCGCCCGCATCGCGATCGGCGCGATCTTCGTGGTGGCCCAGCGGAACACCGACTGGCCCTCCTGGAAGATCTTCGCCTGCTCGGTCATGCCGATCATGTCGACCAGGTCGCCCGCGGTGCCCCACGCGACCGGCCCGATGCCCGGCTCGTCGGACGGACCGACGACCGCGGCGCCCGCCGCGTCGGCGAAGATGATCGCGGTGGACCGGTCGACCGGGTCGACCACGTCGGTCAGCTTCTCCGAGCCGATCACCAGCGCGCGCCGCGACGAGCCGGCGCGGACCAGGTCGGAGGCGATCCCGAGGGCGTAGCAGAAGCCGGCGCACGCGGCGTTCAGGTCGAACCCGCCCGCCGCCTTGATGCCGATCAGGTCGGCGACCTGCGCGGCGGCGTTCGGGATCGGCGCGGTGGACGTGCAGTTCGCGACGATCACGGTGTCCAGGTCGGACGGCGAGAGCCCGGCCGCGGCGATCGCCTTGGACCCGGCCTCGACGGCCATGCTGACGACGGTGTCCTTCTCCCCGGCGAAGCGCCGCTCGGCGATGCCGACGCGCTCGCGGATCCACTCGTCGCTGGTGTCCATGATCTTCGACAGGTCGTCGTTGGTGACGACACGCTCCGGCTGGGCGCTGCCGATGCCGAGGATGCGGGTGGCGGGAACGCCTGACGCGCTCCGCAGTGCGGTCATGGTGGAGGTCACTCCTCGTCGGCGGTGGTGCGGGCGGCGGCCACCTTCGCCAGGTCGTCGGGGGTCTTGAGCGCGGCGGTGGTGGTCCCGGTGAGCTCGCGCTTGGCGAGGCCGGTCAGCGCTCCGGCGGGTGGCAGCTCGGCGGTGGCGTGCACGCCCAGCTCTTTCATGGTGGCCATGCAGAGGTCCCAGCGGACCGGAAGCGTGACCTGATTCACGAGCCGTTCGAGCACCTCGGCGCCGTCGGTGACGCGGGTGCCGTCGGCGTTCGACAGCAGCGTGCGGGCCGGGTCGGCGACCGTGACGTCCTTGGCCTTGGCCCGGAGCGCCTCCTGCGCGGTCGCCATGTAGCTCGTGTGGAAGGCCCCCGCCACCTTGAGCTTGATGACCTTCCGGACGAAGTCGGGCTTCTCGGCGACGATGGCGTCGATGCCCGCGATCGGCCCGGCGGCCACGATCTGGCCCGCCCCGTTCATGTTGGCGGCGGTGAGGTCGTGCTCGCCAAGCCAGGCGACGACGTCGTCCGGCTCCCCGCCCATGACCGCGGCCATCCCGGTCGGCGCGAGGTCGCACGCGGCGGCCATCTCCCGGCCCCGGACGGCGGCGAGCGCGACCGCGTCGTCGCTGGTCAGCACACCCGCGACGGCCGCGGCGGCCAGCTCGCCGACGGAGTGCCCGGCGACCACCACGTCGTCGGGCAGCGGGAACCGGGCGGCGAGCACCTCGTAGGCCAGCAGTGACGCGGCCACGACGAGCGGCTGGGTGACGGACGTGTCCTTGATGGCGTCGGCGTCCGCGACCGTGCCGAGCTCGACCAGGTCGAGTCCCGCGAGTTCGGACCACGCGGTGAGCCGCTCACGGGTGCCCTCCACCTCTAGCCAGGGGGAGAGCATGCCGGGTGTCTGTGAGCCCTGACCGGGGGCGAGGAGAGCGAGCACATAGTCAAGGGAACACGCTGACCCGGGCGTGACGGCATGCTGGAACGGACGAAGTCGAGCTGGCGCGGTTGTAGGAACCCTACAAAGGTTACTGCCGCATGAACGGTAAAGAGGGTTTTCCGTAGTAGGTCACTACCACAGACCCCGTGCCCGCGACAGTCTCCCGACGGCAAGTGCGATGCGAAGCACGAGCGCGTCCCGAGGCAGGTTCGCGTTGTGCCCGGTGATCTCCGTGGCCTTCCGCAACCGGTACCGGACGGTGTTCGGGTGCACGAACAGCAGCCGCGCACAGGTCTCCAGCACGCCGCCGACCTCGAGGTAGGTCTCGACGGTCTCCAGCAGCGCCCCGCCCGCCTCTTCCAGGGGCCGCGCGATCTGGTCGATGAGCTGCCACTCGGCTTCGGGGTCGCCTGCGAGCGCCCGTTCGGGGAGGAGGTCGGTGGAGCGGACGGGCCGCGGCGCGGACGGCCAGGCGACGACCGCCCGCAGCCCGGAGAGGGCCTCGACGGACGACCGGTGCGCGTCGGCGATGTTCGCCACGGTCGGTCCGGCGACGACGGGGCCGTCGCCGAAGGACGCGGTCATCTTCTCGAGGACCCGGGGCTCGTCGGTGTCCCCGGCGAGGACGACGACGAGGCGGGAGCCCTGCACGCCGAGGAGGACCGGCCGGCCCGCGCGGGCGGCGCGGCTGCGGACCTCGTAGAGGACGGTGGGCGGGTCGTCGGAGGGGGAGTTGCCGACGAGGACGGTGGCGGGTTCGTCGAGGTCCCAGCCCAGTGCCGCGGCGCGGGAGAGGAGGGATTCCTCGGCGTCGCCGCGGACGATGGCGTCGACGACGGAGGCTTCGAGGCGGGCGTCCCACGCACCGCGGGTCTCGGCGGCGGTGGCGTAGGACATGGCGGAGGTGAACGCGACTTCGCGGCCGTAGCGGAGGACGGCCTCGGTGAGGACGTGCCGTTCGTCCTCGTTGGCGGCGAGGTCGGGGACTTCGCGTTCGATGACGTGGACGGCGACGCGGACCAGTTCGACGGTCTGGCGGAGGGAGATCCAGCGGGACAGGTCGCGGGGGGCCTGGCGGAAGGCGTCGGCGGTGAGGCGGATGGCGTCGCCCTGGTCGCGGAGGTAGGCGGTGAAGCCCGCGGCCCCGGTCTGTGCGATGAGCTGGACGGAGGCGCGCTGGTCGGCGGGCATGCGGCCGAACCAGGGGAATTGCTCGTCCATGGAGGTGAGGGCGGCGGAGGCCAGCTTCCCGGAGGCGCGGTCGAGGGCCGCAAGCGTCTCCTGCGACACCTTCACCATGGAGATGAGCCTAGCGATCGCGTTCGGTGGGGCACGGGGTTTCGCCGTCCTGGGTGGTCCCCGTCTTGGGTTTGTCCTCGCCGGACGGGCGTCCTCGCCGGAGGGCGTCCTGCCGGACGGGCCTCCTCGCCGGAGGGGCTGGTCTCCGGGATGGCGGGGGTCTTGCACGGGGCTGGTTTGGCATGGACTGGTGTCCGTGGCGGTGCCTGCCATCCCGTCGACCTCCCGGAGGGCTATCACACCGCGTCAAGGGGGCCCGGCGGCTTGGGCACGGGGTTGGCTCGTGCTTCGGGCCCCCTTGACCCGGCGTGATCGGGCTTCGCCAGGTCGACGGGATGGCAGGCAGGCAGCCCCTTGGTGAGCTGCGCTCAGCTTCCGCGCTGCGCCATGGCCCCGAAGTGCAAGCGCGCGAAGCGCGCAAGGCGCGAATCCAAGGCACCCACGCTGGGTCAGGAACCGACCGCACCGTGGGGGGTTCGGGGGGCTCGGCCCCCCGGCAGACACCAGGCGGAGCGAGGGGAAGGTGGCCGAAGGACACCGAACAGGTGTCACCGGCGACGCCTACGCCGAACAGCCCCGCCCGGCTTCGCCGGGCGGGGCCTCTCCCCGGTCCCCACCGGTGACTCCACTATGGAGGGTCCGGGGAGAGGGCGCCACTGGTGTCCCCCGATCGTGCTACTGATTCATCAGCGCAGGTCAGGGGCGCTACCGAGAGTCAGGCGACGCCCGGGTCGGACGTCTGCGGGCCCGCGGCCGTGATGTCGTCGATGCGGTACCTGCGTGCGGCCTCCACGACCTTGTTCTGGTCCAGCTCACCGGCCTTGGCCAGGGCCGCCAGCACGCCGACGACGATCGACTCCGTGTCGACGAGGAAGTGCCGTCGTGCGGCCGGTCGGGTGTCGGAGAAGCCGAACCCGTCGGTACCGAGCGTCAGCATCTCGCCGGGGACCCACGGGCGGATGAGGTCGGGCACGGCACGCATCCAGTCGGACACGGCCACGACCGGGCCGTTCGCGTTCTCCAGCACGGAGGTCACGTACGGCTTGCGCGGCTCGGCTTCCGGGTGCAGGAAGTTGTGCCGGTCGATCTCGACGGCGTCGCGGCGCAGTTCGCTCCACGACGTCGCCGACCAGACGTCCGCGTAGACGCCCCACTCCTCGTCCAGCTTCTGCTGGGCGGCCAGTGCCCACGGCATGGCGACGCCGGAGACGAGGATGTTGGCGCGCGGGCCGTCGCCGTCGGCCGCCTTCTTGTACCGGTAGAGGCCGCGCAGCAGGCCTTCCACGTCGAGGCCTTCCGGTTCCGGTGCCTGGACGTACGGCTCGTTGTAGACGGTGAGGTAGTAGAAGACGTCCTCCGCCTGCTCGCCGTACATGCGCCGCAGGCCGTCCTTGACGATGTGCGCGATCTCGAACGACCAGGCCGCGTCGTACGCGACGACCGCCGGGTTGGTCGCGGCCAGCAGCAGCGAGTGGCCGTCGTTGTGCTGCAGGCCCTCCCCGGTGAGCGTGGTGCGGCCTGCGGTGGCGCCGAGCACGAAACCGCGTGCCATCTGGTCCGCCGCCGCCCACAGGCCGTCGCCGGTGCGCTGGAAGCCGAACATCGAGTAGAAGATGTAGATCGGGATCATCGGCTCGCCGTGCGTGGCGTACGACGTGCCCGCCGCGGTGAACGACGCGGTCGACCCGGCCTCGTTGATGCCCTCGTGCAGGATCTGGCCGCTCTCGCTCTCCTTGTAGGACAGCATCAGCGACGCGTCGACCGACGTGTACAGCTGGCCGAGCGGGTTGTAGATCTTCTGCGTCGGGAACATCGAGTCCATGCCGAACGTGCGTGCCTCGTCCGGGATGATCGGCACGAGGCGCGGGCCGATCTCCTTGTCCTTGGCGAGGTCGCGGACCAGCCGGACGAACGCCATCGTCGTGGCGACCTCCTGCTTGCCCGACCCCTTGCGCACGACGTCGTAGACCTTGTCGCCGGGCAGCGCCAGCGTCTTGGACTTCTTGCGGCGCTCCGGCACGAACCCGCCGAGCTGGCGGCGCCGCTCCAGCAGGTACTGGATCTCCGGCGCGTCCGGGCCAGGGTGGTAGTACGGCGGCAGGTACGGGTCCTTCTCCAGCTCCTCGTCGGAGATGGGGATCCGCAGCGTGTCGCGGAAGTTCTTCAGGTCGTCGAGCGTCATCTTCTTCATCTGGTGGGTCGCGTTGCGGCCCTCGAAGTGCGGCCCGAGGTTGTAGCCCTTGATCGTCTTGGCGAGGATCACCGTGGGCTGGCCGTGGTGCTCGACGGCGGCCTGGTAGGCGGCGTAGACCTTGCGGTAGTCGTGGCCACCGCGCTTGAGGTTCCAGATCTCCTGGTCGCTCATCGGCGTGACCAGCTCCTTCGTGCGGGGGTCCCGCCCGAAGAAGTGCTCGCGCACGAACGCGCCGTCGTTGGCCTTGTACGTCTGGTAGTCGCCGTCCGGGGTGGTGTTCATCAGGTTGATGAGCGCACCGTCACGGTCGGCGTGCAGCAGCGCGTCCCACTCGCGGCCCCAGATGACCTTGATGACGTTCCAGCCCGCGCCGCGGAAGAACGACTCCAGCTCCTGGATGATCTTGCCGTTGCCGCGGACCGGGCCGTCGAGGCGCTGCAGGTTGCAGTTGATGACGAAGGTCAGGTTGTCGAGGCCCTCGTTCGCGGCCACGTGCACGAGGCCGCGCGACTCCGGCTCGTCCATCTCGCCGTCACCGAGGAACGCCCAGACGCGCTGGTCGGAGGTGTCCTTGATGCCGCGGGCGTGCAGGTAGCGGTTGAACCGCGCCTGGTAGATCGCGTTCATCGGGCCGAGGCCCATCGACACGGTCGGGTACTCCCAGAAGTCCGGCATCAGCCGGGGGTGCGGGTAGGACGGCAGGCCGGCGCCGGGGCCGCCGTGGGAGTACTCCTGCCGGAAGCCGTCGAGCTGGTCGGCGGACAGGCGGCCCTCGAGGAAGGCGCGCGCGTACATGCCGGGGGAGGCGTGGCCCTGGAAGAAGACCTGGTCACCGCCGCCCGGGTGGTCCTTGCCGCGGAAGAACCAGTTGAAGCCGACCTCGTAGAGCGTCGCCGAGGACGCGTAGGTCGAGATGTGGCCGCCGACGCCGACGCCCGGCCGCTGCGCGCGGTGCACGGTCATCGCCGCGTTCCAGCGGATCCACGCACGGTAACGGCGTTCTGTCTCCTCGTCACCGGGGAACCACGGTTCCTTGTCGGTGGGGATCGAGTTCACGTAGTCCGTGCTGGTCAGTGACGGTACGCCGACCCGGCTCTCGCGGGCCCGTTCGAGCAGGCGAAGCATCAGGTAGCGCGCACGCTGCTGGCCGCCGGACGCGAGCATCGCGTCGAACGACTCGAGCCACTCGCTGGTCTCGTCCGGATCGATGTCCGGGAGGTGTGCCGCGAGACCGTCGCGGATGACCCGGACCCGCTCGGGCTGTTTCCTGCTGTTTTCGCTGTTCTGCGTAGCCAAGGGGTCTCCAGTGCCTGCGCTCATGGGGCTAACTCTGCCATCGTCGTCTCAATGGCCGCTCAGGTCATCCTTACCGACGAGTAAGGGCCGGTTTTGGGATGGTCCGTCCAGGGCAAACCCGGCGTGGGTGGTTGCGCGCTGGGGCAAGGTCAGTGTTCGCTGTCCCAATACCGATTCGCGGTCGGCCTGGAACGGCCACCGCGGTGGCGTTCGAGGAGGAGTGAGAAGCCGTGGTCGCCGCGGGAGACGCCGGGAAGGCTGGCGTCGCCGAGAGGCTCGGGATCGAGCCGGGGATGGTCGTCCAGGAACTCGGGTGGGACGAGGACGTCGACGACGGCGCCAGAGCCGCCATCGAGGAACAGATCGGCAGCGACCTGCTGGACGAGGACGCCGACGAGGTCGTCGACGTCGTCCTGCTGTGGTGGCGCGAAGACGACGGTGACCTGGTGGACGCCCTGATGGACGCCATGGGACCCCTCGCCGACAACGGTGTGATCTGGGTCCTGACCCCCAAGACCGGCCGCGACGGGCACGTCGAGCCGAGCGAGATCGCCGAGGCGGTGCCCACCGCGGGCCTCGCCCAGACGTCGAGCGTCAGCATCGGCAGCGACTGGTCGGCCACCAGGCTCGTGTCCCCCAAGTCGGCGAAGACCAAACGCTGAGCTTCGTTAGGCTGTCCTTCGGCAAGGTTCGCTCGCATCGGAGGTGGCTGCTCGGTGGTCGACGTCGGTTCCAAGGCGCCGGAGTTCACTCTCAAGGACTACAACAAGCAGGACGTGTCGCTGTCGTCGTACCTCGGGCAGAAGCCGGTGCTGCTGGTCTTCTACCCGTTCGCCTTCAGCGGCATCTGCACCGGTGAGCTGTGCCAGCTCCGCGACGACTTCTCGTCGTTCGAGGGCGTCCAGGTGCTCGGCGTGTCCGTCGACACGCCGTTCAGCCTGAAGAAGTGGGCCGAGCAGGAGAACTTCCAGTTCCCGCTGCTGTCCGACTTCTGGCCGCACGGCGCCGTCGCGCAGCGGTACGGCGTCTTCAACGAGAAGGCGGGCATGGCCAACCGGGGCACGTTCCTCATCGACACCGAGGGCGTCGTCCGGTTCGCCGAGGTCAACCAGCCCGGCGAGGCCCGGGACCAGGAAGCGTGGAAGAAGGCGGTCGCAGGCCTGTGACCGCCCCGGCCGGGCGACGTGCCCGGCCACCAGGGCGTATAGCTCAGCGGAAGAGCACTCGGTTTACACCCGAGCGGTCGTAGGTTCGATCCCTACTGCGCCCACTGCCGACCCAGGTCGGAGCTGGCCTGCTCCGTCCTGGTTCGTACTTTCATGGCTCTCCTCCGCCGGTTCACCGCCGGGAAATTCCGGCATCTCTCGCCGCCTTCGGCGGAGCCACGTAGTGGCGCTCCGCGACCGCTCGCGTGTTGCCTGATTGCCACATCCGAGCGAACAGACGATCTTCCATGCCCATGTCACGCCTTGCTGACATCACAAACGCTTCGTGAGTCGCGCCAGTTGCTGCGCGAGTGTCGTCGGATATCGCATTCGCAACGACCTCGTCGGGCGGCGTCTTTCGGTTCCACATGCCAGCCGCCAACTCGGCGGCATTGATCCACTGTTCAGCTACCTCAGCGAACTCGTTGAACCTCGCTGACGTGTGCCTGGACCCAACAAGCGGATGTGCAGCCGCGCCTCGAACAGATCGTTTGAGAGCTGACCCAGGTCTGGCGGGCTTGAGGCCCGAGGCAGATTGGCGACCACTCGCATGCCTTGCAGGTACGCCTCGCAGGTTCGATCCCTACTGCCCCCACCGACCTCCGGCTTACCCTGCGCGCGCCACGGTGCGGCAGGTTCCTGACCCAGCGTGGGCTGGTGGGATCAGTTGTCGGTGATGATGATGTCCAGGCCGTCGTCCGGGTGGTAGGTCCAGGTCGCGTTCAGGCCGCTCCACGAGGCGTCCTGCATGCCGTCCAGCGCGCGGGTCGAGTCCATCCGCGTGGTCACGCTGTCCGGGGTGTCCAGATAGGCGAGAAGGCAGCTGACCTCCGAGAAGGACAGGGACCCGGAGCCGAGTTCCTCGCCGCGCATGTCGATGACGAGCGTGTGGCCGCTGTCGACGACGTCACCGACCATGCAGTGATCGTGCGCTGCCTGCAGGGGCGTCGTCGCGGATGTGGGTGTGCCGGTGATGTCCCTGCCCGCTGTCGCGGCGGCGACGACGACCGCGATCACCGCCGCGACGATGACCGCGATCGGGATGACGAGGTGGCTCGACGTGGACGTGCGGTGTGCTGGTGGGTCCTGGTGCATGAGGTAGCCGGTCATGGGTTTGTCCTTCGACGGGGACGGCCGCTGTTGATCCACGCGTCGGTGCTGATCTTGGGGGTGTTGCGTCCCCACAGCCGGGCGGCCGCACGCCGGCAGGTGGTCCGGGGCTCGCTTCTCGTGTGGTGGTGTGGCGCTGACCAGGGGGAGTAGTGCGGTGATGGCGATCGTCGCGCGTCGCGAGGGGTGGACGGGTCGTCCACTTTCTGTCCACAAATCGGGCTTGCCGACGCGGTAGCGCGCCGTGGGCACGGTCGGTGATCCCACCCCCCGAATGGGACAGTGGCTTGGGTCACGATATGGTTCGCGCCACAGTGGACATACCGCAAACCCTAAGGACGCCAATGTTTCACGGTGGTGGAGAAGACGGCGACAGCTAGTCGCGGGCTGAAATGGCTCGCCGTGTTTCGCGCCGGGCTATTTCAGTTGGAGTCTGATTCCGATCCACGTGTTTCCGGGCACTTTCTCCGCGTACCAGCTGTAGGTCTTCCGGCCGTCCTCTTCCGTGACGTCGCCGAGTAGCTGGACGTCCGGTTCGCCCTCGCCGATGAGTTCGTACACCGCCTCGTGGCCCCTCGGCAGGATCACGCTGTACTTCACGAACCTGATCTCCAGCGCCTTGGTGGTGCGGAGCAGGAAATCCTCGGCCTTGGCGTGCCGCATCATCGGCCTGCACTTCGCCGGCCACGTGCGCTCCACGCGGAAGCGGAGCGTCTCGCCCCGGCGCAGGTAGGGGTCGAGGTCGAGGTACGCGACCAGCTTGTCACCCTCCCACGAGGACATGACGTTCCACAGCGGGCCCAGCGAGTTGTCGATGTTCACCCGCCGCGCGGTCATCGTGATCCGGCGGAGGTGTCGCCTCGGTTGCTGCCAGCGGCTCTTCGCGGTCAGCCTGGCGAAGAAGATGACCTCGCGCAGCGCCACCGCGTCGATGATCTGCACCTCGCGGGTGTCCCCGTTGGGCATGATCTCCACCGTCTGTTCCCAGTTGTCGACGGCGATGAGCGGTTCCGGGCTGAGCGCGCTGAGCACGTCGTAGTACCAGTTCAACCGCTGCAGGTACGTGTCGCGTTCCTGCTGCACGCCGCGCCGGTCGGCGAGCAGCAGGAGCATGCCCGCCAGCAAACCCGTGACGACGCCGACAAATGCCAACGTGCGGATTACCGAATTGCCGGACAACACTCCCAGCAGATTGGCAAATGTCACCGTTGCGAGGGTCGCCTTCAGTATTGCCGTGGGCTCGTGGTCACGGAGACAGTCGTCCATCCGCTTGGTGAGCGCCATGGCCCAGTCTGCCTCCCCCGCGCGTCTGACCAGCGACTTCGGTGTTTTCCGCTATTTCGGGCACCTTCATCAAGAATAGAACGCGGCGGGCGCCGTTCATTAGTGCATCAGAGTGGATCTCCCGTGTTCGGACCGGCCTGGTGGCGTTCGCGCGTGCATTGTGGGGCGTTCGGGAAACACAACCCGGGTGGCAGTGGCCGGGCCCGGGCAGGGGCAACTGCCGCCGCCCCGGGCGTCCGCCGAAGATTCTCGAGCGACGGTGTAAACAGATCGCTCGTGCGCGGAGTCTTCCCTAGTGATGGCTGATTACGAGGACTTCGTCCGGGCGCAGCTGCCTCGGTTGCTGCGGTACGCGACGATGCTCACCGGGGAGCGGGAGCAGGCCGCTGACCTGGTACAGGACGTGCTGGTCAAGGTCTACCGGCGGTGGTCGCGGATCAGCGACGCCGACCACCCGGACCGCTACGTCCTGCGGATGACCACCAACGGCTACCTGTCCTGGCGGCGGAGCAGAGCGGCGCGGCTGATCACCGCGGCGGAGCTGCCCGACGAGGTGCGGCCCGACGACTTCGCGTCGGACCACGCCCTGCGTGAGGACATGTGGCAGCGGCTGGCGCGCCTGCCCCGGCGCCAGCGGGCCGTGGTGGTGCTGCGGTACTACGAACAGCTGGCCGACGCCGAGATCGCGGACCTCCTCGGCTGCGCCCAGGCCACCGTGCGTGCCCACGCCCACCGCGCCCTGACGACATTGCGGAACGGCCTTGCCATCGAGCTTGTTGCCGAGGCCATGGAGAGCTGATGGAGATCGAGAAGTTGATCGAGGACACCTTCAAGGCGCACGAACACGTCGCGCCCGACAGCGACGCCGTGCTCGCCGCCGCGCGGCAGCGGATCGACCGCAAGCGCGCGGTCAGCAAGCCCCTCGCGGTCGCCGCCGGGGTGGTCGTGCTCACCCTCGCCGCGGTCACCGTCGTGACGCTGAACCGGCCATCGGGTGACGGCGGCACGCAGGCCGCCGGTCCCGCGTCCGGTGCGGTCACGGCCACGGGACCGGCGAGCACGACCCCCGCCACACCCGGCATCCCGCCCCTGACGATGCCCTACGACCTCGGGTGGCTCCCGCCCGGCGACGTCGAGTTCCTCGTGCACCGGATCAACACGGGCGGCCAGGAGGACGCGCCCGTGTTCGGCGGCGAGTACATGCTGTCCGTCACCAGCGGTGGCACGAAGCTCATGGTCGACGTCCAGGAGTTCAAGATGTCGCCGGTCGACGACGCGGCGTTCAAGTCCGGCCCCGGCAGCCCGGTCACCATCAACGGCAAGCACGGCGTCGAGAGCGCGAACTCCGGCGGCCCTGGCGGCTACGAGCTGTACTTCGAGCACCCCGAGCAGGGCTCGATGTACGTGAACGTCGGCCCCGAGAACGGCGGCACCGCGGACGCGCAGCAGCTGATCAGCTACGGCAGGAAGATCGCGCAGAACATCCGCTTCCCCGGCACGAAAACCGTCGCGCCGGCGTTCGGGCTCGGCGCGTTGCCGGACGGCATGCGCATGTGCGCGTTCGACGTCGAGAAGCCCTTCGACGCCGACGCGCCCGTGGGCGTCGAGGTGCCCGGTGGCTCGTCCGCGCGGGGGTCCACACCCAACACGGGCTACTCGGTCGGTGCGTGCACCGACATCACGGGGTCGATCAACATCGCCGTGACCGGCGTGAACGGGCCGCGTGGCGCGGCCGGGCAACCCGTGCAGGGGCACAAGACCCGGTTCATCGACGAGGGCGGCTACCGGTCACTGTGGATCCTCGGCGCGGTCGGCAACGCCCCGGTGCTCGTCGCGGGCCGCGTCCCGGCGGCGGACCTGTACGCCATCGCAGGCGAACTGGTGTTGCCCGCGGAGTGAAGTGGAGGCGGCCGCGGCGTCGAGCAGGATCCTGATCGCCACTGGGGACGATCTGTGCGGGGTGTGTAGGGATCCGGGTTGCTCGGTGCCGCGGGGCCTCGGTCCACTGCTTCTTCGTGGTTGGGATCGGAGGGTGGTGACGGTGTGTTACTGCCCTCCGAGAGGATCACCCGTGAGGGTGAGGGGCTGTAGCGTGGCCGTTATGTACCGCCAGCGGGTCCAGTCGTCGGCTGTGGTGTCCGTCGGGTACGACCGGAAGCGACGGGTGCTCGAGGTGGAGGTCGAGGGCGGTGCGGTGTACCAGTACCTCGACGTGCCTGCGCGGGAGTACTTCGCGCTGATCAGCGCCGACAGCGTCGGGCGGTACTACAACCAGCGGATCAAGGCCGGTTACGACTTCCGCAAGGTCTGAGTGAAGAACACGTTCAGCAGGATCGCCGTCACGCAGCCCGCGCTGATGCCCGACGACATGATCGTGCGGAACCACAGCGGGAACTGGTCGTACACCGTCGGCACGGCCACCGGGACCAGGCCGACGCCCAAGGAGATCGCGACCACCAGCAGGTTCCTGTTGTCGGCGAACGACACCGTCGACAGGGTGCGGATGCCGCTCGCCGCCACGGTGCCGAACATGGCGATGCCCGCGCCGCCCAGCACCGGCGCCGGGATGGTCGCGACGAGCTCGCCCAGCCAGGGGATCAGGCCGAGCAGCACCAGGATCCCGCCGCCGAACGCGACCACGTGCCTGCTGCGCACGCCGGTCAGCCCGACCAGCCCGACGTTCTGCGCGTACGCCGTGTACGGGAACGTGTTGAAGACACCACCGAGCACGGTGGACAGCCCGTCGGCGCGGAGGCCGTCGGCCAGCTTCCCCGGCATCACGTCGCGGTCGACGATCTCGCCGACGGCCAGGATGTCGCCGGTGGTCTCGGTCATCGTCACCAGCGTCACCACGGCCATCGAGACGATCGCGGCCACCTCGAACGTGGGCAGGCCGAAGTGGAACGGCGTGCTGACGCCGAACCAGGCCGCGTCGCCGAGGCCCGAGAAGTCGGTGAACCCCAACGGGATCGCGGCCAGCGTGCCCACCACGACGCCCAGCAGCACCGCGACCCGCGCGAACGCGGGCGGGGCGAAGCGCTGGACCAGCAGGATGACCACCAGCACCCCGGCGGCCAGGGCCAGGTTGCGCGGCGCCCCGAAGTCGTCCGCGCCGACCCCGCCCGCGGCCCAGTTCACCGCCACCGGCAGCAGCGACACCCCGATGATCGTGATCACCGTGCCGGTGACGACCGGCGGGAAGAACCGCAGCAGCCGTCCCCACACCGGCGACAGGGCGATCATCAGCAGTCCGGAGATGATCACCGCGCCGTAGATGGCCTGCAGGCCGCCGCCCGTCGTGCCGATCAGGACCATCGGCGTCACGGCCGCGAACGTGCAGCCCTGCATGATCGGCAGCCGCACGCCGAACCGCCAGAAGCCGAGACACTGGATCAGCGTCGCGACGCCGCTGACCAGCAGGTCCGCGCTGACGAGGTACCCGATGTCCTCGGCGGGCATGCCCATCGCCGACCCCACGATCAGCGGCACGGCGACCGCGCCCGCGTACATCGCGAGCACGTGCTGCAACCCGAGCGCGGCGAGCTGCCCGAACGGGGGAACACGGTCGACGGGGTGCGCTTCCGTGGAGATCATGTGAGCAACCAACTCCGGAACGTGGTCGCGGTCAAGAGGCGCGCACGGCTGTTAACACGGTGGTTGCGGGTCGGGCCTCTGTACCGACCGGGCCGCAGGGTGGGGTGCCTTTCCGGACTACCTGCCGGGCATGGGCAGTTCGACGACACGGTCCCGCGTTTGGCCAGACCGAGTCGGCGGTGATGCGATGGGTGGCGGTAGGTCGTGTTCCGTTGGGTACGGGTTTCCCGCCGGCGGCAAAGCCTCGATCGTCGTGGGCTGGTCGACCACAACCAGCAGCGGACCGTCGTGCAGTCGTCCGCCGCTCGGATCGAGACCGACCGCGTGGTGGGCGTCCTTGCCGACATCCAGACCCAGGAGAACCCCCATCGGTGGCCATGTCCCCATTCAGCGGTCCCTCTGTGCCGCCACTCCCGGATCATGCACTCGACTGGCGGCATCAGTAATGCCGAGTCTGGCGACCACCTCCATGATCAGGAGCTACGAGAAGGTAACGGAGTCCCTCGCCGGACGGGCTGGTCTCCGGAATGGCGGGGGTTTGGTCTCGGGTTGGTTCGGAAGGTGTCCGTGGTGCTCGCGTCAGTTCGCAAGGACGACGTCGCCGATGTCGCGGCGCTCGACCGCATCGCCGCAGAACCGGCGGGCGCGGACACGATCGCCGTGCTCACCGCGTTCTGCGCGACCGACTCGGTGCGCAAGGCGGCCGCGTCCGTCTACCGGCACCACAGCACCGTCGCGGCGCGCCTGGCGCACGCCGAGGAGCGGCTCCGGGTGCCTGCTGAGCACTTCGGACCCCTTGACCCGGTGATCGGGTTTCGCCAGGTCGACGGGGATGGTAGGCGGAGCCCACTTGTGGTGGGCTTGCGCCCGTTTTGCGGGCCATGCCCGCTTCGCGGGCCGGGTACGCAGCGTTCGGGCCCGTGCTGGTGCGGAGGTAGTGGTATTGCGTGCACGCCGAACGCGGCGGGCGTGGCCGTTCTCGTGGCGCGGGTGCGGCCCTCACACCGGTTGGGCAACTCCGCGGACTTGGTAAGGGGCAGGCAGGGCCGACGTGTGGTGGGCATGCGCCCACGCCCAAGCGGCCTGCGAACGCGGGCGGCGATCGGGTGGGTTTACGTGGTGGATGGTCGCCGTGGTGGCCTGGTGGGTTCAGGGCACCACGACGAGCAGGCCTGGTCCGTCGGTGACGGACGTGGCGGACTGTCGGGCGAGGTTGCCGCGGGTCAGCCTGCCGGTTCCAGCTCCGGGTCGGCGTCGCCCTGGGTGATGGTTACCGCTGCGGCGCGGGCCTTCTTGCGGCGCTTGCGGATGGTCATCGTGATGAGCAGGGCTGCCACCAGGACGCCGACCACGATCAGGCCGCCTGTGCTGATGATGCCCTCGATGCGTTTCGCCGCCTCGCCCAGTGCCGCGCCGATCGCGATGTGCATCGCTGACCAGCACGCCGCGCCCGCGACCACCGCCGGCAGGAACTTGCGGTACGCCAGGCCGGACGTGCCCGCCGCTGCCGGGGTCAGGGTGCGGACCACCGGTAAGAAGCGGGCGAAGAACACCGCCCACGCGCCCCTGCGCCGCAGGATGTCGGTGGCCTTGTCCCAGCCTTCCGCGCCGTACTTCTGGATGACCTTCGTCTCGCGCAGGGCCGGGCCGAAGCGGCGGCCGATGGCGTAGCCGATCGAGTCGCCGATGCCTGCCGCGACCGTGACCACGGCCCACAGCACGAGGAACCGCGACACCGAGTCGACCGTCGTGGCCGCGATCAGCAGGCCGCCCTCGCCAGGGGCGATGAACCCGAGGCCGATCGTGCACTCCGCGAAGACCAGCGCCCCCGTGGCCCCCACCAGTGCGGGTTGCGGCAGCGCCTGCAACCACTCCAGGACATCGCTCACCAACGCCACTATCTGCTCCCCTCAGATGGTCTTTCCCCCGGCCGAGCGCCAAGTTTGGCACTAGGACAGAGGAAATCACATCCGGGTTCCCCCTGACATCAACCCAGGAGCTGACTTATGGGTTCCGACTGAGGACGGAGGAGATCTCCTGCGAGGCCGGGCCTGCCTCCGCCAGGTGGCGCAGCGCCTCCGGGACCTCCTCGCCGCGGTGGGCGATGGCCTGGGCGTACAGGCGGCCAGCCCGGTACGACGACCGCACCAGCGGACCGGCCATGACACCGGCGAAGCCGATGGCCTCGGCCGCCTCCTTGTGCTCCAGGAACTCCTCCGGCTTCACCCACCGGTCGACCGGGTGGTGGCGCAGCGACGGGCGCAGGTACTGGGTGATGGTGATGATGTCGCAGCCCGCGTCGTGCAGGTCCCGCAAGGCGCTGACGACCTCGTCGGGCGTCTCGCCCATGCCCAGGATCAGGTTCGACTTCGTGACCAGCCCGGCCTCGCGGGCCTTCGTGATCACCTCGAGCGACCGCTCGTAGCGGAACGCGGGCCGGATGCGCTTGAAGATCCGCGGCACGGTCTCCAGGTTGTGCGCGAGCACCTCCGGGCGCGACCCGAACACTTCGGCCAGCTGGCCGGGGTCGGCGTTGAAGTCGGGGATCAGCAGCTCGACGCCGGTGCCGGGGTTGAGCGTGTGGATCTGCCGGACGGTCTCGGCGTACAGCCACGCCCCGCCGTCCTCGAGGTCGTCGCGGGCGACGCCGGTGACGGTCGCGTACCGCAGGCCCATCGCCTGGACCGACTCCGCGACCTTGCGCGGCTCCGACCGGTCCAGCTCGGCGGGGCGGCCGGTGTCGATCTGGCAGAAGTCACATCGCCGGGTGCACTGCTCGCCGCCGATGAGGAACGTGGCCTCGCGGTCCTCCCAGCACTCGTAGATGTTGGGGCAGCCCGCCTCCTCGCACACCGTGTGCAGGCCCTCGCGCCGCACCAGGCCCTTCAGCTCGGTGTACTCGGGGCCCATCTTGGCGCGCGTCTTGATCCACGCCGGCTTCTTCTCGATCGGCGTCTGGCTGTTGCGCACCTCGAGACGCAGCAGTTTCCGGCCCTCTGGAGCGATCGTCACGCCGTTCAGGTTACGCCCCTTGACTGCGTCCGATCCGTCCCGTTAGACACGGCCGACCCTGCTACTCCTGGAGGCAGTTCGTGCATGTCAAACGAAGAGTTCTCCTCACGCTGACCACGGCGGCGCTCGCAGTGACATCGCTCACTGCCGCCCCCGCGGCCGCCGCCCCGGACGTCCGCGTCCCCCACGACCCGGCCAACGGCGCGGACCGCAACGCGGTCGCCGCCGCCGACCCCGTCGCGGCCCGGCGCGCGGGCCCGGCCGGTGCGAACAAGGCTGGGGTCCGCCAGGGCTACCCGCGCCGGACGGAACTGCGCGTCTACCCCGAGGACACCACCGACAAGTCGATCAAGCTCGGCCTCACGCCGTACCACGCGATCGCGCCGAAGCTGAACGCGCTGCAGGCCCGCAGCGACCGGATCTCCGTCGAGGTCGTCGGCCAGACCGGGCTCGGCCGCGACCTGTACCTGGTCACGCTGACGGCCCCGGAGAGCGCGAGGGAGACCCGGCAGCAGGACGCCTGGCGGGCGCTCATCGAGAACGACCCGGTCCGCGCGGCCCGCGACAAGGGCCTCGAACGCGGCTACAAGGCGCCGGTGTGGATCAACAACAACATCCACGGCAACGAGTGGGAGGGCACCGACGCCGCCCTGCGCCAGATCGAGTACCTGGCGACCACGGACGACCCGGCGGCCAAGCGCCTGCTCGCCACCAGCCGCGTCTACTTCAACGTCACCGCCAACCCCGACGGCCGGGTCGCGGGCACCCGGGCCAACGCGGCCGGGTTCGACATGAACCGCGACTTCGTGACGAACACGCAGCCGGAGAACCGCGCCATGCGGGACATGATCATCGACACCCAGCCGGTGATCACGCTGGACGAGCACGGCTACGTCGATGGCACGCTGATCGAGCCGACCGGCCCGCCGCACGGCCAGAACTACGACTTCGACCTCTACATCAGGCACGGCTACGCCAACGGCCTGGAGATGGAGAAGGCCGTCCAGGACCTCGGCTACCCGGAGGCGCAGGAGGTCGTGGTGCCGTTCCGCGACCTGCCGCCCGGCGAGTGGGACGGCTGGCCGCCGATCTTCACTGCGCAGTACGCGATGTACCACGGCGCCGTGTCGTACACCGTCGAGATCCCGCTGCGGGTCAACAACGCCTCCTACGACCAGCTGCCGGTCGAGGAGCTGCGCCGCCGCTCGGCGATCAACACCGACGTGTCCGAGGCGACCATGAAGACCACCCTGTCGTACCTGTACCGGCACCGCGACGAGCTGGTGGACAACCAGATCGAGATCTTCCGGCGCGGCGCGGCCGGTGAGGCGCAGCGGTACCTGCCGGACGGGTTCGTGCCGGGCTTCGGGCCGGAGGACCGGTTCACCACCGAGTTCCCGCGCGCGTACGTGATCCCGGCGGGTGCCGGGCAGCGGTCGGCGCAGGCGGCGGCCCGGCTGGTCGACCACCTCGTCGACCACGACGTGCGGGTGCGGCAGGCCACGCGGCCGTTCGCGCTGGGCGGGCGGAGCTACCCGGCGGGCTCGTACCTCGTCGACATGCACCAGCCGAAGCGGGCGCTGGCCAACGCCATGCTGGAGGCGGGCAAGGACCTGTCGGACGACGCTCCCCAGATGTACGACATCGCGGGCTGGAGCCACCGCCTGTTGTGGGGCGCGTCCGTGGACATCGTGCGCCACGGGCAGGTGCGGGTGCCGTCGCGGGACGTCGTGGCCGCGTCGCCGACCGGTGGTGTGGACGCCGCGCCGGGCCGCGACCTCGCGCTGCGGGTGCTCGACGGCAAGGACGCGAGCGCGGTGAACGACCTGCTCGGGCGCGGTATCGAGCTGCGGCGGCTGGCCGACGGGACGGTCGTCGTGCCCGGGGCCTCGCGGGCGGCGGCTCGTGAGGTCGCGGACCGGTACGGCGTGCGGTTCACCGCGGCGCCGGGCGGTGCGCAGGGGAGCCCGCTGACGCGGGTGACCGTCGCGGCCGCGGTGGCCGCGGACGAGCTGTTCGCGCTGCGGGAGATGGGCTTCGACGTGCGGCCGGTGTCGACGGCGACGCTCAACGCCGGGCACGACCTGTCGCGCGCCGACGTGCTGGTGGTGTCGTCCGGCCTGCGGTACGCGCAACTCGTGCCCGGGGCCAAGGCGCAGGTGGACGCGTTGTTCGCGCGCGGCGGCGTGGTCACGCGCGGTGCGACCGGGTCGCGGTTCAACGCCGAGGCCGGGCTGCTGCCGGTGACGGCGGTGCCGGGGCGCGGCGACGCGAACGGGATCGTGGACGTGGACAACTCGGGCGCGTCGGTGCTGGCCGGGGCGATGCCGCAGTCGTTCGTGTACTCGCCGCAGTCGTTCGTGGACCTCGGTGCCGGGGTCCGGGTCGAGCAGCGGTACGCGCCGGGCAACCCGCTGGTCGCGGGCCACTGGCTGCCGAACGAGGACGGGTCGGGCGGCCCCGAGCAGGCCGGCGGCCAGGCAGCGGTGGTCTCCGGTGAGGCGCGGGGCGCGCGGGTGCTGATGTTCGGCACGGAACCGATGTTCCGCGCCCACCCGAAGGGCCTGTTCGCCCAGGTGGCCACGGCCATCTACTGGTCCGCCACCCGCTAGACCACCGCGAGTCGCGCTCTCGCGCATATCGAGTTGTACGTTTCGTGCAGGTCCGGTCTGCACGAAACGTACAACTCGGTGTGCCTGAGAGCGTGACTCGCGCTGTTTGAGAGCGGGACTCGCGGGGTTAGGCGGTCGGGACCAGGCGGCGTAGTAGGCGTTCCACCGGGTTGCGGCGGGGGGTGGGGGGTGGGGTGGTGCGTTGTAGTGCCACGAAGGCCGCGCCTATCGACGCTTCTTCCGCGGGTGAGTCGCCTGGTTCGGTCAGGCCTGCCGCGCGGGCCAGGGTGCGGTGTTCCGCGTCGATCAGCGGGCGGAGGGCCAGGTTGTCCGCGTGCTTGTCCAGCAGTGCGCGGAGGGACTCGTTGTCCTCCGCTGTGCGGCGCCACGCCGCGCCCACCGCGTCCACGGGGTCCTCGTCGGCGAGTTCGGCCAGTTCCACGCGGGCCGTGAGCCGCTGGGTCCAGCGGTGGTGGAGCGCCAGCAGCAGTTCGTGCTCGTCGGGGAAGGCGTCGCTCGTGCGCAGCTCACCGGCCTCGATGGCCGCGTTCAGTGCGTCTCTGCGGGCGTAGAAGTCCTGCCAGCCCATGGTTGCCCCCTGCGTGATCGTGGTCATACCGTCGGTTTTGGACATACCGTTGGTATGGTCGAACAACCTCAACGTACCACCGGTATGTGGCCCCTATGTGTCGTAACGTTGTGAGCGTGGTGACAATGCGGTCCAGGCGCGTCGACTACACCGAGTCCACCAGGCAGGCCCTGGTCGACTCGGCGCTGTCGCTCTTCACGAAACGTGGCTACGCGGCCACGTCCCTCGACGCGATCGTCAAGAACGCCCGGGTGACCAAGGGCGCCCTCTACCACCACTTCAGCGGCAAGCAGGCCCTGTTCGAGGCGGCCTTCGACCAGGTCGAGACCAAGGCCATCGCGAAGCTCGCGACCGTGGTCGACGGCGACGGCTCGGCGTGGGACCGCGCCATGGCGGGCATCCACGCCTACGTCGGCGTCTGCCTCGAACCCGCCTACCAGCGGATCGTCATCCACGAGGCACCCGTCGTGATGGGCTGGGAACGCTGGCGCGAGGCCGAGGAGCACTTCAGCTACGGGCTCGTCCGTGCCACCGTCGAGTCGCTGATCGAGGCGGGGGAGGTCGAGAAGCTGCCCGTCGAGGTCACGGCCCGCATCCTCTTCGGCGCGCTGTCGGCCGGCGCGGAGACGATCGCGAGCGCGCCGGACCCGAAGAAGGCCGCGGCCGACGTGACGAAGACCATCACCGCCGTCATGACGGGCATGCGGCGGGCCACACTGCCCACGTGATCGAGCTGCACTGGCCGCGGAACGCGGACGAGGACCTCAGGTCGGCCGTGCACCGCGTGCTGCACGACGTGGTCGCCGACGGCGGCGCGGTCGGCTACCCCGAACCACCCGATCGCGCACGGACGGACGCGTGGCTCGACGACGTGCTGGCCGACGCGGCGACCGGGGACGGCGCGCTCGCCGTCGCCACCGTCGACGGGGTCGTGCAGGCGATGGGCACGTGGCGGCGGGAGCGGTCCCCGGTGTTCCGGACCTCCGCCGAGATCGCCAAGGTCATGGCGCACCCGGAGGCACGCGGCCTCGGCCTGGGCAGGCGGGTGGTGGCGGCGCTGGTGGCCGACGCGCGCGCCAGGGACCTCGAGCTGCTCACGCTGGGTGTGCGCGGCAACAACCACGGCACCATCCAGCTGTACGAGGAGCTGGGGTTCCGCGAGTACGGACGGCTGCCGAACCGGATCGTCGTGGGCGACGACCGGTTCGACGACGTGAAGATGATGCTGCCGCTCGGCCACCGGCCGGGTGTCCGGCTGCGCGGCTCCGCACAGGGCGGCCCCGGCTCGACGCCGCCGCGCCGCGCTAGTGCTGCGCCAGTTCGAAGCTGACGCCCGGGCTGGACGGCGTCCACCGGGGCAGCCAGCGGTCCTCGACCTCGAGGGTGCCCTCCAGGGCGGCCAGGACGAACTTCTCCGCGAGCGGGGCCACCTCGTCGACGGTCACCGTGCGGCCCAGCTCCTTCGACAGCGACGTCACGCCCGCGTCCCGGATGCCGCACGGCACGATCCGGTCGAACGCGGACAGGTCGGCGTTGCAGTTGATCTCGAAGCCGTGCATGGTGACGCCCCGCTGCACGCGGATGCCGATGGCGGCGATCTTGCGTTCCCACTGGCTGTCGCTGCCCGGCAGCCACACGCCGCTGCGCCCCTCGACGCGGCCGGTGTGCACGCCCAGCTCGTCGCACACGGCGATCAGCGCCTGCTCGACGCGGCGCACGTACTGCACGACGTCCACCGGGTCGGACAGCTTCACGATGGGGTAGCCGACCAGCTGGCCGGGACCGTGCCACGTGATCTTGCCGCCGCGGTCGACGTCGACGACCGGGGTGCCGTCGTCGGGCCGCTCGTCGGGCTCGGTGCGCTTGCCCGCCGTGTACACCGACGGGTGCTCCAGCAGCAGGAGCGTGTCGGGTCCGGTCTCGTCGGCACGAGCCGTCGCCACCTCGCGTTGCAGCTGCCACGCCTCGAGGTAGTCGATCGTGCCCAGCTCACGGACATGCACAGGAGCGCCAGACGCGCGACAGGAAGTCACGGAACCGACCCTACGCCGTCCACTCGCGACGGCCCAGAGGGCTACTGGAGCAGCGACGACAGGGTCTCGTCGAGATCCACGTGGCGGTGCGTGAACCCGGCGGACGCCAGCACGGCGGGCACCATGCGCTGGCTGTAGAGGATCTCCCCGTCGCTGTCACCGGCCGCCAGCCGGATCGCGGGCGACGGCACGAACCACGGCGCGGGCCGGTGCACGGCACGGCCGAACGCGGCGGTGAACTCGGCGTTGGTGACCGGGTTGGGGGAGCACACGTTCACCGCGCCGGACACCGAGTCGTGCTCGATCAGGTACCGGATCGCGGCCGTCTGGTCGGCGACGTGGATCCACGGCATGTACTGCCGCCCGTTGCCGAGCTTCCCGCCGAGCGCGAGCTTGAACAGCGGCTTCATGAGGCCGACCAGGCCGCCCTTGCGCGCGAGCACGTGCCCGGTCCGCAGCCGCACCACGCGCACACCGGCATCGGCGGCGCGTTCGGTCGCGGCCTCCCAGCGGCCGCACAGGTCGGCGAGGAACCCGCTGCCGCGGGGCGCGGACTCCTCGACGACCTGGTCGCCCTTGTCGCCGTAGTACCCGGCCGCGGACGCGTTCACCAGCAGCGGGACGCCCCGCTCCGCGACGGCCGCGGCCAGCACCTCGGTCGGCTCGACCCGGCTGTTGACCAGCAGCTGCCGCCGCGCGTGGCTCCAGCGGCCGCCCGCGATGGGCGCGCCGCACAGGTTCACCACGGCGTCCGCGCCGGCCAGGGCATCGTCGTCGATGCGCCCGGCCGGCGGGTCCCACGAGTGTTCGCCCGCGCCCTTCGCGGCGCGCCGGACGAGTCGCAGCACGTCGTGGCCCGCGTCCCGCAGCTCGGTGACGAGCGCGGTCCCGATCAGGCCGGACGCACCGGCGACCACGACTCTCACGGACCGCTCCGCGCAGGCACGGCGCGTCCGTTCGGGTCTCCCGGCGTCATCGGTTCGCTCCGCAAGCTCCGCTCACAAACCCAGTTCGCCCTCGAAGTTGCCTTCCTCCAGGCGGTTCTTGATCGTCGTCAGGAACCGGCCCGCGTCGGCGCCGTCCACCAGGCGGTGGTCGTAGGTCAGCGCCAGGTAGATCATCGAGCGGATGGCGATCGTGTCGTTGCCGTCCGCGTCGGTGACCACGACCGGCCGCTTCACGACCAGGCCGACACCCAGGATCGCCACCTGCGGCAGCTGGATGATCGGGGTGTCCCACAGCGCGCCCTGGCTGCCCAGGTTGGTCAGGTTGAACGTGGCGCCGAACAGCTCGTCCGGCGTGACCTTGTTCGCCCTGGTGCGCTCGGCGAGGTCGGCGATCTTGTGCGCGAGACCGGCGACGGAGAGGTCACCCGCGTTGTGGATGGCGGGGGTGAGCAGACCGCGCTCGGTGTCCACCGCGATGCCGAGGTGCTCGGCGCCGTGGTAGGTCACCTCCTTGGTCTCGTCGTTGATCGACGCGTTCAGCTTCGGGTGCTGCTTGAGCGCCTCGACCGTGGCCTTCGCGAAGAACGGCAGGAACGTGAGCTTCACGCCCTCGCGCTGCTCGAACGCCGCCTTGGCCCGCTGGCGCAGCTTGGCGATCTTGGTCACGTCGACCTCGACCACCTGGGTCAGCTGCGCGGCGGTCTGCAGCGACTCGACCATGCGCCGCGACACCGTCTGGCGCAGGCGCGACATCTTCTCGGTCTTGCCGCGCAGGTCCGCGGACGGCGCCGGGGCGGACTTCGGCGCCGCGGCGGCCGGAGCGGCGGCGGGCGCGGGCTTCTTCGCGGCCTCGGCCGCGGCCAGCACGTCCTGCTTGCGGATGCGACCGCCGACGCCGCTGCCCTTGACCGACGACAGGTCGACGTCGTGCTCGGCGGCGAGCTTGCGCACCAGCGGCGTCACGTACGGGCCGTCGCCACGCGTGCCGTTGTCGGCCGCGGCGGGCGCGGGCCGCGGCTTGGGCGCGGGCTTGGGCGCCTCCTGCTTGGGGGCGGGCTCGGGCTCCGGCTCGGGTTCCGGCTTCGGCTCGGGCTTGGCCTCCTGCTTGGGGGCCTCCTGCTTCGGCGCCTCCTGCTTGGGCGCCTCCTGCTTGGGCGCTTCCTGCTTCGGCGCGGCGCTGCCGGAGCCCACGATCGCGAGCTGCCCGCCGACCTCGACGGTCTCGTCCTCGCCCGCGGTGATCTCCAGCACGGTGCCCGCCACCGGCGACGGGATCTCGGTGTCGACCTTGTCGGTGGACACCTCGAGCAGCGGCTCGTCGACCTCGACCGTGTCGCCGACCTGCTTGAGCCAGCGGGTGACGGTGCCCTCGGTGACGCTCTCGCCGAGCGCGGGCATGGTGACCGGGGTGCCCTCGGCGGACCCGCCGGAGTCACCCGAGTCACCGGAGGACTGCGCGGGCGCCTCCTCCTGCTCCGGCTCCGGTTCCGGCTCGGGCTCGGCCTCCGGCTCGGCGGCCTGGGTGTCACCCGAGTCGCCCGAGTCACCCACGTCGTCCGCGGAGTCGCCGATGACGGCCAGCTCGGCACCGACCTCGACGGTCTCGTCCTCCTCGGCGACGATCTTCTGCAGCACGCCTGCCGCGGGGGACGGGATCTCAGTGTCGACCTTGTCGGTGGACACCTCGAGCAGCGGCTCGTCGACCGCTACGGTGTCGCCCACCTGCTTGAGCCACCGGGTGACAGTGCCCTCGGTGACACTCTCGCCGAGCGCCGGCATCTGGACGGAGAACGCCATGGTTTCGCTGACTCCTTGAACTCTTTGATCTCTGACGTGCGGCGGCTGAGGCGGTGCGAGCTCCGCTCAGGCGTGCACGTGCAGTGGCTTGCCGGCCAGGGCGAGGAACGCCTCGCCCAGCGCCTCGGTCTGGGTCGGGTGGGCGTGGATGAGCGGGGCGACGTCCTCGGGGTACGCCTCCCAGTTGTAGATCAACTGCGCTTCGCCGACAAGCTCGCCGACCCGCTCGCCGACCATGGTGATCCCGACGACCGGACCGTCCGGCGCCTTCACGAGCTTCACGCCGCCGGCGGTCTTCAGGATCTGGGACTTGCCGTTGCCGCTCAGCGCGTACGTGTAGGTCTGCGCGCTGCCGTACTTCTCCTTGGCCTGCGCCTCGGTCAGGCCGACGGACGCGACCTCCGGCTTGCAGTACGTGACGCGCGGGATCCCGGCCTCGTCGACCGGCCGCGGGTCCGTGCCCGCGATCTCCTCGGCGACGAAGATGCCGTGCGCGAAGCCGCGGTGCGCGAGCTGCAGCCCGGGCACCAGGTCGCCGACCGCGTAGACGCCGTCGAGGTTGGTGCGCAGCCGCTCGTCGGTGATGACGAAGCCGCGCTCCATCCGCACGCCGGCCTCTTCGTAGCCGTGGCCCGCGCTGTTGGGGCCGCGGCCGACGGCGACGAGGAGCGTGTCCGCCTCGATGGTCTCGCCGGACTCGAGCGACACGGTCACGCTGGTGTCGTTCTGCTCGGCGCCGGTGAACTTCACGCCCGTCTTGTACTTGATGCCGCGCTTGCGGAACGCGCGCTCCAGCTGCTTGGACGCCCACTCGTCCTCGAGCGGCACCAGCCGCGGCAGCGCCTCGACGATCGTGACGTCCGCGCCGAACGAGGCCCACACGCTCGCGAACTCGACGCCGATCACGCCGCCGCCGAGCACGACCACGCTGCCGGGGATGTAGTCCAGGTGCACGGCCTGGTCGCTGGTGATGATCCGGCCGCCGATCTCCAGCCCGGGGAGCGTCTTCGCGTACGACCCGGTGGCGAGCACGACGTTCTTGCCGGTGTACCGCTGCCCGTCGACCTCGACGGTGTTCTGGCCGACGAAGGTGCCGGAGCCCTCGACGATCCGGACCTTGTTGGCCTTGGCGAGCCCCTGCAGGCCCTTGTACAGGCCGCCGATGATCCCGTCCTTGTAGGAGTTGACGCCCGCGATGTCGATGCCCTCGAGCGAGGACTTCACCCCGAACTGGTCGCCTTCGCGCGCGAGGTCGGCGACCTCGGCGGCGTGCAGCAGCGCCTTCGTGGGGATGCACCCCCGGTGCAGGCACGTGCCGCCGAGCTTGTCCTTCTCGACCAGGATCACGGACATGCCGAGCTCCGCCGCGCGGAAGGCGCAGGCGTAACCGCCCGACCCGCCACCCAGGATCACGAGGTCAGCGGAAGTATCAGTCACAGGTTCTCCTCGGGGCAGGACAGCGCCTTATGGGCACACCACACATCATCTTGTCACTACGTGCGGCAGGCTTGCGAGGTGGCCGCACGGGCACAATGAAGGGGACGAAGTTCACGTATCGGAGGTACCGGCTGTGGGGTTGTTCCGCCGGAAGAAGAGTGCTGGGCAGGTTCGGAGCGCCAGTAAGGCGGACACCTCGCACCTGGACGAATGGGCGTCGTCCCGGACGGGTGTCGAGGCGTACGTGGAGCCCAGGACCCATGTGACCGAAACCACTGTGCTGCTGGTCGCGCACGACGGCGAGTGGACCCGGCGGCGGATCGCCGACGTCGACGCCGCGCGGGAGTTCGCGCGCAAGCGGTCCATGCCGCTGTACGAGGTGGAGCGGGTCGGGTACCCGAAGCGGATGCGCGAGTACCAGGAACGCCAGAAGCGCGAGAACGGCTGAACGACTCCGTGTGCGGGCTCCCCAAGAACGGGGTCTTCTGACAGGCTGACGCCCAATTCCCTTTCGTCGGTGAGGACATGGCGTGAGCGTCACTGCTGTCGTCGACTTCGGCAGTTCGCACACCGTCACCGTCGTGCACGTGCCCGGCTTCGCGCCCCGTGTGGTCACCGCCGATTGCGAGCCGTGGCTGTCGTCCGCCGTGTTCCTCTCCCGGGACGACTCGCTGGTGGTCGGCGCGGACGCGCTGCGGATGGGTGTCGCCGACCCGGCCCGGCTGCAGACCGGGGCGAAGGCGCGGCTGTCCGAACGCGAGGTCCTGCTCGGTGACACGGTCGTGCCGGTCGCGGCCGTGGTGCGCGCGGTGCTGGCGAAGGCCGTCCGCGCGGCCGCCGCGGTCGCGGGCGCGCCGGTCGGTCACCTCGTGCTCACCCACCCCGCGGGCTGGGGCGCCGAACGGCTCGGCGGGTTGCTGTCCGCCGCGTCCGGCGTGGTGCCGCGGATCAGCACGATCGCCGAACCCGTCGGTGCGGGGGTGTGGTTCGCGACGCGTGGCGAGGTCGGTGTCGACGGCGCCGACCGGTTGCCGCTCGGCGCCGCGGTCGGCGTGCTCGACGTCGGCGGCGGCACCGTCGACGTGGCCGTCGTGCGGCGCGAGCCCGCGGGGATCGTCGTGGCCGGCCACGCCGCCATCCCCGACCTCGGCGGCGGCGACTTCGACCGGCGGCTCGCAGGCCACCTGCTGGCGACCGTGCCCGGGCTCGCGGACCGGCTGGCGGACACCGACGGGCCCGACCTGGTCCGGCTGCGCGAGCAGGTGGCGTTCCGGGAGGAGGTCCGGCGCGCCAAGGAGTTGCTGTCCCGGCACGACCGGGTCGCCGTGCGGCTGCCCGGCGGCCTGCCCGCCGCGACGCTGACCAGGGCCGACCTGGAGCGCGTGCTGTACCGCGACCTCGACCGGATCACCGCGTTCACGCTGCGGGCGGTCCTCAACGCCGGTGTCGAGGCCCACCAGCTGACGGCGTTGCAGCTGGCGGGCGGGTCCACGCGGATCCCGCTGCTGCGGCGGCTGCTGGCCGAGGTCGTCCCCGTGCCGATCCGGCTGGACGACCAGCCGGAGTCGGTCGTGGCGCTGGGGGCGTGCGCGGTCGTCGTGTCGCACAGCGGTGCCCCGGCCCCGGTGCCGTCGTCCGCCGCGCCCCGGCCACCGGGGCTGGTCGGGCTGGTGCTGGTGGTCGCGCTGGCCGTCGCCGGGATCGCGTACTCGCTGCTGCGGGCCGCCGAGGCCACCGCGGGCGGGCCGGTCGCCACGGCGGAGCGGTTCACGCTGCCCGCCGCCGTCCGCGGGTCGCCGTTGGTCACCGCGGGCGCGGTCACCGACGGGCTGGTGACCGGGCGGCTCGGCGTGCCGGTGCGGATGTTCGACGGGGTCACCGACGTCGACTGGACCGTGCGCGAGCTGCGCGACCCCGCCACCGAGGACATGGTGGCCGTCGGTGCGGTGGCGCCGACGTCGGGCGTGCGGTGGGTGGTCGTCGACGCGTCGATCCGCGCCCGGGACGACGTCGCCGCGCCCTACTACCTCGAGGACACGTTCCTCATGAACGACCGCGGGCTGCTGATCCCGCCCGCAGGCGACGTCGCCATGCCCGCGTCGTGCCCCACCGAACGCCCCCGGCGGCTGTCGGCGGGCGACGAGGCGCGGCAGTGCCTCGCGTTCGCGGTGGCCGCGCGGACCGTCGTGCGTGCCGTGGTGATCAGCACGGTGGCCGACGGGCAGCAGGTGGGCGTGACCGTGCCCGTGCGCGGCGGGGGACCCGTCGTCGACGCCGCCGCCGGGCCGGTGCTGGCGCCGGGCACGCAGCGGCCGCTGCGGGTCGGCGGGGTGCCGGTGCGCGTGGCCGTCGTCGACGTCGTGACGTGGGCGGGTGCGTACGCCGACCTGGCGGTCGTCGACCGGCCCGGGTCGCGGGCCGTCGTGGTGCGCGCGGTGGTCGAGGCGGCACGTGCGGTGCCCGCGGGGTCGCTGGCCGTGGGGCTGGTGCTGCGGGACGACCGGGCGCAGCCGGTGCCCGCGCGGACCGTGTCCGGCCGGCACGGGTGCGCGGCGGGGACGGCGGCGGGCCGGTTCACGCTGTGCGCCGTGTTCGTCGTGCCCGCCCGCATGCCGCTCGGTTCGGTGGCGTGGTCGGGTGACGGCGCGAGCCCGTTCGTCTGGCGGCTGCGATGACGCTGGTGATCGACCTGGGCGCGGTCAACACGGTCGCCATGCTCGACGGGCGCCTCGTGACCGTCGACGGCGCGCCGTGGCTGCCGTCCGTGGTGCACGACGGTGTGGTCGGCGCGGACGCGGTGGCGCTCGCGGGTGGCCGGGTGGCGCGGGACCTGAAGGCGCGGCTCGACCCGGACGAGGTGCGGACGCTGTTCGCGCGGGTCCTGTCGGCGGCCCGGGACCAGGGCGGCGTGCTCGGCGACGTGGTGGTGACCCATCCGGCGGACTGGTCACCCGAGCGGGTGGCGGTGCTCGTGTCGGCGGCGGGCACGTGGGCGCGGGCCCTGCCGGAGCCGGTGGCCGTGGCCGCCTTGCACGGCGCCGGGACCGCGCTGGTCGTGGACGCGGGTGGCGGCACGTGGGACGTCGCGGCGGTGCGCGGGCACCGGGTCCTGGCGGTGGCGGCACTGCCCTTCGGCGGCGGCGACGTCGACCGGCTGATCGTCGAGCGGGTGCGGCCGTCGCTGCGCGCCCCGGCGGACGACGCCGTGCTGCTGGCGTCGGCGCGGGCCGGCAAGGAACAGCTGTCCCGGCACGAGACGACGGAGATCGTGCTGCCGGACCACCGGGCCGTGCGGCTGGACCGCGCGGAGTTCGAACGTCTCGTGGCGGGGGACGTGGACCGGCTGGCCCGGCTGGCCGCCGAGGTCGCGGCGCGGACGGGGGCGACCCGGCTGCTGCTGGTGGGCGGGTCGAGCCGGATGCCGCTGCTGGCCCGGCGGCTGGCGGCGGTGACCGGGCTGCCGGTGACCACCGATCCCGAGCCGGAGACCGCCGTGGTGCGGGGCGCGCAACTGCTGTCCCGGCCCGCGGTGCGGGAGGACCCGCTCGCGGCGCCACCGGACCTGGTCACGCCGGAGCCGTCCGCGGCTCCGCCACCAGGACCGGGCCCGTCGTCAGCGGCTTCGCCCGCCGCGGGGCGGCCGCCGGCGCCACCCGCGGCTCCGCCCGGCCAGCGGGCCGCCCGGCGGGCTCCGGCGCGCAAGCCGCTCGCCTTCGCGCTGCTCTTCCTGCTCGTCGCGGCGATGGCCGTCGTCGCGGGTGGCAAGGACGCCATGGACGGCCGTCCTGTCGCCGTCGACCTGCCGCCGCCGCTGCCCGTGGCGACCATCCCGCCCGCCGTCGCCGGGAACGAGGTGGTCAACGCCCAGGCCGCGCGGTTCACCGCCGCCGCGCTGGGCGAGGCCGCCGAGTACCGCCACCCCGCGGGCAGCACGCTCGCGGTCACGTTCACCGGGGTCGAGACGGCCGTGACCGCGCCCCAGCCCTACGGCGCGGCCTCCGACGGCTTCCGCTGGCTCGTCCTGCGCTTCCACGTCGCGCACACCGCGGGCCGCGACTTCGCGCACGACCCGATGGAGAGCGTCGCCGTGCTCGACGACCGCGGGCAGTGGCTGCGGCAGCCCTACGGCGCGGGCCAGGTCGCCTGCACCGACGGCGTGCCGCCGGCGAACCGGGTCCCGGCGGGCACCGAGGTCGACGTGTGCGGGGTCGTGTCGGTGCCCGACGCGACCCCGGTCACCGCCGTGGTGTTCGGGGAGCGGTCACCGGAGGCGCAGGCGCCGCTGCGGTTCCCCGTCGACGTGCCGGCGTCCCGCGACCGGGCCGCGCCGATGCGCACGGTCGGGACGCTCGGCGGCGAGGCCGTGACCGTCGACGGACTGCGCGCCAAGGTCGACGTGGTCAGCGCCCCGTCCGCGTACCTGACCGGGCAGTCGCCCGCGCCGGGGCACCGCATCGTGGTCGTGCGCGCCGCGATCACCGCCACCGGTCAGCGGCACATCACCGTCCTGCTGCGCGACGACCGGGGCGCGTTCCTGTCCGGCCGGATCGAGAGGCTGCGCGGCTGCCCGGTGCTGCCGGGACCGCTCGTGCCGGACACGCCGGTGTACGGGTGCCGCGTGTTCGAGGTCGCCGCGGACACGCCGGTCACCGCGGTCACGTTCGTCGGCCGCGGGCCGGACGTCACCCGCTGGCCGACCTGGCGTTCCTAGCCGTTCTCGGCGATGTCCGCGAGCACCGCGGCCAGCGTGCGCACCGGCTGCCCGGTGCCGCCCTTGGGGGTGTAGCCCCACGGGCCGCCGTTGTTGTACGCCGGGCCCGCCACGTCCAGGTGCACCCACGGCACACCGTCGGCGACGAACTCACGCAGGAACAGGCCCGCGGCGAGCATGCCGCCCCACCGGTGCCCGGTGACGTTCGCGATGTCGGCGAGCCGCGAGTCCAGGTCGCCGCGCAGTTCCTCGGGCAGCGGCATCGGCCAGCCGCCCTCGCCGGTGGCCTGCGCGATCGCGGCCACGCGGTCGCGGAACTCGTCCGAGCCCATGATCCCGGCGGTGCGGCGGCCGAGCGACACGATCTGCGCGCCGGTCAGCGTGGCCGCCTCGACCAGGTAGTCCGGTCCGTCCTCGCACGCGCGGACGATCGCGTCGGCGAGGATCAGCCTGCCCTCGGCGTCGGTGTTGAGCACCTCGACGGTCTTGCCGCCGTACATGGTGAGCACGTCACCCGGCCGGTACGCCGCGCCGGACGGCATGTTCTCGGCCATCGGAACGGTCGCGGTCACCTCGAGCGGGTACTTGAGGGTGGCGGCGAGGACCATCGTGGCGACGATCGCGGCGGCGCCGGACATGTCGGAGGTCATCTCCTCCATGTTCGCGGCCGGCTTGATGGAGATGCCGCCGGTGTCGAACGTGATGCCCTTGCCGACGAGGGCGACCTTCTTGCGCGCCTTCGGGCCCTTGTACGACATCCGCACCACGCGCGGCGGGCGGGACGAGCCCATGCCCACGCCCAGCACGCCGCCGAAGCCGCCCTTGCGGAGCGCCTTCTCGTCGAGGATCTCGACCTCGACGCCGACGGCCTTGGCGAGCGCGGCGGCCCGCTCGGCGAACGACGCGGGGAACAGGTCGTTGGGCGGGGTGTTCACCAGGTCACGGGCGGTGCACACGGCCTCGGCGATCGCCGTCGCGGCCTTCAGCGTGGCCCGGTGGTCCTTCGCGGCGCCCTCGGCGGGCGCGACGACGTCGACGCGTTCGACCGGCGCGTCCCCTTTGTCCGACCGGTACGCGGTGAAGCGGTAGGCGCCGAGGACGGTGCCCTCGACCGCGGCCTGGAGATCCACAGTGGACAGCGTGGTGACCGCGCGCCTGGTGCCGGCGAGCGCGCGGGCCGCGGCGCCGGACGCGCGGCGCACCTGCTCGGCGGTCGGTCCGTCGCCAGTGGACTTGCCCAGCCCGGCGGCGACGACGAGCCCGGCCGGGACCTTGCCCATGCTCGGGATCTTCACGACCTCGTCCTGCGCGCCGGTGGCGCCGACGGTGCGCAGGACCTCGGCGAGGGTGCCGCCGAACGCGGCGTCGATCCGCTCGCTCCCCGGCGCCAGCGCGACGCCCGGTCCGTTGCCGTCCTGCACGGTGCCGATGATCACCGCGTCCGCGGTGGCCTCGTCAGCCGTGGTGGTGGTCAGAGACAGCTTGGGCGCGGTCAACGAATGCTCCTGTCGCTCGGTTGCTGACGCATGCTAACGACATGTTTCACACCTGCCCACCGTCAGGTGGCGCTGGGCACGTCTGACACGGTGGTCACGTGACCGATCGGGTACCCGTGGCGGACGGGCTCGCGCGCGGTGTCGCGCCCGCGTTCGGTGCCGGACTTTTCCTCGGCCTGGCACCGGCTTCCGCCCTCGCCGGGTGGTGGCTGGTGGCCGGCCTGGTGCTCGCCGCGGCCGTCGCCGTCCTCTTGGCACTGTCCACACCGGACACAAAGCCCGGTCCGGCGGCGTCTTCACTGGGAATACTGGGAAGGATTGCCGCGACCGTGGCGGTCGGGGCCACCTTCGGCGTGTACGTGGTGCCCGAGCAGCCCAGGGTCGGCGCGGTCGTGCTGGTCGTCGCGGTGACGGCCGTGGTGCTGCTCGCGCCGCCGTTGCCGCCCGTGGTCGACCGGATCGCCGCCGTGGTCGTGCTGACCGTGCTCGTCGTCGTGGCCGTGTCCTGCTTCACGATCGTGCCGGTCGCGCCGCCCGTCGCCCCGGCGCCGGACGTCCCGGGCGCGGACGAGCCGCTCGGCCTGCTGCCGTCGGCGGTGCTGCTCTACCTGTGCTTCGTCGGCGGGGGCACCGGCAGGCGGGCGCGACCCGCCGTGGTCGGGGTGGTGCTGGTGGTGAGCCTCGCGGTCGCGATCGGGGCGCTGCGCCAGCTCGGCGGCGAGCGGCTCGCGCTGTCGCCCGCGCCGCTGCGGGACGTGCTCACGGCCGCGGACGCCGCGTCGATCGACGGGCTGCTCGCCGTCGGCGTCACCGTCGCGTGCGCCTTCGCGCTCCGCGCGTGCCTGACCGACGTCCGCGACATCGCGCCGGGCGGCCGGTCCCCGGTGACCGTGGTGCTGCTCGCGGCCGCCGTCGCCGCGCTGGGCACGGTGGTCTTCGCACCGGAACACGCCCTGGTCGGGGCGGCCGTACTGCTACTGGGTGAAGCCGTGATCCGCGTGCTGGCGGGTCGCCGGGATCGGGCATAGTAGGACGTCAAACAGTCCGTTGCCTGTTCTTCTCTGAGCGGCCCGTCGAGAGTTACGGTGCTTTCCATGACACAGCAGTCATTCACCAGGACTCCCCATCCGGCGCCGGCGACCCCGGAGCGGATCGCGGAGGTATTGGCCAACCCGGGTTTCGGCGTGTACTTCACCGACCACATGGTGACCGCGCGCTGGAACCGCACCGACGGTTGGCACGGGGCGGCGGTCGAACCGTACCGCCCGATCGAGCTGGACCCCGCGGCCATGGTGCTGCACTACGGCCAGGCGATCTTCGAGGGGCTGAAGGCGTACCGGCACGCCGACGGGTCCATCCAGTCGTTCCGCCCCGAGGCCAACGCCGAGCGGTTCCGCCGCTCCGCCCGCCGCCTCGCGATGCCCGAGCTGCCCGACGAGCTGTTCCTCGGCTCGCTGCGCGAACTGGTCGCGGTCGACGGGCGCTGGGTGCCCGCGGAGGACGAGGAGTCGCTGTACCTGCGGCCGTTCATGATCTCCACCGAGGTGGGGCTGGGCGTGCGGCCCGCGTCCGAGTACCGGTACGTGCTGATCGCCTCGCCCGCCGGGTCCTACTTCGCGAGCGGCGTCAAGCCGGTGAGCGTCTGGCTGTCGACCGAGTACGTGCGCGCCGCGCCCGGTGGCACGGGGGCCGCCAAGTTCGCGGGCAACTACGCGGCGTCGCTGGTCGCGCAGGCGCAGGCCGCCGAACAGGGCTGCGACCAGGTGGTGTGGCTGGACGCCGTCGAGCGCCGGTGGGTCGAGGAGATGGGCGGGATGAACCTGTTCTTCGTCTTCGGCTCGGGATCCTCCGCGCGCGTGGTGACGCCGGAGCTGTCCGGGTCGCTGCTGGCCGGCATCACCCGCGACTCGCTGCTCACGCTGGCGTCGGAGCTGGGCTACCAGGTCGAGGAACGCCGCGTCTCCACCGAGGAGTGGGAGAAGAAGGTCGAGTCCGGTGAGCTGACCGAGGTCTTCGCGTGCGGCACGGCCGCGGTCATCACCCCGGTCGGCTCGGTCAAGCACGCCGAGGGCGGCTTCACCATCAACGGCGGCGAACCAGGCGCGGTGTCGATGCGCCTGCGGGACGCGCTGACCGCACTGCAGCGCGGCACCGCCCCCGACCCGCACGGCTGGATGACCAAGCTGGGCTGAGTTGTCCACAGCCACCCCGGTTGTCCACAGGCAAGATCGACTTCGGTCCCCCTGTCGGTGGACACCGGTAGGCTGGCATGGCGGGTGGCCCCCGGGAACGGGTGGGGGTTCACGTACGTACTGGGGGCGGCGTTTTCGCAGGTCAGAGCGCTAACGCGACCAGTGTGGCCGTGGTCGCCAGTTCACTCGCCGCGCCCAGGACGTCGCCCGTGATCCCGCCGAACCGCTTCCCCGTGTGGCGCACCAGCAGCACGACGAGCCCGGTGGCGACGACGACCGCCACCGGGCCCCGCCATCCCTGCGTGATCGACGCCGCGGCCAGCACCACCACCCACCCGACCGGGACCCACGTCGGCTGACTGCCCGCCACCAGCGCACCGAGGCCCTCCGGCCGCGCCGCGGGCACCGCCCGGTGGCAGCAGATCGTGAACGCCACCCGGCCCGTCGCGACCGCGAGCACCAGCGCCTGCCAGTCGCGGATCGCCGCGGCCTGGGCACCCAGCACCAGCACGATCGCGACCACCCCGAACGGCCCGACCGGGCCCTCCCGCATGATCTCCAGCGCCCGTTCCGGCCCCTTGTACGAGCCGAGCCCGTCGGCCGTGTCCGCCAGCCCGTCGAGGTGCATGCCGCGCGTCGCCAGCGCCAGGAACGCCACCACCAGCACCCCGCCGAGCAGGCCCTCGCCGAGCAGCACGAACAGGCCCGCGGCCGCGCCACCCAGCACCAGCCCGACCACCGGCGCCAGCGTGATCGCCCAGCGGGCCACGTCCCGGTCGACGTGCCGCGCGTGCACCGGCAGCACGGTCAACCAGGAGAACGCGAGCCGCAGCCCGGCGAGCATCAGTCCTCGGCTGGCGACGTGGCGTCGGCCTCGATCGCGGCGCCCGGCTCGACGGACGCGTCCGGCTGCTCAGGCGCGGCTTCGGCGTCGCCGACCGCCCCGCTCACGCCCGCGTCGGCGAACGTGGCCATGTCCGTCAGCACCCGCACGGCCATCGTGACCAGCGGGATCGCCGCCGCGGCGCCCGAGCCCTCGCCCAGCCGCATGTCCATCTCCAGCAGCGGCTTCATGTCCAGCTGCTCCAGCACCAGCGTGTGCGACGGCTCCGTCGACCGGTGCCCGGCCACCCACCACGCACGCGCGCCCGGCGCCAGCTCCTCCGCCAGCAACGCCGCCGCGCCCGACACCACCCCGTCCAGCACCACCGGGGTCTTCCGCACCGCGGCCTGCGCCAGGAACGCCGCCATCGCCGTGATGTCCGCGCCCGCGACCGTCCGCAGCAGCGCCACCGGGTCGGCCGTCACCGGCTTCGCGCGGCGCAGGGCGTCGCGGATGGCGGCGGTCTTGCGCATCCACGTCTGGTCGTCGATGCCCGTGCCCCTGCCGACCACCGCGACCGGCTCCGCGCCGGTCAGCGCCGCCACCAGCACCGCGGCGGGCGTCGTGTTCCCGATGCCCATGTCGCCCGCGACCAGCAGGTCCGCGCCCGAGTCGACCTCCTCGTCCGCGATCGCCTTGCCCGCCGCCAGCGCGGCCGCCACCTCGTCCTCGGTCAGCGCGTCCTCGACGTCGATCGCGCCGGAGGAGCGGCGCACCTTCTTCTCGTCCGCCGTGGTGTCGGCCGCGACCGACATGTCGACCACCCGCACGGTCGCGCCCGCGACCTCCGCCAGCACGTTGATCGCCGCGCCACCCGCCTGGAAGTTCGCCACCATCTGCGCGGTGACCTCGCTCGGGTACGCGGACACCCCCTTCGCCGCGATGCCGTGGTCACCGGCGAACACGACGATCCTCGGGCGTGCCAGCGGCTTCGGCGGGCACTGCCCCTGGCACGCCGCGAGCCACGTCCCCAGCTCCTCGAGCCGCCCCAGCGCGCCGAGCGGCTTCGTGAGCTGCGCGTGCCGCGCCTCGGCCGCCTGCCGCACGGCCTCGTCAGGTGGGCTGACGACGTCGAACTCCATGGGACCCTCCAGTGGTCAGCGCAGGCGCAGCGGGAGACCGGCCACGAGCAGCAGCACCTCTGCGCACACTTCCGCAAGGCCCGCGTTGAGCGTGCCGAGCTGATCACGGAAGAGCCTGCCAGAACGGGTCGAGGGCACCACGCCGAGGCCGACCTCCGACGACACCAGCACCAGCTCGGCGGGACAGCCCGCGACGGCGGCGACGAGCCGGTCGCACTCGCGGCGCACACCGTCGAGGTCGCCGCCGTCCCACGCGTGGTGGTCGTCCATCACGCCGGTCAGCCAGGTGGCGACGTCGTCGACCAGCACGGGCCCGTGCGCGGTGGTGAGGAACGCGGGCAGGTCCGGCGGTTCGACCGTGCGCCAGCCCGGCGGCCTGCGCGCGACGTGCGCGGCGATCCGGGCCCGCCACTCGGCGTCGGCGGGGTCGACGCGGGCGGTCGCCACGTAGGTGGCCTCGCCGGCGGGCAGGAGTCCCTCGGCGTGCGCGGACTTGCCGGACCGGGCGCCGCCGAGCACCAGGGTGGTCACGGCCGCACGCTATCTTGTGCGGCCGTGACCTACCGCTGGGACCACGACGGTTCGCCGGACTTCCCCGACCAGACCGCCGCCGAGGAGTGGCTGTCGGCCAACTGGCGTGACCTCCTCGACGCGGGCGTCGACGAGGTCACGCTGCTGGCAGGCGACGAGGTCGTGTACGGGCCGATGAGCCTGCACCCCTCGGATTGACGCAGCCTCAGCCCGTCAGCGAGGCGTCGCGGACGATGACGCCGTCGAGCGCCTCGTCGATCTTCTTGAGCACGTCGGCGTCGAGCTTCACACCGGCCGCCTTGACGTTCTCCGCCACCTGCTCCGGCCGGGTGGCGCCGATGATCGCCGAGGCCACGTTCTGGTTCTGCAGCACCCACGCGATCGCGAGCTGGGCCATCGACAGGCCCACCTCGTCGGCGATCGGCCGGAGGTCCTGAACCTTGCGCAGCAGCTCCTCGTTCTGCAGGAAGCGGGAGATGAAGTTCGCGCCGCTCTTCTCGTCGGTGGCGCGGGAACCCGCGGGCGGCGGCTGACCCGGCTTGTACTTGCCGGTGAGCACGCCCTGCGCGATCGGCGACCAGACGATCTGGCTGAGGCCCGCCTTCTCGCTGGCGGGGACGACCTCTTCCTCGATGACGCGCCACAGCATCGAGTACTGCGGCTGGTTGGAGACGAACGGCACCTTCAGCTCACGCGCCAGCTCGGCGCCCGCGGCGATCTGCTCGGCGTTCCACTCGGACACGCCGACGTAGAGCACCTTGCCCTGCCGCACCAGGTCGGCGAACGCGAGCATCGTCTCCTCGAGCGGCACGGACTTGTCGAAGCGGTGCGCCTGGTAGAGGTCGACGTAGTCGGTCTGGAGGCGCTTCAGCGAGGCGTTGGCCGACTCGAGGATGTGCTTGCGGCCCAGCCCCTTGTCGTTGGGGCCGCCGGGCCCGGTCGGCCAGTACACCTTCGTGAAGATCTCCAGGCTCTCCCGCCGCTGCCCGGCCAGCGCCCGCCCCAGCACGGACTCGGCACGCGTGTTGGCGTACACGTCAGCGGTGTCGAACGTCGAGATGCCCGCGTCGAGCGCGGCCTTCACACAGGCGACCGCCTGCTCCTCCTCGACCTGCGACCCGTGCGTGATCCAGTTCCCGTACGAGATCTCACTGACACTGAGGCCACTACGGCCCAGACGACGAAACTCCATACCCCCAACCTATCCCTGGACCAACTCCAGCCCACCCCCGCGAGTCTCCCTCCCAGGACCCGCGAGTCTCCCTCCCAGGACCCGCGAGTCTCCCGTTGGGAACCCGCGAGTTGCCGTTTCGCGTCGAGCGGCGTCCGCGCCGAACCGCCAACTCGCCGGTCCTGAAAGGGAGACTCGCGAGTCCTGGACGGGAGACTCGCGGGGGTTGAGCGGGAGACTCGCGGGTCCTGGGAGGGGGACTCGCGGGGTTAGCGGCGGAAGCCGCCTTCTGTGTTCAGGACCTGGCCTGTCAGCCAGCGGGCCTCGTCCGTGGTCAGCCACGCGATCAGGCGGGCCGGGTCGTCCGGGGTGCCCCAGCGGCCGCCGGGGAAGCGGGTCGCCACCGCTGCCCGGGTCTCGTCCGACGCGTAGCCCGTGTCCACCGGGCCCGGGTTGACGGCGTTCACCGTGATGCCCTGGTCCGCCAGTTCGTCGGCGAGGGTCGCCGTGATCGACCACAGCGCGCCCTTGCTCGCCGCGTACGCCACCTCGCCCGGCATCGGGCCCTCGTTCTGGCCCGACGTCAGGAACACCACGCGGCCCGGCCGTCCCTGCGCGGCGAACGCCTGTGCCAGCAGGATCGACGCGCGCGCGTTCACCGCCCAGTGCGCGTCCAGCATGGCCGCGGTCTGGTCCGCCAGCGGACCGTCCGAACCGGACATCGCCTGGTTGCACACCACGATGTCCAGCGGACCGAGCGCGGCGACCGCCGCCTCGACCAGCGCCGCCGGGCCGTCCGGCGCGGCCAGGTCCACCGACCCGTGCGCGACCGGCGCCGACGCGACCGCACGCACCCCGTCGACCACCGCCGCGACGTCGTCCGCGCCCCACGGCTGCTCGGCGTCGTGCGGGGAGAAGTGGTGCACGTACACGCTCGCCCCGTACGCGGCGAGCCGCCTGCAGATCGCGTACCCGATGCCCGCCCGCCGGGACGCGCCCGTCACCAGCGCGACCCGTCCCCGCAGCGGGAACGGGTCGCGGGCGAGCTCAGTCAACCTTGTCGCCGGGGCGCACCCTGGGCTTGGGCACCCGCAGCTTGCGCAGCTGCGACGCCCGGATGAACGCGTACCAGCCCACCGACAGCCCGCGGACCGGTTCCTTCGGGAACTTCGCGCGGACCTTCCTCGTCAGCCTGCCGCCCAGCAGGATGCCCTCGATGATCATGGCGACCAGCATCAGCAGGCACAGCAGCGTCGTGTAGCTCTGCACGGCGGGGTTCGGCACCAGCAGCGCGATGAAGATCAGGATCGCGAGCGGCATGAACAGGCCGAGCAGGTTGCGGCGCGAGTCGACCGAGTCCCGGATGTACGCCTTGACCGGCCCCCGGTCGCGCGGCATCAGGTACTTCTCGTCGCCCGCCATCATGCGCTCGCGCTGGGTGGCGCGGATCTCACGGCGCTTGGCGGCGAGCTCCTTGCGCTCCTCCTTGTTGCCGCGCGCCCGCTTGAGCGCCTCACGGGTCGTGCGCGGCGGCGGCGCCACCGGGCCGCGCTTGCGCTGCTCGGCCTCGCGGCGCTTGGGAGTCGGGCGGCCCTTGCCCGGCGTGTGGGCCTTGTTCCGGGTGGCTTCCTCCTCCGTCAGCGCTACTTCACCGCCGTCGGTCTCGACGTCGGTGCTCTCTGCTTCTTTGCGGCGAAGGAACCTCACACGCCAAAGGGTAAAGGAGGTGCAACTACGCTTTGACCATGCGGGTCCTGATCGCTCCTGACTGCTTCGGTGGGACGTTGACCGCGCCGGAGGCCGCCGAGGCCATCGCCGCCGGGTGGCGCAGCGGTGCGCCGGACGACGAGCTCACTCTCTGCCCCCTGGCCGACGGCGGCCCCGGCTTCGTGGACGTGCTGTACTCGGCGCTCGGCGGGCACCTGCGGCACCGCTCCGTCTCCGGCCCGCTCGGCGCGCCCACCGACGCCGTCTGGCTGGAGCACGACGGCACCGCCTACATCGAATGCGCGCAGGCCTGTGGCCTGACGCTGGTCCCCAAGGAGGACCGGGACGCGCTCGCCGCGAACACCGTCGGTGTCGGCGAACTGATCGTGCACGCGCTCGAGTCGGGCGTGCACACGATCGTCGTCGGGCTCGGCGGCTCCGGCAGCACCGACGGCGGCGCGGGCATGTTCCGCGCGCTCGGCGCCGTCCCGGTCGGCGCGGACGGCGAGCCCCTGCCGCCCGGCGGCGGGCCGTTGATCGACACCGCGCGGCTCGCCGGCGAGGCCGACCTGCGCGGCGTCAAGCTCGTCGCCGCCTCCGACGTGGAGAACCCGCTGCTCGGCAAGGACGGGGCCGCCCGGGTCTTCGGCCCGCAGAAGGGCGCCGACGACCTGGCCGTCCGCAGGCTGGAGCGGTCGCTGACCAGGTGGGCCGACGTGCTCGGCGAGGTCGCCGGGCGGGACGTCCGCGACGAACCGGGCGCGGGTGCGGCGGGTGGGCTGGGTGCGGCGCTCATCGCGCTCGGCGCCACCGTCGAGTCCGGCGCGGGCGTGGTGCGGCGGCTGACCGGCCTCGACAGCGCGCTCGACCGGGCCCAGCTGGTGGTCACGGGCGAGGGCAGTTTCGACTTCCAGTCGCTGCGGGGGAAGCTGGTGACGAGGGTCTCAGGCGCCGCGTCCGAGCGCGGGGTGCCGTGCGTGGTGCTCGCGGGCCAGGTCAGCGTCGGCCGCAGGCGCGCCGCGTCCGCCGGGGTGGAGCAGGCCTATTCGGTCGCCGAGCACGTCGGGTCGGCCGAGGCGTCGCTCGCCGACCCCGCCGGCACGCTCACGCAGCTCGCGAAGCACGTGTCCACGCAGTGGCGGCTGTAACAGCGAGGGTCGAGCGGCATGTGTCACCATGGATGTGGAGGACGGGGAATAAACCACGGCTCGACCGCGATTGACCCCCGGTAGTAGGAGTCCGAAAGGTCGAGGGAGAACCATGACGACTGCCCAGGAGAACACCACCGAGACGGAGACGCACGGCGTGCTCCTGTCGGAAGCGGCTGCCAGCAAGGCCAAGGCCCTGCTGGACCAGGAAGGCCGTGACGACATGCACCTGCGCATCGCCGTTCAGCCCGGTGGTTGCGCCGGCCTGCGCTACCAGCTCTTCTTCGACGAGCGCACGCTCGACGGCGATCTGTTCCGCGACTTCAACGGCCTGAAGGTGGCCGTGGACCGGATGAGCGCGCCCTACGTGAACGGCGCGACGATCGACTTCGTCGACACCATCGAGAAGCAGGGCTTCACCATCGACAACCCCAACGCCGGTGGTTCCTGCGCCTGTGGTGACTCGTTCCACTGAGCAGGTGACGTGACCAACGGGCCGCGACGTGTGCACGTCGCGGCCCGTTGTCGTTTCACACGTACTCTTCCAAGCTGCTGACCTGGGCGAACGTCGCCTCGTCCACCTCCCACGGCGCTGGTTCCCGCTGACCGGGAAGGGTGGGGCCGCCGTCCTGGAGCGCCGTGGGGATGTCGGCGCAGTCCGCGATGAGTTCGGCGAAAGACTCGGGTTCAGGTGTGCTCACCGCTCGAACTTAGGTCGAAAGCCCTCGTTCGCACGACCCTTACCACCCGGTAGTGTCCTGGGCGTCCCCTAGTGGGTCTCCAGCGACATCGCCCACTATCGTTGACGACTGCTCTCACTCCACCTGACGACCACCAGACAGGGGAAGCCCTCGTGCCCGTAGCCGTCTCCGGAAGCATCGCCACCGACCACCTCATGCACTTCCCGGGGAGGTTCGCCGAGCAGCTGGTCGCGGAGCAGCTGCACCGTATTTCCCTGAGTTTCCTCGTCGACGACCTGGTGGTCCGGCGGGGCGGGATCGGCGCGAACATCGCGTTCGGCATGGCCGTGCTCGGCAGCTCGCCCGTGCTGGTCGGCTCGGTCGGCGAGGACTTCGGCGACTACCGGTCGTGGCTCGAGCGGCACGGGGTCGACTGCTCCGGGGTGCGCGTCTCGGAGACCGCCCACACCGCCCGGTTCGTGTGCACCACCGACGACGACATGTGCCAGATCGCGTCGTTCTACGCGGGCGCCATGGCCGAGGCCAGGCTGATCGAGCTGCGTCCCGTCGCGGAGCGGGTCGGCGGCCTGGACCTGGTGCTGATCAGCCCGGACGACCCGGACGCGATGCTGCGCCACGCCGAGGAGTGCCGCCAGCGCGGCTACGACTTCGCCGCCGACCCGTCGCAGCAGCTCGCGCGCATGACCGGCGAGCAGATCCGTGAGTTCATCACCGGCGCGAAATACCTGTTCTCCAACGACTACGAGTGGGAGCTCCTGCGGCAGAAGACCGGCTGGTCGGAGCAGGAGGTCATGTCGAAGGTCGGCATGCGGATCACCACGCTGGGGGAGAAGGGCGCCGAGCTGGTCGACTCGTCCGGCACGTCCATCCACGTCAGCGCGGTGCCGGAGACGGTGAAGGCCGACCCGACGGGTGTCGGTGACGCGTTCCGCGCAGGCCTGCTCGCCGGGCTCGAGAAGGGCCTGTCGCTGGAGCGCGCCGCGCAGCTGGGTTCCTACATCGCGGTGCTGGTGCTGGAGACGGTCGGCCCGCAGGAGTGGACGCTGGACAACGAGGTCGCCGTGCAGCGCATCGGGTCGGCGTACGGCCCGGAGGCGGCCGAGGAGATCGGCGCCATCCTCCCGTCGTAGGTACCGCTTTCGGGGCACGCCTGGTACTTCTGATTACCATGCGTGCTCTCGCGGTCACCGCTGCGTTCCTCTTGTTGCTCGCCGGTGTGGCGTCGGCCGACGTCGGACCGTGGCGGACCATCGGTTCCGACGTCGCGCGGCCCCTGGACGAGAGCCAGGGGCTGGCCGTCGTGGAACGCCCGTCCGGCACGGTCGTGAAGTACACCGGCGTCGGCACCATCCCCGTGTCGCTGCGCACCCGCGGCTGGAACCACGTGGGTGACCCCGGCGCCGGCCACGGCTACTACGTGGAGCCGTACCAGCGCGACGACCGGGGGGCGAAGCTGTTCCGCGTCCAGGCGCCGGACGGCACGTGGGCCGAGTACCAGCACGCGCTGGAGTCGTGGGAGGCGAACAACAACTCGTTCGCCGCGGTGTCCCCGGACGGCCGGTGGCTGGTCGCGGGCGAGTGGGGAACCATGAACCGGCTCCTCGTGCACCCCATGCCGGGCATCGCGCACACGAACCCGGCGGCGAACCTGCCGTACGCGTCGGCCGTGCGGCTCGACCGGCCGGTGCGCGACATCCAGGGCTGCGACTTCACCTCGCCCACCCAGCTGCTGTGCTCGTCGGACGACCCGGAGGGATCGCTGTTCGGGGTGACGAAGCCGCTGCTGCAGGTCGACCTGGCCGGGCCGGTCGGCGGGTCGGACGTCGCCGGGAGGGTCACCCTCCTGGGGCAGCTACCGCTGGTGAGCGGCTGCGCGGGCGAGTTCGAGGCCGAGGGCATCGACTACGACGAACGCGACGGCACGCTGCGGGTCGTGGTCCTGTCGCCGGGCATCTGCGTCGCGTTCGACAGCAAGACGTGGCGCTTCCGGCGCTGACCCTGTGGACAACCCGGCCGTTACGCGCCGATCTTGTCGGTGGTCGCGGCCAGGCTGGGTTTCGGGGGCCGGAGGCCGCGGTTGATCTTGGTGCGTTGCCGTGGGCAGGGTTTCCCGCCGGGGATCCTCGCCGGACGGGCAGGACTCCGGGAGGCACGTCACGGCGGCAGGCTTTCGCCCTGGGTCTGGCGGCTACGCCCGCGTCTGCCTTTCAGGACACCGCCCCGGGGGCGGTACGCGCCCGGCCCGTCGCGCCCGCGCAGCGGCGGGCCCTCCGCGTGGATGGCGACGCCGACTTGTCCACAGGCTCTCGCCGCATCGCAGAGGAATGTCGGTGCGACCTGGGAGAATGGATACCGGGGGCCGGAGGCCGGCCCCGAGCTACAGCTTCACCGGGTAGTGCGGCTCCGGGATGCGCGGCCGGATGTTCTGCTCCACGAAGATCCCGTGCCACAGCATGTACACCAGCAGCGCCCAGATCCGCCTGCTGTGGTCGAGCGTGCCCGCGCGGTGCTCCTCCAGCAGCTTCAGCACCGCGTTCTTGTCGATCTCCTCCTCGGTCTGCGACTTGAGGATGATCTGGCGCGCCCAGTCGTACATCTCCTCCTTCAGCCACAGCCGGATCGGCACCGGGAAGCCCAGCTTGCGCCGGTTGAGCACGTGCTCGGGCACGATCCGCTTCAGCGCCTGCCGCAGCGCGTACTTCGTGGTCTCCTTGGTGATCTTCTCCTCGGACGGGATCTTCGACGCCACCTTGAAGACCTCCGCGTCCAGGAACGGGACGCGCAGTTCCAGCGAGTTGGCCATGGTGACCTTGTCGGCCTTCACCAGGATGTCGCCGCGCAGCCACGTGAACAGGTCCACGTGCTGCATGCGGGTCACCGGGTCCCACGCCGTCGACTCGCCGTACGGGCCCGCCGTGACGTCCTTGTGGCCGATCGACGGGTCGAACGTCTTCAGCACCGCCCGCAGCTGGTCGTCGCGGAAGATGCGGGCGTTGCCGTAGTAGCGCTCCTCCAGGGACAGCGCGCCGCGACGCAGCAGGTCCTTGCCGCGCGTGCCCTCCGGGATCTTCGTCGACAGGTTGCCCATGGCCTTGCGCAGCGCGCCCGGCACCTTCTCGAACGCGGCCAGCGAGATCGGCTCGCGGTAGATGGTGTAGCCGCCGAACAGCTCGTCCGCGCCCTCGCCGGACAGCACCACCTTCACGTGGCGGCGGGCCTCCCGCGCGATGAACCACAGCGGCACCAGCGCCGGGTCCGCGACCGGGTCGTCCAGGTACCACACGATCAGCGGCAGCGCCTCCATCATCTCCTCGGCGCTGACCGTCCTGACCACGTGTTTCACCCCGATCGCCGCCGCCGACTCGGCCGCGACGTCCACCTCGGAGTAGCCCTCGCGCTCGAACCCGGTCGTGAACGTGATCAGGTTCGGGTTGTGCTCGCGGGCGAGCGCGGCGATGGCCGTGGAGTCGATGCCGCCCGACAGGAACGACCCGACCGTCACGTCCGCGCGCATGTGCTTGGCCACCGAGTCGCGCATGACCTCGGCGATCTCGTCGTACAGCTTCTCGGAGTCCTTCACCGGCGTCGGGCGGAACGTGTGGAAGAAGTACCGGTCGGTCCGCAGCTGCCCGCCGGGCGAGATGGTGAACGAGTGGCCCGACTCGATGCGCCGGACGTCCGTGTGCAGCGTCTCCGGCTCCGGGACGTACTGGAGCGTCAGGTAGTGCTGCAGCGCGGTGCGGTCCAGCGCGGGCTTGAGGTGCAGGCGGGGGGCCAGCTCCAGCAGCGCCTTCTTCTCGCTCGAGAACGCCACCCCGCCGGGGCCCTCCGCGTAGAACAGCGGCTTGATGCCGAACGGGTCGCGGGCGCCGAACACCTCGCGGCGCCGCCAGTCCCAGATGACGAACGCGAACATGCCGCGCAGCTTCTGCACGGCGGCGGGGCCGAGGTAGTGGTAGAGCGCGACGATGACCTCGCTGTCACCGTTCGTGCGCATCGTGGCGCCGTGCTGCTCGATCAGCTCCTCGCGCAGCTCGAGGTAGTTGTAGATCTCGCCGTTGAACAGCAGCGTGTACCGCTCCTGCACGCCCTCCGGGCTCCAGTGCAGCGGCTGGTGGGAGTGGTCCACGTCGATGATGGACAGCCGGTTGAAGCCGAACACCACCTCGTCGCCGGTCCAGGTGCCCGTTTCGTCCGGGCCGCGGTGGCGCTGGCACCGCATCGCCGCGGCGACCGCGTCCCTGGCGGCAACGGCGTCCTGTTCCGTCGGGCACACCACACCAAGCAGACCGCACACGGTTCGGCACAACCTTCCCTGTCGAGTGCTTGTGAGGGACAAGTATGGCCGTCTCGGCCATGGCGGCCCCTAAGCGGTGTGGCCTGGGCCTCTGGGCTACGCTCCAACGCTGTGATCACCGGTCTTCCTAGGAGGGATCGCGCAGTGGGCGGAACGCAGCGTTCGCGGGCATCGCGACTGACCACCATCGGTGGGCTCGTCGGGCTGGTCGCGTTCACCGCGACGGGCTGCTCCGGCGGCGAGGTCCTGCGTTTCGGCTGGCCCGAGGGGGTCACGCCGCAGTCCGAGCGCATGGTCGACTTCTGGACCTGGACGGTCATCGCGTCGCTGGTCATCGGCGTCATCATGTGGGCGCTGATCCTGTGGCCGGTCGTCGCCCACCGCAAGAAGGGCGACAAGCTCCCGAAGCAGTTCCAGTACAACCACTTCCTCGAGTTCATCTACACGGGCCTGCCCGCCGTCATCGTCGTGGTGCTCTTCTACTTCACGGTGACCACGCAGAACTACGTGCTGGCCGAGGAACCGGAGGACCGGGTCGACGTGAACGTCGACGTGCTGGCCTTCCAGTGGAACTGGCAGTTCACCTACAACGAGTACGTGGACGCCGACGGCAAGCGGATCGTGCCGCGCACGTCGGACGGTGAGCTGGTCACCACCACCGGCAGCACCACCGAGATCCCGCTGCTGGTGCTCCCGGCGCAGAAGACCGTGCACTACGACCTGCGGGCCCGCGACGTCATCCACTCGTTCTTCGTGCCGGAGTTCCACTTCAAGCGGGACGTCTTCCCGTACCCGGAGAAGAACAACCAGGACAACACGTTCCAGAACTCGATCGACCGCGAGGGCTCGTTCGTCGGGCGCTGCGCCGAGCTGTGCGGCACCTACCACTCGGGCATGAACTTCGAGGTGAGGGCGCTGAGCCCGGAGCGGTTCGACGACTACATGCAGCTGCGCGTCACCACGAACGAGGAGACCGGCAAGCCGTACACGGCCGCCGAGGCCCTCGCCCGCATGGGCGAGGAGGACCCGTCGTGCGGCGAGCTGTGCAGCCCGACCGCGGTGACCACGTCCCCGTTCAACCCGGACCGCACCGCGCGGACCTCGTCGAACTGACGTCTGGAGAGGATTCCCATGAAGGTCGAAGCCCGGCTCTTCGACGTGACGACGGCGTTCTTCTTCATCGCCGCCATCGTGTACGGCTTCTGGGCCAAGGAGCCGGTCGGCATCGTCGGCCTCATCCTCTCGGGAGGCCTGTCGCTGATCATCGGGTCCTACTTCCACTTCGTCGCCCGCCGCGTCGAACGGCGCCCGGAGGACAACCCGGACGCCGAGATCAGCGACGGCGCCGGTGAGGTGGGCTTCTTCTCGGCGGGTTCGTACTGGCCGGTGGCCATCGCCGCCTCCGGTGGGCTGGCGGCCGTGTCGCTCGCGTTCTGGCAGGTGTGGCTGCTGGTCGTGGCGATCGCGCTGGTGCTGATCACTGTGGGTGGGCTCGTGTTCGAGTACCACACCCGGCCCAACGCCACGGACTGAGTTTTCACTGCTCAAGGCGCGTCTCCGGGGTTCCGGGGACGCGCCTTTGTGCTTGTGGACAACTCGGTTGTGCGCGGCCGCTTCCGTCGGTGGTGGCGGCTAGGCTGGATCTCGGGGGCCGGAGGCCGCCGTCGACGTGGGTGTGGACGGCGGCGGACGCGGAGGACGCCGTCATGGACGTCGCGGAGGTTGATCGCTGGTTCGCCGCCTACCTGGCGGACTTCGTCGCGCTGGGCCGCGGCGAGATCCATGACGTGCGGCGGATCCTCGCGCACTACGGGGTGCCGTTGATTCTCAGCACTGACGCAGGGTGCCTGTTTCTCACCGACGAGGAGCAGGTCCTCGCCACCGCGCGACAGCAGGTCGACAGCATGCGGTCGGCCGGATATGACCGCAGCGAGGAGCTGGCCGCGGAGACGACCGTCCTGAACCGTTCGTGCGCCCTCCACCGCGGCACGTTCGCGCGCCTCCGCGCCGACGGCACCGAGCTGTCCAGGTTCGACGCGACCTATCTCATCACGGACGGCCCGGACGGCCGCCGGATCTCGGCCATCGTGCTTCACCCGGCCTGATCGAGATCAGGCCGCCAGCTCCCGGCTCCGGACGATCCAGCGCTCCAGCAGCTCCGCCGCGCGCCCCGAGTCGATGGCCTCCGCCGCCGCGGACAGGCCGGCCTTCAGATCGCCCGTCAGGTCGTCCGAGAGCCCCCTGAACGCCGCGATCGCGCCCGCTGCGTTGATCAGCACCGTGTCGCGTACCGCACCCGCGTCGCCCGCGATCAGGGACCGCAGGACCTTCGCGTTGTCCGCCGCGTCGCCGCCCGCCAGTGCGTCCGGGGCGGCCGGGGCCACGCCCAGCGCCGACGGGTCGATCCGGTCCTCGCGCACGACGCCGTCCGTCGCCACCCACGCCTTGGTGGTGGTCGTGGTGGTGATCTCGTCCAGGCCGTCGTCGCCGCGGACGACCAGCACCGAGAAGCCCCTGGACGCCAGCACCGAGGCCACGACGGGGGCCAGGCGCTCGTGCGCGCAGCCGATGAGCGCCGACGTGGGCTGGGCCGGGTTCGTCAGCGGGCCGAGGATGTTGAAGACCGTCGGGATGCCGAGCTCGCGGCGGGTGGGGCCGGCGTGGCGCAGCGCCGGGTGGAACGCCGGGGCGTAGCAGAAGCCGATCCCCAGCTCACGCACGCATGTGGCGACCGCCTCAGGGGAGAGTTCGATCACCACGCCGAGCGACTCCAGCACGTCCGCCGCCCCGCAGCGGGACGACTGGGCGCGGTTCCCGTGCTTGACCACCGGGACGCCGGCGGCCGCGGTCACCAGTGCGCTCATCGTGGAAATGTTCACACTGCCGGATTGATCACCACCGGTGCCGACCACGTCGGCCGCCGCCACGTCGAGGGGGACGCGGTGTGCGTGGGCCAGCATCACCTTGGCGAGGCCGGTCACCTCCTCGGACGTCTCGCCCTTGGACCGCAGCGCGGCCGCGAACGCGCCGATCTGACCGCCGGTCGCCCGGCCGGTCATGATCTCCTCCATCGCCCACGACGTGTCGTCGGTGGTCAGGTCCTCACGCGCGACCAACCGGCCCAGCAGGCCGGGCCAGGTCTGTGCCATGCGATCTCACCCCTGTACGACTGGCAGCTGCTTGTTGCGCAGCACGTCGGCAACCGTCTCCGCGGCGGCCAGCGGGTCGAGCGGGTGCGAGATCACCGCGTCGGCCTGCGACCAGGTGGCGAGCCATCGGTCGTCCTTGCGGCGGATCGCGATCACGATCGGGGGGCAGTCGTCGATCTCGTTCTTGAGCTGCCTGCACAGGCCGATGCCGCCGGTCGGCTGCGACTCGCCGTCGAGGATGGCCAGGTCGACGTTGCCCGCGTCCATCTCCATCAGCACGTCGGCGATGGTGGCGGACTCGTGGTAGGTCACCCGGCCGAGATCGGCGGCGGGACGGCGCCCGACGGCTGTGACGATCCTCTCCCGGACCTCCGGCCGGTGGCTGAACACGAGGATCTTCAGCGGGGAGCTCATGGCGATGCCTCCGGCGATCGAGATAGGGCAGGTCCGGACACCTGGATGCTATCCGGCACGCCTTCGCCGCCCGCAGGTGCCCGACCGAGCCTTGACGATCTCCCGACCACCCCCGCCACGCCGCAACCCCGATCAGCTGACCGGGGGAGGACAGGCAATAATGCCCGCGTGACGACAGCAGCGCCCTCAATCAGCCAGCGTGTGCACTCGCTGAACCGGCCGAACATGGTCAGCGTCGGCACCATCGTGTGGCTGGCCAGCGAGCTGATGTTCTTCGCCGGCCTTTTCGCCATGTTCTTCACGGTCAAGGCGCAGAACGACACCGGCCACTGGCCTCCGCCGCCCTACCACCTCGACGTGCCCTACGCGCTCGTTGTCACGATCGTGCTGGTCGCCTCGTCCATCACCTGTCAGCTGGGTGTGTTCGCGGCGGAGAAGGGCGACGTGTTCGGGTTGCGGCGGTGGTACACGATCACGCTGGTCATGGGCGCGTTCTTCGTGCTCGGCCAGGCGAACGAGTACCGCGTGCTCATCTCGGAGGGACTCACCATCCCGTCCTCGGCCTACGGCACGGTGTTCTACCTGACCACCGGGTTCCACGGCCTGCACGTGACCGGCGGTCTCATCGCGTTCGTGTACCTGCTCATGCGCACCAAGATGAGCAAGTTCACGCCGGCGCAGGCCACGTCGGCCATCGTCGTGTCCTATTACTGGCACTTCGTGGACATCGTCTGGATCGGGCTGTTCACCGTCATCTACTTCATCAAGTGATGCGACCAAGCCGCCCACTCGCCGGGTCCGAACTGACATCAGAGGTAGCCGCACAATGACCAAGAAACTCAGGGCACGCACCAAGCTCCGGCGCCGCATCGCGGGCCTGCTGGCGCTGGGCATCGCGCTCGTGGGCGTCGGCGCGCTGTACAGCGTGCTCGTCCCCGAGCCGCAGACCGCGCAGGCCCAGCAGGATCCGGTCTTGGTGCGCGAGGGCGAGAAGATCTACAACAACACGTGCATCAGCTGTCACGGCAGCAACCTCGAGGGTGTGCAGGACCGCGGCCCGAGCCTGATCGGCGTCGGCGAGGCCAGCGTGTACTTCCAGACCTCGACGGGCCGCATGCCCGCCGTCTCCCAGAGCTCGCAGATCCCGAAGAAGCCCCGGGTGCTGTCGCCCCAGGAGGTCGACGCGGTCGCGGCGTTCGTGCAGGCCAACGGCGGCGGTGTGGAGATGCCGGAGGAGAGCGGCGCTGCGCTGCGCGGGGACGACTCCGCCCGCGGCGGTGAGCTGTTCCGGTTCAACTGCGCGTCGTGCCACAACTTCACCGGCCGGGGTGGCGCACTGTCCTCCGGCAAGGAGGCGCCCGCCCTGGACGGCGTCACCGAGGACGAGATCTACGCGGCCATGGTGTCCGGCCCGCAGAACATGCCTCGTTTCTCCGAGCGGCAGCTGTCGCCGGAGGAGAAGAAGGACATCATCGCCTACGTCAAGTCGGTGACCGACGGCAACAACAACCCAGGTGGTAGCCCGATCGGCGGTCTCGGTCCGCAGTCGGAAGGGTTCATCGCGTTCGTCGTGGGGATCGTCGCCCTGCTTGGCATCACGTTGTGGATCGGGGCTAAAGCATGAGCACGGACAAGCCTGAGGAACTGCCGAGCGAGGAGGAGCTCGCGCAGATGTCCCGGGACGAGCTGGTCAAGCTCGGGAGCAAGCTCGACGGCGTCGAGCTGGTCGAGTACCCGGACCCGTGGCCGGTCAAGGGCACGCGCGCCGAGAAGCGGGCGGAGCGCCAGGTCGCGTTCTGGTTCGCCCTCGCCGGCCTCGCCGGGCTGGCGTTCGTCGTCGCCTTCATCTGGTGGCCGGCGAAGTACGTGGCGCCGGACCAGGACGGGTACCTCATGTACTCGCTGTACACCCCGGTGATCGGTGTCACGCTGGGGCTCGCGATCCTCGGGATCGGCATCGGCGTGCTGAACTACACGCGGAAGTTCATCCCGCACGAGGTCGCGGTCCAGCAGCGGCACGACGGCGGCTCGAGCGAGCTGGACAAGGCGACGATCCTCGCCAACCTGGCCGACGCGGGCAACCGCAGCACCATCGCCCGCCGCCCGATGATCAAGCGGTCGCTGGCCTTCGGCGGCGGTGTCCTCGGCCTGGCGCTCACCGCCCTGCCGCTGGGCAGCCTCCTGCGCAACCCGCACGCGCAGTCCTCGAACAAGGACGGCCTGCTGCACACCCCGTGGCAGCACACCAAGGAGGGTGAGAAGGTCTTCCTGCGGCGCGTCACGGGCGACAACGACGAGCTGTCCCTGGTGCGGCCGGAGGACCTCGACGGCGGCGCCATGGAGACCGTGTTCCCGTACCGCGAGGGCGACACCCACGAGGACTGGGTCAAGATCCTCAAGCGTGGCGACAGCCCCGTGATGCTGATCCGCCTGCGGCCCGCCGACGCGGCCAGGGTGATCAAGCACGAGGGCCAGGAGGACTTCAACTACGGCGACTACTACGCGTACACGAAGATCTGCAGCCACGTCGGGTGCCCGACCTCGCTGTTCGAGTCGCGCAGCAACCGCATCCTGTGCCCGTGCCACCAGTCCCAGTTCGACGCGCTGCAGTACGCCAAGCCGGTGTTCGGGCCTGCCACCCGCAAGCTGGCCCAGCTGCCTATCGCGGTGGACGAGGAGACCGGATACTTCATCTCGACCGGTGACTTCATCGAGCCGATCGGACCCGCCTACTGGGAGCGGAAGTCATGAGTGGGATCACCACGCCGACGAAGCCCGACAACATGGTCATGCGGGCGGCCGGTGGCGCGGCCAAGTGGGCCGACGACCGGTACCACCTGTCCGGCGGCATCCGCAGGCAGCTGAACAAGGTCTTCCCGACGCACTGGTCGTTCCTGCTCGGTGAGATCGCGCTGTACAGCTTCATCGTGCTGCTGCTGTCGGGTACCTACCTGGCGCTGTTCTTCGACCCGTCGATGGCCGAGGTCACCTACAACGGTTCGTTCGCGAACCTGCGCGGCCTCGAGATGTCGCGGGCGTACGAGTCGACGCTGTACATCACGTTCGACGTGCGCGGCGGCCTGTTCGTCCGCCAGGTGCACCACTGGTCGGCGCTGCTGTTCATGCTGTCGCTGACGATCCACATGTTCCGCACGTTCTTCACCGGCGCGTTCCGCAGGCCGCGTGAGGTCAACTGGGTCATCGGTGTCCTGATCTTCCTGCTGGGCTGCTTCGAGGGCCTCGCGGGCTACTCGCTGCCGGACGACCTGCTCTCCGGCGCCGGCCTGCGCATCACCTCGGGTCTGACCATGTCGATCCCGGTGATCGGCACCTGGGCGAACTGGCTGCTGTTCGGCAGCGAGTTCCCGGGCACGGAGATCATCCCCAGGCTCTACACGGCGCACATCCTGCTGATCCCGGGCATCCTGCTCGCGCTGATCGGTGTGCACGTGGGTCTGGTCTGGTACCAGAAGCACACGCAGTTCCCGGGTGTGCGGCGCAAGGAGACCAACGTCGTCGGCGTCCGCATCATGCCGACGTTCGCCCTCAAGGCGGGCGGCTTCATGGCCGTCGTCGTCGGTGTCACCGCGCTGCTCGGCGGTCTGTTCCAGATCAACCCGGTGTGGAACTTCGGTCCGTTCTCCCCGGCGCAGGTCTCGGCGGGCACCGTGCCCGACTGGTACATGGGCTGGACCGACGGTCTGGTCCGGCTGTGGCCCGCGTGGGAGGTCTACCTCGGGAACTACACGATCCCGGCGCCGTTCTTCCCGTTCATGATGGGTCTGCCACTGCTGACCGGTGTCGCGGCGGTGTACCCGTGGATCGAGAAGAAGTTCACCAAGGACTACGCGCACCACAACCTGCTGCAGCGCCCGCGTGACGTGCCGGTCCGGACCAGCCTCGGCGTCATGGCGATCACGTTCTTCATGGTGTCGCTGCTGTCCGCCGCGAACGACGTGCTCGCCGAGAAGTTCGACATCTCGCTGAACGCGACGACGTGGATGGGCCGCATCGGCCTGCTGGTGCTGCCGCCGCTGGCGTACGCGATCACGTACCGCCTGTGCCTCGGCCTGCAGCGGTCCGACCGGATGGTGCTGGAGCACGGTGTCGAGACCGGCATCATCAAGCGCCTGCCGCACGGTGAGTTCATCGAGGTGCACCAGCCGCTGGCCGGCGTGGACGAGCACGGCCACCCGATCCCGCTGGAGTACCAGGGCAGCCCGGTGCCGAAGAAGATGAACAAGCTGGGCTCGGCCGGTGAGCCGGTCGCCGGGTCGCTGCTGCGGCCGGACCCGCCGGAGGAGACGGCGGCGCTGGCGAAGGCCCGCGCTGCCCAGCACGGCCACGGCGCCGAGCTGGAGTCGGCCTCCGGTGAGACCGAGACCGGCACGTCGGTCGCCACGACCGACCAGGACCCGACGAAGAAGATCGGGCCATCATAGGTATCCGCTCGACGGCGGCCGCCGCGTTCCTCGCGGCGGCCGTCGTCGTCGTGTCCGGGTGTTCGTCGCCGCAGCCACACATGGCCGCGGCGCACATGCCCCCGGCCATCGGCTCCACGTCGGTAGTGCCGTCGTCGACGACGGCGCCGCCGCCCCCGTCGGCTCGGCCGACCACCTCGGCCACCGCCACGGCACCGCCGCCGGAGGACTGCCCACTGCCGGACGCGGGCTTCGACTGCGACTTCCAGCGCCGGATCGCGGCCGTACAGGCGTACCTGGCCGAGCGCCCCGGCACGACCGGCGTCGTGCTGCACGACCTGCGGACGGGCGCCGTGTGGCACAACGACCACGCGGACGACCCCACGTGGACCGCGTCGACGATCAAGCTCGCGATGGTGGTCGACCTGCTCACCCGCGACCGAGCGGGCGAGATCACCCTCACCGCGGATGACCGCGACCTGATCCAGTCCATGCTCAATTCGTCGGACGACGACGCGGCGGACACCCTGTGGTTCCGCTACGCGGGCGACGACCACATGACGTTCAACGACAACTTCCCGTCGTACGGGCTGACCTCCTTGGCGCCGCAGGAGGGCTACACGGACTTCTACCCGTACTGGGGCTTCCAGAAGTGCACACCGGAGGACCTGGACCGGCTCATCCACTACGTGCTGACCGAGCTGTCGGAGGACGACCGGGCGTACATCCTCGACCAGATGCGCGCGGTGGCCCCGAACCAGCAGTGGGGCGTGTGGGGCGCGGGCCCCGCAGCACAGCCCGGCAACAAGAACGGCTGGTCAGAAGAGGACGGCGGCTGGGTGATGAACTCGGTCGGTTTCGTCGGCCCCGGCCAGCGCTACACCCTGGCGGAAATGAACAACCTCCGCGGCGAAGGCGGCTACGACGCGGGCCGCGAGACGGTCACCCACGTGGCGGAACTGCTCTTCAAGGGTCGCTTCTGAGGGTCGGGCCGAGTTGTCCACAGGCCACCGCCGGGGCAGCCGTTCTTGTCGGTGGCCGCCGCTAGGCTGGAAATCGGGGGCCGGAGGCCGCCCCTCCGCGCGGACGCGGGGTGCGCGCAGAGGGTGGCATGGTCGGGTTTCCGGGCGCCGCGGGGGGCTGCCGGGGCTCGGCGTGCCGCCGGGCAGCCGCGGAATGAGCCGTGACGGGTTGGGTTGCTGCTCGATGGGCTGCCGGGCACCGGGCTGGTGTGGGCATCCACGGAGTGGGGCCGCTGCGAACGAGTCGCCGCCGAATGGGATGCTGCGAGGTGGGCTTCCGCGGAGTGGGTTGCCGCGAGATGGGCTGCGCCGGGTGGGTTGCGGCAGATCGGGCTGCAACCCGGTGGGGGTGGCGCGGGGTGGGTTGCCGCGGAGTGGCTGCTGCGGGAATGGGTTGCTGCGGGGGCCGCAGAACGGGTTGTCGCGGGGCGGGTTGCCGCGGATCGGATGGCAGCCGAACGGCTGCTGCGGATCAGGTTGCTGCGGATCAGGTTGTTGTCGAACGGGCATCCGCGGAGCGGGCTGCGGTAGACAGAGGGCTCGCGGAATGGGGCTGTGCCCGGTCGAACCGGCGCAGGCTGGGCTAGATGCGGATCAGTTTGCCGCCGGGTGGGTTGCCGCAGTGGGCTGCAGCCCAGTGTGGCCGTCGCCGGTGGCTCCTGCGGGGTGGGTTGCCGCGGAATGGGCTGCACTTCGGTGGGGCTGCCGCCGGGTGGTTGCTACGGGACGGCTGGCGGGGGCTGCGAAGTGCGCTGCCATGGATCGAACTGCCACCGATCGAGGCCGCGGTTGGGTGAACCGCCATCCAATGGGCCCCGAATGGCTGCTGCGAAGTGCCCTGCTGCGGACAGGGCTCCCGCTGACCACCAGCCCATGGGACGGGCCGCCGCGGAATGGACAGCGCAGCGGCGTCCACATAGCCGCGGCGATCGATACCCCAGCGGCAGAGCGTCGGTGGCGGAGCGGTCAGCGGTAGAACGGCAGCCGCGGGTCGAGTTGCTCCTCCCGCCACGTCTCGCGGATCCACCCGTGCGCCGGGTCGTCGCTGATCAGCCACGCTCGTTCGTCGCCTGGGCCGGCCATCACGTTCAGGTAGTACAGGTCGTAGCCGGGCGTCGCCATCGATGGGCCGTGCCAGCCGTGTGGGATCAGGACCACGTCGCCGGTGCGGACCTCCTCCAGCACGTCGATCGGCCGCTGTTCCGTGCCGTACACGCGCTGGTACGCCATCCCGCCCTTCGCGACCTCGAAGTAGTAGATCTCCTCCAGCTCGCACTCGCCCGGCCCGGCCTCGTCGTGCTTGTGCGGCGGATACGACGACCAGTTGCCGCCCGGGGTCAGCACCTCGCACGCGATCAGCCTGTCCGCCTCGAACACGCCCGGCGTGCAGAAGTTGTTGACCTGCCTGCTGCAGCTGCCCGCACCGCGCAGCTCCACGGGCGTGTCCGCGGCCGGGGCGTACCGGACCGGCAGCCGCTTCTCGCACACCGCCGACGGGAACGCGATCCTCGCGCCGTTCGCGTCGACCGTCGCCGTGCAGTCCCGTGGGAGGTACAGGAAGTCCGTGTTCGCCGTGAACACCGACTCGCGGCCGGCCAGCTCGTACGTCTCGCCGTCCACCGTCACCGTGCAGCCGCCGGACAACGGGAACACCAGCGTCTCCGCCTCGCCGGTCACCACCTGGTGCGTGCCGATGATCGTCAGGACGGTGAGGCCGCTGTACGTCCAGCCCGCCGTCTCCGGGGTGACTTTCACAGCAGCCCCGCCGCGGTGTCGACGGCACGGGCCACGTCGTCGTCCGGTGGGTACAGCAGCGACCGGCCCACCACCAGGCCGTGCACGGTCGGGTTGCGCAACGCCCGCTTCCACCGCCCGTACGTCGCCTCCTGGTCCGCGGCCACCTCCCCGCCGAGCAGCAGCGTCGGCAGCGTCGTCGTCGCCAGCACCTGTGTCATCTCCTCGCCACCGTCGCCGATCACCGGGACCTTCAACCACGTGAAGGCGGACGTCGTGCCGAGGCCCGACGCCACCGCGAGCGCCGTGGTCGCCGCAGGCACCGACAGGTCGTTGCGCAAGCACCCGCCCTCCCGGACCGACACGAACGGCTCGACCATCGCGATCAGGCGCTCCTCCGCCAGCGCGCTGACCGCGGCCGCGCACGCCGCCAGCGTCGGGGCGCTGCGGTCGTCGGCGTGGTCGACGCGCAGCAGCATCTTGCCGCCGTCGAAACCGCTGCGGGCGATCGCGGCCGCGTCGTAGCCGGTGAAGCGGTCGTCCACTTCGAACCGCGCGCCCGCCAGCCCGCCCCGGTTCATCGACCCGAAGACGCTCCGGTCGTGCAGCGCCTCCAGCAACAGCAGGTCCTCGAGGACGTCCGCGGTGCCCAGCACGCCGGTCACGCCCGGCCGCGCCAGCGCGATCGTCAACCGTCGCAGCAGGTCGGCCCGGTCGGCCATCGCCAGTGGACGGTCACCGGCGCCCAGCGCGCCGCGGGCCGGGTGGTCCGCGGCGATGATCAGGGCCTTTCCGTTGTCTCCCAACGGGGATTCCCGCCGGGTGCGGGCCTGCGCCAGCTCCGCGATCCGCTCCGGTCGGCGGGCACGGGTCGTCGCGATCCCCCGGACGACCTCCGGCCAGTCAACCCGCATCCAGTACCTCCTCCACCTCGGCGGTCGTGGGCATCGCCGCCGAACAGGACAGTCGCGACGCGACGATGGCGCCCGCCGCGTTCGCGAACCGCATCGTGCGTTCGGTGTCCCAGCCGGACAGCAGGCCGTGGCACAGCGCGCCGCCGAACGCGTCGCCGGCGCCCAGTCCGTTCACGACCTCGACCGGGTGCGGCGGCACCTCGACCGGTCCGGTGTCGTCCACCGCCAGCACACCTTTCGGGCCCTGCTTGACCACCGCGAGCCGCACACCCTTGTCCCGCAACGCCTCCGCCGCCTCGTTCGGGTCGCGGGTGGCGACCGCCGTGTCGCACTCGTCGAGGTTGCCGACGGTCACCGTCACGTGCTCGAGCGCCTCCTGCACCCACCGGCGGGCGGCTTCGCGAGACGGCCAGAACACCGGGCGGTAGTCCAGGTCCAGCACCGTCAGCGCGGCCGGGTCGCGGGCACGCAGCGCGGCCAGCGTCGCCGATCGGCTCGGCTCCTCGCACAGGCCCGTGACCGTCACCCAGAGGATCCTCGCCGCGCGGATCGCGTCGAGGTCCAGTTCGTGCGGGTGGATCACCAGATCGGGTGCCTTGGGTAATCGGTAGAAGTAGATGGGGAAGTCGTCCGGCGGGAAGATCTCGCAGAACGTGACCGGGGTCGGCAGCTCCGGCACGTCGGTGACGAACCGGTCGTCGACACCGAAGTCGCGCAGCGCCCGGTGCAGGTACTCGCCGAACGGGTCCGCACCCGTCCTGCTCACCAGCGCCACCCGGTGCCCGTACCGCGCCACCGCGACGGTCACGTTCGCGGCCGTGCCGCCGAGGTACTTCGCGAACGTCGCCACGTCCGCAAGCCCGACGCCGGTCTGCTGGGGGTAGATGTCCACCCCGAGCCTGCCCATGGCGATCACGTCGTAGGGATCACCCATTCGGCACCTCCACGCTGCGTGCGGCGTCGGCCCTGGTCAGCCAGCCGCGCCAGCTCGCGGCGGCGCGGGCGGGCTCGGTCCAGGGCTGTGAGCATCGAACCATCCTGGTGCCCGGCCGATCCAGCCATCGCAGCACGAGCCCGACCTCCTCGGCCGGTGCGCCACGCAACGGGCCCTCCCCGGGCAGCACGGTCTCCGCCGACGCCGCGAGCGCGTCCACCACCGGCATCGGCGGCACCCCGCGCCGCGCGACACCCGCCGACGCCAGCCGACCGTGCCGCACGACGGCGAACTCCCAGCCGTGGTTGCCGTCCGGCCGGGCCGCGATCAGCTCCGACACCCTCGCCAGCGCCGCCAGCCGCTGCCCCCGGTCCAGCGCGCGGACCAGCACGGCGAGCCGGTCCCGGTCGACACCGGCCTGCTCGAACCGCTCCGCCGCCGAGTGCGCCATCAGCCGCCGCTCCAGCCGGTGCAGCGGGTCCAGCAGCCTGCCCGCCACCAGCGACACGAACGACGACACCGACGGCGCGTACTGCTCGATGGTCTGCCTGCCCGCGCACGGCGCGGCACAGCGGTGCAACTCCGCGAGCGCACAGGGCGTGCCACCGGCCCGTTGTGCGGGGATGCGCACCGTGCACGGCCGGATGCCGGTCGCGTCCTGCAACGCGACCATGGCGTCCTCCGCGAGCCCGCGGGACCGGAACGGGCCCAGCGCGCCGTCGCGCGGCGTCCGCACCAGCGACAGCCGGGGGAACGGCTCGTCGGTCAGCGTCAGCCACCACGCCTGCTTCGGGTTCTTCGACCGCCGGTTGTACGCGGGCTTGTGCGCCGACAGCAGCCGCAGCTCCCGGACCTGCGCCTCCAGCGAGTGGGCGCACTCGACGTGGTCCACCCGCACCGCGAGCGCCACCATCTCCCGCAGCCTGCGCCGGGTCTCGCTGGCGGTGAAGTACTGCCGCACACGCCGCCGCAGATCGCTCGCCGTGCCGACGTACAGGACCTCCTCGCCCGGCCCCCGGAACAGGTACACGCCCGGTTTCGACGGCAGGTGGGCCGCCATGGACCGCTTGCGGCGCTGTTCCGGCGTGACGTCCGGAATGTAGTCGCGCAGCTCTTCGAGCGTCTGCACGCCGATCGACCCGACCCGTTCCAGCAACGAGTGGAAGACGTCGACGGTCGCCCGTGCGTCCTGCAGAGCCCGGTGGTTGGGCGTCGTCGTGGACCCCAAGAGCCGCGCCAGCGCGGACAGCCGGCAGCTCGGCGCCTCCTCCCTGGTCAGCACGCGCCTGGCGAGCTGGACCGTGCACACCACCGCCGGTTTGGGCCAGCGGTAGCCGAGCCGTTCGCACGCCTTGCGCACGAAGTTGGTGTCGAAGCCCGCGTTGTGCGCCACCAGCACCGCACCGCTGATGAACTCCAGGAACGCCGGTAAGACGGTGTCCAGGCGGGGCGCCGTGTAGACCATCGCGTCGGTGATGCCGGTCAGCGCCACCACCTCGGGGGGAATGCCGCGACCGGGGTCCACGAGCGTGGCGAACTCGCCGAGCACCTCGCCGCCGCGCACCTTCACCGCACCGAACTCGGTGATCGTGTCCTCGTCGCTGACCCCGGTGGTCTCGAGGTCGAACACGACGAAGGTCGTGGCACGCAGCGGCGTGCCCAGTTCGTCGAACGCGAGCTGTTCGCTCACCCCCGCTTTCGTCATGCCGGGCAAGCTAACCCAGACCACCGACAAAGCCGGTCGGTGCGGTTCTCACCTGGGGACTAACCTGGAGAGATGGTGCCGTCGATCCAACCGGTCGAGCCAGTCGACCCGGGGGACGAGCCGTCCGTGCCGCCGGACGGCGACTCCACTCTGGACTGGACCGCGCTGCCGGACGCCGTGCGCACCAGGATCGCCGAACTCGGCGCGGACGCGCTGGGCGCGTTGCCCAAGGTCGACGTGCCGCAACAGCTGCGCGCGGTCGCCAAGTTCACCCCCGCCAAGCGGGCCCGGCTGGGCGCGGGCGCCATCATCGCGAGCCTGCGGGACTCGGTCGCGTTCCGCACCGCCGTGGTCGAGTGGTGCCGCGAGCACCGGGCCGCCGCGCTGGACATGTCCGGCGACGACCCGGCCGCCGTCGCCGCGGCCGCGGTCCTCCTCGGCGCCGACAACGCGCCCCACTACCTGGAGCTGGTGTCGCGCCGCGCGTCCGACGCGGGTCTGCGGGCCCAGCGGGACGCGGCGGTCGCCCGCGCCGACAAGGCCGAGACCGAGCTGGCGAGGATCCGCGCCGAGCTGGCGGACGTGCAGGGCGCGGTCGACCGGGTCCGCGCGGAGGGCGAGGCCGAGCTGGAACGGCTCCGCAAACGCCTTCGTGAGCAGGGCGTCCGGGTGCGCAAGGCCAAGGACGAGGCCGAGAGCGCGGCAGGCGAGATCGAGCGGATCCGGGCCGAGGCGGAGGCACGGGTCGCGGCGCTGACCGAGCAGCGCGACCGCGAGCGGGAACGGGCCGAGAGCGAACGGGCCCGCGCGGAGCGGGCCGAGGCGGACGCCGAGATGGCCAGGCAGTCCGCGCGGGAGGCCCGGCAGGCCGACGAGGTCCGGCTCGCGTTGCTCGTCGACACGCTCGACGGCGCCGTCACGGGCCTGCGCAGGGAACTGGCGCTCGGCAACGCCGGGCCGCGCCCCGCCGACCTCGTGCGCGGCGCGACGGAGGCGCACGGCTCGGTCGGCCGCGTGGAGGACCCGGCGGCACTGGACCGGCTGCTGGCGCTCCCGTCGGTGCACCTCGTGGTCGACGGCTACAACGTCACCAAGACCGGGTATCCCGAACTGTCCCTCTCCGAGCAGCGCGAACGCCTGATCCGCCAGCTCGCGGCACTCGCCGCCCGCACGTCGGCCGAGGTGACGCTCGTGTTCGACGGGGCGGGCGTGGTCGCGGTGCCGACCACGGCGCCCCGGGGCGTGCGCGTCCTGTTCTCCGACCCCGGCGTGCTGGCGGACGACGTGATCCGCGCGCTGGTCACGGCCGAACCGGAGGGCAGGCCGGTGGTCGTCGTGACGTCGGACCGCGCGGTCGCCGACTCGGTGCGGCGTCGCGGTGCGCACCCCGTGCCGTCCGCGGTTCTGCTGGCCAGGCTCGGCCGGAGCTGAATTGTCGGTGGTCGGGTCTAGGTTCGCCGCATGACAACTTTGGCGAACCGCCCGGGCACCGCACTGCTGGTCATCGACGTGCAGAACGGTGTGGTGGCGCAGGCGCACGAACGTGACGCGGTGGTCGCGAACATCGCGACCCTCGTCGACAAGGCCCGGCAGGAACAGGTCCCCGTCGTCTGGGTGCAGCACTCCAGCGACGAGCTGCGGAAGGGCAGCGACAACTGGCAGTACGTCCCGGAGCTGCCCCGCGCGGACTCCGAGCCGCTGGTGGCGAAGGAGTACGGCGACTCGTTCGAGGACACGAACCTCGAGTCGGTGCTCGCCGAGCTGAAGGTGGGGCGGCTGATCGTCACCGGAGCGCAGACCGACGGTTGCGTCCGCGCGACCTTACACGGCGCGTTCACCAGGGGGTACGACGCGATCCTGGTGGGCGACGCGCACACGACGGAGGACCTGTCGCAGTGGGGCGCGCCGTCGCCCGACCAGGTCATCTCGCACACGAACCTGTACTGGAGCTTCCAGTCGGCGCCGGGCCGCACGGCGGGCACCGTCAAGACCGAGGAGGTGGAGTTCGCCTCCTAGGAACCGAATTCCCAGTGCCACGGCTCTTCGCGGCCGCGGCCGGGCCACGCCCACTCCGGGTTGACCCAGCCGAACGACGGCGCGTTGGCGCGGAGCCACGCGTACTGCGGTGAGCCGAACGACTGCGCGCCACCACACAGGTCGAGCGCCAGGCCCCAGCCGTGGTTGCTGGTGCCCGGCACGGCCGCGAGCGCGGGCTTCTGTGCGTACAACCGGACCTGCGCGTCGAACGTGCGGTACGAGTCCGTCACGCACAGGGGCGTGCGGAAGGCTGCCGTGTACGCCTGGTTCATGGCGCCGAACGCGGCCGCCGCGTCGCAGCGCAGCGCGTGGTCGCCGACACCGATCGGGCACAGGGCGGTCAGCGGGATGAACCCGTTCGGGTAACCGCCCCACAGGCCCGACGGCATCGACACGCCACCGCAGCGCCACGGCAGCCCGTCGTCGGTCGCCCGGGGGACGGCGCGTGCCCGCACGTGTGCGAGCGCGGGCCGGGCGAAGCCGAGTGTGTCGGCGGGCAGGTCGGTGACCACGACGCCCGCGATGCGCGCGTCGGCGGCCAGCATCGTGCGGTCGTCGAGCACGATCCCGACGCCCTGCACGCCGTAGCGCTCCGGACCGAGGAACACGAGGTCGCCGGGCTGCGGCTGGGTGACGGGCGCGAGCACGGCGTACTGGTCGGCGATGCCCGCGGGCACCGCGGTGCCGTACGCGGCGCGGACCAGGCCGTCGCACGAGTAGGCGGCCGAGCCCGTGCCGTCGGGTGCGTACGGCTTGCCGAGCGCGTCGATGGCACGGGTGACGGCGGTGATCGTCTCGGCGGGCAGCACGAGCACGCGGCCACCGGAGGGCAGCACCCGCTCCGCGACGCCCGGTTCCGACAGCGGGGTCAGGCCCGGCGGGAAACGAGCCGTGTCACGCAGGCGCGCGGCCGGTGGTGGCGTGATGCCCGCCGCAGTGAGCTGGTCGAGGTAGGCACGCCAGTTGTCGGCCGTGGTGCGGTTGCGGTGCTGCTGGGCCTGCTGCTGCGCGACGACCGCCGCGTTGGTGTCGGCCACGAGCCCGCGCAGTTCCGACGACACCGCAGCGGCGCGGTTGCGCGCGTCCGCGTCGCGCCGGTCGAGGTCGGCCTTGCGGCGGGCCGCGGCGGAGGCGGTCGCCTCGGCCGTGTCCTGTGCCGCCGTGGCCGCGCTCTGCCTGCGCACGGCGCCCGCGAGGCGCACGTCCTGGTCGGTGCGCAGGCGGGCGAGCAGGCCGGTGCCGTCGAGGAACTCGGCGGGATCGTCGGCGGACACCAGGGCGCGCAGCCCGGTTGGCTGGGCGAGGGTCTCGTAGACGGTCGCCGAGTAGGTGTCGACCTCGGCCTGCTGCGCGGCGACGACCTTGTCGGCGGCGGCGCGTGCCGCCCTGGCCTTCGCCGCGGCGTCGTTCGCGGTGCGCAGGTCCCGCTCCGCGACGCGGATCCGGCCGGCGAGGTCCGCCAGCTCGCGCTGCACGTCGGTCGCCGTGCGCTGGAGGCGGGCCACCTCGGGCGCGGCGAACGCCTCGCCGGGGCGCGGGTCGGTCGCCGGGGTACCGGGCGGGCCGGGTTCGACCGGCGGCGCGGTGAGCAGCATGGCGGCCAGCGCCAGTCCCACTGCCACGCGCACGCGGCACCTCCTGCCTCGACGTCCCCGGTGTTCTCACCGCGTACAACGCGCCTTGGGTGGACCGGGATGCGGTGTGCCCGGTTCACGGTATTCAGCTGCTCTCGGTGGGCGGTTCCGGGGCGTCGACGAAATGCGGATTCCGGTGCTGAGCTGCGCGAACCCAAAATTGTCGGTGGTGTCGCATAACGTGCCGGGCATGAAGAACGACAAGCGATCGGAGCTCGGGATGATCATCGACTGCGACAGCTGCGTGGTCCGCGGCCTGGCCTGCGGCGACTGTGTCGTGAGCGTGCTGCTGGGGGTGCCGCCGAACGTGGAGATCGACGCGCTCGAACAACGCGCGATAGATACGCTCGGCCGCGCCGGGATAGTCCCGAGGCTGCGCCTGGAGCGCATGGATCGGTCGGCGTGAGGCGATTTGTCCGACACGCGGGGCCGAATAGGCCTGTCGACGAGCGGTCGGCAAACGTCGCCGAGTGGCATGACCGGGTTACCACAAGCCGGTGAACTGTGGTGTTGCCGTAGTCACACAGTGGAGTCAGGGCTGCTCCATTGGTGTTCCGGGCCGTCTGATCCACATTTTTCGGCGGGCCAGGTAGACGCATCGACTCACGTTTCGTAACCTGTCCGAGATCTCGCGGCCGACAGCGGCACACCCCGAGGCCGCTACGCGGGATCGCCGCCGAAGCCGGCCTTGTCGAGAGGCCGGACCGGTTCCCCCACGGTGGGTGGGGCACTGACGTTGGACAGCCGCTGTTGCGGTAGTCCCTTGTCGCCAGCGCCACCCGGTCGGCGGTTCGGATGTAAGGGAGACACGCGCGACGTGGCGTCGCAAAGAACCAAGCGCGCAGTCCGGGCCGGGTTGAGTGTCAGCGCCGCAGCGGCGTTGCTCATCGCTGTGCCGGGACCGGCTCTCGCGCTTCCCCTCGCCTACCAGCAGCCCCCGCCCCCCGAAACGGCTTCCGAGGCGCTCGCGCAGTACAAGAAGCTGTCCGACCAGGCCGAGCAGGTGAACGAGGACCTGCTTGCCGCGAAGACCGACCTCGACAAGAAGAACGCCGCGTTGGCCAAGGCCAACCAGGACCTGGCGGCCGCCAAGCGCGCCCAGGACCAGGCGGCGGCCGACGAGGAGGCGTTCCGCGGCCAGGTCGACAACCTGACCAACGCGTCCTTCCAGGGTGCGCGGTTCAACAAGCTGTCGGCACTGCTCACCGGCTCCTCGGCCGACGACTTCCTTGAGCGCGCGTCCGCGCTCGGCGTCATCGCGGCCGACAACGAGGAAGCGCTCTCGAAGCTGACCGCCGCGGTGAACCAGGCCGCGGACGCGCAGGCGAAGGCCGCCGACGCCAAGAAGCGCGCGGCGGACGCCTCCGCGGCGGCGAAGCAGCTGGTCGACAAGGTCACCAAGACCAAGAACAGCCTCGACGCCCAGATCGACAAGGTCGAGGACGCCTACGAGAAGCTGTCCGGCGCGGACCAGCAGGTCCTGATGGGCGAGACGGACAACTCCGTCTACCTCGCGGTCGGCCCCGGCCTCGGCCCCGCGGCGGCGGAGGCCGCCATGTCGCAGCGCGGCAAGATGTACGTGTGGGGCGCGGCGGGCCCGGACAACTACGACTGCTCCGGCCTCACCATGTGGGCCTACGCGCAGGTCGGTGTCAGCCTCCCGCACTCCAGCCGCGCGCAGTACGGCTACGGCAAGTCCGTGGCCTACGGCGAGTGGCAGGCCGGTGACCTGCTGTTCTACGGCAGCAGCGCGAGTTCCATCCACCACGTCGCCATGTACATCGGCGACGGCATGCTGGTGCACGCCTCCCAGTCCGGCACCCCGGTCCAGACCGCGGCGGCCCCGGACGGCGGCGGCGGCGACTACCTCGGCGCCAAGCGCATCGTCGGCTGACGCCATCGACATCGCTCTCGGGACCGGCGCGTTCGCGTCGGTCCCGAGGCGTCTCGGCACCTAACATGCATCCTGTGCAGCCCAGGTCGAAGGCGCGGAGGTGGCTCGGAGCGGCCGTGGCCGCGGTCGCGCTCGCCGGCATCGCGCTCGTGTCGCTGCCCGGCGCCGGCCAGGAGACCGGTCCGACCGCGGGGCCCGGCAGGCCGATGGGCGCGGTCAGCCCGGCGCCCCAGGCCGACGCCTCCCGCACCGACGCCGTCACCGACCTGCTGAACCGCCGCGCGAAGGCGCTGGTGGCCCACGACGAGCAGGCGTTCCTCGCCACGCTCGACCCGAAGGCGGACGAGGCGTTCGTCAGCACCCAGCGCAGGCTGTTCGACAACCTGACCGGCGTGCCGTTCGACGAGTGGAGCTACCGCCTGCGCCCGGACGACGCGCTCGACGTCGCCGAGGTGCCGGACCGGTTCACGTCCGTGCCGTCCGACGAGCTGTGGGCCCCCGCCGTCGACCTGCGGTACGCGCTGCGCGGGGCCGACGTCATCCCCACCGAACGCACCATGGGCTTCCTGTTCGCCCGCCACGGCGACGACTGGTACCTGCGGTCCGACACCGCCCTGGACGGCCTGGGCAGGCGCACGTGGCGCGGGCCGTGGGACTTCGCGCCGTGCGTGGTCACCACCACCGAGCACGGCATCGTGCTGAGCCACCCCGGCAGCCAGCCGATGGTGGACCGGCTGGTCCGCGAGCTGGACCCGTCGGTGCGCGCGGTGAGCGAGCTGTGGCCGACGCCGTGGTCGCGACGGGTCGCGCTGATGCTGCCGGACTCGCCGGGGGAGATGCGCGCACTGGTCGGACCCGATTTCCCGGTCGAGTCGGTGGTGGCCGTCGCGGTCGCCGACCGGGTCGACAACAAGACCCGCACGGTCGCGGGCCAGCGGGTGGTGCTGAGCCCGACCGGGGTGCGGAGCCTGTCGATCGCGTCGCTGCGGATCGTGCTGCGCCACGAGATCACCCACCTCGCGGCCCGCGCGGACACCGTCGACGGCTCGCCGACGTGGCTGCTCGAGGGTTTCGCGGACTGGGTCGGCTACCGCGACAGCGGCGTCACCCTCGCCGAAGGTGCCCCTGACCTGGCGAAACAGGTGCGGCAGGACGGACCGCCCGCCGGGCTGCCCGAGGACAGGGCGTTCCGCTCCGGCGGTTCGGACCTCGACCTCGCCTACCAGCAGAGCTGGTCGCTGGCCCGCTACGTCGCGGAGACGTACGGCGAGGACCGGCTGATCGCGATGTACCGGGAGCTGGCCGCGGCGGGCGCGGTGTCGGCGACGGAGACCGACCGGATGCTGCGTGACGTGCTCGGAGCCGACCGCGCGGAGCTGGTGCGGGGCTGGCAGTCATATCTCCGGAAAGCGCTCAAGTAGGGTTTCCGGGTGCCTCGGACCCTGGTGGTGACCAACGACTTCCCGCCTCGCAACGGCGGTATCCAGTCCTACCTGCACGCGCTCGCGACCCGGCTGCCGGAGGACGACCTGGTCGTCTACGCGCCGGCGTGGGAGGGCGCCCGCGAGTTCGACGCGGCGCAGCCGTTCCCGGTCGTGCGGCACCCGTCGAGCCTGATGCTCCCGGTGCCGGACGTGGCGCGGCGTGCGAAGGAGATCCTGCGTGCCGAGGGCTGCGACACCGTGTGGTTCGGCGCGGCCGCCCCGCTGGCACTGCTCGCGCCGACGCTGCGGAAGGCGGGGGCCGAGCGGGTGATCGCGAGCACGCACGGCCACGAGGTGGGCTGGTCCATGCTGCCCGGCGCTCGGCATGCGCTGCGGCGGATCGGCAACACCGCCGACGTCGTGACGTTCGTCAGCAAGTACACGCGCTCCCGGTTCGCGTCGGCGTTCGGCCCGATGGCGGCGCTGGAGCACCTGCCGTCCGGGGTGGACACCGACCAGTTCCGCCCGGACTTCGCGGCGCGCAAGGAGATCCGCACCCGGCACGGCCTCGGCGACCGGCCGGTCGTGGTGTGCGTGTCCAGGCTGTGGCCGCGCAAGGGACAGGACATGCTGATCCGGTCGCTGCCCGCGATCCGGCAGCGGGTGCCGGAGGCGGCGCTGCTGCTCGTCGGCGGCGGCCCGTACGAGGACCGGCTGCGATCGCTGGCGACGCAGCTGGACGTGGCGGAGCACGTGGTCTTCACCGGGCGCGTGCCGTGGGAGGAGCTGCCCGCGCACTACGTGGCGGGTGACGTGTTCGCGATGCCGTGCCGGACGCACGGGCGCGGGCTTGACGTCGAGGGGCTCGGGATCGTGTACCTGGAGGCGTCGGCGTCCGGGCTGCCGGTGGTGGCCGGGAACTCGGGCGGCGCACCGGAGACCGTGCTCGACGGCGTGACCGGCAATGTCGTCGACGGCAGGGACCTCCCGGTGATTGCCAAGAAGGTCGGCGACCTGCTGGCGAACCCCGCGCTGGCGACGGAGATGGGTGAGGCCGGGCGTCGGTGGGTGTCGCGCCACTGGCGCTGGGAGGACATCGCCCACCGGCTGACGCGCTTGCTGGACGGCTCGGCCTTCTGAGGTCTGGCCTCCGGCCCCCGATTTCCAGCGTACCGGCGACCACCGACAGAACCGTCCGACAGCGGACCGGTTGTCCACAGCGGTCTCGGCGACAACTGATGGTTGGTCTTTCGGCGGGGGCGATTGCCGCGGCGAAGATACGGGCGGCGGCTGGCAGCGGTCCGGTTACCGGGGCTCCCGGCGGCGACAGCGGCGGACAGGCTTGGCCTCCCGCCCCCGGAATCCAGCCTACGGGCAGGCACCGACAAAACGGCGCTGTCGGGGGCATGCCTGTGGACAGCGGGAAGGGCTTCCGGAGGCGGTGTCCTTCGCGGCACACTGCTGCTTCCGGATCCCTGCCCACGGAAGGCACCGACGAAGACGTGGCGCGCCTGTGGACAAAGCTCCGGGTCCGGGCGAGGTTCGGCACAGGGGTCCGTGCAGGCCTGCGGACAGTGGGCGCGGCCTCCGATCTCCGGTGAGTCCCTGGCAGAGCGGTGTCGTCTGTGCGCCCCCTGTGGACAGTTGGGCGGCCTCGGGCCCGGAACGCCGCCTGCGGGCGAACCCTGACAGACGGCGCAGTCGGTGGCGTGTCTGCGGATAAGGGGGCGGCCTCCGGCCCCCGGAATCCAGCGTAGGGGCGTGCACCGACAAGGTGGCGCTGTCCAGGGCAGCCGTGTGGACAGTTGGGCGGCTTCAGGCTCCCGAATGATGCCTGCGGTCGAGCGACGGCGTGGTGACGCTGTCCGGGACAGCCGTGTGGACGGATGGGTGGCTTCGGGCCCGGAACGCTGCCTGCGGGCGAGCGCCGACAAGGTGGCGCTGTCCGGGGCACCCGTGTGGACGGATGGGCGGCTTCGGGCTCCAGAATCCTGCCTGCGGGCGAACGCCGACAAGACTGCGCTATCCCGTGGCAGCCCTGTGGACGGATGGGCGGCGTCTGCCTCCGGCATCCTGCCCAAAGGACGAGTTCCGACAAACGCCCTGTCCGAGGCGTGTCCGCAGACAGGGACGGCCTCCGGCCCCCGGAATCCAGCTTACGGGTGTGCACCGACAAAGCGGCGCCGTCCATGGCGCCCCTGTGGACAGACGGGCGGCCTCCGGCCCCCGGTTGCCCTCCTACGGGGAGGCACCGACAGTTCGCTCACCACGCGAGAAACTGTGGACAACCGCCACGGTTGTGGACAAACCCTTGTCCCGCAACGGTTGTCGCGCGGCGCTGTCGGTGGTGGCTGGTAGCGTGGTTCGAGGGGGCCGGAGGCCGCCGTCAGCGTGGCACCGCCCAGGATTCGATCTCCGGGAAGTCCTCCTCCGTTGCCGGGCTTGGCCTGGCCGGTGTGGGTTGCGGGAGTACCAGCGCGCGTAGTTCCGCCGCCAGGTCCTCGCCTGCTGCCGGGGTCAGGACCTCGATGCCCGCGTTCAGCGCCGCCGCGGACGCTTCCTGTACCAGGCGGTAGATCTCCGCCGCCAGCTTGTCCGGGCCCGCCGCCAGTGCGTGCGGGGCCAGCGCCAGCGCGATCAGGCGTCCCTCGAGGTTCACCGTCGCTTCGATGCCGTTGCCGGCCGCTGTCGCGGTGATCGCGCTCAGTGCGCCGAAGACCTCCGGGGTGGCGCGGGTGCTCAGCTCGATCAGCTCGTCCACCGACAGGTCGGTCACTGCGCCCGCCACGTGTCCGGGACCGTCGACTCGGCCCGCTCCGTCAGGGACGCCGACTGGGTCAGGCCGAGCACCGCCGGGTCGACGCCCGCCAGTGCCGCACGCAGTGCGTGCTTCGTGCGCTGGTTGGCCTGCGCCGTCGCCTGCGCGACCGCGTCCACGACCGTCGCCGCGAGTGTTGCTGCGCCCTGGTCCAGGGCGGACCTCGTCAGGGTGAGGCCCGCCAGGGCACCGCCTGGGCAGACCTCGGCGGTCACGCCGCGCACGGTCGCCGCGCCTCTGATGTCACTCACTTCGGGTGCACCCCTCCATAGAACGTCGCGCTGGACAGGGTGTGGGTCACGCGCCGCACCTGGTCCGACGAGTTGCCCTCGATCAGGGTCACCCGGTCGCCGTGGACGCTCTCCACGATCCCGATGTGCTTGCTCGTCGCCGTGCTCTCCGGGCCCGTCCCGAACAGCAGCACGTCACCCGGCCTGGCCTGGTCGAGGTTGTTCTTGCCGTACGCGAGGCCGCGTTCGCGACCCCAGTCGTAGACGTCGCCGGTGAACGGCAGGATCCCGATGTCCACACCGGATTTCTGCCAGACCCACGTCGCGAAGTTGGCGCACCACGGACCCGTCGGCCCGTACTTGTTCGTGTTGCCCGGCCCCTCGTGGTAGCCGAGCTGGCTGCGGGCGCGGTCGAGGACGCGCTTGCCGAGGGCGCCGCCCTCGCGCTTCTTCGGCTTCCGCTCGCCCGGGTCGGCGTACCCGTCGTGCTCGACGCGGCGTTCGAGCTTGCGCAGGTCCTCCGCCGCGTCCTTCATCTCCCGCTGCACGGCACGCAGGTGCTTGACCGACTCGTTGGTGTACGTCCGCACCAGGTCGACCACCTGCCCGACCGCACGCAGCAGCGCCGCCCGCTGCCCCGCGCCCTGCACCGCCCTGGCCCCGTCGAGGATCGCGGCCGCCTTCGTCGTGTACTCGTCGACCAGGTGCGCCACCGCGCGGTGGTTCGCGTCCAGCGACGACGCCGTGGCCGCGACGATCGACGCGCCCTTCGCCGCCGACGCCGCCGTCACGTCCAGCGCCTTGGTCATGGTGCGGGCCTTGCGGTCGAACGCCGCCGCGGCCTTGCCCTCCCAGTGGCCGGTGGCGGTCGCCGCGGTCGTCCTGTGGTCGGCGTGGTGGCGTTCCACCGCACGCGCGGTCGCCTCGAGCGCCGCCTGCGCCCGGTACGCGTCCTCCGCCTTGCCCGCCAGCTTGTTGCGGTGCGCGATGAGCTGTCCCGCGACCTTGCGCGCGATCACCTGCGAGTCCATGCACCCACGATCGGACCGCGCAGGCCCGGGTGGAAGCGGCGGTGCACGGACGGGCACACGCACTACTCGGACAGTGCGGTCCCCAGCTGGTGCACCTCGACGCCGATGCCGCGGAAGAAGTTCACCCGCTGCTCGTCCAGCGGCTCGCCGGACGTGAGCGCGGCGACGCACCGGCCGCCGAACGCGGCCCGCAGCTTCGGGTACACGATCTTGCCCGCCACCGCGTGCTTGAGCCGCAGCGCCAGCGACACCGACCCCTGCCGCGCGCCGTAGGAGATGGCCACCGACTCGGCCGTGTCGAACACGAACATGTTGCCGTCGGCGTACGCCTTCGCGCGGGCCGAGTCGTGGAACCGGCCCAGCAGCTCGGCGTCCGCGACGATCACCCTGGGGCGGAACACACCCAGATCGGTGAACAGGTCGTCGGAGTCCGGGACGTGGCCGAGCGTGGTGCGCGTGTACACGCAGGCCAGCGTGATCAACCGGGTCGGCAGGTCCGCGAGCTGCAGCAGCACCAGCAGCGAGTGGCCGGCCCGCAGCAGGGCGGGGTGGGCGGCGATGGTCGCGCGGACGTCCGCCAGCACCTCACCGTGCGTCAGTTCGACCCGCTTCGGGTGATCACCGTGGGGGTACACGACCGTCGCGACGTCGTCGGCCCGCACGGCCAGCCTGCGCTCGTGGGCGCGGTCGTCGAAGATCTGCGTGCCCAGCGCGGTCAGCTCCTCGACCGCCGCGGGCACCTCCTCGTCGCCGTCCAGCACACCGCCGTCGAGCTGCCACACCCACACGATCTCGGGCAGCCGGTCCACGACCCGCCGGACCGTGTCGCGGTGCGCCGCCGTCTCCACGATCACCGCGCACGCGCCGGAGTCCGACAGGATCCACTCGACCTCGGTGGACGTGGCCGTCGGGTCGATCGGCACCGTCGCGGCGCCCACCGACCAGCACGCGAAGTCGAACAGCGTCCACTCGTAGCGGGTGCCGGAGAACAGCGCGACCCGGTCACCCGGCCGCAGGCCCGCGGCGATCATGCCCTTCGCCAGCTCCAGCACCTGCGTGGCGAACTCGCGGGTGGTCACGTCCACCCACGAGCCCGCGGCGCGGCGGCGGAACCCGATGGTGGCGCCGAACCGCTCCGCGTTGGCCCAGACCATGTCGGTCAGGCTCTCGGTGCCGGTAACGGAACCGGGCGCAGCGCCGTTCACACTGTCGGTCACACCAGGCAAACTAGCGTGCCGGTGCCCTGGGCGCGTTTCGAGGCGGTGACTATCTGCCATGCTGCACCCGTGCCCGCTGTTGACGTGATCGACGAGACCTTCCTCGCCGTGCCGCCGGACGTCGTCGCGGCCGCGTTCGCCGATCCGCGAGCCTGGCGCCGGTTCTGGCCCGACCTCGACCTCGAGGTGTACGCCGACCGCGGCGTGGAGGGGCTGCGGTGGACGGTGCGCGGCGCGCTGGTCGGCACCATGGAGGTGTGGCTGGAGCCCGTGCTCGACGGCACGGTCCTGCACTACTTCCTGCGCGCCGACTTCCCGGAGGACACGCCGGGGAAGCCGCTCAAGGAGATCGCCCGGCGCCAGCGCGCGGCGAAGACGGTCGCGCTGGACCTCAAGTTCGTGCTCGAGGACGGCCGCCCGCCCGGGGTGCCGCCCGCTTAGTCTCGTACCCATGCGGGTTCACGTGGTTTCGGACGTGCACGGCAACGCCGAGGCGCTCGCTCGTGCGGGTGACGGCGCGGACGCGCTTCTCGTGCTCGGCGACCTGATCGACTTCGTCGACTACCACGACCACGGCGGGGGCATCCTCGGCGCGGTGTTCGGCGCGGAGAAGGTCGCCGAGTTCGCCCGGCTGCGGCGCGAACGGCCGGCCGAGCTGCCCGCGTTCTCCCGTGCGCTGTGGAGCGGCCTCGGCGACCCGCAGGCGGTCGTCGCCGAGGCCGTCCGCACGCAGTACGCCCGCCTGTTCGCGGCGATGACCGCGCCGACCTACGCCACGCCGGGCAACGTCGACGCGCCCGCCCTGTGGCCGGAGTTCGCGGGCGAGCACGTGCGCGTCCTCGACGGCGAGGTGGCGGAGATCGGCGGGCTGCGGTTCGGGTTCGTCGGCGGCGCGCTGCTCCCACCGGGCGTGGCGGCACGCAGGCCCGGCGTGTTCCGGCCCTACCTGCGCACCGAGGAGGACTTCGCCGCCGGGGTCGCGCGCCTCGCCGACGTGGACGTCGTGTGCACGCACGTCCCGCCGGACGTGCCGGAACTCACCTACGACGTGGTCGCGCGGCGCTCGGAGTTCGGGTCGCCGTCGCTGCTCGACCTGATCGTGAAGCAGCAGCCCAGGTGGGCCGTGTTCGGTCACGTGCACCAGCCGCTCGCGCCCCGCATGCGCGTCGGGTTCACCGAGTGCGCCAACGTCGGGCACTTCCAGCGCGCCGAGCGGCCCTACGTGCTGCGCTGGTGAGGCCTACGCTCGGGTAGCCTCCCCGGCATGGCCGACGAGTCCACCCAGTCCATCGTCGTCGACGCGCCACCGTCCGACATCATGGCGGTGATCGCCGACTTCCCGGTGTACCCGGAATGGGCCAACGCCGTGAAGAAGACCGAGGTCCTCGACGAGTACGAGGACGGCAAGGCACGCGAGGTGCGGTTCACGCTCGACGCGGGACCGTTCAAGGACGTGTACACACTGGCCTACGACTGGGCGGCCGACGGTCTCCGCGTCGACTGGCACCTGGTCAAGGGGCAGATGCAGAAGGCGCAGAAGGGGCAGTACCTGCTCACGCCGGAGGGCGACAAGACGCGGGTCACCTACACCCTGTCGGTGCAGCTGGCCGTGCCGATGATCGGTCTCTTCCGCCGCAAGGCCGAGAAGATGATCATGGACATCGCGCTGAAGGAGCTCAAGCGCCGGGTCGAGGGCGCCCAGTAGGGCACCGATGGACCGGCCGGCGCGACTGCTCCTGTTCACCGGCAAGGGGGGAGTGGGCAAGACCACACTTGCCGCGGCGACGGCTGCCCGCCTCGCGGTGAGCGGGCACAAGGTGCTGGTCGTGTCCGCCGACCCCGCGCACTCGCTCGGCGACGTGTTCGGCGTCCCGGTCGACAGCGAACCGTCCGAAGTGGACATCTGCCTGTACGCGGCGCACGTCGACGCGCGCGGGCTCGTCGACCGGTCGTGGCAGTCGATACGCACCCAGCTGCGCGGCGCCCTGTCCGGGCTGGGGCTCTCCGACCTCGACGCCGCCGAGCTGACCGTGCTGCCCGGCGTCGACGAGCTCCTCGCGCTGACCGAGGTCGCGCGGCTGGCGTCGGAGGGGCCGTGGGAGGTCGTCGTCGTCGACTGCGGGCCGACCGCGGAGACGTTGCGGCTGCTCGCGCTGCCGGAGGCGGTCGGCGCCTACCTCGTCCGGTTGTCGCTGGGCAGCCACATCGCGCAGCTCGCCACGCACCTCGACCGGCTGCGGGACCTGCTCGTCGACCCCGCGCGCACCTCGGTGCGGCTGGTGCTGACACCGGAACGGCTCGTGGTCGCCGAGACCCGGCGCACGCTCGCCGCGTTGGCACTGCGCGGAATCCGGGTCGACGCGCTGATCGCGAACCGGCTCGTGCCGCCGGCGAAGCGCTGGCAGGGCCCGGCGGCGAGCTGGCTGCGCACCCGCCGCCGGGAACAGGACGCTGTGCTGTCCGAACTGGACTCGTCGACCACGCTGCCGGTGCGGCGGGTGGAGCACCGCGCCGCGGAACCCGTTGGGGTGGCCGCGTTGTCGGCGCTGGCCGACGACCTGTACGGCGTGGACGACCCGCTCGCGGCCACCGCCCCCTACGCCGCGCCGCTGTTGTCGATCGAGACCGTCGACGGCGGCTACGAACTGACCGTGGCGCTGCCGCTCACCGACGGCTCCGATGTGGACCTCGCGCGGGTCGGCGACGACCTGGCGATCACCGTGGACGGCGTGCGGCGGCTGGTCGCGCTGCCGGTGCTGCTGCGCAGGCACACCGTGACCGACGCGGTCACCCGCCCGAGCGGGCTGGTGCTGCGCTTCGAGGCAGGAGGAGCCGCGTGACTGCTGAACCGGGAAGCCGGCTGGTCGAGGAGCTGCGGCTGCTCGCCGACGCGGTGGCCGACCGGGCGGGGCCGTGGCTGGACCGGGTCGCGGCCGACGGCGAGGCCACCTGCACGTGGTGCCCGCTGTGCGCCGCGGTCGCCGTGGTGCGGGGCGAGCCCAACGAGCTGGCCGCCCGCGGTCTCGACGCGGCGGCCGACCTGGTCGCGCTGCTGCGTGCCGTACTAGCGGACCGGTGGGAGCCGGGTGTGTCGCACATGCCCGGGTTCACGCCGTCGTCGGGGTCGCCGTCCTCGTCGGGGTCGGCGAAGGTGCAGCACATCCCCGTCCGGCGGGAGCCCCGTTGAGGGCCAAGACGACGATCGGCGTCGACATCGGGGGGACGAGCGTGCGGGCCGGGGTGGTCGACCGGCACGGGAACGTCCTGGACACCGCGCGTGCGCCGACACCGGCCGGGGAGGCCGCGCTGGAGGACGCGATCGTGTCCGCGGTGACCGGGCTGCTCGGCGGCAGGCACCGCGTGACCGGCGTGGGGCTCGCGGTGGCGGGGTTCGTCACCACGGACCGCCGGTCGGTGATGTTCGCGCCGCACCTCGCGTGGCGCAACGCGCCGGTGGCCGACCGCATCGCGAAGCGGCTCGGGCTGCCGGTGGTGCTGGAACACGACGCGAACGCGGCCGTGCTCGGCGAGCACCGGTTCGGCGCGGCACGCGGCGCGGGTGTCGCGCTGCTGGTCGCGATCGGCACCGGCATCGGCGGCGGGCTCCTGCTGGACGGCGAGCTGTTCCGCGGCGCGCACGGCGTGGCGCCGGAGCTGGGCCACCTGCGGCTCGTGCCCGGCGGCCGGACGTGCCCGTGCGGGAAGCAGGGGTGCTGGGAGCGGTACTGCAGCGGCACCGCGCTGTCGACGACCGCCATCGAACTGCTGGCGCGGCACCGGGGCAGGCCGACGCTGCTGCTGCGGGACTCGGAGGACGCGCGGGCGATCACCGGCCGCAAGGTGGCGGCCGCGGCGCGTGAGGGCGACCACCTGGCGCTGCGTGCGATGTCCGAGCTGGCCAGGTGGCTCGGCGAAGGCCTCGCGCTGGCGGCGGACATCTACGACCCCGAGGTCGTCGTCATCGCGGGCGGCGTCTCGGAGTCGGCCCCGCTGTTCCTCGACGACGCGCGTGACCACTACAAGAAGATGATCACCGGCGCCGGCTACCGCCCGCTGGCCCGCATCCGGACCGCCCAGCTCGGCGACGACGCGGCGCTCGTCGGCGCGGCGGCCCTTGCGGCGGACAACTGCTGATGCGCGCCCGCGACCACCTCCACAAGGCGCTCCTCCTCCTGGACCGCGGCCGCCTGGACCGGGGCGAGCAGGTCCTGTCGGAAGCGATCACCGCGGCCAGGGAGGAACCCGACCCGGTCACCCTGGTGACAGCCTTGGCCTGCCTGGGCGAACTCCTGTCGCAGACGAACCGCCCGGAAGAAGCGGCAAGCACGCTGCGCGAATGCCTCTCCGTGCCGATCCCCCCACCCCTGGACGACACGTGCGAAACACCACGCACCCGCGCACGCACACTCCTGACCACCCTCCCCTGACCCCGCGAGTCCCGCTCTCAAACAGCGCGAGTCGCGCTCTCGCGCATACCGAGTTGTCGGTTTCGTGCAGGTGGCACGGGCCGGGAGGTGCACGAAACGTACAACTCGATGTGCGTGAGAGCGCGACTCGCGGGGTCTGAGAGGGGGACTCGCGGGGGTTAGATTTGGGCGCCGTCGTCTCTTGCGTCTGGGTTTTTCGGGGTGTGGCGGGCTCGGAGGAGGAGCATGGCGCCGCCGCACGTGATCGACAGGAGGGCGATCGGGGTGGCGATGCGGGCGTCCAGGCCGATCACCGTCGGGATGATCAGCAGGACCACGCCCAGCACGATCAGCACCAGTGCCACGATCGTCAGGGGGCGCAGCTTCGGCAGTGGCGGGGGTTCCGGGGGGACGTAGTGCTCCTCGTCCGTGCCCCACGACCAGTCCCAGTCGGCGTCGTGGCCGCGCCACGCCTGCTGGGGCTCCGCCGGACGGGGCTGTGCCGGGGTCGGTGCGGTCGGCGTGTCCGGTTCGTCCGGGGGTTCGTTCAGGTCCGGGAGCGTCCGGCCGACACCCTCGCGTTCCAGGTCCGCCACGATCTCCGCGAAGGCGGCGTCTACGTCGTCAGGCCGGTCGGACACCCAGGCCTCCTCGGTTCGCGAACCAGCGATCAGGTGTGAGGTCCATGGTCGCACGAACTCGGGCCACCATGGCCGGATCTCACGTCCATGTTTACTCGTTGGGTACCGTGGATGTCCGGGAGAGTTAGTCCTGTTACATGTTCCGACATTCGGGTGGCGAAGCATTGTGTGCGTCCGCCACCCTTCGTACGCTCGACAAACGGCGGACGCCGTGGCGAAAGGGAGGCACAGGACCGGTGCTGTACTTCTGGATGAAGTGGGTGTTCCTGGGACCGGTGCTCAGACTCTTCTTCCGCCCCGAGGTCGAGGGTGGCGAGAACATCCCGGCCGAGGGCGGCGCGCTGCTCGCCAGCAACCACCTCGCCGTCGCGGACTCCTTCTTCCTCCCGCTGATGCTCTCCCGCCGCGTCACCTTCCCGGCCAAGCTGGAGTACTTCACCCAGTCCGGCATCAAGGGCAAGTTCAAGAAGTGGTTCTTCACCGGCATGGGCCAGATCCCGATCGACCGGTCCGGCGGCGCCGCCGCGCAGGCCGCGCTCGACACCGGCATCCGGCTGCTGCGTGAGGGCCACCTGCTCGGCATCTACCCGGAGGGCACCCGCTCGCCCGACGGCCGCCTCTACAAGGGCAAGACCGGCCTCGCCCGCATGGTGCTCGAGGCCCGCGTCCCGGTCATCCCGGTCGCCATGTTCGGCACCGACAAGGCCAACCCCATCGGCTCCAAGATGTGGCGGCCGCACAAGATCCGCATCAAGATCGGCAAGCCGCTGGACTTCTCGCGCTACGAGGGCCTCGCGGGCGACCGGTTCGTCGAGCGGTCCATCACCGACGAGATCATGTACGCGCTGATGGAGCTGTCCGGCCAGGAGTACGTCGACATCTACGCGGCCAAGGCCAAGGAGATGCTCGCCGAGGAGCAGAACGGCAAACCGGCCGCGCTGCCCACGCAGCAGCGCCGCACCGCCGGCCGCGACGCCGACCGGATCCCCGAGACCGAGGCGGGCTGACCCACCACTAACCTCGCTGGGTGCGGTTCTTTTTTGACACCGAGTTCATCGAGGACGGCAAGACCATCGACCTGGTGTCGATCGGCGTTGTTGACGAGCGGGGACGGGAGTTCTACGCGGTCTCCACCGAGTTCGACCCGGACAAGGCAGGCCCGTGGGTCCGGGAGAACGTGCTCGACAAGCTGCCACCGCCCGCCGACCCCGCGTGGTGCGACCGCAGGACGATCAGGGACCGGCTGCTGGAGTTCCTGCGCCGCGATCGCGAACGGGTCGAGCTGTGGGCGTGGTTCGCCGCCTACGACCACGTGGCGCTCGCACAGCTGTGGGGGGACATGCCCGCGCTGCCGCGCGAGCTGCCGCGGTTCACCCGCGAGTTGCGCCAGCGGTGGGAGGACGTGGGCAAACCGGCCCTGCCGCCACCGCCTGCCGACGCGCACGACGCGCTCGCCGACGCGCGGCACAACCTCGCCCGCTGGCGCGTGATCGAGGCGGAACGTGTCAGGCGAGGGTTTCCGCTCGGTTAGCCGGGGCCACCTTGCTGCACCGATACAGAAGATGGCACCCTACGGGCTGACAAGACCCGAACAGGACCCGTGCTCTAGCGGCCGGATGGAGGATCGAGCACATGCGCGTCGGATTGCTCACAGGTGGCGGTGACTGCCCAGGACTGAACGCGGTGATCCGCGCCGTCGTCCGCAAGGGCATCGAGGTTCACGGCTGGGAGACCGTCGGGTTCCGCAACGGCTGGCAGGGGCCGCTCGAGGGCCTGACCAGGCCGCTCGGCCTCGACGACGTCGAGGACATCCTGACCAGGGGCGGCACGATCCTCGGTTCCTCCCGGACGAACCCGTACAAGGTCGACGGCGGCGTCGAGAAGATCAAGGCGACGCTCGCCGAGCACGGCGTCGACGCGCTGGTCGCGATCGGCGGCGAGGACACCCTGGGTGTCGCGAAGCGCCTGACCGACGACGGCGTCGGCGTCGTCGGCGTGCCGAAGACCATCGACAACGACCTCGGCGCGACCGACTACACGTTCGGCTTCGACACCGCCGTGCACATCGCCACCGAGGCCATCGACCGCCTGCGCACGACCGCCGAGTCGCACCACCGCGCGCTGGTCGTCGAGGTCATGGGCCGCCACGCGGGCTGGATCGCGCTGCACTCCGGTCTTGCCGGCGGCGCGAACGTGATCCTGGTGCCGGAGCGGCACTTCTCGGTCGACCAGGTCGTCGAGTGGGTGAAGCGCCGGTTCGAGCGCGAGTACGCGCCGATCATCGTGGTCGCCGAGGGCGCGCTGCCCGAGGGCGGCGAGGAGAAGCTGCTGACCGGGGAGAAGGACGCGTTCGGCCACGTCCGGCTCGGCGGCATCGGCACCTGGCTCGCCGAGGAGATCGCGCAGAAGACCGGCAAGGAGTCGCGTGCGGTCGTGCTCGGCCACACCCAACGCGGCGGCACCCCGACCGCGTACGACCGCGTCCTCGCGACCCGGTTCGGCCTGCACGCGGTGGACGCGGTGGCCGACGGCGACTTCGGGGTGATGGTGGCGCTGAAGGGCACCGACATCGTGCGCGTGAAGCTGTCCGAGGCGACCGCCGAGCTGAAGACCGTGCCGCTGGAGCGGTACCAGGAGGCCGAAGTCTTCTTCGGCTGAGGCCCCGCGCGGGGACTAGTGTTCCCGCATGGACCTTGACGAGCTGTTGTGGTCGGGCGCGGACGCCCAGGCCGCCGCCCTGCGCGACGGCACGGTGTCCGCGCCCGACCTGCTCGAGGCGGTGCTCGCCCGACTCGAGCAGGTCAACCCGGCGCTGAACGCGTTCCGCGTGGTGTACACCGACCAGGCGCGCGAGCAGGCGGCCGACGCGCAGCGCCGGCTCGACGCGGGCGAGCGGACCCCGTTGCTCGGCGTCCCGGTCGCGGTGAAGGACGACCTGGACGTGGCGGGCGACGTCACCGCCATGGGCGGGCGGCCACAGTTCCCGCCCGCCGAGGTGGACGCGCCGACGGTGGCCCGGCTGCGTGCGGCGGGTGCCGTGCTGGTCGGCCACACCAACACGCCTGACCGGTGTCTCTGGCCGTTCACCGAGACCCTCACGAACGGCGCGACGCGCAACCCGTGGCAGCTCGACCACACGCCCGGCGGTTCGTCGGGTGGTTCGGCCGCGGCGGTGGCGGCGGGGGTGGTCGGCGTGGCGACCGGCTCCGACGGTGGTGGTTCCGTCCGCATCCCCGCGAACTTCTGTGGCCTGTTCGGGCTCAAGACCACGCGCGACCTGATCGACATGGGCGACGAGGAGCACTGGCACGGCCTCGCCGGGGTCGGCCCGCTCGGCCGCCGGGTCGCGGACGCGGCCGCGATGCTCGACGTGATCGCCGACGAGCCGGGCGGCTACCGCGAGGCCGTCGACACCGACCCCGGCCCGCTGCGGATCGCGCTGTCGTGGCGCACCCCGCTCGGCCCGGCACCCATCGAGCGGCAACGGAAACAGGCCGTGCGCGACACGGCGGACCGGCTGCGCGCGCTCGGGCACACAGTCGACGTGGCCGACCCGCCGCTCGGGGTGCGGCCGAGCCCGCAGTTCCTGGTGCGGTACCTGCGCGGGGTCGCCGACGACGTGGCGCAGCTGCCGCACCCGGAGTGGCTGGAGCCCCGCACCCGGCGGATCGCCGCGGTGGGCAGGCGCGTGCCGGACGCGGTGCTGGCGCGGGCACGTGCCGCCGAGGCGGGTCTGCACGAGCTGATGACCGGGTTCTTCGGCGACTACGACGTGATCCTGCAGCCGGGGTGGACCGGGCGGCAACCGAGGATCGGGCGGTTCCACGGCAGCGGCGCGTCGCACACGCTGGGCGTGGTGTCGCAGGGCATCGCGTTCTACCCGACGTGGAACGTGCTCGGGTATCCCGTGGCGGCGCTGCCCGTCGGCTTCGACGACATCGGGTTGCCGATCGGCGTGCAGCTGATCGGGCCCGCCGGGTCGGAGGCGACGCTGCTGTCGCTGTCGGGGCAGTACGAGCGGGCGCACCCGTGGGCGGCGCGACGGCCGGCGCTGTAGGCGCCGGCGGCCTCCGGCCCCCGGTTTCCACGCTACGGCACGGCACCGACAGCGGCGCCCGAACGAGGGCGTGCGGGAGGCGGGTTGTCCACAGGTCGTCCGGTTGTCCCCAGGGCACCGGCGGTTCGAGGCCCGGTGTCGGTGGTCGGCCGTACGCTGGAAACCGGGGGCCAGAGGCCGCCGGTGCGAGCCTGGTTCGTCACACCGGGTGGTGCCCGCGCGACGGGTCCGTTTCAGATGCTGGGCGCCGCGGCCCGCCGCGACGACGCCACGCACCGACCGCGCCGACGGCCCCGGCTGCCTGCCGCAACCGCTCCGACGAGGCGGTTCGTGGCGGGCCGGGCGACGACCCGCGTTCCACATGTTGAGATCGGGGGTGGAACGATCAAGCCCGGTCACTGTCGGCGTAAACAGGGCTGACACGCCCGGCTACTCTGGTCCCGTGAACTGGACCGTTGACGTGCCGGTGGACACGCTGCCCGAACTCCCGCCGCTGCCGCCGGCGCTGCGTGCTCGCCTGGACGACGCGCTGTCCCGGCCTGCCGCTCAGCAACCCGACTGGCCGGACCGCGAGCAGGTGCGCCAGGTGCGCACGCTGCTGGAGAGCGTCCCGCCCATCACCGTCCCCAACGAGATCGACCGCCTGCGCGACAAGCTCGCCGAGGTCGCCCGCGGCGAGGCGTTCCTGCTGCAGGGCGGCGACTGCGCCGAGACCTTCGTCGACAACACCGAGCCGCACATCCGCGGCAACATCCGCACGCTGCTGCAGATGGCCGTCGTCCTGACCTACGGGGCGAGCCTGCCCGTCGTGAAGGTCGGCCGCATCGCCGGGCAGTACGCGAAGCCGCGCTCCAACTCCACCGACGCGCTCGGTCTCCCGGTGTACCGCGGCGACATCATCAACTCGCTCGTGCCCAAGCCCGAGGCGCGCGTGCCCGACCCGGGCCGCATGATCCGCGCCTACGCCAACGCGGGCGCGGCCATGAACCTCGTGCGCGCGCTCACCGCCGCGGGCATGGCGGACCTGTCGAAGGTCCACGAGTGGAACAAGGACTTCGTCAGCAACTCGGCCGCCGGTGAGCGGTACGAGGCGCTCGCCACCGAGATCGACCGCGGCCTGCGGTTCATGCAGGCGTGCGGCGTCGAGGACTCCTCCCTGCACAGCACGGAGATCTTCGCGAGCCACGAGGCGCTGCTGCTCGACTACGAGCGCGCCATGCTCCGCATGGACACCCGCGGCCCCGACCCGCGCCTGTACAACCTGTCCGCGCACTTCCTGTGGATCGGGGAGCGGACCCGCCAGCTCGACGGCGCGCACATCGCGTTCGCGGAGCTGCTGTCCAACCCGATCGGCGTCAAGATCGGCCCGACGACCACGCCGGAGCTGGCCGTCGAGTACGTCGAGCGCCTCGACCCGCACAACACGCCGGGCCGGCTCACGCTGATCTCCCGCATGGGCAACGGCAAGGTGCGCGACGCGCTGCCGCCGATCATCGAGAAGGTGGAGGCGTCCGGCCACCAGGTGATCTGGCAGTGCGACCCGATGCACGGCAACACGCACGAGTCGTCCACCGGCTACAAGACCCGCCACTTCGACCGCATCGTCGACGAGGTCCAGGGCTTCTTCGAGGTGCACCGCCGCCTCGGCACCCACCCGGGCGGCATCCACGTCGAGCTGACCGGCGAGGACGTCACCGAGTGCCTCGGCGGCGCCCAGGACATCTCCGACGACGACCTCGCGGGCCGCTACGAGACGGCGTGCGACCCGCGCCTGAACACCCAGCAGTCGCTGGAGCTGGCGTTCCTGGTCGCCGAGATGCTCCGCTCCTGACCCGTGGCAGGACGGACCCCTTCGTCACGCCGAACGGCGATGAAGGGGTCCGTCATCACGGGCGACGCGTCACTGGGCCCGTTCGTGGAGTGTCACGCACGCCTTGGTGATCGCGTTCGCGAGCACGTCGATGTCGGGCACGGCGTCCCGGTCGGTCTGCAACCCGATGTGCACGGCGTCCCGGTACGGCGAGATCGCCACGCCGAGCGCGTGCCCGGGCGCGAGCGGGCCGAACGGGTAGATCTCCGCCAGCGGCGCGCCGTCGACGGTCAGCGGCACCGACGGCAGCGGCACGTTCGTGACCACCGTGTCGAACAGCAGCGGCGCGCCGAAGCCGGTGAGCGGCCCGGCCAGCCGGTGCACCGCGGACGGCAGCCGGTTCGCGAGGATCGCCAGCGTCCCGCCACCCCGTGCCGGCCCGGCCGCCTTGTTCGCGTCCATGGCCGCGCGCACGGCACGCAGCCGCGCCACCGGGTCCGGCAGCCCGACCGGCAGGTCGCACAGGTACCCGGACAGCTGGTTGCCGCCCGCGCCACCCCTGGCCCGTGTGTTCACCGGGATCAGCGCACGTGGCGTCCGGCCGTCCACGGGCGCGCCCCGCGACCGCAGCCACTCCCGCAGCCCGCCCGCGAGCACCGCGAGCGCCACGTCGTTGGTGGTGCCGCCGTGCTGCCGGCGGATCTGCCGCACGTCCGCGAGGTCGAGGCGGACGAACGCCACCCGCCGGGCGGTCCCGCCGGACGTGAGCATCGCAGGCACCGGCGGTACCCGCACGGCACGCGCGACCGCGCCCGCCATGGCCGCCGTCTCCCCGAGCCCGTACGACGGCGCCGACGCCGCCCTGGTCGGCGGGACGCCACCGTCGAGCAGCGCACCGGCCAGCGCCACGGCGCCCGCGCCGTCGGCCAGCGAGTGGTGCAGCTTCACGAGCACCGCGAACCGGTCACCGGGCAGCCCGGTGACGATGTGCACGTCCCACGGCGGCCGCGTCAGGTCCAGCGGGGTGGCGAGCCAGCCCGCCGTGTACGCCTCGAACGTGTTCCGGCCCAGCGCCTCGTACGTGTGCACGTGCGTGGCCGGGTCGAAGTCGTTCGCGGGCCACCACGACGGGAACCAGCCGCCGTCGACCCGCAGCCCCGGCAACCGCCCGGCCCGTTCGACCAGCAGCGCTCGCAGGCGGTCGAGCGACACCGGCCCCCGGAACACGGCCACCGCGCCGAGGTGCATCGGCCGCGCGCGCGTTTCCATGCTGAGGAACGCGGTGTCCAAACCAGTCAGTCGACCCATGGCTCCAGCTCACCAGCGTTCCGTGTCCTGCGAGTTACGCCTGTGCGAAGCCGTCATTCTTCACCCGGTCGCGCACGTCAGGGAATTGCCCAGATGGTGACCTTCGAGTTGGGCTCGACCTTGCTGTTAGGCGCCGGGTTCTGCGCGATGACCCGGCCACCGCCGCCGCCGAAGGCCTGGACGTCGACCTGCAGGCCGAGCCCGCTGAGGATCGCCTTCGCCTCGTCGACGGAACGGTTACCCACATCGGGGACGGTGACCGCGTTGGAGACGAAGACGGTCACGACCTTCTGATCGCCCTCGACGGTCTGGCCGATCTGCGGGTCCGTCCGGACGACCCGGCCCGCCTCGATGTCCGCCGCGAACTCCGGTGGGCCGTCCTGCGGCTGGTAGCCGGCGTCGGTCAGCGCCGTGAACGCCTCGTCGCGGGTCATGTTGCGCACGTCGGGGATCGGTTTGGGCTCCGGGCCCTTGCTGATCACGATGATGACGGGCGCGCCGAGGCGCAGCTCCGTGCCGGGCTGCGGGTCGACCGTGACGACCTTGCCCTTCTCGACGTCGTCGCTGTACTGGTTCTTCCCGTCGTCCTTCTCCGGCCGCAGGCCCTGCTTGCGGATCAGGTCGGACACCTCGTCCTCGTTCGCGCCCGCACGCACCTCGGGCACCTTCGGCCTGCCGAGCGACACGTACACGGTGACCTGGTCGCCGCGCAGCATCTCCTCGCCCGACGCGGGTGTGGTGCGGATGACCGTGCCCGCCTTGACGTCGTTGTGGTGCTCGGTCTTGATCTGCGGGTTCAGGTCGTTGTTCTGCAGCTGCCGCTCGGCCTCCGAGGTCGCCATGCCCGCGACGTTCGGCACCGTGCGGTACCGGCCGGAGGTGAACCACCAGGTCGACGTGCCGACGAGCGCGAGCACCACCACCGCGATGGCGGTCCACAGCGCGATCGACGTGCCGCTGCGCTTCGGCTTCGGGCCCTGCGGCGGCCGGTTGCGCGGCGGGCGGGGCGGCCCACCCGGCGGCTGCTGGGCGGGGAAGGGCGCGGACACGGGTGGCACGTACTCGGTGGCGGCCGCGGCGGCGGCGCTCGACAGGTCGGTGCGCAGCATGGCCCGCGTGCCCTGCGGGCCGACCGGGCGGAACCCACCGGGGGCAGGCCGCACGATCGTGGCGCCGGCCGGCGCGGCCGCGGACACAACCGGGGCGTTGCGCACGGTCTGCTCGGCGTCGCCGAGCACCAGCCCACCGGACGACGTGCCGCTCGCGATCATGGCGGGCGACACCGGCATCGTGCGGTCGGCGACCGTCGGCGCGGGCACCGGGACCGGCACGCGCGGCGCGCCGGTCATCATGCGCAGCTTCTCCACCTCGGCGAGGAACGCGGCGCCGTCGGCGGGCCGCAGCGCCGCGTCGCGCCGGGTGGCGCGCACGACCAGGTCGTCGAGCTCCGGCGGGAGGCCCGGCACGAGCGCCGACGGCGCGGGCACGTCGTCGTTCACGTGCCGGTAGGCCACCGAGATCGCGTTGTCGCCGGTGTAGGGCGCGGTGCCGGTCAGCGCCTCGAACAGCACGATGCCCGCCGAGTACACGTCGCCGGCCGCGGTCGCGTTGCCGGTGGTGACCTGCTCGGGGGAGAGGTAGGCGACCGTGCCGAGGATGACGCTCGCGCTCGTGGTCCCCGCGCTGTGCACGGCTCTGACCAGGCCGAAGTCGCCGACCTTGACCGTGCTGCCGCCCTCGCCGCCGTGCCCGATGAGCACGTTCTCCGGCTTGACGTCCCGGTGCACGAGCCCGGCGCGGTGCGCGGCGGCCAGCGCCGAGAGCACCGGCTCCATGATCGCCAGCGCGGTCGGCACGTCGAGCGCGCCGCGCTCGTTGATCAGGTCACGCAGCGTGCCGCCGTCGACCAGCTCCATCACCAGGTAGACGAGATCACCGTTCGGTGACCGGTCCACCCCCTGGTCGTGCACCGCGACCACGTTCGGGTGGTGGATCTTGGCGGCGGACCTGGCCTCCCGCTCGAAGCGGTCGACGAAGGCGCGGTCGTCCGCGAACCGCGCGTCCATCACCTTGATCGCGACCCGGCGGTCGAGACGCGTGTCCAGCCCGCGGTACACCGAGGACATGCCACCGCGGGCGAGCAGCGCGTCGACCCGGTACCGCTGCTCCAGCAGCGCACCGATCAGGCCGGCTCCCCTTTCGTCCACGCCCGTGATGGTACGGAGCCCGGCGGCACGGCGTGGCGAAGCCGTCGATTTGTGGGTCACGAGCGGGTCACACGGGCGGAAAACAGTCTGCGCGCCACGGCCGCACCTGTGGCATCGTTTGCCATGTGAGTGCGATCCCTTCCGCCGACGATGTGCTGGGCCCCGAGGTCGAGGTGCTGACGCTGCCGGACGTGGCCGACCGCCTGGGGCTGCCGGTCAACAAGGTGCGGCAGGCGTTGCGGGACGGTCAGCTGCTCGCGGTCCGCAGGGACGGGGTGCTGGTCGTGCCCGCGCCGTTCCTGACCGCGGACGGCCAGATCGTCAAGGGCCTGCCCGGCACGATCACGGTGCTCGCGGACGCGGGCTTCACCCCCGACGACATGCTGCGCTGGCTCTTCGAGCCGGACGACACGTTGCCGGGCGGCACCCCGATCGACGCGCTGCGCGCCACGGGTGGCCGCGAGGTGAAGCGCAGGGCTCAGGCCCTGGCGTTCTGAGCGGTCATACGGGACCGCGCGCTCTGTTCCGCTTCGAGCGCGCGGTGCAGCCTCGCCTGCTCCGCGTCCGTGCCGACGTGCACGAACCCGGCCAGGAACACCACCCGCGCGAGCAGCCGCCCGCCGCGGGTCGGGGCCGCCCGCCGCCCCAGCCTGCGCGCCACCGACCGCGACCGCACGGGTGCGACCCGGCCGCCGACCACGGCGGCCAGCACCATCAGCGCCAGCAGCACGGCCGCCCAGCCGAGCGCGGCCGCGCTGACGCCGGGCGTCCACCCGGTCACGGCCACGAACACGGCGGCGGCCGCCAGCAGCCCGGTCCGGCCCAGTTCCGCGCCGCCCGCCGGGCCCTCGGTCATGGACGCCCAGCACCCGCACGACGATCCGCGGCGCACGGCCGCGCCGACGAACCCGAGGAAGCCGAGGTAGGTGACCGCGAGGGCGGCGCCGGTGAGCCGGCCGCCGACGAGCATCACCGCGGCCGCGAGCAGCAGCTCCCACGCGCCGAGCAGCCGCCCGGCGAGCCGCAGCCGGTGCGCGTGCCGCGGCCCGAACACACGCCGAAGCGCCCCGGCGACGTGCCCGGGGCGCCACAGCTTCGGTACGCCCGCGCTGACCAGCAACGCGGCCAGCGCGAGCGCGAACCCCTGCGAAGGGCTCACAGGTGGTCGTAGCAGTCGATGATCACGGCCATGATCACGCCGAGCCCGGCCCCGGCGGCGACCGCCGCGATGACCTCGGCGGCCGCGACACCGACCGCCGCCAGCGCCGCCTCCAGGTAGGTGGCACCCCACCGGGACGCCGCGATCAGCATGCCCTTGACGTCCTGCGGAATCATCTTCCACAGGCCCGCGATCTCCTTGACGCCGTCCTCGCCGATCTGGGCGAGGATCTCGCCGTCCCGGCCCGCGCACGCGGTGAAGTCATCCCACGCCATCGTTCACTTCCCCTTCGTCACGCGGTCTGCTCGAGAGCGCGGTTGGTCGCCTGCAGCGACTCGCCCAACGTCATGCTGTTGCCTGCGAACGCCGTGATCAGCGGGTCGCCCTCGTTCACCACACCGACCTCGGGGTCGGCGAGCAGGGTGTCGGCGCCCTGCTTGGAGAGCGCGTCGACGATCGCCTTGCTGTTCTCGTCGAGCCCCTCGTACCAGTTGTTCACGTGCTCGGCGACCTGCTGGATGTAGGTCGCGTCCGCGGCCTCCGGCGCGATGTCGATGCCCGCGCCCGCGAGCGCGCCCGCCAGTGCGTCACCGCCGGCACCCGAGCCGTCGCCGCCGTCGACCGGCTGCCACTCGCTGCCGTCCCACTTCCACTTGCCGTCGTCGCTGAGCGCGCCGACCTCCGCCTGCTGGGTGTCCCCGTCCGGGACCGGCTGCCAGTCGGCGCCGTCCCACCAGTACTTGCCGTCCTCGGAGAGCTGCGCTCCCTCTGGCACCGTCATCGCTGTTCCTCCCGCGGTGACCGGCCACGACGTCCGTGGCCCGTGGCAGCGAGGATGGCTCGTCACGGTCCTCGCCGGACAGTCGTGGCGGACCGGATCAACGGGAACCGCCGACCACCCCAAAGGGCAGCGCGGAGACCAGTGCCGTGGCCGCGATCCGCAGCCGCCTGCGCGTCGGCACGACCACGCGCCTGGTGAGCACGTCGTAGTCGGCGTCCGCGATCTCGTCGAGGATGCGCCGGTACATGGCGGTCGCGGCGGCGATGCACGGCCGGGCCCGCGGCGCGAGCATCCCGATGCCGGGCTCGGCCCGCCGGTAGACGGCGTGGTTGCAGGACACGAGGTGGGCGAGCGCCCGCCGGATGGGCCGCTCGGTGCGGCCGGTGCGGTGGGCGTGCTCGAGCATGGCGCGGTCCACGCCGAACGCCGCGAGCTCGTCGGCGGGCAGGTACAGGCGGCCGCGGTCGAGGTCCTCGCCGACGTCGCGCAGGAAGTTGGTCAGCTGGAACGCCTCGCCGAGCGCGGCCGCGTAGGGCGCCGCCTCGTCGCGCGGCACGGACGTGCCGAGCACCGGCAGCATCTGCAGCCCGATCACGCCGGCCGAGCCGTGGGTGTACTCGGCGAGGTCGGCGAACGTGGCGTAGCCGGTGACCGTCAGGTCCATCCGCATGGACGCGAGGAACGCGGTGAACAGGTGCTCGTCGAGGTCGTGGCGGCGGACCGTGTCGGCGAGCGCCAGCAGCACCGGGTGCGCGTACGGCCCGCCGGACAGCGCCTCGGCGAGTGCCTTCTCGAGGCTGTTCAGCGCCTCGCCGGGGTCGCCGGGCGCGGCCCCGTTGTCGACGATCTCGTCCGCGAGCCGCGCGAACGCGTACAGGGCGTGCACCGACGGCCTGCTCGCCGCGGGCAGCAGGCGGGTGGCGAGGAAGTACGTGCGCCCGTGGTACGCGTTGATCGCCCGGCAGGCTTGGTACGCCTCGTCCAGGGTCACTTGGGGCAGCTCACCCACTGGCCTGCCGGGCACGTGCCCTTCTCCTGCTTGTAGGTCGCCACCAGCTGGGTCGCGAGCGCGTACGCCGACACCGGGTTCTCCGCGGTGGTGACGAGCGAGTACGTGCACACGGACTTGGTGGTGCCGAGGCAGCTGCGCAGCTGCTCCTTCGCCTGGTCCCGCCAGTAGCGGGCGGACACGACGCCGTACTTCCACACGCCGTCGGCGTAGGCGATCTCGTACACGGCGTGCCCGCTCTCGCCCTCGGTGCGGGCCTTCGGGTCGGCGGGCTTGGCGGCGCCGCGCTCGGCGAGTGGCGCGGCGTCCGGCGGGTCCGCCAGCGCGAGGGCGGTCCACACGGCGCCGTACGGGTGGCTGCCGGGCACGCTGTTGGCGCGCCGGTAGAAGTCGGCCCACTGCTGGGTCTTGATCGCGCAGCTCATGCTGGCCGACTTGCCGGGCTGGACCGGCCCGACGGTCTGCTCGCAGCTGCCGAGCGGTGCGTTGTCACCCGTCCAGTCGGCCTTCAGGTGGACCTTCACGGCCTTCTTCGACGGGTTGGTGATGTCGACGATCAGCGTGCAGCTCGTCGCGGCGCACTTGTCGAACCGGTTGCCGCCCTGGGTGATCGAGGTGAGCGCGTCGACCGCGGTGGTCAGCTCGTTCTTCGCCTTGGCGGCCAGGTCGGTGTAGACCTTGTTGGCGGTCGCCGAGACGTCGGTGACCGACACCCGCAGGTCCCGTGCCTTGGTGTTCTCGGCGCTGCCGACCTCGTCGAGCGCGAGCGCGACCACGCCGTGCGGCGCGTCCTTCGCGAGGTAGACCGTGCCGCCGTCGACGGGGACCTCGACCCCGCTCACCCCGCCGCCCGCGTCGGTGACCTGCGTGGGCAGCGCCTTGCCCGCGTCCTTGGTGGCCTTGCCGGCGGTCTGGCCGATCACGTCCGGGGTGAAGATGTCGCCGAACTCGACGCCGAGCAGCACGGTCGGCAGCTTCACCCAGCGGTTGCCGAGCGCGGTGCCGTCACCGGAGCTGACGCCGAACCGGGCCGCCATGGCGGACCAGAACTCCGGCTTGCCCTTCAGGTAGAGGGTCTTGTCGAGCACGATGACCGACGCGCCGAGCCCGTCGGCCTTGATGCTGCCGAACACCTCGCTGGTGCTGGTGGCCGTCACGTCGACGCCGAACTCCGTGTCGTCGGACGCGGTCAGCGTGCCCTGGTAGCGGACGGCGGCGGCCTCCGCGAGGTTCGCGATCGCGGCGCCGGTGGCCTCCGCCGTGGTGAGCGGCCCGATCTCGACACCCGACGGCGCCCCGCCGACCGCGTTCGTGCACGCGGTCAGCCCCAGCGCGGCCGCGACCAGGAGGGGCACCAGGAGGCGCGGCTTCCGAGTCATCATGGTTCTCCCCGTCCGGCGGGCACGCCGTGGCCTGTCCGGGCGCATCCCCACGCAGGAGTATCCCAACTCAGTTGGCGGCGACGCGGGGGGACTTCCTGACGGATTGCCGACGGTTCGTCCCGGTGACGCGTTCCGCGGCGAGCCTGCCGGAGATGACGACCGGCGGGATGCCGACGCCGGGGGTGGTGCCGCAGCCCGCGAGCACGGCGTTCGCGACGCCGCGGACCAGGTTGCGCGGCCGGAACGGACCGGTCTGCGGAAACGTGTGGGCCAGCGAGAACGGGGTGCCCGCGGCGAGGCCCTGCGCGGCCCAGTCGGCGGGCGTGACCAGTCGTTCCACCGTGATCGCGGCGTCGAAGCCGGTGAGGCCGCGGGCGGCGAGCACCTGCCCGAGCTCCGCCCGGTAGGCGGGCCCGACCCGCTCCCAGTCGATCGCCGCGCTCGCGAGGTTCGGGCACGGCGCGAGCACCGACAGGACCTCCCCGCCCCCGGGCGCGAGGCCGGGGTCGGTCGCGGTCGGCCGCGTGACCAGCAGCGACGGGTCGCTCATGAGCCTGCCCCGGCGCAGGATCTCGTCGAACGTGCGGTCCCACCCGGCGCCGAAGAACACCGTGTGGTGGCCCAGCTCCGGCCACGTGCGGTCCACGCCCGCGTGCAGCACGACCGCCGACGGCGACCAGCGGGGGCGCAGCGGCCTGCGTGGCGAGATGCCCAGCAGCCGGTAGCTGACCGGCAGGTCCGGGGTGAGCACGAGCGCGTCGCACGGGATCCGCTCGCCGTGCGTGGTGCGGACGGCCGTGACCTGGTCGCCGGTGCGTTCCAGCCAGGCCGCGCCCGTGCCGGTCCGCACCGAGGCGCCCGCGTCCGTCGCCGCGTCGGCCATGGCCTGCGCGACCGCGCCGATCCCGCCGCGCGGGAAGTACACGCCCGCGACGGTGTCCATGTAGGCGATCACCGCGTACGCGGCGAGCGCGTGCGCCGGCGCGAGGCCCGCGTACAGGGACTGGAACGAGAACAGCCGCCGCAGCCGTTCGTCGGACAGGAACCGGCCGATCCGCGGGCCGAGCCTGCCGAACCCGCCCAGCGCGGCGAGGTGCGCGAGCTTGGGGCCGAGCAGGTCGAGCGGGGAGTCGAAGTTGGCGCCGATGAAGGTGTCGCGCTGGACCCGGTACAGCTCGGTGAGCCACCGGCGCAGCCGCAGGTAGCCCGCGGCCTCCCGCGGCCCGGCCACCCGGCGGACCTCCTCGGCCATCGCGTCGGCGTCGGTGTGCACGGCGATCGTGGACCCGTCGGCGAAGTGCGCCCGGTACGCCGGGTCGAGGCGGACCAGGTCGACGCGCTCGGCGAGCGACGAGCCGACCGCCGAGAACGCCTCGTCGAGCAGCTCCGGCATGGTCAGCACGGAGGCGCCGGTGTCGATGCGGAGGTCACCGAGCCGGTCGCGGCCCGCCCGGCCGCCGACGTGCGGCGCCGACTCCAGCAGGGTCACCCGGCGGCCCGCGCCGAGCAGGTGCAGGGCGGCCGACAACCCGGCCAGACCCGCGCCGACCACGACCACGTGATCGGTGCTGCCGGGGAGCGAGCGCATTCAGCGGTCCCGCCGGGTCGCGGCGATCGCGAGGTCCGCGAGCCGGGTGCGGCCGGGTTCGCCGAGCCCCGCCGAGTCCAGCGCGGCCATCGCCGACACCGTGAGCTTGTCGATCCGCCGTTCCAGCTCGTCGACCGCGCCGACCTCGACCAGCACCTCCCGCACCCGCCGGATGGTGTCCCGGGTGAGGTCGGGGTCGCCGAGCGCGCCGCGCACCAGGTCGGCGTCGGCGTGCCTGCCTGCCTCGTCGGCGTACCGCAGGCCGAGCGACACCAGCAGTGTGCGCTTGCCCTCGCGCAGGTCGTCACCGGCGGGCTTGCCGGTCACCTCGGTGTCGCCGTACACGCCGAGCAGGTCGTCGCGGAGCTGGAACGCGACGCCGATGTCGGTGCCGAACGCGCGGACCGCGGTGATGGTGTCCTCGTCGGCGCCCGCGAGCGCGACGCCCATGTGCAGCGGCCGCTCGACCGTGTACGCGGCGGTCTTCAGCCGGGCCACGCCCAGCGCGCGCTCCTCGGACTCGTCGCCCTCGGCCTGCGCGAGCACGTCGAGGTACTGGCCCGCGAACATCTCGGCGCGCATCGCGAGCCACGGCGCGCGGGCGGCGGCACGCATCCGCTCGGTCAGCGGCGCGCCGGTGAACATGTCGTCCGCCCACGCGAGCGCGAGGTCGCCGAGCAGGATCGCGGCCGCCATGCCGAACCGCTCCGGCTCGCCGAGCCAGCCGCCGGCCCGGTGCGCGTCGGTGAACCGGACGTGCACGGTCGGGTGGCCCCTGCGCAGCTCGGAGGCGTCCATGAGGTCGTCGTGGACCAGCGCGCACGTCTGGATCAGCTCCAGCGCGCTCACGGCGGTCAGCACGGCGTCGGCCGCCGGGCCGGTGCCGTCGCCACCCGCGGCGCGCCAGCCCCACCACGCGAACGTGGGCCGGATCCGCTTGCCGCCGCGGAGCGCGAAGTCGGAGAGGGTGTCGACGGCGGCCGCGAACGTCTGCGCCTGCTCGGGCAGCTCGGCACGGCGCTCGGCGAGGTAGCCGCGGAGGAGCTTCTCGACGTGCAGGTGCACCGCGCCGTCGATGTCCTCAGCTACGCGCTCGGGGGTCACGCTGACCATGGTGCGTGGTCCGTGGCGGGAACGCACCGGCGGGGGTGGGTGTCGAGGGGATCTGTAGGCAGGGTCACTACCCTCAGGTACATGACTTCGGTGGTGGCCCGCATCCCAGGTGACCGGCCGGTGTTCTCCGTCGAGTTCATGCCGCCGCGCGACGACGCGGACGAACTCCGGCTGTGGAACGCGATCCGCTCGTTGGAGGGTCTCGACCCGGCGTTCGTGTCGGTGACCTACGGCGCGGGCGGGTCGAGCCGGGACCGCACGATCAGGACCACCGGGCGCGTGGTGACCGAGACCACGCTGGTCTCGATGGCCCACCTGACCGCGGTGGACCACTCCGTGGCCGAGCTGCGCAACGTCATCGGCTGGTACGCCTCGCTCGGCATCCGCAACGTGCTGGCGCTGCGCGGTGACCCGCCGGGTGACCCCAACGGCGAGTGGGTGAAGCACCCCGAGGGCCTCGAGTACGCCGAGGAACTGGTGACCCTGGTCCGCTCGCTCGGCGACTTCTGCGTCGGCGTGTCGGCGTTCCCGTACGGCCACCCGCGCTCCGCCGACCTCGACGAGGACACGAGGTACCTGGTCCGCAAGCTCCGCGCGGGCGCCGACTTCGCCATCGCCCAGCTGTTCTTCGAGGCCGAGGACTTCCTGCGCCTGCGCGACCGAGTCGCCGCAGCCGGCTGCGAGACGCTGCTGCTGCCCGGCGTGATGCCGCTGACCACGCCGAAGATCCTGAGCAAGACCGTGGAGCTGTCGGGCGCCGACGTGCCCGCGTCGCTCGCCGCGCGCCTCGACCCGCTGGCCGCCGACCCGAAGGCGTTCCGCGAGGAGGGCATGAACGTCACCACGGAGCTGTGCGAACGGCTCCTCGCCGAGGGCGTGCCGAGCCTGCACTTCTACACGTTCAACCGCTCGAAGGCGACCAAGGAGATCGTGGTCGACCGCCTGGGCCTGGCCCCTGGCCGCTCCCGCCTCAGCTCGGCGTCCTGACCGGCGCGTCGACGGCGATCGAGGGCCCCGGCTAGTACCGCCGCGCCTGGGCGCGTTCCGCGCTCAGGCTGCGGCGGTGGGCGATCAGCGCGAGGAGGGCGGCGATCAGGGCCGCGCCCAGCGCGCCGCCGCCGACGATCGTCACCCACTTGGTCAGCGACTCGCCGTCCGTGTCGGAGTACTGCGCGATCGCGTCGAACTCGGTGACCGCGGCCGGTTTCGGGGACCAGCTGATCGTGCCGCCGTCCTCGTCGCCGTTGGTCCTGGTGACCGAGCCGGGGAAGGCGACCTTGATCTGGACGTCCGCGCGGTCCTTGGGCACCTGCATCAGGTCGACCGAACCGGCGAGGGTCACGAGGTCGCCCGCCCGGCGGAACGACAGCCGGAACTCGTCGGCCTCGGAGATCGTCTCCACGAGGGTCTGGACGTCGGTGAAGCGCAGGTCGGTGAACGTCACCTTCTGACCGACGTAGCCGTCCTGGGCGTACTTCTCCGCCTGCACCCGGTCGGACAGCTCGGGCGGGATGGTCAGCGGCGGCCCGTTGTCCTGCTCACTGACCGGCAGCGCGGCGACGATCAGCTCACCCGACACGAGGTCGTCCGGCGACACCGCGATCGCGGCGTGGACACGCAGGCACCCGGTCAGTGAGAGCATCAGCACACCGAACAGCGCGAGCAGCCCTGTGACCCGTAAGACCCTGCGCACCGCGCCATCCTGCCAGTACCCCGGCCGGGTGCGAAATCCCGTGTGCGGGCAGGCGCCGGTCGGTACCGTGCGCGCCATGACCGTGCAGCGCATCAGCGACGAGTACGTCGACGACTACGTCCGGCTCCTGCCGACGGTGGCCACCGAACTGGGCATCCCCGGCCACGACGACCGGTGGCCGGACCTGTCGCCCGACGGGAACGCCGCGGTCACCGAGCTGCAGCGGCGCGCGCTCGCCGCCGTCGCCGCCGTCGAACCCGCCGACCACGCCGAGCACGTGGCGAAGGCGGTGTTCACCGAACGGCTCGGCGTCGAGGTCGAGGCGTACGAGGCCGGTCTCGTCGACGCGGACCTGAACGTGCTCGCGAGCCCGCCGCAGACCCTGCGGTCCACGTTCGACCTGATGCCCGCCGGCAGCGCCGACGACTGGGCCACGATCGCGACCCGCCTGTCCCGCCTGCCCGACGCCATCGCCGGCTACCGCGCGAGCCTGCTGCACGCGGCCGCGAAGGGCGACGTGTCCGCGGTCCGGCAGGTCGGCAAGGTGGCCGACCAGTGCGAGCAGTGGAGCGAGAACTTCTTCACCGACTTCGTCGCGGGCGCGGCGGACGTGCCGGACAGCCTGCGTGCCGACCTGGACGCGGGCGCGGCGGCGGCGTCGCGGGCGTACGCGGAGCTGGCCGGTTTCCTGCGCACCGAGCTGCTGCCCAAGGCGCCGGCGAAGGACGCGGTCGGCGAGGACGTCTACAAGCTGCTGTCCCGCCGCTACCTGGGTGCCGCGCTGGACCTGCGCGAGGCCTACGAGTGGGGCTGGGCCGAGTTCATGCGCCTCGAGGCCGAGATGCGGGAGGTCGCGAACCGGATCAAGCCGGGCGCGACCCTCGCCGAGGCCGCCGACGCGCTCGACGCCGACCCCCGCTACCAGGTGCAGGGCGTCGAGGCGTTCCGCGAGTGGATGCAGAAGCTGTCCGACCAGGCCCTGGCCGACCTGCGGGGGGTCCACTTCGACATCCCCGACGAGATCATGCGGCTCGACTGCAAGATCGCCCCGCCCGGCGGCTCGGCGGGCGCGTACTACACGAACCCGAGCGACGACTTCAGCCGTCCGGGCGCGATGTGGTGGGCGCTGCCGCCGAACAAGGACTCGTTCACCACGTGGCGCGAGACCAGCATCGTGTACCACGAGGGCGTGCCGGGCCACCACATGCAGATCGCGACGGCGATGTACCACGCCGAGCGGCTGAACAAGTTCCAGCGGATGCTGTCGTGGGTGCCCGCCTACTCGGAGGGCTGGGCGCTGTACGCCGAGCGCCTGATGCGCGAGTTCGGGTACCTGTCCGACGACGGCAACCTGTTCGGGATGCTCAACGAGAACATCTTCCGCGCCGCGCGCGTGATCATCGACATCGGCATGCACATGGAGCTGGGGATCCCGTCGGGCACCGGCTTCCACGAGGGGGAGACCTGGACCCCGGAGCTGGGCCTGGAGTTCATGCTGACCCGCACGATCACCGAGCACGCGACGGTCGTCGACGAGGTGGACCGGTACCTCGGCTGGGGCGGCCAGGCACCCGCCTACAAGCTGGGCGAGCGGCTGTGGCTGGAGGCCCGCGAGGACGCGAAGGCCCGCGCGGGCGCCGCCTTCGACCTCAAGCACTTCCACATGGAGGCCCTCTACCTGGGCCAGATGGGCATGGACACCATGCGGGAGTGCCTGGCCAGAATCTGACGGTTCGGGCGCTGCGCGCCCGGCCCCGCGAAGCGGGCGAAGCCCCATCAACCCCGTGAGGGGTGCCTGCCATCCCGTCGACCTGGCGAAGCCCGATCACGCCGTGTCAAGGGGGCCCGAAGCACGAACCAACCACATGCCCAAATCCCCGGGCCCCCTTGACGCGGTGTGATAGCCCTCCGGGAGGTCGACGGGATGGCAGGCACCGCCACGGACACCAGTCCCTGCCAACCCAACCCCGTGCAAGACCCCCGCCATCCCGGAGACCAGCCCCTCCGGCGAGGAGGCCCGTCCGGCAGGACGCCCTCCGGCGAGGACGCCCGTCCGGCGAAGACAAACCCAGGACGGGGACAACCCACACAAGGCCTGTGCCCGGCGTCCGGCGCTACGCCGTTGCCGGGGTCGTCACCTCGGCGAAGGCCCACGGGTCGTGCGCGGAGAAGACGCGCACCTCGTCGCCGTGGTCGCGGACCAGTTCGCGCAGCCGGGCCTGGTTGCCGATCCGCAGTGGCCGGTCGGTCTCGGTGATCTCCTCGAACGCGTCCCACAGCGGGATCTCCCACCGCCGCGGCGCGATCTGGCCGTCGTAGTAGAACGCGTCGCCCGCGTGCAGCAGCCAGCGGTCGCCGCCGCGGACGGCCACCGCGCAGTGGCCCGGCGTGTGCCCCGCGAGGGGCACCAGCAGCACATCGGCAGGCAGCCCGTCGAGGTGCACCGCGTCGAAGCCGAACCACGTCGTGTCGCGGCGTGACGGGTAGGTCACCCACCGCGGCCGGTGCGCCCAGTGCGCGGGGCGGTACCGGAGCGTGTGTTCCGGGTGCGTGCTGGTCGTCGCCATGGCGGCCCGGTACTCGGCGTCGTGCACGTGGACGCGGGCGGCCGGGAAGTCGGGCAGCCCGCCGCTGTGGTCGAGGTCGAGGTGCGTGAGCACGATGTCGGTGACGTCCGCCGGGTCGTAGCCGCGGGCCACGAGCTGCGCCGCCGCCGTCTCCGACGGGTCGAGGACCGGCTCGGTGCGGGCCAGGAAGTCCGGGCCCAGCGCGACCTCCGGCTGCCCGATGTCGATCGCGCCGAAGCCGGTCTCCACCAGCACCAGGCCGTGGTCCGCCTCGACGACGAGGCAGTGGCACACGACCCGCGCGGGGTCCCTGCCGTCCGCGGGGATCTCGCGCATGGTGCCGCAGTTGAGGTGGGTGACGTTCATCCGTGCTCCAAAACTCCCGATAAATGTGGAAACCGCGAAAATCACTCGCTTTGTCCACCGAATGGGGCAATCCGGTCGTGTGCTAGCCCTGCCGTCGGAGTGGCGGACCCCCGTTCGGAGGAAGCGGTGGCCCCGGTGTGCGGGCTCGACAGCAGAATATGACGACTGGTCTAGAGAATTCAATAGACCGGTCATCATAGACATCGAGAAAGTTCGTGCCTTGTGCTTGCGCGGCGCGGGATAGTGGAGGCAAGTGACACCCCAGTGGAGGTCGGCCATGGCAACCGACGCGGAAGTCATCGGCGTCCGCGGCGTCTTCCTCAAGCTGAGGACCCATGCCGGTCTGACCGCCAGACGGCTGCGTGACACGGAAGTGGACACGCGCGTCCTCGCGGACCTGCCGGCGGTCCAGCGCGCCATCCGCGAGTCCGGCGCGCCGGTCGAGCAGGCCATCGTCGACGCGGTGGCCGCGGTCGTCGCCGAGCTGGAGCCCACCGACCGGCTCATCGCCGACGTGGTGCTCGCGCTCGGCATGCTGGCCGACGAGCTCACCGACCAGCCTGCGCTCGCCAACCGCCTCTACCGCGCCGACCTCGGCGTGCGGCGGATCGCGCTGTCGGAGGGCTGGCACACGCTGCACGAGCTGATGGGCGTGGCGACCCCGCCACCCGCGCCGACCGTGCGCAGCCTGCGCGGCTCGGTCGAGGAGAAGACGCTCGGCGTGCTGGCCGAGCGCTGCGTGCGTGCCGCGGGCATGGCGCGTCGCGAGTCGACGGAGGAACCCGGCAACACGGTCCTGGTGGTGGGCGGCGCGGTGATGGACCACATCACGGTCGTCGAGCAGCTGCCGGTCGCGGGCACGTCCGTGCAGGCCACGTCGTTCCACATGAACCCCGGCGGCAAGGGGCTCAACCTCTCCGTGGCGGGCAGGCGCATGGGCTTCGACATCCGCTTCGCCGCCGCCGTGGGCGGCGACTCGGCCGCGACCAGGCTCCTCGAGTACATGCGCAGCGAGGACCTGGCCACGGACTTGATCGTGGAAGCACCGGGCGAAGCGACCCCCGTGGCACAGGTTATTGTGCTGCCCAACGGAGACGCCGCCACGATCGGCTGGAAGAACGAGCTCCGGGTCGCACTCTCCACAAGAGACATGCGAAGCCAGGCGATGAGCCGTGCGCTGGCCGAGGCCGACGCCGTGCTCGTGACCCTGGAAGCGCCGGTCGACGTCGTCAAGTGGACGTTGGACACCGCGCGGAATCTGCCGAGGAAACCGCTGGTGCTGCTGCAGGCGTCCCCACCCCTGGACCGTCCACAGCAGATCTACCGGCAGTTCACCGGCGTGGATTACGTCGTGGGTTCCGAATGGGCGCTGAGCAAGCTGCTGCCCCCCTTCGACGACAACAAGAGCTTTGACGAGATCGCTCGTCAGCTGCGCACCATGGGCGTGGCGACGGTCTGTTCAGTGGAGAACTTCCGCTGCCGCATCAGATCTCGTGAGTTGGAAGCGGACATCGACGCACCATCGGTACCGCTCACCGATTCCCCGGGGGCTAGAGAAGCCTTCTCGGCGGCCCTGGTACATCATTTGCTCAGGATCGGCCGCGGTGGCCTCACCCGCGAGAGCCTTGAGTGGGCGAGCGCGGCGATGGCCACGAACCTTTCCATCGACATCATCACAGACGCCATGCCCAAGCCCGGCGATGTCGGACGGATCATGGAGTCGGACCAGAGTGTGGGGTAGCCCGCGTGGGCGATGAAAACCTGACGGAACATGAGCTGAGGCACGCAGACGGGGACTTCCGCGTCGTCGTGCTCGGCCGGGGTTCCGACGTGCACGGCAACCAGCCGTGCGCCGCGGTGTTCGGCGAACCCGAGGACGGGTGTCTCGTTCGAATTCACTCGCGGTGTGTGTACGGCGAGATCTTCGAGTCCGTCGACTGCGACTGCCGGGACCAACTGCGGCAGTCGATGGCCATGATGCGCAAGGCGGGCTCCGGTGTGCTCATCTACCTCGACCAGGAGGGGAGAGGCGCCGGACTGCTCGCGAAGGCTCTCGGGTACCAGCTGACCCAGCGTGAGGGCCTGGACACGTTCACCAGCTACCGGGTGCTCGGCCTGCCGGAGGACTCCCGGTCCTATGAGGACGCGGTGGCCATCCTCCGCGGCCTCGGCCTGCGCCGGGTACGGCTGCTGACCAACAACCCCGCGAAGGTCGCGGCACTGGCCACAGCGGACTTCCACGTCGAGCAACAACCGTTCCTCGTGCCCGGCCAGAGCGCCGAGGCACGCAGCTACCTGGCGGCCAAGGCCAGGTACGGCCACACCATCTCGCTCGCCGAGCTGGAGGCCGGCGCCGCACGGGAACGCTGGCGGTGGCTGCACAAGCTGCTGCGGCGGACCAGGCGGCGTCCGCAGGCGACCCCCGAGCGGGTACCCGCCAGGGTCGTCGAGCTGCCGGTGCCCACGGTGAACCCCGTGGAGCAGCCGGTGGCGTCCGCACACCCGACCGACCTGGTCAGCTGAACGCGGGGTGGCCGGGGCGGTCCGCCGCTCCGGCCACCCGGACGCCTAGAGCGGCAGTGTGTGGCCCAGCACGCCGAACGGGCGGGGGTCGCCGGTGAACCGGTAGTGGCGCAGCACGTCGGTGAAGCCCATCCGGTAGTACAGCCGCCACGCGCGCGTCGGCCCCTCCGGGGTCGACAGGAGCACCTTCGACGTGCGCACCCCCGCCAGCAGCCTGCGCAGCAGCTCCTCGCCGATGCCCCGGCCCTGGCTCGCGGGCGCGACGTGCACCTCGGTCAGCTCGAAGTAGTCGTCCAGCCAGCGGTCCGCCTGCTCGGTGCCGGACTGCTCGATGATCCCGCGCCGCACCTGCTCGTGCCACCACTGGCCCGCCGCGCCCCGGTAGCCGTAGGCGATGCCGACCATGCGGTCGTCGGTGTCGAAGGCGGCGACGCAACGCCACTCCGCGCGGAGCATGTGCGCGAGCCACATGGGCGCGCGTTGCTCCGCCGTGCCCGCTGGGTAGCGCATCGCCGTGACGTACAGCGACAACGCTTCTGGCAGGCGGGAGCGCAGTTCGTCGGCGGAGAGGTCGACGAACCGTTCCACTCGTGGCGGGACCGCGGTCACGACAGGCGATTCTCCTCTCCGTCCGCGACGGCCGCAGCCGTGCCCCCCGTCAGGGTGAGCAAATCGGCGTAGGTCGTCGGGAACACGGACTTCGGGTGGCCTGCGGCCGCCCACACCACCGCATAGCGTGCCAGGTCTTCGTCCACGATCGTGCGAATCCGGTGCGGATGTCCCATCGGCGCCACCCCGCCGATCGCCTGACCGGTGTGTTCGCGCACGAACGCCGGGTCGGCCTTGCCCACCTCGTCCGCGCCGACGAGGGCCGCGAGGACCGCCGTGTCCGCGCGGTGGGCGCCGGAGGTCAGCGCGAGCAGCGGGCGCACCTCGTCACCGTGCGTAGCCCGGAAGACGAGGCTGTTGGCGATCGCCCCGACCTCGACGCCGAGCGCGGCCGCGGCCGCCGCCGCGGTGCGCACCTCGTCGTCGAGGATGCGGATGCCGTCCGCGGCGGCGGTCATGCCCGCCTCCCGCAGCGCGGCGGCCGACTTGCTGATCGAGGGGTGGTCCAGAGAGGTCATGGGCCTATCTGACCACGGATGTGGCCACGATCGCCGCTGAAATTCCCGGTCGAGGTTGAGTCTCCCGGCAGCCGCGGCTAAGCTCGAATTGTTCGAACACCCGTTCGAACGCCGGCTCGGTGGCAGGGTGGGGGAAGCGCCTTGCCACCGAGCCCCGCCGGCTTCCCCACGGCACGTCGTCACAGCCAGTGATGACTTCCCGATCCGCGAGGAGATCCGGTGACCGCGACTCTCGATTTTCCGAATCACCACTCGGCGGCGCCCGAGTCAGCGTACGGCCTGCTCGCCCAGGCCGAGTCCGGGCTGTCCGCCGCGGAGCTCGAGCAGGACGCGGCGCGGCGGTTCGCGGACGCCTACCTCGCGGCGTTGCGCGCCGCCGCGGCGCTGCTCGCCATGCGCGGGCGCCCGCACCGCGCCCGCTCGCGCCCGATGAGCGTCTGGACGCTGCTGTCGTCGGTCGCGCCGGAGTTACGCGAGTGGGCGGCGTTCTTCGCGTCCTGCTCGGCGACCCGCGCGTCGGTGCAGGCGGGCATCACACGGGCGGTCAGCACCCGGTCGGCCGACGACCTCGTGCGGCAGGCGGGGCAGTTCATCGAGCTGGTGTCGCGGCTGGTCCGCGGCGCGGACGACCGGTGACCGTCACACCACTGGTCGACTACGCGCGTCTGCTCGACGTGCTGGACACCGAGGGGGAGCGGCTGGCCACGTCGGCCACGGGCACGGACCCGGAGCTGGAGGTGCCGCACCTGCCGGGCATGAAGCTCGGCGAGGTGGTGCGGCACGTCGGCTCGGTCTACCGGATGGTCGTGTCCTGGCTGCGGGACGGCGAGCGGCCCACCCGCTGGCAGCGTGAGCCGGCGGCGGACCAGAGCGTCGTGGACTACCTGCGGGCCGGCCTGCTGGCGGTCGTCGAGGAACTGGACCGGCACGACCCGCTCGACGGCGCTCCCACGTGGTGGCCGGAACACCAGGTCTACGGCTTCTGGTGCCGCAGGCTGGCGCACGAGACCACCGTCCACCGCGTCGACGTGCAGCTGACCGGCGCCAAGCTCATCGTCGGCGACCTCGCGCAGGACGTGGCGACCGACGGCGTCGACGAGATCATGTCGCTGTGGTTCACCCACCGGCTCGGCGTGCTCGGCGTGACGGACGTGCTGCCGGGCACCGTGGCCGTCAACGCGGGCGGCCGCCGCTGGATCGCGAAGGTCAGCACGACCGGCACGTCGGCGTGGCGGGCGACCGACGACGAACCGGCCGACGCCACGGTCTCCAGCGACCCGGCGGGCATGTACCTGTGGCTGTGGGGCAGGCGGCCGGGCGCGTACGTCCAGGAGTCCGGTGACCCGTTGCTGGTCGCGCAGCTGAGGTCCCTGCTGCGGATCGCCACCCGCTGAACTGTCGGTGGTGTCCGCTAGTTTGCGGCACATGTCCACGCGACTGATCAACGTGGTGGTAGACGCGGCCGACCCGGCGGCCCTGGCCGAGTTCTGGGTGGACCTGCTGGGCTGGCGGGTGTCCCATGCGGACGGCGACGAGGTGGACGTGGCCGCGCCGCCGGACGACGGCTGGGAGTTCGACCTGGTCTTCGTCCCGGTGACGAGCCAGAAGGTGGGCAAGAACCGGGTGCACCTCGACCTGTCCAGTGCCTCCCCGGACCACCAGATGTCGATCGTGGCCCACGCGGAGTCCCTCGGCGCGACGCGGGCCGACGTCGGGCAGGGCAACGTCCCGTGGGTCGTCATGGCCGACCCGGAGGGCAACGAGTTCTGCGTGCTGGAACAACGCCCGGAGTACGCGGCGTCGGGCGCCGTCGCCGCGGTGGTCGTCGACGCGGAGAACCCGTTGCGGCTGGCGGAGTTCTGGTCGGCGGCGTCCGGCTGGCCGGTGGTGGCGACGACGAGCCGGACGGCGTCGCTGCGCTCGCCGAGCGGGCGCGGGCCGTGGCTGGAGTGCGTCCACACCGGCGAGCCGCACCGGGTGAAGAACCGCGTGCACCTGGACGTGGCGCCGTTGCCGGAGGACGACCAGCGGGCGGAGGTGACACGCCTGGTGGAGCTGGGTGCGCGCAAGGTCGACGTGGGGCAGGGGTCGGTGCCGTGGCAGGTGATGGCCGACGTGGAGGGGAACGAGTTCTGCGTGCTGACGCCCAGGTGAGGTCAGCTGCCGCGGCGGCGCAGGCGGTCGTGGAGCACCCTGCGGACCAGCAGCGCGGCCTTGTCGCGGGTCGCGCTCTCCGGGAGGGGTTCGCCCTTCAGGGTCTGCAGCACTGACAGCAGCAACTGGTTCGTCGTGGTCCACAGCGGTACGAACTTGCCGGTGACGGGTCCGGTCGCGGTCAGCGGGCCGCCCACCGCCTCGGTCACCGCACGGGCGAGGTCGACGGTGCCGCCGTCGCGGAAGACGAGGTGCACCTCGTCGTTCTCCACGCGGAGCTCCATCTTGCGCGCCGCCAGTTCCTCGGGGGTCGCGTCGGTGGTGTCCTCGGTGTCGAACTCGTCGACCTTCGCGGCGACCGCGGCCGCGTCGACACCCAGGTCGGCCAGCACTTTCGCGGCCATGCTGCCCTCGGCGCGGATCAGGGCCTCCAGCAGGTGGTGGCTGCCCATGGGGGCGTCACCCGCGAGCGCCTGAGCCGCGCTGACCACCTCTTCCGCCGCGTTCGTGCGCGGCGCCGGCTCGCCGGCCGGGTGCTCGCGCACGCCGTCGTTGAGCAGGTCGTTGACCATGGCGCGGATGGCGCCGGTGTCGGGGACGCGGTCGGCCAGGATCTCCGCTGCCAGGCCGTCGCCCTCGCGCTGGAGCGCCAGCAGGATGTGCTCGGTGCCGATGTAGTTGTGCTTGAGCTGCAACGCTTCCCGCAGCGACAGCTCCAGCACCTTCTTGGCGCGCTTCGTGAACGGGATGTGGCCCGCCGGGGTCTCCTCCTTGCCGAGGCCCACTTTCTCCTCGATCCCGGCACGCACCGAGGCCGCCGTGATGCCGAGGTTGCGCAGGGCCCGCGCCGCGACGCTCGTCGGCATGGTGAACAGGCCGAGCAGGATGTGCTCGGTGCCGATGGAGTCGTGTCGCAGGTCGCGGGCTTCTTCCTGGGCGCGGACCACCACAGACCGGGCCTCCGCGGTAAAGCGCTCGAACATGCCGTCGATGGTCTGCCCTGACTGTGACCCTGTCAATACAGTGTCATTGATACCCTCTCCCTGTGACGGACTGGGATGAGCGCCTCTCCCGCTGGCGGGACGAGCTGGAGCTGTTCGCGCAACTCGAGGAAACGCCGTGGGTCACGCTGGCCCAGGCGGAACAGGAGACCGGCGTGTCCCGGTCGGCGCTGCGGGCGTGGTACCGCAACGGCGAGATCGAGTCGCGGCTGGTCGACGGCCCCAACGGCCCGCAACGGCTGGTGCCGCTCGACGCCGTGGTCGCCAGGGCCGCGCAGTCCCCCCGCATCCAGCGGCGCGCGGAGCGCGAGGTCAGCCTGGAGGCGCAGGTGACGCTGCTCCGCCACCGCGTCGACCAGCTGGAGCTACGGCTGGCCGCACTCGAGAAGGACAAAGAGAAGTAGGCGGCGGAGCCCCCAGGCCTCCGCCGCCCCTTTCCCTCCCCGGTCTTGTCAGGACACGAGCGCGCGCCCGCCCGCACCCAGTTCCGTCACCCCGGTCAGGCCCGCGATCTGCACCGGCCGTGTGCGGTACGGCTCGGCGACACCGGTGCCGAGCTGGCCGCCCGCGTTGTCGCCCCAGCCCCACACCCGGCCCTGCCCGTCGAGCACGTGCCCGCCGTTGCCGTGGCCCGCCACGTCGACCGCGCCGGTGACGTCCACGACCTGGACCGGCACGTTCGACGTGCAGGTCCCGCAGTCCACGCCGTTGCCGAGACCACCCCGCTCGCCGGAGCCCCACGCCCACACCGTGCCGTCGGCCTTCACCGCGTACGCGTTGGTGGTGTCCGCGGCGATCGAGACCACGTCGGTGAGGCCGCTGACCCGCACCGGGACCCGCGAGAACGCCGCGGTCGTGCCGTCACCGAGCTTGCCGCCGGTGTTGCTGCCCCACGCCCAGACCGACCCGTCGGCGGTCAGCGCGTAGGCGTTCTTGCCGCCCGCGGCGATCGCGGTGACCCCGGTCAGGCCCGCCACCGGCCGCGGCGTCGGGGTCTCCACCTCGGTCCGGTCGGTGCCGAGCTGACCCTCGTCGTTCCAGCCCCACGCCAGGACCGTGCCGTTCCCCCGCAGCGCGTAGGCGGCGCCCTCACCACCCGCGATCGCGACGGCGTCGGTCACGCCGGTGACGCCCAGCGGGCCACCGTAGGACTCGTTCCTCGCTTCCGGGCCGAGCGTGTAGTGGTAGTTGACGCCCCACGCCAGGACGCCGCCGCTCCGCAGCATCGCGAGGCCGGTCGGGCCCAGCAGGCGGTCGGTGGCCTCGGCCACCGCGACCACGTCCGTCCGGTCGTCGATCCGGACCGGCCCGGCCAGGTACCCGGCACGCCAGTCACCGCCGAGGCTGGCGCTGCGGCCCCAGCCCCACATCGTGCCGTCGGCGAGGGCCGCGTAGTGCGTGGAGACGCTGACCACGTCCGACAGTCCCGCGATCGGTGTGGGCCCGGACTTCGACGACGTCGTGCCGATGCCGAGGTGGTACAGGTTCGGTCCCCACGAGTACGCGCAACCGCTCGTGCACGGCGGGTACGAGTAGCGGAAGTAGCCCGCGAGGTCGGCTGCGGCGTGCACGCTGCCCGAGGAGAAGTTGTGGATCAGCGTCCGCGCGCCCGGGTTCTCACCCTCGAGCGTGATGACGGTCAGGTTCGCCGCGATCTGCCCCGCCACCAGGTTGACGACGGGCGGGACCCACACGTTGGTGGTGTAGTGCGTCGTGCTGAGCTCGGCGGTGGCCGTCGGCGCGATGCCGGTCAGGTTCACGATCGCGCCGACCGCGTCGTCGGGCAGGGCCGGCGACCGCAGCGGCAGCCGCTGGCCCGGAGTGATCGGCCCGGCGCCGGTCGTGCCGGTGCCGTCGCGGGTGTCCAGTACGCGCAGTGGGTTCACCGGCGTGAACACCGCCCCGAAGGCGGGGGTGTAGAAGCCGGTGAGGTAGACGTTCAGGTCCAGTTCGCCGTTGTGGTTGTAGAGGCTGACCGTGCGACCGGGCCCCAGCGCCACGGTGGCCATGTTCGAGGTGGCGGCGGTCGCCGGGATGTTGACCGTGGAGCTGATCGGCCGCGTGGTGCCTGCCGGCCACGCGGTGACGAACGTGCTGGTCGTCGCCTGGCTGCCGCGGACGTTGATGGTCACCGCGGTCGCCGTCGACGGCACGAACTCGCTCACGTCCAGTGTGGTCGTGCTCCGCGTGCCGAGGTGCGTGCTGAGCACCCCCCGCCCGTCCAGCGGCACGAACTTCGCCGCGTCACCGGTCGAGTAGTACCCCGCCAGGTCGACGACGAGGTGCGTGTTGCCCGAGTGGTTGTACAGGTCGACGACCCGGTCCGCCCCGACGGTCACGGTCGCCAGGTTGGCGCGGATCTCACCGGCCCGCAGGTTCAGGTTCGACGCGACCGGCCTGCTCTGCCCGTGCGGGTAGGCAGTGACGAACGTCGACAGCGTCGGCTGGACCCCGGTCAGGTTGAACACGACGGCCGTGGCGCCCGCGGGCACCTTGTCGGCCAGGTTCACCGAGACCACCTTGCCCTGCCCGACCGGCACCCCGCTGCCCAGCCGGGTGTCCAGCACGCGGGTCGGCGGCAGCGACGTGAACGTGGACCCGCCTGCGACCGCGGTCGGCGACGGCGCGACCGTGTGCACCGGCTCGGCGGCGGCGCCGCCGGACCCGGTGAGAACGAGCCCTGCCACGGCGACCGTGACGAGGGCCGCGGAAAGTGACCGCACGTGTGCAACCCCCACAGAGAAGATGTCCGAACCCCGACCGGTCGTCATTCAACCCCGCGGCGGGCGGTGCGGAACACGAAGCGAGCACGCACTTTCACCCGCTGTGCGCGGAATGTGCACCGTGGACGGTCATGCGCGCAGGCGCAGCCCCTTCGGGGTCGCGCGGAAGCCCGCGTCGCGCAGCACGTCCGCCAGCCCCGAGGTGAGCGCCACCTCGCCGTCGGCACGCTGGACCGCCAGCTGCCCGAGCCAGCCCTCCCGCACCGCACGCGACAACGCCTCGGCCGCCGCGCGCAACGCCGTGTCGTCCTCGGTGAAGGACAGCAGGGAGCGGCCGCCGCGTTCCACGTACAGCGCGGGCACACCGTCCACGAGTACGGCGAGCGCGCCCGCTTTCCGCCCTGGGCGGTGCTTTCCGGTGCCCACCGGGTCCGGCCACGGCAGTGCCGCGCCGTACGGCTGCGCCGGGTCGGCCGCCGCCAGCACGGTCGCCTGCACGTCCGCCGCGACCTCACTGTCCACCCGGGACAGTGCACGTAATCGGTCCACCGCCCCGCGTGCGGCGAACTGCGACGCGCCAAGGCCTTCCACGACGTAGCCGCGCACGATCTGCCCGGACTCCTCCATCGCGCGCAACACCTTGTACACGCCGGTGAAGCCGCCGGTCACCCGCTCGGTGTCGAGCGCACCGCGGGTCAGCACGCCGTGCCGTTCCAGGAAAGCCTCCGCGCGGGCGTGTGCCCGGCGGGTCGGGTCCTCCTCCCTCGGGACCACCAGCGACCACCGGCCCGCCACCGTCGGCGGCCCGGTCCTGCTCGGCATCGACGGCCGCGCGCCGCGCAACCGCGCGTACCGGCCACGCGGCGTGGAACTGCGTGGCTTGTGCGCCGCGCCGCGGCCCGACACCAGCGAACGCAGCGGCGCGATCGTGTCGTTGGTGACGAGCCCCGACCACACCAGATCCCACAGCGCGGCAACGACGTCCGCGTCCGACGGCGCCTCGGCGCCACCGTCGAGCAGGATCGCGCCCGCCCGTTCGGCCAGCTGCCGGAAGAACAACGCGCCACCGTCCATCGCGGACAGCACCGCGCCGTGCAGCGGCGTGTCGGGTACCGCCTCCTCGACGTCCGGCAGCAGCAGGTCGGCCACATCCGCGGGCGCCACCGCGATCCAGCCGTCGCCACCCGCGAGCGCACCGGTGCCGCACCACGTCACCTCGCCCGCCGTGGTCAGCTCGTCCAGCAGCGACGGCGTGTAGCCGGGCAGCCGCGACGGCAGGATCAGCGACTCGAACCCGCTCGCGGGCAGCGGCGCACCCGCCAGCTGTTCCACCACCGACAGGACGTCGTCCGCGGTCGGCGCGTGCCGCAAACGCTTGCCGACCCCGTGCCAGGTGGGCAGGAACCGGCCCAGCGCGGCCGGTTCGACCGGTTCGACCTCGGCACGCAGCTTCGCGAGCGACGCCCGGCGGACCCGCCGCAGCACGTCCGCGTCGCAGTACTCCACGTGCGTGCCGCCGGGTCGCAGTTCGCCGCGCACGAGCCGCCCCATGCCGACCATGCGGTCCAGCACCCCGGTCACCACCGCGACCCCGAGCCCGAACCGGGCCGCCACCTCATCGGCGGGGAACGGGCCGTGTGTCCGCGCGTACCGCGACAGCAGGTCGCCCAGCGGGTCGTCGACCGGCTCCGTGAACGCCTCCGGCACCCCGACGGGCAGCGCGACCCCGAGCGCGTCCCGCATCCGGCCCGCGTCCTCGATGATCACGAACCGTTCCTCGCCCGCGATCCGCACCCGGATGACCCGCCGCTGCTTCTCCAGTTCGTCGAGCCAGCCCGGTTCGACGCCGCGCAGCGCGGCCTCCGCCGGGGTCAGATCGCCGAGGAACCGCAACAGGTCCGCGGTGTCCTCCGCGTGCCGTGCGTGCCGCGACGGTTCCAGCCGCTGCAGCGACTGCTCCACCTCGGCCAGCACCTCGGGGTCGAGCAGCTCGCGGATCGCTTCCGAGCCCAGCAACTCCGCCAGCAGCGAGGAGTCCAGTGACAGCGCCGCCGCCCGCCGCTCGGCCAGCGGCGCGTCGGCGTCGTAGAGGAACAGTCCCGCGTAGCCGAACAGCATGCTGCGCGCGAACGGTGACGGTGCCGGCGTCTCCACCTCGACGACCCGCACCTTCCGCGCCCGCACCTCGGCCATCAGCGACTTCAGCCCCGGCAGGTCGTACACGTCCTGCAGGCACTCCCGCATGGCCTCCAGCACCACGGGGAACTGTTCGTACTTCGCCGCCACCGACAGCAGTTGCGACGCCCGCTGCCGCTGCCGCCACAACGGGGTCCGCTTGCGCGGGTCACGCCTCGGCAGCAGCAGCGACCGGGCCGCGCACTCCCGGAACCGCGACGCGAACAGCGCCGACCCGCCGACCTCGGTGACCACGATCTGCTCGATCTCGTCCGGGTCGAGCAGCACGTCCTCGGCCTCAGCGACGACGTCGGAGCCCTCGTCGTCCACGGTGTCCGGCAGCTGGATCACGATGCCGTCGTCGGAGTGCGCCACCCTGGCCTCGATGCCGCGCCGCTCCCGCAGCCGCGCGCCGATCGCGAGCGCCCACGGCGCGTTGACCTGCGCGCCGAACGGCGAGTGCACCACCATCCGCCAGTCACCCAGCTCGTCGCGGTACCGCTCGATGAGCATGGTGCGGTCGTCCGGGACGTGGCGGGTGGCCTCCTTCTGCTCGGTCAGGTACGCGATGAGGTTGCCCGCCGCGTACTCGTCGAGCCCGGCGGCCGCGGCCCGCGCCCTGGCCTCCGGTTCCGGCATGCCCGACATCTCACGCAGGAACTTCCCCAGCGCGCGGCCGAGTTCGAGCGGCCGCCCGGGGGTGTCGCCCTTCCAGAACGGCATCCGCGCGGGCTCACCGGGAGCCGGGGTGGCGATCACCCGGTCGGCCGTGATGTCCTCGATCCGCCACGACGACGTGCCCAGCAGGAACGTGTCGCCGACCCGCGACTCGTACACCATCTCCTCGTCCAGCTCGCCGACCCGCGACCCGGATCCGCCCTCGGACGCCGGGGTCATGACGGTGAACAGGCCGCGGTCGGGGATCGTGCCGCCGGAGGTGACCGCGAGCCGCTGCGCGCCGGGCCGCCCGCGCAGCTCGCCGTTCACCCGGTCCCACGTCACCCTCGGCCGCAGCTCGCCGAACTCCTCCGACGGGTAGCGGCCCGCCAGCATGTCCAGCACCGAGTGCAGTGCCGACTCCGGCAGCGCCGCGAACGGCGCCGCCCGCCGCACCAGCGCCGCCAGGTCGGTCACCGACCAGGTCTCGAGCGCCACCATCGCCACGATGTGCTGGGCCAGCACGTCGAGCGGGTTGCGCGGGTAGCGCATGGACTCGATCGCGCCCTCGCCCATCCGCTCCGCCACCACCGCGCACGACACGAGGTCGCCGCGGAACTTCGGGAACATCACCCCGCGGGACACCGCGCCCACCTGGTGCCCCGCGCGGCCGATGCGCTGCATGCCGGACGCGACCGACGGCGGCGCCTCGATCTGGATGACCAGGTCGACCGCACCCATGTCGATGCCCAGCTCCAGCGACGAGGTCGCCACGACGCACGGCAGCTGCCCCGACTTCAGCGCCTCCTCCACGGAGGTCCGCTGCTCGCGGGACATCGAGCCGTGGTGCGCGCGGGCCACGGTCGGGGTCTCGACCCCGGCCGCCCAGCCCGACTCCGCGATGGCCTCGGCGGGGAAGCGGCCGACGTCCTTCGGGTAGACGGGTTGTTCCGCGGCCAGCTCGTTGAGCCGGGAGGTGAGCCGTTCCGCCAGCCGCCGCGAGTTGGTGAACACGATCGTGGACCGGTGCCGGCGGACCAGCTCCAGCACGCGTTCCTCGACCGCGGGCCAGATGGACGGTCGTTTCGGACCGCCCATGCCACCCGTCATCTCCTCGAGCGTGCCGATGCCGCTCGGCAGGTCGAGGTCGAGGTCCGGGTCGGGGGTGACGGGGTGGTCCGGCGGCGGTGGCCCGTCCAGCTCGGTCATGTCCTCGACCGGCACCACCACGGTCATCTCGATGGTCTTGCCGATCTTCGGCGCGACCACGGTGACCGGCCGCCCGCCCGCGAGGAACCCGCTGACCTCGTCGACCGGCCGGACCGTCGCCGACAAGCCGATCCGCTGCGCGGGCCGGGGGAGCAGCGCGTCGAGCCGTTCGAGCGACACCGCGAGGTGGGCGCCGCGCTTGGTGCCCGCCACGGCGTGCACCTCGTCCACGATCACCGTCTCCACCCCGCGGAGCGACTCGCGCGCGGCGGAGGTGAGGAGCAGGAACAGCGACTCCGGGGTGGTGACCAGGATGTCCGGCGGCGTGCGCTGGAACGACCTGCGTTCCTCGGCGGGGGTGTCGCCGGTGCGCATGCCGACCGTGATGCCCGGGTCGGGGTCGCCCAGCCTGCGCGCGGCCTGGCTGATGCCGGCGAGCGGCGCGCGCAGGTTGCGCTGCACGTCGACGGCCAGCGCCTTCAGCGGCGACACGTAGAGGACCCGGCAGCGCTCGGTGCGCTCCGCCGGCTTCGGTTGCGTGGCGAGCCGGTCGAGCGCCCACAGGAACGCCGCGAGGGTCTTGCCGGAACCCGTCGGCGCCACCACCAGCGCGTGCTCACCGTTCGCCGCGGCACGCCACGCGCCTGCCTGGGCGGACGTCGGCGTGGCGAAGGCGCCGGTGAACCACTGCCTGGTCGCCGGCGAGAACAGGTCGAGCACGTCGGAACTCACGGGACCATCATGAACCCGGGCACCGACAATTTTGATCCGTGCAGGTCAGGGGCCGATATCCGGGACCTGTCCCATGGTGTCGGACCGTTCTGGCAGCATCTCTCCTGCGCAATGCGACGAGGGGAGAGTCGTGAACGTCCTGTCTGTGGATCTCGGCACATCGAACACGGTTGCCGTGCTGTCCGCGCACGGCAGGCCGCCGCGGGTGGTGGACGTGGACGGGGCGTCCATGATGCCGTCCGCGGTGTTCGCCGCCGAGGACGGGAACCTCGTGGTCGGCCGCGACGCCGAGCGCCGCGCACGCCTCGACCCCGCCCGGTTCGAACCCAACCCGAAGCGCCGTGTCGACGAGGGCACGCTGCTGCTCGGGGACCAGGTCGTGCCGGTCACCGACGCGCTCGCGGGCGTGCTGCGCCGCGTGATCGACGAGACGTCCCGCCAGCTCGGCGGCAAGAAGCCCGACGAGGTCCGCCTGACCCACCCCGCGCAGTGGGGCCCGGTCCGCCGCAACGTGCTGCTCTCCGCCGCCCGCCAGGCCGGTATGGGCTCGAACCTCGTGCTGGTGCCCGAGCCGGTCGCCGCGGCCGCCCACTTCGCCTCCTTCCCCGGCCAGACGCTCGCGCCCGGGCAGGCGCTCGCCGTGTACGACCTCGGTGCAGGCACCTTCGACGTGGCCATCGTCGGCGCCACCCAGAACGGGTTCGTGGTGCTGGCGGAGGCCGGGCTCCCCGACCTCGGTGGCCTGGACGTGGACCAGGCGTTGCTGGAGCACGTCGGCCGCCAGGTGTCCATGCGGGACCCCGGCCGCTGGCAGAGCCTGCTGCGTCCCATGTCGACGGGGGACCGGCGGGCGCAGCGCGCGCTCCGCGAGGACGTGAAGGCGGCCAAGGAGTCGCTGTCCCGGCACCCGCAGACGGAGGTGCCGCTGCCGGAGCCGTTCGACGACGTGCTGGTCACGCGCGTCGAGCTGGAGGCGCTGATCCGGCCGGGCATGCTGCGCAGCGTCGAGCTGCTGGCGGGCACCATCCGGTCCACCGGCATGACGCCCGACCGGCTCGTCGGCATCTACCTCGTCGGCGGCTCCAGCCGCATCCCGCTGATCGCGACGCTGATCGCCGAGCAGCTGCGGGTCGTGCCCACCTCGCTGGACCAGCCGGAGACGGCCGTCGCCCTCGGCGCGCACCACGTGCCGCAGGAGGGCATCACGCTGCGGACCAGCGACATCAGCAGCACCATCGAGGACGTCCAGCGCACCAGGCAGGTCGTCGCGCCGCGCACCGGCGGGTTCAACGCGGGCCCGCCGAAGCCGCCGCCACCGCCCCCCACCGGGGGCACGCCTGCGCAGAACCCGTTCCCGAACAGCGGCCCGCAGCGGGTGCAGGGCCCGCCGAGCACGCCGACGCCGGTGCCCGTGATGTCCGCCGGCCCCGGGCCGACGCAGTACCCGGTGCAGCAGCAGCCGCAGCGCAAGGGTTCGTCGAACAAGCCGTGGTACATCGCGACGGCCGTGGTCGCGGTCGTGGTGATCGCCGTGGTCAGCATCATCATCGCGACGTCCGGCAGCTCCGGTGACACCGTCGCGGGCGTCGACTGCGGGGACCGCAAGGCCGACGGCACGGGCATGAGCGAGTGCATGCGGAAGGTCGCGGGCGCGGTCGCGGAGAAGAACGACTGCACCTCCGGCGCCGCGGCGGCGGGCGGCACGCCGATCGAGACACCCGGCGCGACCGCGTCGACCTGCGAGCTCGACGAGACGCACACCGTCATGTACATGCACTTCGCGGCGGACAGCGAGTCCGGCTCCGACACCGCCAAGCAGTACATCGACAGCCTCGTCAAGCAGCTGGAGGGCATCGGCGGCGGCGACCCGAAGCAGGGCGACTGGGAGGGTGGCGACCTGACCGGCACCTACGTCGCCATCGACATCGGCAGTGGCAGCGGCATGATCGTGTTCGCGGTCAACGACTCCCCGATCGCCGGGGTGCTCATGAACGTCGACATCGGCGGCTCCGGCGACATCGACGACCTGCTCGACTACTTCGACCAGCACGTCAAGCCAGGCGGTGACGGCGGCGGTTCGTGAGTCCGGCGGGTCCGGCCACACAGGACCGGCGCGCATGGCAGCATGCTGCTGACCAGTCAGGTGCGAGGGGAGAGTCGTGGCCGTCCTGTCGGTTGACCTCGGTACGTCCAACACGGTTGCCGTGCTGTCCGCGCACGGGAGGCCGCCGAGGGTGATCGAGGTGGACGGGTCCGCCACGATGCCGTCCGCGCTGTTCGCCGACGACGACGGGAACCTCGTCGTCGGGCGGGACGCCGAACGGCGGGCGCGGCTGGACCCGGCCCGGTTCGAACCGAACCCGAAGCGCCGTGTCGACGAGGGCACCCTGCTGCTCGGTGACGTGGTCGTGCCCGTCACCGAGGCGCTCGGGGCCGTGCTGCGCCGCGTGCTCGACGAGACGTCCCGCCAGCTCGGCGGCGCCAAGCCGGACGAGGTCCGCCTCACCCACCCCGCGCAGTGGGGACCGGTGCGCCGCAACGTCCTCCTCGCCGCCGCCCGGCTCGCCGGGATGGGCACGAGCCTGGTCCTGGTGCCGGAACCGGTCGCCGCGGCCGCGCACTTCGCCTCCTTCCCCGGGCAGCAGCTCGCGCCGGGACAGGCGCTCGCCGTGTACGACCTCGGCGCGGGCACCTTCGACGTCGCGATCGTCGCGGCCACGCAGAACGGCTACACCGTGCTCGCCGAGGCAGGGCTCCCGGACCTCGGTGGCCTGGACGTGGACCAGGCGCTGCTGGAGCACGTCGGCCGCCAGGTGTCGATCCGCGACCCCGGCCGCTGGCAGAGCATCCTGCGCCCCGAGTCGACCGGCGACCGGCGGGCGCAGCGCGCGCTCCGCGAGGACGTCAAGGCCGCCAAGGAAGCGCTCTCGCGCCACCCGCAGACCGAGGTGCCGCTGCCGGAGCCGTTCGACGACGTGCTGGTCACGCGCGTCGAGCTGGAGGCGCTGATCCGGCCCAGCCTCCTGCGCAGCGTCGAGCTGCTCGCCGCGACCATCCGGTCGACGGGCACGACCCCGGAGCGGCTCGTCGGCATCTACCTCGTCGGCGGCTCCAGCCGCATCCCGCTGATCGCGACGCTGATCGCCGAGCAGCTGCGCGTGGTCCCGTCGAGCCTCGACCAGCCGGAGACGGCCGTCGCGCTCGGCGCGCACCACATCACGCCGGAGGGCGTCAGCCTCCGCACCAGCAACATCGGACCGCAGGCGCCGCCGACGGGTGGTTTCCACCAGCCGGTCATGCCGCCGCCGATGCCGCAGCAGGCGCCGCAGCAGCCCGCGCAGCAGCCGCAGCCCGCACCCCTCGGGCCGGTCCCGGGACCGCCCAGCGTGCCGACCCCGGTCGCCGCGCCGCAGTCACCCCCGGTCGGCAACCCCGTGCTCGGGCCGCCGAGCACGGCGTTCCCCGCGCAGCCCCCGGTGCCCGCGGCCGCGGGCGGCTCCGGCAAGCGCAAGGTCCTACTGGGCGTGGCCGCGGTCGTCGTGCTCGCGATCGCCGCCGTCGGCGCCGTGTTCCTGCTGCGGCCGGACAGCGACCTGCCGACCGCGGAGAGCTGCCGCCAGAAGGGCGATCCCGACAGCACCGGGTTCACGACCTGCCTGCGGCAGCTCGCGGGCGCGGTGGCCGACAGCGGCGACTGCGAGCCGGCCGAGGAGGACACGAAGGCGGACGTCACGTGCTCGCTGACCGACAGCTACCAGGTCAGCTACGCCCACGTCGCGTCCGTGGAGGACGCGCAGAAGCTCGCCAACGCCGAGCTGGGCGACATGACCGACGGCGACCACGTCGAGGCCGAGTGGAAGGGCAACGGCCTGGACGGGCGCTGGCGGGCGGGCGTCACGGGCGGCACCGGCGTGCTCGTGTTCACCGTCAAGGACCGGCCGCTCGTCGGCTGGCTGTCCAGGACGGAACTGCGTGCCTCGGACGAGTTCACCCCGGACACGCTCGGCGACTACTTCGCCGAGCACGTCCAGCCGGGCACCTGAGCTAACGCCGGTTCCGCAGCACCATCACCCCGACCACGATCGCGGCCACCAGGACCCCGATGACGGCGATGTCGAGGAGCACCGACTCGAGGCCGGTCGGTTCGAGGTCGACCATGACCGGATTCTCCCAGACGCCGGCGTGCTCGTAGGCTGGCACCGATGCGTATCACGGTGTTCCGCAAGCTCATGGCCCAGGAGTTCGGCGACGTGCGGGCCGACATGCTCGCCAGGGACCACGTCTTCAGCTCGCTGGGCGGGCGCACGGTGGACCAGGCCCTGGAGGCCGGGGTCGAGCCGAAGGAGATCTGGCGGGCGGTGTGCGACGCGTTCGAGGTGCCACCCGAGCGGCGCTAGGGAGTGCGGCGACCGGTGTCACAGCACAACGGCGTGTCGGCGTCGGCTCGAACAAGCGTTCGGCTAGCCTGTTGTCCACAACCGGGTGAGTTGTCCACAGGTCGGGCCCCTCAGCCCAAAATTGTCGGTGCTTGCCGTTAGCGTCGCCGGCGTGAGTGCAAAGCGGTCTAAGAACAGTCAAGGTGGATCCCAGATGGCACCAGCAGCACCCGATCGCGCGAAGGCGTTGGAACTGGCCCTCGCCCAGATCGACAAGAACTTCGGCAAGGGCTCGGTCATGCGCCTCGGCGACGAGGGCCGGGCACCGATCGAGGTCATCCCGACCGGCTCCATCGCGCTGGACATCGCGCTGGGCATCGGTGGCCTCCCGCGTGGCCGGGTCGTGGAGATCTACGGCCCCGAGTCGTCCGGTAAGACGACCGTCGCCCTGCACGCCGTGGCCAACGCGCAGCGCAACGGCGGCATCGCGGCCTTCATCGACGCGGAGCACGCGCTCGACCCCGAGTACGCGAAGGCGCTCGGCGTCGACACCGACGCCCTGCTGGTGTCCCAGCCGGACACCGGTGAGCAGGCGCTCGAGATCGCGGACATGCTGATCCGCTCCGGCGCGCTCGACATCCTCGTCATCGACTCCGTCGCGGCGCTCGTGCCCCGCGCCGAGATCGAGGGCGAGATGGGCGACAGCCACGTGGGTCTGCAGGCCCGCCTGATGAGCCAGGCGCTGCGGAAGATCACCGGTGCGCTCAACGCGTCCGGCACCACCGCGATCTTCATCAACCAGCTGCGTGAGAAGGTCGGCGTGATGTTCGGCTCGCCGGAGACCACGACCGGTGGCAAGGCGCTGAAGTTCTACGCGTCCGTGCGCCTGGACGTCCGCCGCATCGAGACGCTGAAGGACGGCGGCGAGGCGGTCGGCAACCGGACCCGCGTCAAGGTCGTGAAGAACAAGGTCGCGCCGCCGTTCAAGCAGGCCGAGTTCGACATCCTGTACGGCAAGGGCGTGTCCCGCGAGGGTTCGCTCATCGACATGGGTGTCGAACACGGCATCGTGCGCAAGTCCGGCGCCTGGTACACGTACGAGGGCGACCAGCTCGGCCAGGGCAAGGAGAACGCGCGGAAGTTCCTGCTCGAGAACCCGGACATCGCCAACGAGATCGAGAAGCGGATCAAGGACAAGCTCGGTGTCGGCGCGAAGCTCGACGCCGACGCCACCGAGCCCGCGCCCGCCCCGGTGGACTTCTAGCCGGTGGCAGGCCGTCGAGGAAGCCGGAGGCCGACCGACGACGCGGTCTCCGGCGCGGACCAGCGCGCCCCCGAGCCGCCGGAAGACCCGGTCCAGCAGGCGAAGGAGATCTGCCTGCGCCTGCTGACCGCACGTCCCCGGACGCGGGCCGAGCTGGCGCAGGCGCTCGCCCGCAAAGGGGTCGAGGGGGACGTGGTGTCGCAGGTGCTGGACCGCCTCGACGAGGTCGGTCTGATCGACGACGCCGCGTTCGCCGAGGTGTGGGTCCGGTCGCGCCACAGCTACCAGGGGTTGAGCCGCCGCACGCTGGCGATGGAACTGCGGCGCAAGGGGGTCGCGGACGAGTCCGCCCAGGAGGCCCTCGCCACGGTGGACTCCGACGCGGAGGAGGAGCGGGCCCGGGCGCTGGTGCGCAAGCGCCTGCGGTCACTCGGGGACGCCGAGGAGGCCGTGAAGGTCCGCAAGCTCGTGGGGATGCTGGCCCGGAAGGGCTACGGCGAGGGCCTCGCCTACCGGGTGGTGAAGGACGAGGTCCGCACCTCCCTGCTCGACGACGCCCTGTGACGGTGCGCCGCATGGCCACGGCGCGCGCCGCCGACCTGTTCGCGCGCCGGTGACGGCACGCCGAGGACCGTGAACGCCCGGGGGTTCGCCGCGTTCCTCACCGTCCGGGACGACGAGTCCGACGACGCGCGGGCCCGTGCGCACCACGCGCACCTGCGTGCCGGGCGGGTGGAGGTGGCGTGCCGGGCCGGGTTCTGGGCCGGTGTCATCCGGGACAGGACAGTCGCGGGATGAGCACCGGCCGGTCATGCGGGGCAGAGACGGGAACGTGGTTGCCCGGGTTACTCATGAGTATTTCCGCTGCGGCGCGCGTTTTGCCTGGTGGCGCTCGCCGGCGCAGTGTCCTCACGCGACGATGGAGCGCGTTGCCGGGGAACGTTCACCGAATCGCAACCTGCCTGCGAGTGGCGCTCTTGGCTTCGTTCCCGGGTTCTTCTTGATCGATCGCGTGATTTGGGCCATGTGTTTAGGCCCGCCTAACTATGCGTTGCATTCTGTATGCAATGCGTTCTTCTAAACACCGCCACCGCGCGAATTCGGCTCCACCACGCCGAATTCGCGACGACGGCACGGCCGTTCTGCGGCCCCCGCGCGCGGGGAGTACGGTCTCCGGTTGGTGCCCTCGGTGGGCGTGCCTCAGGACACCTTGTGCGCAGGCCGCCCACCGGCGCTTTCCCAGCGTGTGGTACTTCTCCTCTTGCCACCGACGGCACAGTTGGCGGCTCGGCGGTCGCCTCCCGTGGCGGCGCCGCCGGAGGTGGGCAGACCGCAGGAAGGTGCCGACGATGCCGACCCATCGCGCACCGGGTGTGACACGCGGAACGCCGCCGCTGGCACAGATCGCGGTTAGTCTCTGACAAACAAATCGTTCCGGAGTCGAGGACAAACAATGAAGGCAGGCGTCGGTGCCCCCGAACGGGCGCAAATAACCGAGCGCACGTATCGGACCGACCGTTGGTGGGCCTACCCGCTGAGTACTGGTGGGATCCTGCTGTTCTTCACCGCGTACGCGCTGGTCCGCTACTTCATGAACGACTACTACTGGGCGGCGGAGGAGCACTACCTCACGCCCATGTACTCGCCGTGCGTCAACGAGGCGTGCGTGCCGGGCTCCAGCCACTTCGGTGAGTTCATCCCGACGTACCCGTCGTGGATCCCGATCGGGATCATCACCTTCCTGGTGCTCCTCGGTTTCCGGGCGACCTGCTACTACTACCGCAAGGCCGCCTACCGGTCCCTGATGTTCTCCCCGGCCGCGTGCGCGGTGCCGGAGCCGGCCAAGAAGTACTCCGGCGAGCGCAAGTTCCCGTACATCCTGACCAACGGGCACCGGTACTTCTTCTACGCCGCGCTGATCTTCGCCTGCATCAACGTCTACGACGCCGTGCTCGCCTTCCACGGCAAGGACGGCGGCATCGGCATGGGCCTCGGCACGATCATCATCCTGATCAACGTGGCGTTCCTCGTGCTGTACACGCTGTCCTGCCACGCCTGCAGGCACATCATCGGCGGCAAGCTCAAGCACTTCTCGAAGCACCCGATCCGCTACCGCTACTGGCAGTTCGTGTCCAAGCTCAACCCGCGGCACGGCCAGTTCGCCATGATCTCGCTCTTCACGGTGATCTTCACGGACGCGTACATCATGGCGGTCGCCGCCGGCTGGATCACCGATCTGCGGATCTTCAACTGAGGGACTGAGAAGGAACCATGGTTCAGGTTCAGGTCGAGCGATTCGACTACGACGTCATCGTCATCGGTGCCGGTGGCGCCGGTCTCCGCGCCGCCATCGAGGCCCGGCAGCAGGGCAAGAAGACCGCGATCATCTCCAAGTCGCTCTTCGGCAAGGCCCACACCGTCATGGCCGAGGGCGGCTGCGCCGCCTCGATGGGCAACGTCAACGAGAAGGACAACTGGCAGGTCCACTTCCGCGACACCATGCGCGGCGGGAAGTTCCTCAACAACTGGCGGATGGCCGAGCTGCACGCCAAGGAGGCGCCGGAGCGCGTCTGGGAGCTGGAGACCTACGGTGCGCTGTTCGACCGCACCAAGGACGGCAAGATCAGCCAGCGGAACTTCGGCGGCCACACCTACCCGCGCCTCGCGCACGTCGGTGACCGCACCGGCCTCGAGATGATCCGCACCATGCAGCAGAAGATCGTCTCGCTGCAGCAGGAGGACTTCGCGGAGTTCGGCGACTACGAGGCCAAGCTCAAGGTCTTCGCCGAGTGCACCATCACCGAGCTGATCAAGGACGGCGACCGCATCGCGGGCGCGTTCGGCTACTGGCGCGACTCCGGCAAGTTCGTGCTGTTCGAGGCACCCGCGATCGTGCTGGCGACCGGCGGCATCGGCAAGTCCTTCAAGGTCACCTCGAACTCCTGGGAGTACACCGGCGACGGCCACGCGCTGGCACTGCGCGCGGGCGCGACGCTGATCAACATGGAGTTCGTCCAGTTCCACCCGACCGGCATGGTCTGGCCGCCGTCGGTGAAGGGCATCCTGGTCACCGAGGGCGTCCGCGGTGACGGCGGCGTGCTGAAGAACTCCGACGGCAAGCGCTTCATGTTCGAGTACATCCCGGACGTGTTCAAGGGCCAGTACGCGGAGACCGAGCAGGAAGCCGACGGCTGGTACGCCGACCAGGACAACAACCGCCGCACCCCCGACCTGCTGCCCCGCGACGAGGTCGCCCGCGCGATCAACTCCGAGGTCAAGGCCGGCCGCGGCTCACCCCACGGCGGCGTGTTCCTCGACATCGCGAGCCGCCTCCCCGCCGAGGAGATCAAGCGGCGCCTGCCGTCGATGTACCACCAGTTCAAGGAGCTGGCGGACGTCGACATCACCGCGCAGCCCATGGAGGTCGGTCCGACCTGCCACTACGTGATGGGTGGCGTCGAGGTCGACCCGGACACCGCGTCGTCGATCGTGCCGGGCCTGTTCGCGGCCGGTGAGGTCGCGGGCGGCATGCACGGCTCCAACCGCCTCGGCGGCAACTCGCTGTCCGACCTGATCGTGTTCGGCCGTCGTGCGGGCCTCGGCGCGTCGGAGTACGTGGACTCGCTCGACCAGCGGCCGAAGATCTCCGAGTCCGATGTGGACACCGCGGCGGAGCGGGCGACGAGCCCCTTCGACTTCCCGGCAGGCGGCCAGGCGGAGAACCCGTACACGATCCACGCCGAGCTGCAGCAGTCGATGAACGACCTCGTCGGCATCATCCGCAAGGAAGAGGAAGTCCAGCAGGCGCTGGACAAGCTCGAGGAGCTGAAGGCCCGGGCGAAGAACGTGGCCGTCGAGGGCGCCCGCGCGTTCAACCCGGGCTGGCACCTCGCGCTCGACCTGCGCAACATGCTGCTCGTCAGCGAGTGCGTCGCGAAGGCCGCGCTGCTGCGCACGGAGAGCCGCGGCGGTCACACCCGCGACGACTTCCCCGGCATGGACGCCAAGTGGCGCAACACCTTGCTGGTGTGCGAGGCCTACGACGACGGCGCGAAGGTCACGCCGAAGGAGCAGGTGCCGATGCGCGAGGACCTGCTCGAGCTGTTCGAGCTGTCCGAGCTGGAGAAGTACTTCACGGACGAGGAACTGGCCGCCCACCCGCAGAGGAGTGGAAAGTGAGTTACAAGGCCAACTTCAAGGTGTGGCGCGGCGACACCGACGGCGGCGACCTGCAGGACTACGTCGTCGAGGTCAACGAGGGTGAGGTCGTCCTCGACATCATCCACCGCCTGCAGGCCACGCAGGCGCCGGACCTCGCCGTGCGCTGGAACTGCAAGGCGGGCAAGTGCGGCTCGTGCTCCGCGGAGATCAACGGCATGCCGCGGCTGATGTGCATGACGCGCATGTCGGTGTTCTCCGAGTCGGAGACCATCACCGTCACGCCGCTGCGCACGTTCCCGGTGATCCGCGACCTCGTCACCGACGTGTCGTACAACTACCAGAAGGCGCGGGAGATCCCGGCCTTCGCGCCGCCGAAGGACCTCGGCCTCGGCGAGTACCGGATGAAGCAGCAGGACGTCGAGCGCTCGCAGGAGTTCCGCAAGTGCATCGAGTGCTTCCTGTGCCAGAACACCTGCCACGTCATCCGTGACCACGAGGAGAACAAGGAGCACTTCGCGGGTCCGCGTTTCCTCATGCGCGTCGCCGAGCTGGACATGCACCCGCTCGACCAGGCGGACCGCGTGCGCGAGGCGCAGGACGAGCACGGTCTCGGGTTCTGCAACATCACCAAGTGCTGCACCGAGGTGTGCCCCGAGCACATCAAGATCACCGACAACGCGCTGATCCCGATGAAGGAGCGCGTGGTCGACCGCAAGTACGACCCGGTGGTGTGGCTGGGCAACAAGCTGTTCCGCCGCAGCGGCAGCCGCCACTGACACCGCAGTCCACACGGGAGCCGCACGAACGTCGTGCGGCTCCCGTGCTTTCTGTTCAGCGCGGGCAGGGCACGCCGTCGCGGAAGGCGACGGCCGAGGCGATCGCCTGGTCGAGGCGGTCGCGGGTGTCGATCAGTTCGTGCACCTGCCGGTCGATGCGGGCGCGTTCGGTGTGCAGCAGCTCCAGCACGCCGTCGTGCACCTCGTCGTTGTCGAAGCACGGCAGCAGCTTGACGATCGTCTTGCTCGACAGTCCCGCCTGGTACAGCTGCTGGATCCACCGCACGCGGGCGACCGCCTTCTCGCCGTAGTGCCGCTGGCCGCTGGGGCTGCGTTCCGCGGCGAGCAGACCGTTCTCCTCGTAGTACCGCAGCGCCCGCACACTCACCCCGGCCCGCGTCGCCAGCTCTCCGATGCGCACAGTGGCTCCCGTCACCTTGCCTCTGACGTCAACGTCAGGTTTTAGCGTAGTCGTCATGAAGATCGATGACTCCGTCGCACTCGTCACCGGCGCCAACCGCGGTTTCGGCAGGCACTTCGCCGAGCAACTGCTCAGGAGGGGCGCCGCGAAGGTCTACGCCACCGCCCGCCGCCCGCACCTCGTCGACCTCCCCGGGGTGGAGGTGCTGCCCCTGGACATCACCGACCCGGCCTCGGTCGCCGCGGCGGCCAAGGCCGCGCAGGACGTGACCCTGCTGATCAACAACGCGGGAGTGGCGACGATGCAGAACCTCGTCACGGGCGACCCCGCCAAGATCCGGCTGGAGATGGACACCCACTACTTCGGCACCCTGGAGGTCGTCCGCGCGTTCGCCCCCGTGCTGGCCGCGAACGGCGGCGGGGCGATCATGAACGTCCTGTCGGCCCTGTCCTGGAGCGTCATCGACGGCGCCAACGCCTACGCGGCGGCGAAGGCCGCGGCGTGGAGCATGACCAACGCGGTCCGCCTCGAACTCGCCGCCCAGGGCACGACGGTGACCGGCCTGCACCTGTCCGCCACGGACACCGACATGGTGGCCGCGTTCGACATCCCCAAGAACGACCCCGCCGAGGTGGTGGCCACTGCCCTCGACGGCCTCGAGGCAGGACTGCCCGAGGTCATCGCCGACAGCGACACCGCGGCGGTCAAGGCCGCGCTCGTGGGCTAGGCGGCTTTCCTCGCCACCAGGAACGCCTGGTCGGTCAGCTCGCCCTCCTGCGCCTCGCGGACCGTCGTGACCCGCACCGGCGCGCCCGCGGCGGCCAGGAGCGCGGCCATCCGGTCCGGGCGGCGGCGGTGGAAGACCAGGTCCAGGTCGTGGCCGAGGGCGGACGTCAGGTGGCGTGGCTCGTCACCCACCTGGAACCCCAGCATGAGGTGTCCACCCGGCCGCAGCACGCGCGTCAGCTCCGACAGCGCGGTCGGCAGCAGGTTGTCCGGCACGTGGATCGTCGAGTACCACGCCATCACACCGGCGAACGTGGCGTCCGCGTGGGGGAGCGCCAGCATCGACGCCTCCGCGAAGTCCACCCCCGGGCACGTCCGGCGGGCGACCGCCAGCATGCCGGGTGAGAGGTCCACGCCCCTGATGTCGGCGCCGAGGCCGTGGAGGCAGGCGGTCGCCAGGCCGGTGCCGCAACCCACGTCGAGCACCGGTCCGTCCACGAGCGACGCGAACATGGCGAGCACCGCCCGTTCCACGGGCTGGCGCGCCATCTCCTCGAGGCCGTACTCGTGGTAGTCGGCGGCCACCCGGTCGTAGGAGGACCGGGTGGCCGCCAGGAAATCAGTTGCCACCGGCCGCGCCACCCGCGCCACCGGCACCCGCGTCTCCGATCAACACCACCTGCTGCGCCTTGGCGCCGCCGTCCGCCAGCTCGATGTGCTTCTTGCTGCGCCGCTCCCGCTTCTGCAGGTAGTTGGCGAGCCAGGTCAGCAGCAGGCACAGTCCGATGTAGATCGCGGCGACCACCAGCGCGGTCGGCACGAACGGCCTGCTGAACAGCCCGTCGCCGCCGATGCGCTGCGCGAACCGCAGCAGCTCCTCGTAGGTGATGAGGAAGCCGAGCGCGGTGTCCTTCAGCAGCACGACGAGCTGGCTGATGATCGTCGGCATCATCGACCGCAGCGCCTGCGGCAGCAGGATGAGGACCATCACCTGCGTCTTGCGCATGCCGAGCGCGTACGCGGCCTCCGACTGCCCGCGCGGCAGCGCCTGGATGCCGGCACGGAACACCTCGGCGAGCACCGAGCCGTTGTAGAGCATGAGGCCCAGCACCACGGCCATGTACGGCGACATCTTGATGCCGACCGACGGCAGGCCGTAGTAGAACAGGAACATCAGGATCAGCAGCGGGACGGCCCGGAACAGCTCCACGACGAACGTGGACACCATCCGGATCGGCTTGTGGTCCGACAGCCTGCCCGCGGCGAAGATCGCGCCGAACAACAGCGCCAGCACGGCACCCAGGGCGAACGCCTGCAGCGTCGCGAGGACCGCCGCGATCAGGTCCTCCTGGATCTTCGTGTACTGGATCCACTCCCACTTGCGGGCCGTGAACTGGCCGCTGTCGTAGAAGCGCCAGCCGACGTAGGCGACGATGCCGACCAGCACCAGGATGCCGAGGACGGCGAAGACGCGGTGACGCGCGCGGGCGCGGGGCCCCGGCACGTCAAAGAGGACATTGCTCATGACCGCTCCTCGCAGGCTCCGAGCGTTCGAGGACACCGATGGTTCACTCCGCGAGCTCCGTTCACCGTGCGACGCTCCAACGCTTCTCGAGGGTCCGCTGCATCAGCGTGAGCACCATGACCAGGATGATGAAGCCCAGTGACACCCACAGGAGGCCGACCAGCTGGTTCTCACCGTCGTCCGAGAGCACGGACCGGATCCGGCCCGCCTCCGCGACGGAGAAACCGGCGGCGATCGTGGTGTTCTTCAACAGGGCGATCAGCGTGCTCACCAGTGGCGGCACCACCGACCGCAGCGCTTGCGGGAGGATGATCTGCGACAGCGACTGGCCGAACGTCAGGCCGAGCGCGCGGGCGGCTTCCGCCTGGCCGAGCGGCACCGTGTTGATGCCGGAGCGCACGACCTCGCAGATGAACGCCGAGGTGTACACCGAGAGCGCGACCACCGCGGCGGTGAAGAAGGACATCTCGATGATGTCCAGGTACGGGTAGGCGAAGACGAAGAACAGGAACACCAGCGTCAGCGGCGTGTTCCGCACGACCGTCACGTAGAGCGTGCCCGCGGCGCGGAACACCGGCACGGGACTGACCCGCAGCATCGCCAGGAACACGCCGAATATCAACGACGCGACACCGGCAAGCAAGAACAACTCGATCGTGGTGAGGAAGCCGTCGCGGAACAACGGCCAGTAGTCGATCAGTATGTTCATCGGGCCTTCCCCGCTGGTGGTAGTGGTATGACAGTGGGTGGCCACCGACGTGCGGTGACCACCCACCATCAGGGTCGGATCAGTAGCGGTCGATCGTCGGCTTCTCGGCCTTCGAGCCCGACTTGCCGAGCGTGCTGTCGTAGATGTCCTGCCAGGTGCCGTCCTCGAGGGCGGCCTCCAGGATGTCGTTCACCTTGTCCCGCAGCGCCTTGTCGTCGTGCGGCAGGCCGACGCCGTACGGCTCCTCGGAGAAGGTCTCACCGATGACCTTCAGGTTGTCCGGGTCCTGCGACGCGAAGCCCTTGAGGATGGCGTCGTCGGTCGTGACCGCGTCGACCTCCTTGGTCAGCAGCTTGTCGACGCACTGCGAGTAGCCCTGGAACTCGACGATGTTGCCCGGCTCGGTCAGGTTCTCGTCGCGGATGCGCTGGATCGGCGTGGAGCCGGTCACCGAGCAGACCTTCTTGCCCTTGAGGGTGTCCTTGCCGGTGATCGAGGAGTCGTCCTTGCGGACGAGCAGGTCCTGGCCGGCCACGAAGTACGGGCCCGCGAACGAGATCTGCTGCTTGCGCTTGTCGTTGATCGTGTAGGTGCCGACGTAGTAGTCGACGGTGCCGTTGGTGATGGCGGCCTCACGACCGGCGGACTGCACGGTCTTGTACTCGATCTTGTCCTCGCCGAAGCCCAGCTTGGCGGCGATCAGGCGCGCGATCTCGATGTCGAAACCGGAGTACTCGCCCGTGGTCGGGTCCTTGTAGCCGAGACCGGGCTGGTCCTCCTTGACACCGATGACGACCTTGCCGTTCTGCTTCATGCGGTCGAACGTCGGGGAGCCCTCGACCTTGACGTCGGTCTCCACCGCGGCCGTCGTCGACGGGCCACCACCGGTCACGTTGTCGGACGGCGCGCCCTCTTTGCCGCACGCCGTCAGGGCGAGGCCACCGACCAGCAGCCCGATCGCAAGGGTACGAACCCTCATTGCCACTTCACTCCTGCTCTAGTTGGTCACGCGGCGCGGGGCGAACACGCCGCTTCGGGTCCTCAGTGTGTGAGGATCTTGCCAAGGAAATCCTTCGCCCTGTTCGACTTCGGCGCCGAGAAGAACTCCTTCGGGGTGGAGTCCTCGACGATCTCACCGTCCGCCATGAACACCACCCGGTGCGCCGCGTTGCGCGCGAAACCCATCTCGTGGGTGACGACCAGCATCGTCATGCCCTCGTCCGCGAGGGTGGTCATGACGTCGAGCACTTCGTTGATCATTTCGGGGTCGAGCGCCGAGGTCGGCTCGTCGAAGAGCATGACCTTGGGCTTCATGGCGAGCGCCCGCGCGATGGCGGCCCGCTGCTGCTGACCGCCGGAGAGCTGAGCAGGGTACTTCTGCGCCTGGTTGGCGATGCCCACACGTTCGAGCAGCTCCATCGCCGTGCGCTTCGCCTCCGGCTGCGCGACCTTGCGCACCTTCACCGGCGCGAGCATCACGTTGTCGAGGATCGACTTGTGGGCGAAGAGGTTGAACGACTGGAAGACCATCCCGACGTCCGCGCGCAGGCTCGCCAGCTCCTTGCCCTCGGCGGGCAGGGGCTTGCCGTCGATCTCGATCAGACCGGAGTTGATCGGCTCGAGGCGGTTGATCGCACGGCACAGCGTCGACTTGCCGGACCCGGACGGCCCCAGCACCACGACCACCTGTCCGCGCGGCACCTCGATGTTGATGTTCTTGAGCACGTGAAGCTGGCCGAAGTACTTGTCCACCTCCACCATGCGGATCATGGGGGTGTCGGTAGCCGCTTCGGTCATCAATCCTCCAACGTGCGCGGGTACGCCAGGCGTGCTGAGGGTAGCGGCCCGGTAATGGGCGAAACCTACCGCTACCGGATATGAAGTTCATCCAGATCGACCACCGACAAGGTCTCAATGAGGTCACGCGTACCCTCGGTCACTGAGATGAGCACTCGCACCTACCAGGTACGCACGTTCGGTTGCCAGATGAACGTGCACGACTCCGAGCGGCTGGCCGGCCTGCTCGAAGACGCTGGTTACGCGCCGGCCGGGGACGACGGCGTGCCCGATGTCGTCGTGCTGAACACGTGCGCCGTTCGCGAGAACGCCGACAACAAGTTGTACGGCAACCTCGGCCACCTGCGGCCGGCCAAGATCGCGAATCCCGGCATGCAGATCGCCGTCGGCGGCTGCCTCGCGCAGAAGGACCGCGGCGACATCGTCAAGAAGGCGCCGTGGGTGGACGTCGTGTTCGGCACCCACAACATCGGCGCGCTGCCGGTGCTGCTGGAGCGGGCGCGGCACAACGCCGAGGCCCAGGTGGAGATCCTGGAGTCGCTCGAGACGTTCCCGTCGACGCTGCCCGCCCGCCGCGACTCCGCGCACTCCGGGTGGGTGTCGGTGTCGGTCGGTTGCAACAACACCTGCACTTTTTGCATCGTGCCGTCGCTGCGCGGCAAGGAGAAGGACCGCCGTCCGGGTGACGTGCTGGCCGAGGTGCAGGCGCTGGTCGCGGAGGGCGTCCTCGAGGTCACCCTGCTGGGGCAGAACGTCAACTCCTACGGTGTCGAGTTCGGCGACCGGTACGCGTTCGGCAAGCTGCTGCGGGCGTGCGGGGAGATCGAGGGCCTCGAGCGCGTGCGGTTCACCTCGCCGCACCCGAAGGACTTCACCTCCGACGTCATCGCCGCGATGGCCGAGACGCCCAACGTGTGCCACCAGCTGCACATGCCGCTGCAGTCCGGTTCGGACCGGGTGCTGAAGGCGATGCGCCGGTCCTACCGCCAGGCCCGGTACCTGTCGATCATCGACGAGGTGCGTGCCGCGATGCCGGACGCCGCCATCACGACCGACATCATCATCGGCTTCCCCGGCGAGACCGAGGAGGACTTCCAGGAGACGCTGAACGTGGTGCGGGCCGCGAAGTTCTCGTCGGCTTTCACGTTCCAGTACTCCAAGCGGCCCGGCACGCCGGCCGCGTCGCTGCCGGACCAGCTGCCGAAGGAGGTGGTCCAGGACCGCTTCGACCGGCTCATCGCCGTGCAGGAGGAGGTGTCCTGGGCCGCGAACAAGGCGCTCGTGGGGCAGCGGGTCGAGGTGCTGGTGTCCACCGGCGAGGGCCGCAAGGACGCCGACACCCGGCGCATGTCCGGCCGCGCCCGCGACGGCAGGCTGGTGCACTTCGCGCCCGGCGACGCCGCGGTCCGGCCCGGTGACGTGGTGGAGACCGTGATCACCTACGGCGCGCCGCACCACCTGGTGGCCGACGGGCCGCTGGTGTCACACCGGCGCACCCGTGCGGGTGACAACTTCGAGGAGGGCGTGCGGCCCCGCACGTCCGGGGTCGGGCTGGGCCTGCCGTCGTTCGGCCCGCCCGCGGCAACGAACGAACCGGTGGGTGGATGCGCAGTCCGATGACCGAGTCCGACGACCAGATGCGCGAGGAGATCGACGAGGTCGGTCGCCGCGCCGCGCGGACGGTCGAGCTGGGCGGCCGCGCGGTCGTGATCGCGGTGGCCGTCTTCGTCCTGCTGGTCGGCCTCGTCCTGCCGTGGATGAACGGGGCGTCGGGCCTCGAGGTGCTGATCGGTCAGGAGACCGGCAAGGCGTCGATGGTCCCGCGCCTGTTCGCGGCGACGGCGGTGCTGTTCGGTGTGCTCACGTCGGCGCTGGCACTGACCACCCGCCGCTGGTTCTTCGCGTGGGTCGGCGCGGCGGGCGGCTGGTTCGCGTCCGTGGACGGCGTCCTGGCCATCTGGTCCCGCCAGTCCTCCGGCACCGACCTGGGCATCGGCCTGATCATCGCGGAGATCGCCATGGTGGCCATCGCCATCCAGTGGTTCCGCACAGCAGCCTCCCGCACCTAACCCCCGCGAGTCCCGCTCTCAAACACCGCGAGTCGCGCTCTCAGGCATACCGAGTTGTCAGTTTCGTGCAGGTCCGCCCACGGCGGATGTGCACGAAACGTACAACTCGATGTGCGCGAGAGCGCGACTCGCGGGGTCCGGGGTCAGCGGGTGGCTACCGCGGCTTCTGCTGCTGCCAGCCACTCGCGCCACTGGGCGGCCTGCGCTTCGGCCTGTTCGGCGCGGCGCTTGTCGCCCGCGGCGCGGGCCTTGGCGGCCTGGGCCTCGAACTGCTCGACCCGCTCGCGGAACTGCGCGGCCCGCGCCTCCGCCTCGGGGTCGGTCCGCCGCCACTGGGCGTCCGCCGCCTGCCGGACCTTCTCCTCGACCGCGCGCAGACGGCCCTCCAGCTCGCGGATCCGGTCGCGGGGGACCTTGCCGATCTCCTCCCACCGCTCCTGGATCCGGTGCAGGTGCGCGCGGGCGGCGTCGAGGTCGGCGGCGGGGTTGATCTTCTCCGCCTCGACCAGCAGCGCCTCCTTGCGCTTGCCGTTCTCCACCAGCTCGGCGTCGCGCTCGTCGAACACCGCCGACCGCCGCGAGAAGAACTTGTCCTGCGCCGCGCGGAACTGCTGCCACAGCGCGTCGTCGGCCTCCTTCGGCGCGCGGCCCGCTGCCTTCCACTCGGTCATCAGCTCGCGGTAGGCCGCCGCGGTGCCGCCCCAGTCGTCGGAGTCGGACAGCTCCTCGGCCTGCTTCACCAGCTCCTGCTTGCGCTCCTTGGCCGACGCGCGCTGCCGGTCCAGCTCCGCGAAGTGCGACCCGCGCCTGCGGTTGAACGTGTCGCGCGCCTTCGAGAAGCGCTTCCACAGCGTGTCGTCGGTCTTGCGGTCGACGCCCTTGATCGTCTTCCACTCGTCGAGGATCGCGCGGAGCCGGTCGCCCGCGGCCTTCCACTGCGTGGACGACTCGGCGATCTTCTCGACCTCCTCGACCAGCGCCTGCTTGCGGGCGACCGCGGCCTGCCGGGCCTCGTCGCGCGCGTGCTTGACCGACTCGACGGCCTCCTGCGCCTTCGCCAGCACGTAGTCGACCCGGGCGTTCAACGCGGCCAGGTCACCGACCAGCGCCGCGTCCTTCAGGCTGTCCTTGATGTGCTTGGCGCTGGTCAGGCTGTGCTTGGGGTCGCCGGAGCCCGCCTTCAGCCGTGCCTCGAGCAGCTCCACCTCGGTGCGCACGTCGTCGAACCGGCGCGCGTAGTGCGCGAGGCCCTCCGCGGGCTCACCCGCCTGCCACGACCCGATCGCGCGTTCGCCGTCCTCGGTCTTGACGTACACCGTGCCGTCGGCGTCCACCCGGCCCCACTTCTCCGGGTGCGCCGACGCGGCGGCGACCGTCGGCGCCGAGGGAGCGGGTGCGGAGGGCGCTGGTGCGGCAGGCGCCGCGGCCGGCTCCTCGGTACTCGTGGTGGCGCTCGCCTCAGCGCTGATGTCCCTGTCCGTCATGGCCCGTTCCTCCCGCTCACGTGCCCGCTGACGGTCCTCCCGTCGCGGACGCCCCGCTCGCGCGGGGCCTGGCAGTGTTCGGTGCCGGACGCGTCGAATCGCACAGCACCCGCGCGCATTCAAACAGGTCACGCCGCGCCTCGGTACTCCACGGCCGACACCGGTGGCCACGGACAGCGCAGTGTGACGTCGTGAGCCCGGAGAGTTCACGTTCCCCACCTGGTGGGTAGCCTCGGATCCCGTGATCGTCCGCGCCGCCGTCCTCCCGCACCCGCCGCTGCTCGTGCCGGAGCTCGTCGTCGGCACCGACGCCGACGTGACCGCGGTGCGGGCCGCCTGCCTGGCGGTCGCGACCCGCCTGACCAGCGCCGCACCGCACTGGCTCGCGGTCGGCGCCGGTCCGGCCGCGGTGCTCGGGCCCGGTGCGGTGGGCACGTTCGCCGGTTTCGGCGTCGACGTCACGGCCCGCATGAGCGACGCGGCCACCGGCCCGCCGGACCCCGCGATGCCACTGTCCGCGCTGGTCACGGCCTGGCTGCGGGCACAGGTGGGCGCGCAGGACGTCACCATGCACCTCGTGCCGGCCGACCTGTCCCCGGACGACTGCCACGCGCTGGGCGAACAACTCGCCGCGACCCCGGAACCGGTCGGTCTCCTGATCGCCGGCGACGGCTCCCACCGCCACGGCGACCGCGCCCCCGGCAGGCCCGACGACCGGGCGGGGCCGTTCGACGACGCCGTCCACGACGCGCTCGCGAACGCGGACGCGAAAGCGCTCATGGCGCTCGACCCCGTCCTCGCGGACGAGCTGGGCGCCGAGGGCCGCGCGCCGTGGCAGGTCCTCGCCGGTGCGCTCGCCCACGGCGAGTGGACCTCGGACGCGCGGATGACGATCCCGTTCGGGGTCGCGTACCACTTCGCGGTGCTGGACCCCGTCCGATGAGGCCGATCGCGATCGTCGGTCCCACGGCGACCGGCAAGTCCGCCCTCGCCGTCGCGCTCGCCCTGGAGCTGGGCGGGGAGGTGGTCAACGCCGACGCCATGCAGCTCTACCGCGGCATGGACATCGGCACGGCGAAGGTCACCGAGGAGGAGCGCAAGGGCGTCCCGCACCACCTGCTCGACGTCCTCGACGTCACGGAGACCGCGTCCGTCGCCGCCTACCAGCGCGACGCCCGCGCGATCGTCGAGGAGCTCCTCGACGCAGGCCGCGTCCCGATCCTCACCGGCGGCTCCGGCCTCTACGTGCGCGCCGTCCTCGACGACCTGGACTTCCCCGGCACCGACCCGGACATCCGCGCCCGCCTCGAACAGGAGCTGACCGAGACCGGCGCGCAGCGCCTGCACGACCGGCTGGCGGAGCTCGACCCGGTCGCCGCGGCCGCGATCCTGCCCAGCAACGGCCGCCGCGTCGTCCGCGCACTGGAGGTCATCGAGCTGACCGGCCGCCCGTTCTCCGCGACCATGCCGCGGCCCGGCCCCGCCCGCTACGACACGCTGCAGCTCGGCCTCGACCTCGCCACCGCCGACCTGGACCACCGCGTCGACCGCCGGGTGGACCTGATGTTCGCGCACGGTCTCGTCGACGAGGTGCTGGAGCTGGAGAAACAGGGGTTGCGCATCGGGCGCACGGCGTCCAGGGCGCTGGGCTACCAGCAGGTGCTCGACCAGCTCGACGCCGACCACGACATGGCGGCCGCCGCCGCGGCGACCGCCCAGGCGACCCGCCGGTTCGTCCGCCGCCAGCGTTCGTGGTTCCGCCGCGACCAGCGCATCGAATGGCTGGACGCCGCCGACCCGAACCTGGTGGGCACCGCGCTGGCCCGGTGTCTAGCCTGATGACGTGGGCATTCCGTTCCTGAAGGGGCACGGCACCGAGAACGACTTCGTGCTGCTGCCCGACCCCGGCGCCACGCTCGACCTGACCGCGGCGCGCGTCCGCGTGCTCTGCGACCGCCGCGCGGGCATCGGCGCCGACGGCGTGCTGCGGGTGGTGCCCGCCAAGGCGGTCGACGACCGGCCCTCCGACGTGCCCGACGACCTGTGGTTCATGGACTACCGCAACGGCGACGGCTCGATCGCCGAGATGTGCGGCAACGGCGTGCGCGTGTTCGCGCGCTACCTCGTCGACGCGGGCCTGGTGCGCGAGCGCGAGTTCGCCATCGGCACCCGCGCCGGGGTTCGCGCGGTGACCGTCGGCGAGCAGGTCACCGTCGGCATGGGCCGGGCGCGGGTGACCGGGTCGTCGCTGGCCACGGTGGGTGGCGCGTCGGTCGCGGGGGTCGCCGTGAACGTCGGCAACCCGCACCTGGTGTGCGTGCTGGAGGACGTCGACAAGCTCGCGTCACTGGACCTGAGCGTGCCGCCCGTGTACGACCCGGACGTGTTCCCGGACGGGGTGAACGTCGAGTTCGTGGTCGTCGAGGCCCCGGACCGGCTGCGCATGCGGGTCCACGAACGGGGGGTCGGCGAAACCCGTTCGTGTGGCACCGGCACGGTCGCGGCCGTCACCGGGGTGCTGTACGGACGCGGTGAGCACAGCGGCGCGGCCACCGTCGACGTCCCCGGCGGGCGGGTGCGGGTGACCGTCGACCCCGAGCAGTCGACCCTGTCCGGACCAGCGGTTTTCGTGGCCCGCGGCGAGCTGGACCGGGTTTGGTGGGACGCCGTCGGGGAATAACCCGGTCGATCCGGGCGCTGAAACATGGGACCATTCATGGGACAGCGAAACCGGGAAGACGGAGGCGTTCACCACGTGACAGAGAATCTCAATCATCAGCAAGCCGAAGACGACGGGTTGACTGACCTGGCTGAGCTCTCTGCAGGTGAACTCGAGCTCTCCGACCGCGCCGCGCTGCGGCGGGTCGCCGGACTGTCGACCGAACTCTCGGACATCACCGAGGTCGAGTACCGGCAGCTGCGGCTGGAACGGGTCATCCTCGTCGGCGTGTGGACCGAGGGCAGTGCCGCTCAGTCCGACGCGTCGCTCGCGGAGCTCGCCCGGCTCGCGGAGACCGCCGGTTCCGAGGTCCTCGAAGGTCTCGTGCAGCGGCGTGACCGGCCGGACCCGGCCACCTACATCGGCTCCGGCAAGGTCCAGGAGCTGTCCGGGGTGGTCGCGTCGACCGGCGCCGACACCGTGATCTGCGACGGTGAGCTCTCGCCGTCCCAGCTGCGCCAGCTGGAGGCGAAGCTCAAGGTCAAGGTCATCGACCGCACCGCGCTGATCCTGGACATCTTCGCGCAGCACGCGCGGTCCAGGGAGGGCAAGGCGCAGGTCGAGCTGGCCCAGCTGCAGTACTTCCTGCCACGCCTGCGTGGCTGGGGTGACACGCTGTCCCGCCAGGCCGGTGGCCGTGCAGGCGGCGGCAACGGCGGTGTGGGTCTGCGCGGTCCCGGTGAGACCAAGCTCGAGACCGACCGGCGGCGCATCCGGCACAAGATCTCCAAGCTGCGCAAGGAGATCGCCGCGATGGGCACCGTGCGGGACACCATGCGGAGCCAGCGGCGGGCCAACCTCGTGCCGAGCGTCGCGATCGCCGGGTACACCAACGCGGGCAAGTCGAGCCTGCTCAACGCGCTGACCGGCGCGGGCGCACTGGTGGAGGACGCGCTGTTCGCCACCCTGGACGCCACCACGCGCCGGACCACCACCCCGGAGGGGCACGTCTACACGCTGACCGACACCGTCGGGTTCGTGCGGCACCTGCCGCACCAGCTGGTCGAGGCGTTCCGCTCCACGCTCGACGAGGTGGCCGACGCCGACCTCATCCTGCACGTGGTGGACGGCTCCGACCCGAACCCGGAGTGGCAGGTCGAGGCCGTGCGCGAGGTGCTCGGCGAGATCTCCGACCGGCGCGACGAGGCGCTGCCGACCGAGCTGGTCGTGGTCAACAAGACCGACGCCATGGACGAGCTGTCGCGCACCAGGCTGCGGCACCTGCTGCCCGGCGCGGTGTTCGTGTCCGCGCACTCCGGGGCCGGCATCCCGGAGCTGCGGGAGCGGGTCGCCGAGCTGCTGCCGCGGCCGCACATCGAGGTCGACGTGCTCGTGCCGTACACGCGGGGCGAGCTCGTGGCCCGCGTGCACCGCGAGGGTGAGGTGCTCGCCGAGCGCCACACCGAGCACGGCACCGAGCTGTCCGCCAAGGTCAAGCCCGATCTGGCGGGTGCGCTCGAGAGCTACCTGGTGAACGGCACTTCCGCCTGACGGGAACCCCCTGGGCCGCTACCGTGGATCTCGTCCACAGGCTCAGGGGAGGTGCCGGTGCGGTCGGCTGCGCTCGCGTTCCTGGTGCCGCTGGGGTTGCTGACGGCGACTCCGGCGGCACTGGCACAGGTGCCCGCGCCCGCCGTGGCGTGCACGGTCACCGATCCCGAACTGGGTGAGCTGTCCGGCCTCGCGGCCGACGACGACCACTGGTACGCGACCAACGACGGCGGCGCGGCCGCCACCGTGTTCGTGCTCGGCAAGGACTGCCAGGTCCAGGACGTGGTCACGGGTCCGACCGACCCGTACGACGTCGAGGACATGGCCCGCGCGGCGGACGGCACGTTCTGGCTGTCCGACACCGGCGACAACGACGCCGACCGCGAGACCGTCGCGCTCATCTCCCTCTCGCCCGCGGGCGAGTCGACGCTGTACCGGCTCACGTACCCCGACGGCAAGCACGACGCGGAAGCGCTGCTGCTGGCGCCCGACGGCACCCCGTTCATCGTCACGAAGAGCCCGCTCGGCACCGCGGACGTCTACCGTCCCGCCGCGCCGCTCACCTCACCCGGCCCGACGCCGCTGCGGCACGTGCTGGCGGTGCGGCTCAGCAGCACGGACACCCCGGGTGGCCCGGTGCCGGGCATCGTCGGTTCGGTGACCGTGACCGGCGCGGCCACCAGCCCCGACGGCACGGCGATCGCGCTGCGGACCTACACCGACGCGTACCTGTTCCCGATGAAGGACGGCGACGTCGTGGGCGCGCTGTCCGCGAAGCCGGTGCGGATCCCGCTGCCGGACGAGGCGCAGGGCGAGGCGATCGCGTTCCAGCCGGACGGGTCGCTGCTCTCGGCGTCGGAGGGGGTCGGCGAACCGGTGCGCGTGGTGGCGGGCGCGGCGCGGCTGGTGGCGCCGAAACCGCCGCCGGGAAAGCCGGAACCGGCGGCGGCGTCGAACGTCTCGGAATCGCCACCGGCCAAGGAGGGGCTGCCGGCAATACCGGCGGCCACTGTGACGGTAGTCGTGGTCGCCGTTGTGTATTTGCTGTTCCGCTGGACTCGGCGGCGTAAGTCGTATTGACGAAAAACCCGCGGCGATCGTGCGGGAGGCTACTGCCACGATCGCCGCGGGTTCGTGCTTTTCGTTCGTCGGCGTGCGGCGCGCCGACGACCATTTCTCTTTCTAGAGCCTGCGCAGGACGGCGACGACCTTGCCGAGAATGGTGGCGTCGTCACCGGGAATGGGTTCGTACGCCTCGTTGTGCGGCATCAGCCACACGTGCCCGTCCTTGCGCTTGAACGTCTTGACCGTCGCCTCGCCCTCGATCATGGCGGCGACGATCTCCCCGTTGTCGGCGGTGGGCTGCTGGCGCACCACCACCCAGTCCCCGTCGGTGATCGCGGCGTCGACCATCGAGTCACCGGCGACCTTCAACAGGAACAGCGAGCCCTCGCCGACGATCTCCTTGGGCAGCGGGAACACGTCCTCGACGGCCTCTTCGGCGAGGATGGGCCCACCAGCGGCGATGCGGCCGAGCACGGGGACGTACGCGGCGGTCGGCGTGGCGATCGCGACCTCGGCGGCGGCCTCGTCGGCCGGGGCCGCCTCGGCCGCGGCGGCACGCACGGTGGCCGGGTCGACGTCCGCAGGCAGCACCCCGATCGCGCGCGGCCGGTTCGGGTCCCGCCGCAGGTAGCCCTTCTGCTCCAGCGCCCGCAGCTGGTAGGCCACCGACGAGGTGGAGGTCAGCCCGACCGCCTCGCCGATCTCGCGGACGCTCGGCGGGTAACCGAACCGCTCCACCCACGTGCGGATGACGTCGAGCACCTCCCGCTGGCGGACGGGCAGCCCCTCACCGTCGGCCTGGTCCACGTCGGGGAAACTGCGTAGGTTGCCCCGCAACGGCTTCCGCTTCGGGACGCCCTTCGGTATTCCTCCTGGTTTGCGTGGCACTGCATGCCTCCCTGCGCGCCGGGTGCCCACGTGGCGCCCGGAATGTTCGTGTGCGTCCTCGACGTTATCCGTAGGCCACCTGGAGATCAAACACCTGTTCGACGACACGCCGGGCGGGTCTCGTTTTTTGTCGGTGCCCCGTGGTACAAAATCGCACGAAGGTTCGATCGAACGACTGTTCGAGCTTCGCGCAGGTGTTCGAGAGTGGTCAGGAGACGGTCATGAGTGTGGCGGCGCACAGGTCAGAGGTGGAAGCGCAGGTCCCGGCTCCGCGTGCGGAGCGGTCGGCGCCCGTGCGCGTCGTCCGGCGCGTGCCCGCGCACCGGCCGCCGACCCGCCGGCGGGCGCCCGCGGCCGGTGCGCCCCGGGTGGTCGCGTCGTGCGCGCCGCGCAGGCCCCGGCTGTCGGCCGTCTGGGTGCTGGCGGTGGCCTCGGTGGCGGCCGCCGCCGTCTACGGCCTGGGTGCCCTGTCGAGTGCCGTCGCGCCGTCCGTCCCGTCGGAGACGACGGTCGTCCGGGTCAAGCCGGGGGAGAACCTGTGGGAGCTGGCCGGGCGCGTCGCCCCCGGCTCGGACGCGTCGGCGGTCGTCGACCGGATCCGGGAGCTGAACGGCGTCGACGGGGCCGTGCAGCCCGGGCAGCCGTTGACCGTTCCCGTCGAGAAGTGAGTTCCCGCCTCGGTCCGTAGTCGCTGACCGGCGCTGAGTCGCGTCGCCCTGTCGCTGTCCCCGGTGAGCCCGCCTTCTTCGCGGCTCGATCGCCGCCTGCCTGTTCCCGTGCCCGGCGTCCTCTAGCGCACGGGCCTTCCCGGTGTGGCCGGTACCCCTCGTCGGCGTGCGCCTCCCGCTGTGGCACCCTCCCGAGCCACGTGCCCCGTCGACACGATCCGTTCGCGGGCGTCTCCCTGTGGTGTCACCCTCCCGGTGACTCGCGCGGGTCCGGTCGCTACCCGCGGTGGCATCCCTGGCGGCATGTCCCCGGACCGCGTGTCGCGCGTCGTGTCGACTTGCATCATGTGGCGTCTAGGCATACCGTCGACCCCAACATCTAGTAGTTACAACGCTGTAGTTAGTCCACAGGTTGGGGTGGACTTGCCCACAGGTTGTCCACATGTCGATCACCAGACGGGGGTGTCCCATGCGTTGTCCGTTCTGCCGGCACTCGGACTCCCGGGTCGTCGACTCACGTGAGGTGGACGACGGGCAGGTCATCCGGCGCAGGCGGTCCTGCGCGAAGTGCAGCCGGCGGTTCACCACCGTCGAGGAGGCCGTCCTCGCGGTCGTGAAGCGGTCGGGGGTCACCGAGCCGTTCAGCCGCGAGAAGGTCGTCAACGGGGTGCGGCGCGCCTGCCAGGGCCGCCCGGTCGACGAGGACGCCCTGCAGCAGATGGCGCAGAAGGTCGAGGAGTCGATCCGGTCGACCGGCGCCGCCGAGGTGCCGAGCAACGAGGTCGGGCTGGCGATCCTCGGCCCGCTCCGGGAGCTCGACGAGGTCGCTTACCTGCGCTTCGCCAGCGTCTACCGAAGTTTTTCGTCCATTGAGGACTTCGAGAAGGAGATCGCCGGGCTGCGGCGTGCGGTCGAGCCCGGCGAGAGAAGCGAATGAGTAGAAGCCGTACACGACGGCGTTACGGGGTTGGCAAACGGTCACGGCGGACGGTGGGTCCGTACACGGGAGCGAGCGTGCCCACACCACAACGTGCGAGTAACGAGGGAGAGGTCATGACGGAGACGGTGGGGACCGACAAGGAGGCCGCGACACCGCAGCGGCTGACCGTGCGGCGGGTGTACACGACCGAGGGCGTGCACCCGTACGACGAGGTCACGTGGGAGCACCGCGACGTGGTGATGACCAACTGGCGTGACGGCACGGTCAACTTCGAGCAGCGGGGCGTCGAGTTCCCCGAGTTCTGGTCGGTCAACGCCACGAACATCGTCACCAGCAAGTACTTCCGCGGCGCGGTCGGCACCCCGCAGCGGGAGCACTCCCTCCGCCAGCTCATCGACCGGGTCGTGAAGACCTACGTGGACGCCGGCATCGAGCACGGCTACTTCGCCACGCAGGACGACGCCACGATCTTCGAGCACGAGCTGGTCTGGATGCTGCTGCACCAGGTGTTCAGCTTCAACTCGCCGGTCTGGTTCAACGTGGGCACGTCCTCGCCGCAGCAGGTGTCCGCCTGCTTCATCCTCGCCGTCGACGACACCATGGACTCGATCCTGAACTGGTACCGCGAGGAAGGCCTGATCTTCAAGGGCGGTTCCGGCGCGGGCCTCAACCTCTCCCGCATCCGCTCCTCCAAGGAGCTGCTGTCCTCCGGCGGCACCGCCTCCGGCCCGGTCTCCTTCATGCGTGGCGCCGACGCGTCCGCGGGCACCATCAAGTCCGGTGGCGCCACCCGCCGCGCCGCGAAGATGGTCGTGCTCGACGTCGACCACCCGGACGTCGAGGAGTTCATCGAGACCAAGGCCAAGGAAGAGCAGAAGATCCGCGTCCTGCGCGACGCGGGCTTCGACATGGACCTCGGCGGCGCCGACATCACGTCGGTGCAGTACCAGAACGCCAACAACTCGATCCGCGTGTCCGACGAGTTCATGCACGCGGTCGAGTCGGGCGGCCAGTTCGGCCTGCGTTCCCGCACGACCGGTGAGGTCATCGAGGAGGTCGACGGCAAGTCGCTCTTCCGCAAGATGGCGCAGGCCGCGTGGGAGTGCGCCGACCCGGGCATCCAGTACGACAGCACGATCAACGACTGGCACACGTGCCCCGAGTCGGGCCGCATCACCGCGTCGAACCCGTGCAGCGAGTACATGCACCTGGACAACTCCAGCTGCAACCTGGCGTCGCTGAACCTGATGAAGTTCCTGCGCGAGGACGGCACGTTCGACGCGGAGCTGTTCGCCAAGTCGGTCGAGCTGATCATCACCGCGATGGACATCTCGATCTGCTTCGCGGACTTCCCGACCGAGCCGATCGCCGACACCACGCGCAAGTTCCGCCAGCTGGGCATCGGCTACGCCAACCTGGGCGCGCTGCTGATGGCGACCGGTCACGCGTACGACTCCGAGGGCGGCCGCGCCCTGGCGGCGAGCATCACGTCGCTGATGACCGGCACCGCCTACCGCCGCTCGGCTGAGCTGGCCGGCGTGGTCGGCGCGTACGACGGCTACGCCCGCAACGCCGAGGCGCACCAGAAGGTCATGCGCAAGCACGCCGCGGCGAACGACCTGATCCGCACCTACCACCACAACGACGCGACCGTGCAGCGGCTCGCGACGCAGGAGTGGCAGCGCGGCATGCAGATCGGCGCCGCCAACGGGTGGCGCAACGCGCAGGCCTCGGTGCTGGCGCCCACCGGCACCATCGGCCTGATGATGGACTGCGACACCACCGGCATCGAGCCGGACCTGGCGCTCGTGAAGTTCAAGAAGCTGGTCGGCGGCGGCTCCATGCAGATCGTCAACCAGACCGTGCCGCGTGCGCTGAAGGCCCTGGGCTACCAGGACGAGCAGATCGAGGCGATCGTCGAGTACGTCGCCGAGCACGGCCACGTCATCGACGCCCCGGGCCTGCGCAAGGAGCACTACGAGGTGTTCGACTGCGCCATGGGCGAGCGCTCCATCGCGCCCATGGGTCACGTCCGCATGATGGCCGCGGTCCAGCCGTTCATCTCGGGCGCCATCTCGAAGACGGTGAACATGCCGGAGGCGGCGACCGTCGAGGACGTCGAGGAGATCTACTTCCAGGGCTGGAAGCTGGGCCTCAAGGCGCTGGCCATCTACCGCGACAACTGCAAGGTCGGCCAGCCGCTGTCCGCGGGCAAGGGCGCCAAGGCGGACGCCGAGCCGGAAAAGGTCGTCGAGTACCGCCCGGTCCGCAAGCGCCTGCCGAAGAAGCGCCCGTCCCAGACGGTGTCCTTCACCGTCGGCGGCGCCGAGGGCTACCTGCACGCGGGCAGCTACCCCGACGACGGCCTCGGCGAGATCTTCGTCAAGCTGGGCAAGCAGGGCTCCACGCTCGCCGGCGTCATGGACGCGTTCTCCATGTCCATTTCCGTCGGTCTCCAGTACGGCATCCCGCTGGAGTTCTACGTCTCGAAGTTCCAGAACCTCCGCTTCGAGCCGGCCGGCATGACCGACGACCCGGACGTCCGCATCGCCACCAGCGTGCTGGACTACCTGTTCCGCAGGCTCGCGCTGGACTACCTGCCGTACGAGAAGCGTGCCCAGCTGGGCATCTTCACGGCGGACGAGCGCTCGGCCCAGCTGAACAACGACTACGCCCCGTCGGGTGACGTCGACATCGAGGGCATGCGCAGCACGGTCGAAGCCAGCCCGGCCCGTCCGGCCGTGGCGGCCGCCAAGCCGGAGGTCAAGGAGGCCCACAGCTCCACCGAGCTGCTGGAACTCCACCTCGGCAAGGCCGCCGACGCACCACTCTGCATGACGTGCGGCACGAAGATGCGCCCCGCGGGCTCGTGCTACGTCTGCGAAGGCTGCGGCTCGACGTCCGGCTGCAGCTGACCTGACGACCGGGACGGGGGAGTCGCCATCCGGCGGCTCCCCCGTTTCGTGCGTCTGGTGCACTGTCCGCGTGATCGTCTGGGAACGCGACCTGCACCAGGCCGGTCGCGCCACGGCGGTCGCGACCACGCCCGGTCACGTCGTCGTGCACGAACGCCGCACCCGGCTCGTCAGCCTCGACCCGGACGACGGCGCGGTCCGGTGGGACGTGCCGGCGGGCACCTGGCCACGTGACCTGGTGCTCGCGGGCTCCTACTGCCTGGTGCTGCCGCAGACCCCGTCCGACCTGCTGTGCCTCGACGTCCACACCGGAACGTTGGTGTGGCGCGCTGAGCTGGCCCCGTTCAGCGGCAACGTCGTCGTCACGGGGGACACCGTGCTGGTGGGCGGCTGGCGTGGCTACACCCCGATTCGTGCGTTCGACCTCACAACGGGTACGCCCCGGCCGGTCCCCGCTGGGCCGCTCGCCCGGGAACTGGCGCCGGGCGTCGCGGTGAGCCACGACTTCATCCGCCGCCTCCGCAGACGGGTGCACGCCTGCCACCGCCTGGCCCCGAACCGGCTGCTGGTCCTCACGAAGGGCACGGTGCTGGTCGCCGAGGGGTGACACGACGCCCGCGATCAGAACCTTGTTCTAGAACTTTGTTCCGGTTAGGCTCCGCGGTCATGCGGACTGCGGTGGTGACGGGCGGCAACAGGGGCATCGGCTACGCGGTGTGTGAAGCCCTGGTGGACAAGGGTTTCCGCACCATAGCGGTGACCAGGAACGCCGACGCGCCACCCGGCGTCGAGGTCGTCCGCGGCGACCTCGCGAGCAGGCGCACGGTCGACGAACTGGCCACCGCGCTGCGCGCGACGTGCGACACCATCGACGTCCTCGTGCACAACGCGGGGATCTGGCCGACCCGCCTGCGGCACAACGAGGACGGTCTCGAGGAGTCCTTCGCGGTCAACCACCTGGCGCCGTTCCAGCTGAACCTGGCGCTGGAGGACCGCGTCCGCCGCGTGGTGCAGGTCAGCGCGGGCCTGTACGTGAAGGGCCGCGTCGACCTCGAGCGCACCCCGTACGGCAAGGACTTCCACCGCATGCGCACCTACTGCGACACGAAACGCGCGAACCTGCTGCTCGTGCCGCTGTTCGCGCGGCGGTGGCAGGATGCCGGCGTGACCATCGACGCGGTGCACCCCGGCGTGATCCGCACCGACCTCGGTGACCCGGGCGGCGTGCTGGGTGCCGTGCTGCGCCTGGTGAAACGCCGCTGGGCGTCCCCTGCCGAGGGCGCGGCCCCGATCGTGCGCTTGGCCGACGACACCGGCACCGGGCGCTACTTCAACGAGAACACCGAGGGCACCCTGCCGGACGGGCCGGCACAGGAGTTGTGGGACCAGGCGCGGGAACTGACCGGTGCCGGTTAAGCAGCGGCGTGGCGAGGAGACGCGGCAACGCCTCCTGGACGCGGCGCTGGCCATCCACGCGTCCGGTGGCGCCGAGGGGTTCACCGTGCACGCGGTCGTCGCGGAGAGCGGGGTCAGTCTCGGCAGCCTGTACCACCACTTCGGCAGCTTCGACGGCCTCGCCGCCGCCCTCTACCGCCGCTGCATGGCCGGACTGCTCGACGCGATCGTCGCCGCGCTGACCAGGGCACGCACGCCGCGGTCCGGGGTCCGTGCCGTGGTCACGGCGTACCTGGGGTACGTCACCGAACACTCGGCCTGCGCCCGGTTCATCCACGCCTCCGCGTACGCGGCCTACCTCCCCGTGCACGCCGACGAGATCGCCGCGATGAAGGCGCCCCGCATGGCACGCATGGCGGAATGGCTGGCGCCCCACATCGCGGCGGGCACCGTGGTCGACCTGCCGGACCCGCTCATCGAGATGCTGCTCATCGGCCCGGTCGCCGAACTGTCCCGCCGCTGGCTGAACGGCGCCGACATCGACCTCGCCCGCGCCGCGAAACTCCTGCCGGACCGGATCTGGGCGGCCCTTCAGGCGTAGACGCCCGCGCGTGCCGCGTGTGCGACGGCCGCCGCCGACTGGTCCGCCAGCGCCGTCGACGCCTGCTCGCCCGCGATCACCACCCGGGAGAAGAACGGCGCCACCGCCGCCTTCACCACCGCGCCCGCGTCCGTTCCGGCGGGCACCTCGCCGCGGGCCACCGCACGCGTGACCACGGCTTCGGCGCGCCGGAACCGCTCGGCGTAGAAGTCGTGCAGCGCGGCCGCGGCGCGCGCCGACTGGAACGCCGCCGCGACGAACGCCATCTGCGCGGCCCCGAAGGTGCGCACCACTTCCCGGGCCAGTTCCCGCAGGTCGTCGTCGAAGGAGCCGGTGTCCGGCGGCGCCCAGTCGTCCTCGTCCGCGAGCGCCAGCGCGTCGACCACCAGGCCGTCCACCCCGCCCCAGCGCCGGTACACGGTCGTCTTGTGCACGCCCGACCGCGTCGCGACCGCCTCGACGGTCAGCCCCGCGTAGCCGTGTTCGGCCAGTTCGGCGAGTGTCGCGTCCCGCACCGCCACCCGGTTCCGCGCGGTCCGGCCACCCGGCCGGGAACGTGGTTGCGCGCTCGCAGTGTCCATGGCACCATACTAATGCAACTGATGTCGCATTAAGGAGCGAGCGCCATGGACTTTCTGAGGTCTGTCCACCACCCGGCACACACCTCAGGAGGCCCTTTTGCCCACTCAGTTGACCCTGCGCGAGGTACGCAAGTCCTTCGGTGAGCGCCTGCTCCTCGACGCCGTCACCCTGACGGTCCGGCCCGGCGAACGCGTCGGCATCGTCGGCGAGAACGGCGCGGGCAAGTCCACCCTGCTCCGCCTGCTCGCCGGCCGGGAAACCGCCGACGACGGGGAGGTCATCGTCACGGCCGAGAGCATCGGCTACGTCGGGCAGACGCCCGAGCTGCCGCCGGACCGCACGGTCGGCGACGCGATCGACGCGGCGCTGCGCGACCTGCGGGACATGGAGCGCCGCCTCCGCGAGCTCGAGTCCACGCTGGACGAGTCCACCATGCGCGAGTACGGCGACCTGCTCACCCGGTTCGAACTGCGTGACGGCTACGAGGCGGACGCCCGTGTCGACAAGGCGCGGCACGCGCTTGGCCTCGCCGACATCGGCAGGGACCGTCGGCTCGGCACGCTGTCCGGTGGTGAACAGGCACGGCTCGGTCTCGCGTGTCTCATCGCGGCCGCGCCGGAGGTGATGCTCCTCGACGAGCCGACCAACCACCTCGATGCCGCCGCACTCACCTGGCTGGAGGACCACCTGCGCACGCACCGCGGCACCGTCGTGGCCGTGTCACACGACCGGGTGTTCCTCGAACGGGTTGCGACGGCGATCGTGGAGGTGGACGGTGACCTCCGGGCCGTCGCCCGCTACGGCGACGGCTACGCCGGCTACCTGACGGCGAAGCGGAACGCGCGCCGCAGGTGGGAGCTGGCGTACGAGCGGTGGACCACCGAGATCGCGGAGCTGACCGAGTTCGCGGCCACCACCGCGCACCAGGTCGCACCCGGCCGCGTGATGAAGGACCGCAACAAGGTGAGCTATGACCGGCACGGCGGCCGCGTGCAGGCGTCGGAGTCCAGCCGCGTGCGCAACGCGCGGGAACGTCTCCGCAGGCTGCGCGACGATCCCGTGCCGCGCCCACCGGACCCGCTGCGGTTCACCGGCAGGCTGAGCGCGGGCGAGCGGCCGGACACGGTCGCCACGCTGCGGGACGTGCGGGTCGCGGACCGGCTGCGCGTACCGGACCTGACGATCGCCGGCGGGCAGCGGCTGCTCGTCCACGGCCCCAACGGCGCGGGCAAGACGACGTTGCTGCGCGTTCTCGCCGGTGCCGTGGCACCGGACGAGGGCACCGTCACGCGGCGCGGTCGCGTGGGTTACCTGGCGCAGGAGATCCCCGTCGACCACCCCCGCCGCAGCCTGGTCGCGGCCTACGCCGACGGCAGGCCGGGGCTGCCGGCGGAACAGGCGGAGCAACTGCTGTCGCTCGGCCTGTTCCGCCCGGCCGACCTGCGGGTCCCGGTCGGCGCGCTGTCCGCCGGGCAGCGCCGCAGGCTCGCGCTCGCCCGGCTGCTCACCGCCGAGATCGACCTGCTGCTGCTCGACGAACCGTCCAACCACCTGTCGCTCACCCTGGTGGAGGAGCTGGAGGAAGCCATGTCCACGTTCACCGGCGCCCTGGTCGTGGTGTCCCACGACCGCGCACTGCGCCGCCGGTTCACCGGCGACCGGCTGGCGCTAGCCGGCGGCAGGCTCGTCGCTTAGCGTCCGCCACAGGAACTCGTACTCGAGTCCCCGTTTGAAGGCGAGCTGTTCGTTGTCCGCGGCGCCGCCGTGTCCGCCCTCGATGTTCTCGTAGTACCGGACGTCGTAGCCCAGTTCCTTCAACCGCGCCACCATCTTGCGTGCGTGGCCGGGGTGGACGCGGTCGTCCCGGGTGGACGTGAGGATGATCGTGGGCGGGTACGGCCGGTCCGCGGCGACGTTCTGGTACGGCGAGTACTCCTTGAGGTACTCCCATTCCGCCGGCTCGTCGGGGTCGCCGTACTCGGCCATCCAGGACGCGCCCGCCAGCAGCTTGTGGTACCGCCGCATGTCCAGCAGCGGCACCTGGCACACGACCGCGCCGAACAGCTCCGGGTAGCGGGTCAGCATGACACCCATCAGCAGCCCACCGTTCGAGCCGCCCTGGATGCCGAGCCGCTCCTTGGTGGTGATGCCCCTGGCCACCAGGTCCTTCGCGACGGCCGCGAAGTCCTCGTACACGCGCAGCCGGTTCTCCTTGAGCACGGACTGGTGCCACTCCGGCCCGTACTCGCCGCCGCCGCGGATGTTCGCGACGACGTACGTGCCCCCTCTGGCCAGCCAGCCGCGGCCGATCACGCCGCTGTAGCCGGGGGTGAGCGACACCTCGAACCCGCCGTACCCGTACAGGAGCGTCGGCCCGTCGTTCTCCTGTCCCACCACGAAGTACGGGATCCGCGTGCCGTCGTCGGAGGTCGCGAAGTACTGCCGCGTCGTCAGCCCGTCGGCGGGGAAGAACGCGGGCGCCCGCTTCAGCACCTCCGGGGTGCCGCCGATCTCGCCCCGGTACAGGGTGGCCGGCTGCGTGTACCCGCTCGCGTTGAGGAAGTACTCGTCGTCGACGTCCGGGTTCGTGTCGAGGACGTCCGCCGAACCGGCCTCCGGCGCACCGGCCAGGGGAGCGCGTGCCCAGCCCGCTGCCGGGGTGAGCACCTCGAAGCGGCTCTTCACGTCCGCCAGGGAGGCCACGATGAGGTGGTTCTTGGTCCACAGGTAGTACTGCAGCGAGGTGTGCTCGTCCGGCTCGAACAGCACGGTGAGCTCCCGGCTCCCCGCCAGGTAGTCGTCGAACCGGGCGGCGAGCAGCGCGCCTGCCGGGTAGGTCGTGCCGTCGACGGTCCACGGCGTCCGCGTGCTGATCAACAGCCACTCGCGGTGCGACGAGGTCTCGGCGTCGTCGGGCACGTCCACCTTCACCAGCTCGCCGTCCGGCCGCCGCAGGTACTTCTCGGTGCGGTAGAAGTCCAGGTTGCGGTAGACGAAGTCGCGCTCGAAGCCCTCGGTCGGGTCGTGGAACGCGCCCGCCGACACGTCCTCCGGCTTGCCCTCGTAGACCGTGACCGCCTCGGACAGCGGTGTGCCGCGGCGCCACTCCTTCGCGATCCTCGGGTAGCCGGACGCGGTGAGGGAGCCCTCGCCGAAGTCCGTGCCGACGTAGATCCGGTCCTCGTCGATCCACCCGACGCGGCTCTTCGCCTCCGGCACCGCGAAGCCGTCCGCGACGAACGCCTTGGTCACCAGGTCGAACTCCCGCACCACGGTCGCGTCGGCGCCGCCGCGGGACAGCTCGACGAGCGCGCGCCGGTAGCCGGACCGCAGCACGGCCGCGCCCTGCCACACCCAGCTCTCGTCCTCGGCCTTGGCGAGCGCGTCGACGTCGAGCACGACCTCCCACTCGGGGTCCGCCGTCCGGTAGCTCTCGAGCGTGGTGCGCCGCCACAGGCCCCTCGGGTTGGCGGCGTCCTGCCAGAAGTTGTAGAGGTACTCGCCACGCCTGCGGATGTAGGGGATCCGGTTGTCGGCGTCGAGCACCTCGCGGATCTCGTCCCGCAGCGCGGTGAACCGCTCGCCACCGGTCAGTTCCGCGACGGTCTCGGCGTTGCGTGCCCGCACCCAGTCCAGGGCGGTGTCGCCGGTGACCTCTTCGAGCCAGAGGTACGGGTCGTCTGTCATGACACGAGTCTGCCCGTCAGCCGCCGAACGCGCGCATGGCCTCCGCCACCTCGGCCGGTTCGAGCGCCTTGCGGGGGAGTGGGCTGGCGGCGTCCGCGCGCAGTCCGTCGAGCAGGAGGGCCAGGTGGCGGCGCCACGCGTCGGGGGCGGTGGCGGCGGTCGCGTTGATGATCGTGGTGGTGCTCCACAGCACGAACGCGAAGTCGCCCTCCTCGAAGTCGGCCCGCAGCTGCCCGGACTTCTTGGCGTTCTCGACGATGGCCACGACCAGTTCGTGGCCCCTGGCCTTGAGCCGGTCGATCTCCGGGGTGTCGGGCAGGGCCCGCGCGCACAGCTCGTTGTACGCGCGGTCGGCCGCCTGGAGCTCGCAGCAGTGCGCGAGGAACCAGGCGAAGCCCTCCCACGGGTCCGCCATGGTCGACGCGGTCCCGGCCAGTTCGACGGCGCGGGCGACCTTGTCCGCGAGCGCGGCCTCGACCAGCTCGCCGCGGGCGGGGAAGCGGTTGTAGAGCGTGCCGATGGACACGCCCGCCTCCTTGGCGATGTCCTCGAGCGGCACGTCGAGCCCACGCGCCGCGTAGAGCCGGCGGGCGGCCGCGACCAGCAGGTCACGGTTGCGCTGCGCGTCCTTCCGCAAGGGGCTCATGGTGCCATCCTAGTGATGTTGAGGCTGGTCTCAACTTGGTGCTACGGTCGATCCCATGAACTTGAGGGTGTCCTCAAGTTGTGGAGGGAGAACCGTGAAGACCATCGCCATCTTCGGGGCGGGGCCCGCCCTGGGCCTGTCCGTCGCGCGCCGGTTCGAGAGGGAGGGCTACCGCGTCGCGCTCGTGGCACGCCGGCAGGAGAGCCTCGACGCGCTGGCCGCGGACCTGCCGGGCGCCGCGACGTTCCGCGCCGACCTGCTCGACCCGGCGCAGCTCACGGCCGCCGTCGCCGCGATCGAGGACCGGTTCGGGCACGTCGACGTGGCCGTGTGGAGCCCGGGCGGGCTCGACCAGCAACGCGTCGCCGTGCTCGACGTCGACCCCGACGAGCTGCCCGGTCAGCTCGAACTGCTCCTGCTCGCCCCGATCCGGCTCGCCCGGATGCTGCTGCCCGGCATGCGTGCCAGGGGCGACGGCGCGCTGCTGTACGCCTCCGGCGTCTCGGCCCTGCAGGCCATGCCCGAGCTCGGCAACGTCGGTGTCGCGCTCGCCGGCATGCGCAACTACGTCCATGGCGCGCACGCCGCGCTCGCGGGGTCCGGCGTGTACGTCGGTATCGTCCCGATCGGCGGGCTGATCAAGAACAGCGCCGCGGAGGCCGTCGTGCTGTCCGCGCCCGAGCAGTTCGCGAACTTCGACCTTGCCGCGCTGACAGCGAACACGCTCGACCCGGACGCCATCGCCGACGTCTTCTGGGACCTCAACCTCAAGCGCGACCGCGTCGAGGAGGTCGTCAGCTGATCACCTCGTCGTCGGCGTGCGCGGCGTACTCGGCCGATCGGACCTCGGTCGCCTCCCGGTAGCGGGGGACCCGGTCGGTCCACTCGGTGCGCACGCCGAACGCGGCGTCGGCGAAACCGACGCGCGCGATGGCCGCGGCCAGGTCGCCGGGCCGGTCGGGGCCGAACACCTCGACCGGATCCCCGACCGCCGTGGTGTGCGGCGGCACGAAGAACTCGCCGGGCAGCACGGTTCGCGCGTGCACGAGCGCACCGACCGCGACGCACGCGCCCGCGCCGATCGCCGCCGCCTGCAGCACGGTCGCGCCCGCCGCGAGGTAGGCGCAGCGGTCCACCCGCGCGCCGAGCACCGTCGCGTGTGGACCGACGAACACGTGGTCGGAGAGCACGACGGGTGCGTCGGTGACCGCGGTCGCCCGCAGCACGGCGTGCTCGGAGACGATCGTGTGCGCACCGATCTCCACCCGCGAGCCCTCGGCGTCGAGGACGGCGCCGTACATCACGCGGGCGTGCGGCCCCACGTGGACGTCGCCGACGAGCGTGGCGTTCGGCGCCACGTACGCCGACGGGTCGACCTGCGGTTCCGCGCCGCGATGCCGTATCAACATGCCGTCGATGGTCGTCCGGAAACCGCGAGATCGCTGGCTGGAATCGGACCTGGCGTTACACTCGGCTCACCTCTTTCGTTGTCGATGGCCCCGGCGTGCCGCGAAACGCCTTTCCCATGACCGGAAGGACCTCCCCGGGCGCCCGATGAGCGCGCGTCCGATGTGGGTGCGCACCAGGGCGGAGCTGCGCGGACAGCGGCACCGGCGCGCCCATTCCTGTTGGGACCACCTGATCGTCGCGCCGCTCTGGCCGAAGTACGGCGTCAACCTGGGCACGCTCCTGCGGACGTGCGACGCGGTCGGCGCGTGCATGGCCGTGCCGCACCTGCCGTGGATCCGCGAGGCGCTCGCCAAGGGCAACACGCTGCGGAAGCCGTCGTGCGTGCACTGGGTGAACGACCCGCTCGCCTGGCTGGCGGCGCAGCGTGGGGACAGCGACGTGGTCGGCGTGGAGCTGACCGACGAGTCGATCCGCCTCGTCGAGCTGCGCCCGGCGCGCCGCCGCACGGTCGTCGTGCTGGGCCACGAGTCCGACGGCATCCCGGAGGACGCCACCGCGTTGCTGGACACGGCCGTCGAGATCCCCATGCTCGGCACCGGGCTGTCCCTCAACGTGGCCGTGGCGGGCTCGCTGGTCGCCTACAAGCTCGCCGGGCTCGTGTAGTCCCGTTCGACCTCGTCGATCTCGGCCAGCAGCGCCGCTTTCCGGCGTTCGTCGCAGAACGCGGCACGCACCCCCGCCCGCGCGAGGTCGGCGAGGTCGCCGCGGCTCAACCCGAAGTGCTCGTGCACCAGCAGGTACTCGCGGTTGAGGTCGGTGTGGAACATACCGGGGTCGTCGGTGGCCAGCGTGACCGGCACACCCGCATCGAGTAATCGGGGGAACGGGTGCTCGGCGAGCGTGGCGACGGCACGGGTGCGGATGTTGGAGCTGGGGCACACCTCGACGGGGATGCCTTCACCCGCCAGGTGTGCCAGCAGGTTCGGGTCGCGGACCGCGCTCGTGCCGTGCCCGATCCGTTCCGCGCGCAGGTGGGTGAGCGCGGCCCAGATCGTCTCCGGCCCGGTGGTTTCCCCCGCGTGCGGCACCGACCGCAGCCCGCCGTCGCGTGCCATGTCGAACGGCACGCGGTACCGCTCGCGGGGCACACCGATCTCGTGCCCGCCGAGGCCGAAACCGACCGTGCCCGCCGGGCGGTACCGCAGGACCCATTCGGCGGTCGCCATGCCCGCCTCGATGCCCAGCGAGCCCGCGATGTCGAAGACCCACGCGAGCGCCACGCCGTGCAGGCGCGACGCGAGCGCGCGGCCTTCGGTGAGCGCCTCGGCGAGTTCGTCCGGTGCGATGCCGGTGACGAGGTGCGGTACCGGGGTGACCGTGACCTCGGCGTAGCGGACCTGGTTGGCGGCGAGGTCGCGCGCGAGCCCGACGACGAGCGCGGTCACGTCCGCGCCGGTGACCACGAGCTGGTTGACCTTCACGTAGACGTCGATGAAGTGGGCGAAGTCGGAGAACTCGTAGAAGGCGCGCAACTGCTCCCGGTCCGTCGGCACCGCCTTGCCGGGGTGGCGCCGCGCCAGTTCGAGGACGGTGTCCAGCGAGGCGGAACCCACGAGGTGGACGTGGAGCTCCGCCTTGGGGAGGCGGTGGATGAAGTCACGCACGCCGCCATGATGCCCGAGGCCACCGACAGTTTCCGCGCCACGAACCAGGGCCCGGCCGCCTACCACACCCCACCGACATTTCCCGGCCCGCACACCCCCTCCCGCCCCCATCTGTCCACAGCCCACCCAGTTGTCCACATTCCCGGTATCTCGCACCCCGTTCCGTCGCCCCCGCCCGCACAGTGGACGCATGACGACTTCGCCCCCACACGCCTCCGTCACGCCACACGAACTGTCGGCGATGATGGCCGGCATCCCCTACGTGATCGGCTTCCCACCGACCGACTCGCTGGTGCTGCTGACGTTCAACCGTTCCCCGACACTGACACTGGGCACGACGATCAGGGCAGACCTCCCCGACCGGGACCACGTCGAGGCGGTGGCGGAGCAACTGGTCTCGGCCACCAAGCAGAACGAGGCCGTGGCCGCCATCGCGGTCGTGGTGGGCGGTACCGCGGAGGAACACCGGCCACTGATCACCGCACTGCGGCAAGGCTTCGCCGCCAACGACATCCTGCTGGTCCACGCCAGCTGGGTACACCGCATCCACCACGGCGAACGATGGCAGTGCTACCTCGATCCCTGCTGCGCGGGCGACATCCCGGACCCGCAAACGTCCGCCCTGGCCGTGGCGGCGGCCATCGCGGGCAACCCGACCTACCGCACGCGCGAGGAGATGGCGGAACACCTGGCCCCGGACGCACCGGAAACCCTTGCGAGAAGGGAAGAGCTGCTGGACGCCCACCTGAGAACCCCGCGCGCCCCGTACACAGAGGACGATCTGGCAACAGACCTGGCCCTGCTGACGAACATACTCACCGACGCGGAGAACTCCCCGGACCTACCGACACTGACCGACCGCCAGGTGGTCCGCCTGGCCCGCGCACTGTCCCAACAGGAAGTGAAGGACGAGTGCCTGGCGTCGGCACTGACCCCGAACCCCGAGGCGGCGGAACGCCTGTGGACGGTACTCGTACGCGCGCTACCGGCCCCGGAAAGAGCGGAACCGGCGGTACTGCTGGGCATGTCGGCGTACCTGCGAGGAGCGGGCACCCTGGCAGCACTGGCCGTGAGGACGGCACTGGACGCCAACCCGTCCCACGAACTGGCGAAGCTGCTGTACGCAGCCCTGACCCAGGCCACCGTCCCCCCGAACCACCTGCGCACGCTACTGCTGAGAAGCATCCTGAAAAACGAAGGCCTCCCCGACGACCTCCCCATGAACACCCCAGAGGAACACACACCCGAACCAGCACCCGAACCGACACGCCCGCCAGCCCATCCCACGCCCCCAGCTGACACCACTACGCGAACGTCTTCCCCAGAGCCGACGTCCGTTCCGCCACACACGACACCGCCTACCACAACTCCCGTTCCCCCGACCCCGGCGACAGCGTCGGCGAGCATCCCCACAGAGCCGGAACCGATCCCTGCCCACCCGACGCCCCACCGTCCAACCGGTACAACCCGGCTGCCGAGCTACCCACGCCCGATCACCGACATGAGCGAGCCCGCCCCTCCGCAAAACCCCACGGTCCATGCGGCCGCCCCAACTCCCGACCCGGATTCGAGCGCCGGGCCAACCCCTCCGAACCCGCCCACCGACGCAAGCACCCACCTGGTCCAGGAAAACGAAGCGGTTTCACTGACCCCAGCTGCCGCCGCTGCCGAACCGATATCTGTTTCAAGTCTGCAATCGCCCCATGGAGTGCGGGCAGTCCAGCCGATCGCGTCGGTGGCCTCCTCGGCTGGCTCACCCGCTCAACTGGCCCCGGCAACCGAAACGGTGCCGGTGGTCCCGGCTGCCGCGGATGCTGATCTACCAGCCGATTCCACTGGCTCTGACATTCCATCGTTCCGTGGTGTCCGGGCGGTTCCGCCGGTCGGGCGAGATGTCGAGCGGGTCCCCGAAGCCGAGGCGGTTCCGCTGGCCCCGGCTGCCGCCGCTGCCGAACTGACAGCCAATCCCGCTGTTTCAAGCCCGCAATCGCCAATCGGAGTGCGGGCGGTTCGGCCGGTCGAGTCGGTGGCCTGTTCGGCTGGCTCTCCCGCTCAACTGGTGCCGGGAGCCGAGGCGGTTCCATCGGCTCCGGCTGCCGTGAATGCTGAACTGGCAACCGATGCCGCTGGCTCAAGCACCCAATCGTCCGGAGGAGTCCGCGCACTTCAACCGGTCGCGCGAGATGCCGAGTCGGTGGCCTCCTCTGCTGGCTCACGGGCTCAACCGGTACCGGGAGCCGAGGTGGTTCCGCTGGTCCCGGCTGCCGCACTGGAAGCCGATTCCGCTGTTTCAAGCACCCAATCGTCCGGTGGAGTGCGGGCAGTTCGGCCGGTCGGGTCGGTGGCGTGTTCGACTGGCTCACCCGTCCAGCTGGTCCCGGCTACCGAGGCGGTTTCATCGGCCCCGGCTGCCGCGGATGCTGAACTGGCAACCGATTCCGCTGTTTCAAGCACCCAGTCATCCCGTGGGGTCTTGGCTGTTCGATCGGCGTCGCGAGATGCCGAGCCGACAGGCTCAGCCCTGCGGCTAGATCTGGAAACCGAGGCAGTTCCGCCAGAACGAACTGCCCACGATGCCGAACCTGTAACCCATTCCCCCGCTTCAAGCTCCCAACCAACCCCAGAGGTCCGGCTGGTCGCACGAGATGCCGAGCCGAACGCCCACTCGGCAACCCCAGCCATCCGACCGCATCCGAACGCCGGGACAATTTCACCCGACTCGATCGCCGCCGATGCCGCACTGACAGCCGATTCCGCAACCACCCGACCAGCCACGAAGACCCAGAGCAAGGACCAGACACCGACGCCTCCACCGGCACGGCCGAGAACAGTCAGCCGTGGCTGGGCAGAACCACCCACCGACCGCGAACTGAACACGCGAACAGCGGCCACCCTCGGCCTGCTCACCCCAGCCCGCACCACACTGGACCCACTGACGGCATTCCTGCCGCCAATACCGGAACCAGAGATCAGAGCGCGGAACGCCCCCGGGTGAACTCCCAGGCGTCCCGGACGATGACGTCCAGGTCCACGTGCTCCGGCTTCCAGCCCAGCTCCTCACGGGCGCGCTCGCTGGACGCGACCAGGGCGGGCGGGTCCCCGGCACGGCGGTCCTTGACCTCGGCGGGGATCGGGTGACCGGTGACCGCGCGGCACGTCTCGATGACCTCACGCACGGAGAACCCGGTGCCGCTGCCCAGGTTGTAGATGTCGTGCCTGCCGGGCGTGGCGTGGTCGAGCGCCAGCAGGTGTGCCTCGGCGAGGTCGGCGACGTGGATGTAGTCGCGGATGCAGGTGCCGTCGGCCGTCGGGTAGTCCTCGCCGTAGACGTGGATCGCCTCGCGCTGGCCCAGTGCGACCTGCAGGACGAGTGGGATGAGGTGGGTTTCCGTGGTGTGGCGTTCGCCGTAGCCGCCCCACGCGCCCGCGACGTTGAAGTACCGCAGGCTCACGGCACCGAGCCCGTGTGCCTGTGCATAGGAGGTGATGGCGTGGTCGATGGCGAGTTTCGTGGCGCCGTAGGTGTTGGTGGGGCGCGTCGGCGCCGTCTCGACGATCGGGATGACCTCGGCCTGCCCGTAGACCGCGGCCGTGGACGAGAACACCAGCCGTGGCGTCCCCGAGACGCGCACGGCCTCGAGCAGACGAAGAGAGGTGAGCACGTTGCCGTCCCAGTACTTCTTGGGATCCTGCATCGACTCGGCGACCAGTGACTTGGCGGCGAAGTGGAGGACACCGTCGAAGCCCTCGGCGAGCAGGTCACCCGCCGCCTCGGCCAGGTCGGCCTGGACGAAGCGGCAGCCCTCCGGCACGGCGTCGGCGTGGCCGGTCGACAGGTCGTCCAGCACGACGACCTCGTGGCCCGCCTTCAGCAGGCGAGCCGCGCACACGCTTCCGACGTACCCCGCCCCGCCCGTCACGAGCAGCTTCACCACGGTCTCCGTTTCGTCTACGAGAAGTTGTCGCGGCCGGCGCCCGGGGAGGGCGCCGCCGTGAACAGGCCCGGCGCGGTCAGGTCGCGTTCGGCGAACGCCGCGAGCACCTGCTTGCCGACCGGCTCGACGGCGTCGGCGGCGACCAGTGCGATGGCCGACCCGCCGAAGCCGCCGCCGGTCATCCTGGCACCCAGGGCGCCCGCGGCGAGCGCGGTGTCCACCGCGAGGTCCAGTTCGAGGCAGGAGATGCGGTAGTCGTCACGCATGCTCGTGTGGGACGCGGTCAGCAGGTCGCCGATGTCGGCGATCCGGCCCGCGCGCAGGTGCTCGACCGTGCGTTCCACGCGGGCGTTCTCGGTGACCACGTGCCGGACCAGCGGGCGCAGCTCCTCGGGCAGCCGGGCCAGCGCGTCGTCGAGGCCGGCCTCGGTCACGTCCCGCAGCGCGGGCACCCCCAGCAGTTCCGCCGCACGTTCGCAGCCGGCGCGGCGTTCGCGGTACCCCGACTCGTTGTGCGAGTGCTTCGCCTTGGTGTCGATCACGAGCACGGCAAGACCAGCAGAGGAGGCATCGAACGGAACCTGCTCCATCTCCCCGGAGCGCACGTCGAGGAACAGCACGTGGTCCGCGACGCACGACAGGGACGCGGTCTGGTCGAGCAGGCCGGTCGGGACGCCGACGTAGTCGTTCTCCGACCGCTGCACCCACCTGGCGACCGTCGCGCGGCTCGGTGCGTCCGGCTCGTCCAGCTCCACACCGGCCAGCCCGAGCAGCGCCAGCGCGGTCGCGCACTGCAACGCATGAGAGGAGGACAGTCCAGCACCGGCAGGGACGTCGCCCGCGATGACGAGTTCGGCGCCGCCGCCGAAGCCTTCGTCGCGCAGCACCCACGCGACACCGGACGGGTACGCCGCCCAGCCGTCGACCGACCCCGGCGCCAGGTCGGCGACGGTCACGGGCGCGGCCTGCTGGGGACGTCCGTCGTCGCCGACGGTGGTGACCGACAGGACGCCGTCGTCGCGCGGGGACGCGGCCACCGCGATGCGGTACGGCAACGCGAACGGCAGCACGAAACCGTCGTTGTAGTCGGTGTGCTCGCCGATCAGGTTGACCCGGCCCGGCGCGGACCACACACCCGTCGGCGGGCGGCCGTGCAGGCCGCGGAAGTGCGTGGCGGCGCGGGCGGGCACGTTGTGGGTGGCTGTGCCGAGCACGGACGCCCCGCCGTTGCCGCGGGCGCCCGGGGCGGGGGCGGTGGGCGAGTGTGAGGGCTTGTGGGAGGACGTGTTGTCGTGCGCGTCGGCGGTGCCGCGCTCGTTGGTGGTGGTCACGTGGCCGTGGCGCTACTTCGCGCGGGCGAGGACGGCGTGCAGCACGGTCGGGGCGACCTGGGCCGAGCTGTGCTCGCCGCTGACCTCGATGGTGTTGCCGTCGCCCTTCGACGGGCCGACCTGCACGGTCTGGCCCGGCACGACGCCGACCTCCTTGAGCTCGGCCATGAGGTCGGGGTCGAGCTGCACGTGCTCGGCGATGCGGCGGACCTCGACCTTGCCGCCACCGCGGCGGGCGACGTCGTCCATGCGGACCAGGTCGGCCTCGACCGGCGGGGCGGGCTCACCGGAGCCCAGCTTGTCCAGGCCGGGGATCGGGTTGCCGTAGGGCGACGTGGTGGGGTTGCCGAGCAGCTTCACCAGCTTGCGCTCGACGGCCTCGCTCATGACGTGCTCCCAGCGGCACGCCTCGGAGTGGACGTGCTCCCATTCCAGGCCGATCACGTCGACGAGGAGGCGCTCGGCGAGCCGGTGCTTGCGCATGACCGTGATGGCGAGCGCGCGACCGTGGTCGGTCAGCTCGAGGTGCCGGTCGCCCGCGACGACGACCAGGCCGTCCCGTTCCATGCGGCCGACGGTCTGACTCACGGTCGGACCGCTCTGACCGAGTCGCTCGGCGAGCCTGGCGCGCAGCGGGACGACGCCCTCCTCCTCGAGCTCGTAGATCGTCTTGAGGTACATCTCAGTGGTGTCGATGAGCTCGTTCACGCCGTTCCCCTTCGTCGTCAACCATGCTAGTCGCTCCGCCAGGTGGAGCAGTGTGGCGGTCACGGGCAGTGAGCGGTCGCCCGCTGCGGGACACGGCACGGCAGTTCGGGTGAGTGGAGAATAGCCGGGTGACATCTCCCCTCGTGTCGTGCACCGACCTCGCCGTGTCGCTGACCGCAACCGCGCCGCCGACGCTCATCGACGTGCGCTGGCGCCTGGGCGGGCCGCCCGGGCGGGAGGACTACGACCGCGGGCACCTGCCGGGCGCGGTGTACCTCGACCTGGACACCGACCTGGCCGCGCCGCCCGGCCCGGACGGGCGGCACCCGCTGCCCGCGCCTGCGGACCTGCAGCGCGTGCTGCGGGCCGCCGGGGTGCGTGACGGCCACCCGGTCGTGGTCTACGACGCGGACAACGGGTCGATCGCGGCACGCCTGTGGTGGCAGCTGCGGTGGGCGGGCCACGACCAGGTCCGCGTGCTGGACGGCGGGTTCGCGGCGTGGGTGGCGGAGGGCCGTCCGGTGACGACGGACGTGCCGGTGCCGGAGCCGGGCGACATCACCGTCCGGCCCGGGCAGCGGCCCGTGGTCGACGCGGCGGGGGCGGCCGAGCTGGCACGCGCCGGCCTGCTGCTCGACGCCCGCGCGCCCGAGCGGTACCGGGGTGACGTGGAACCGATCGACCCGAAGGCCGGGCACGTGCCGGGTGCGGTCAACGCGCCGTTCGCCGCGCACACCGGGCCGGACGGTCGCTGGCGCGCGCCCGGGGAGCTGGCGGAGCACTTCGCGAAGCTGGGTGTGGACGGGGACCGGCCGGTGGGGGCCTACTGCGGCTCCGGTGTGACCGCCGCCTCGGTGCTGCTCGCGCTCGAGGTCGCGGGGGTGACGGACCGGGCCGCGCTGTACGCGGGGTCGTGGTCGAACTGGAGCGCGGACCCCGACCGGCCGGTGGCCACCGGCGACGCGCCGGGCTGACTGGAGGGCGCGCCGGGCTGACTGGACGATGCGCCCGGGGTGACCGGACGTGCCGGGCTGACCGGACGACCCGCGGGGCTGACTGGATGCGCCGGGCTGACCGGAAGGCGCGCCGGGCTGACTGGACGATGCGCCGGGCTGACTGGATGCGCTGGCTGACCGGACGACGCGCCGGGCTGACTGGACGATGCGCCCGGGTGACCGGACGTGCCGGGCTGACCGGACGACGCGCCGGGCTGACTGGACGATGCGCCCGGGTGACCGGACGTGCCGGGCTGACCGGACGACGTGCCGGGCTGACCGGAAGAGGTCGCCTGCGGTCCGCGGCGGAGATGGCCGTGCCCACCGCGCGCCGGGGGTCTCGGCGCTCGGCAGGGGAGAGGCAGCCACCGCATCCTGTATACAGAATGCAACGTGCTTCGGCGATGGGCTGGGGCCACCTCTTCTCGATTAGGGTTGCGCCATGGGCTTGCCTGGTTCGGTCGTGTGGGACTCCGCCTTGCTCGGGTACGACCTGGGCGGTGAACACCCGCTGCACCCGGTCCGGCTCGAGCTGACCATGCGGCTGGCCAGCGCGCTCGGCGTGCTCGACGGCGTGGAACTGCTCGTCCCCCAGGAGGCCACCGACGAGGAGATCGAGCGCATCCACGACGCCGGGTACCTCGCCGCCGTGCGGGCGGCGCCGATGTCGGGGTGGGACGTCGGGCACGGGCTGGGCACGCCGGACAACCCCGTGTTCGACAACATGCACGAGGCGTCCGCCCGGGTCGTCGGGTCCTCGCTGCTCGCCGCGCGGCAGATCGCGAGCGGGGCGACGAAGCGGGCGGTCGGCATCGCGGGCGGGCTGCACCACGCCATGCGGGACCACGCGCACGGCTTCTGCGTCTACAACGACCTCGCGGTCGCCATCTCCTGGTTGCTGGACAACGGGTTCGAGCGCATCGCGTACGTCGACACCGACGTCCACCACGGCGACGGGGTGCAGGCCGCCTTCTACGACGACCCCCGCGTGCTGACGATCTCCCTGCACCAGAACCCGCTCACGCTCTTCCCCGGCACCGGGTTCGCCGACGAGACCGGCGGCCCGAACGCGCCCGGCAGCGCCGTGAACGTGCCGTTGCCACCCAACACCGGGGACCGGGCGTGGCTGCGGGCGTTCCACGCGATCGTCCCGTCGCTGCTCGCCGAGTTCCAGCCGCAGCTGCTCGTCAGCCAGTGCGGTGTGGACACCCACCACGAGGACCCGCTCGCCTCGCTGTCGCTGTCCGTCGACGGGCACCGCACGATCTACCGCACGGTGCGTGACCTCGCCGAGCAGTACGCCGGCGGGAAGTGGCTCGCCGCCGGAGGCGGTGGCTACGCGCTGCTGCGGGTCGTCCCCCGGTCGTGGACTCACCTGATCGCGACCGTGCTCGACCGGGACATCTCCGGCGGCACGACGCTCCCCAGCGAGTGGACCCGGTTCGTCGACAAGATCGCGCCCACCGCCGAGCTGCCGCTCACCATGAGCGACGGCAAGAGCACCGACTTCGAGCCGTGGGACGGCGAGGACGGCGACCGGGTCGACAGCGTCATCAAGGAGGTCCGGCGCGCCGTCTTCCCGCTGCACGGCCTCGACCCCGACGATCCGAGAGACTGACCCCATGCCCGCCGACGAACAGGACCCGTTCGACTACCCCAGGGACTGGGAGGCCGACGTGGTGCTGTCCGACGGCGGCACCGTGCACCTGCGGCCGATCGTCCCGAGCGACGCCGACGCGCTGCTCGCCTTCCACGGCCGCATGTCCGAACGCACCCGCTACCTGCGCTACTTCGGCGCCTACCCGCAGATCCCGCCGAAGGACCTGAAGCGGTTCACGACCGTCGACCACCACGACCGGGTCGCGTTCGTCGCACTGCTCGGCGACGACATCGTCGCGGTCGCCCGGTACGAGCGGATCGACGGCGGGCCCTCCGCCGAGGTCGCGTTCGTCGTCGAGGACCGGCACCAGAGCCGCGGCCTCGGGCCGATCCTGCTCGAGCACCTCGCCGCCGCGGCGCGGGAGAGCGGCATCGAGCGGTTCGTCGCCGAGGTGCTCGCCGAGAACTCCGCCATGCTGGGCGTCTTCCGCGCCGCCGGCTACCAGGTGGCCCGCGAGATGGAGGAGGGCGTCTTCCACCTGGAGTTCGCCATCGATCCCACCGAGGAGTCCGTCGCCGTCGCGCGGTCCCGCGAACAGGCGGCCGAGGCCCGCAGCGTGCACAACCTGCTGCACCCCCGCTCGGTCGCGTTGATCGGCGCGTCCACCGACCCGGACAAGATCGGCTACGCGGTGCTGGGGAACCTGCTGCGCGCCGGCTTCGCCGGGCCCGTGTTCCCCGTGAACGCCGAGCACCGGTCGGTGCGGGGCGTGCGTGCCTACGCGAGCGTCCTCGACATCCCCGACCCGGTCGACCTCGCCGTGGTCGCGGTGCCCGCCGAGCACATGGACGACGTCATGGACGCCTGCCTCGCCAAGGGCGTCAAGGCGCTCGTGGTGATCTCGTCCGGCTTCAGCGACGCCGGGCCGGCCGGTGAGGGCGCCGAACGCAGGCTGGTCACCGAGGCCAGGGCACACGGCATGCGGGTCGTCGGCCCCAACGCGCTCGGCGTGGTCAACACCGACCCGGCCGTGCGCCTCAACGCGACCCTCGCGCCGAAGCTCCCCGGCCGGGGCCGCACCGGGTTCTTCAGCCAGTCCGGCGCGCTCGGCACCGCGATCCTCGCCGACGCCGCCGCGCGCGGGCTGGGGCTGTCGACGTTCGTGTCCGCGGGCAACCGCGCCGACGTGTCCGGCAACGACCTGCTGCAGTACTGGGAGACCGACCCCGCGACCGACGTCGTCCTGCTGTACCTGGAGTCGTTCGGCAACCCGCGCAAGTTCGCGCGGCTCGCCCGCAGGCTCGGGCGCGTCAAGCCGATCGTCGCGGTGAAGTCCGGGCGCAACGCGGTGCTGCCCGCGCTGGCCGCGACGTCGGTGGACGTCGACGAGGCCAGCGTGGCCGCCCTGTTCGAGCAGGCCGGCGTCATCCGCGTCGAGTCGATCGCGCAGCTCTTCGACACCGCGCTGCTGCTCGCGCACCAGCCGCTGCCACGCGGTGGCCGGGTCGCGGTCGTCGGCAACTCGTCCGCGATCGGCGTGCTGGCCGCGGACGCCGCGCTGGGCCAGGGCCTCGAGCTGGCGGGCGGGCCGGTGGACGTCGGCGTGTCGGCGGGCCCGGACGCGCTCGCCGCGGCGGTCCGCGAGCAGCTGCGCAGCGAGGACGTCGACGCGCTGGTCGTGGTGTTCGTGCCGCCGCTGTCGACGCCCGGCGCCGAGTACGCGCGGGCGTTGCGGGACGCGGCCGAGGAGGAGGGCGGCAGCAAGCCGATCGTGTCGACCTTCCTCGCCACGGAAGGGATCCCGGCCGAGCTGGCGGTGCGGAGCGCGGACGGCGCCCCGGCCCGCGGCTCGATCCCGTCGTACCCGAGCCCGGAACGCGCGGTGCTCGCCCTGGCCCGCGCGACCCGGTACGCGGCGTGGCGGTCCGCGCCGCAGGGGGAGCTGGTGCGGCCGGAGGGCGTGGCCGTCGAGCCGGCGCGGGAGCTGGTCCAGCACCGCCTGGCCGGTGTGGCCGACGGGCTGGTCGAGCTGACCGACGACGAGGCCGTGCGCCTCCTCGCGTGCTACGGCATCGAGATCGCCGCGCACCGGGCGGTGACGTCGGGTGACGAGGCGGTGGCCGCCGCCGAGGAACTGGGTTACCCCGTCGCGGTGAAGGCCACCGGCGAGCGGTGGTGGCGGCGTCCCGACCTGGAGGGTGTGCGCCTCGACCTGGCGACGGCCGAGGCGGTGCGGGCCGCGTTCGCCGACCTCGCCGAGCTGACCGACGTCGCCGACATCTACGTGCAACGCATGGCGCGCAAGGGGATCGGCTGCTCGATCGGGCTGCGGGACGACCCGTCGTTCGGCACGCTCGTCTCGTTCGGACTGTCCGGTGTGGTCTCCGACCTGCTCGGCGACCGCGCCTACCGGGCCGTCCCGCTCACCGACGTGGACGCCGCCGCGCTGGTCCGCGCCCCGAAGGCGGCGCCGCTGCTCACCGGGTACCGCGGCACCGAACCGGCCGACCTGGACGCGCTGTCGGACCTGGTGCTGCGGGTCGCGGCGCTCGCCGAGGACGTGCCACAGGTGCGGTGGCTCGCGCTGGAACCGATCCTGGCCGCGCCGACGGGCGCACAGGCCGTCGGCGCGCGGGTGAAGGTCGGGCCGCCCCCGTCACGGCAGGACAGCGGCCCGCGCAGGCTCCGGTCGCTCTCACATTCCTACGAAAGTAGGGTTTGACCGCCGGTGTGCAACCGGCCACGCGACGGGGTTCGTCCTCCGCACATGAAACGCCTAGGAACCGTCGTTGGCGCTGGCGTTCTGCTCTTGCTCGCGAGCGCTTGCGCCAACCCGCAAGACAGCCAGGAGCCGGGTACCGGCACGCCGACCACGGCCACGTCGACGGCGGAGTCGACCACACCCGATCGTCAGCCGGCGCGGACACCGCCCAGCGGCGGCACGAAGGTGCCCACGGCGCAGATCGACGACTCGGCGCTGCCGAAGGGTTACCCGCAGTTGGTGTGGACCGAGGACGACGGCACGTCGATCGGCGTGGTCGCCCAGGAGGGCGGCTGCGGCAAGGCCAGTGTCGAGATCCCGGAGCAGACCGACGAGCAGGTCGTGGTGCTGATGGTGGAGACCGTGCCCGCGAAGCCGCAGGCCTGCACGATGGACCTGCGGTACCCGAAGGTCACGTCCGAGCTGGACGCGCCGCTGGGTGACCGCACGGTGGTGCTGAAGACCGAACAGCGGAAGTCCTGACAGCCCTTTCCCCTGGTGCCCGGTCACGTGCTGCCCCCACGTGACCGGGCACCGTCTCGTGCAACCGGACACCCGGCGGCTACCGTCCTGTCGACATGAGGGCATTGCTGACCACCGTGACCGCCGCGCTCGCCCTGGGTGTGCTGGCCGGGTGCGGGGACGCGTCCACCCCTGCCGCGTCCGACCAGTCCACCACCACGACGACGACGTCGGCGACCCCGCCGTCGAAGACGCCACCCGAGACCCCCACCCCGTCCGACGTGGCGCCGACGGAGCAGCCACCGCCCGCGGGCAAGCCGCAGAACCCGACGGACGGCACGCCGCGGATCACCGTCGACGGGAACGAGCTCGTTGTTCCGCCGGACCTGAAGGCGGTGCCCGCCGCGCAGGTGGACGCGTCGGCCGTGCCGGGCTACTACGGCGAGCACCGCGGCAAGGTCTGGCTGCACGCCGACGGGTTCACCCTGGAGACGATCTCGTACGCGAGCAGCGGCTGCACCGACGCGGAGGCCGTGCTCGTCGACCAGGGCCCCGACTCGGTGAAGATCGTGCTGCGCCCGCTGGACCAGCCGCTGGGCGGCAAGCCGGACGACTCGATCTGCGCGACGGTCATGACGCCGCGGCCGGTGACGGTCGCACTCGACCAGCCGTTGCGGGACCGGAAGGTCCTGCTGTCGGCCGGGCGCTGATCAGCGGCGGAACGAGATCTGCAGGGTCGGCTGCGAGGTGCCGGCGAAGAAGTCGTTGCCCTTGTCGTCGACCACGATGAACGCCGGGAAGTCCTCGACCTCGATCTTCCACACGGCTTCCATGCCGAGTTCGGGGTACTCGAGGACGTCGACCTTCTTGATGCAGTCCTGCGCGAGCCGGGCCGCGGGCCCACCGATGGAGCCGAGGTAGAAGCCGCCGTGCGCCTGGCAGGCGTCCGTGACCTGCTTGGAGCGGTTGCCCTTGGCGAGCATGACGAGTGACCCGCCCGCGGCCTGGAACTGCTCGACGTAGGAGTCCATGCGCCCCGCCGTGGTGGGCCCGAAGGAACCGGAGGCGTAGCCGTCCGGGGTCTTGGCGGGGCCCGCGTAGTAGACGGGGTGGTTCCGCATGTAGTCCGGCATGGGCTCGCCCGCGTCGAGACGCTCCTTGATCTTGGCGTGGGCGATGTCCCGGGCCACGACCAGCGGGCCGGTGAGGGAGAGCCGCGTCTTCACCGGCAGCGCCGACAGGGTGGCGCGGATCTCGGCCATGGGCCGGGTGAGGTCGATCTTCACGACCTCGTCGGTGAGCTCGTCGTCGGTGGTGTCGGGCAGGAAGCGGGCGGGGTCGCGCTCGAGCTGCTCGATGAACACGCCGTCGGGGGTGATCTTCGCCTTGGCCTGCCGGTCGGCGGAGCACGAGACGGCGATGCCGACGGGGCACGACGCGCCGTGGCGGGGGAGGCGGATGACGCGGACGTCGTGGCAGAAGTACTTGCCGCCGAACTGCGCGCCGATGCCGAACTGGCGGGTCATCTCGAGGACCTGCTGTTCGAGGTCGGTGTCCCGGAACGCGTGGCCGCCCATGGAGCCTTCGCGGGGGAGGTTGTCGAGGTAGCGCGCGGAGGCGAGCTTGGCGACCTTGAGCGTGTTCTCGGCGGAGGTGCCGCCGACGACGATCGCGAGGTGGTAGGGCGGGCAGGCGGCGGTGCCGAGGCTGCGCAGCTTCTCGTCGAGGAAGCTCGCGAGCCGCTTGGGGTTCAGGAGCGCTTTGGTCTCCTGGTAGAGGAAGGTCTTGTTGGCGCTGCCGCCGCCCTTGGCCATGAAGAGGAACTCGTACTCCGGCTTGTCGCCGTCCTTGTGGTAGAGCTCCAGCTGGGCGGGGAGGTTGGTGCCGGTGTTCTTCTCCTCCCAGAAGCTCAGCGGCGCGAGCTGGGAGTAGCGCAGGTTCAGCTCCTGGTAGGCCTCGAAGACCCCCTTGGCGAGGGCGGCCTCGTCGGCGCCGCCGGTGAGGACGTTCTCGGTGCGCTTGCCGATGACGATGGCGGTGCCGGTGTCCTGGCACATGGGGAGCACCCCGCCGGCGGAGATGCACGCGTTGCGCAGCAGGTCCATGGCGACGAACCGGTCGTTGCCGCTGGCCTCGGGGTCGTCGACGATGGCACGCAGCTGCGCGAGGTGGCCGGCGCGCAGCAGGTGCTGGATGTCGCGGATGGCTTCCTTGGCGAGCGTGGTGAGCGCTTCGGGGGCGACCTCGAGGAAGGTGCGGCCCGCGGCTTCGATGACCTTGACCCCGTCGGCGGTGACCAGCCGGTATTCGGTGGTGGTGTCGGGGGCGAGCGGGAGGGCTTCGCTGTACTCGAAGGACGCGGTCACCGTGGGGACTCCTGTGTCAGTGTCGGGATTCCCTGACGTTACCGCGCCTCACCGACCCGCCGGACTGTGGTCTTCCTCGCTGATGGTGCTCGCCGTGCACGGGGGTCCTCGCCGGACGGGCGTCCTCGCCGGAGGGCGTCCTGCCGGACGGGCCTCCTCGCCGGAGAGGCTGGTCTCCGGGATGGCGGCTGGGTTGGGTGCGGGGTTGGTTTGGCAGGGACTGGTGTCCGGGATGGCAGGCAGCACATGTGAAGGGCTGACGCCCAGAGGAACACCCGTCAACAGGCAAGGGTCAAGGGGCGAAGCCCCGAAGACAGGGGTGACCAAGGCAGAAGAAGCAAGGCGACCACGCTGGGTCGGGAGAGACCGCACCGTGGGGGGTTTGGGGGGCTCGGCCCCCCAGCATCACACCTCGAGGCCCCCGGGAAGCGCGCCCCGCGCGCGAACAGGGGGGCCCAGCCGAGAGGCCGCGGCAGCCCCCGGCTGCCGCGACCTCCCGTTGGTGGGCGATCACGGGTGGTGATGAACCGCCCGCATCGCGTAGTCCAGTGCCTAGACCGTGCCGTGGTGTGCGTCACGTGTCAATGGGTTCTCGCTTCCTGGACGTACTCGATGCGGAATTGGTTGCTCAGCTTGCGTATGCGCGTAGCTTCTCGGCGCGTTCGCCCTGGCGGAGCTTGCTCATGACCTCGCGTTCGATCTGGCGGACGCGTTCGCGGGAGAGGCCGAAGCGCTTGCCGATCTGGTCGAGGGTGTGGGGCTGCCCGTCGTCGAGGCCGTAGCGCAGGCGGATCACCGACTGCTCGCGGTCGTCGAGGGTGGCGAGGACCCTGCGCAGGTCGTCCTGGAGGAGGCCGGAGATGACGGCGCTCTCGGCGTCGGTGGCCTCGCCGTCCTCGATGAAGTCGCCGAGGGGGGCGTCTTCCTCGGAGCCGACGGGCATGTCGAGGCTCACCGGGTCGCGGGCGTGGTCCAGCAGGTCCGCCACCTTCTCGGGGGTGAGACCGACTTCCTTCGCCAGCTCCTCGTGGGTGGCCTCGCGGCCGAGCTGCTGGTGCAGGTCACGCTTGATGCGGGCCAGCTTGTTGACCTGCTCCACCAGGTGGACGGGGAGGCGGATGGTGCGGCCCTGGTCGGCCATGCCCCTGGTGATGGCCTGGCGGATCCACCACGTGGCGTACGTGGAGAACTTGAAGCCCTTGGTGTAGTCGAACTTCTCGACCGCGCGGATGAGGCCCAGGTTGCCTTCCTGGATGAGGTCCAGGAGCGGCATGCCGCGGCCGGTGTAGCGCTTGGCGAGCGACACGACCAGCCGGAGGTTCGCCTCCAGCAGGTGGTTCTTCGCGAGGTGGCCGTCGTTGACGAGCTGGCGCAGTTCGGCTCGACGTGTACTGTCGAGTTTGTCGGCGGTGTCGAGCATGTGTTGCGCGAACACACCCGCCTCGATGCGCTTGGCGAGCTCGACCTCCTGGGCCGCGGTCAACAGTGCGGTCCGGCCGATGCCGTTGAGGTACACGCGGACCAGGTCGGCCGCGGGGCCCTGGGCATCGAGGTCGATCTCGCTGGGCTCCGGCTCGCGTTGCTGTGGGACCGTCATGCTCTCCCTCCCCCTTTCGCGGGCTGGTGTGTCCTGTGTCACACACCGGCCGTGTGTCCGGTGAGCCGCCTGGCGGTGGATCGCCCTCGGTGGCTGGACACTCTGGAAAACGCCGTTGGGTCTCGATTCGTTCCCGAGATCTCAACTGGATGACGTCAGCCCTGCCACACCGGTTGCTCTACCAATGCTGAGCTTTTCCTGAGAGGTGGACGGGCTCAGACTTCGACGATGACGGTGAACGGTCCGTCGTTCTCCGAGACGACCGTCATAGCCGCGCGGAAACGGCCGGTTTCCACGCGTGCGCCCCGTGTGCGCAGCGCGTCGACGACCGCGTCGACGAGTGGCTCCGCGACCTCCGGCCGCGCGGCGTGTGTCCACGACGGACGGCGGCCCTTGCGGGTGTCGCCGTACAACGTGAACTGGCTCACGACGAGCAGGGGGGCGCCCGTCGTCGCACACGACTGCTCGTCGCGCAGGATGCGTAGTTCGTGCAGTTTGCGGGCCATCGTGTCGGCCTGGGCGGTCGTGTCGGTGCCCGCGATGCCCAGCAGCACCAGCAGACCCGGCTCCTTGATCTCGCCGACCACCGACCCGTCGACGGTCACACTCGCCGACAACACCCTCGCCACCACCGCACGCACGCCGGTGATGCTCTCAGCACACCCTCCACGGCGCGCGCCAACCCCCGCGAGGCCCCCGCTCCAAACCCGCGAGTCTCCCTTTCCGGACCCGCGAGTCTCCCGTTCAGGACCGGTGAACTGGCGGTTCGTGACTCGGGCCCGGTACGCGAACCGCCGACTCGCGGGTCGCGAACGGGCGACTCGCGAGTCTCGAACGGGAGACTCGCGGGTCTCGAACGGGAGACTCGCGGGTCTCGAACGGGGGACTCGCGAGTCGTGAACGGGAGACTCGCGAGTCGCGAACGGGCGACGCGCGGGTCTTGAACGGGGGACTCGCGGGGTCTGAGAGGGGACTCGCGGGGTTAGCGGCGGGCTATCAGGTGGTAGTAGCGCGCGGTGAGGAGGTGGGGCATACGGGTGGCGAGGGTGAGTTCCAGGCGTTCCAGGTCGGCCATGAAGGTCGGGTCGGCCGCGTCCTCGTCCGAGACCAGGTCGCTGACGCAGCGGACGCCGTAGCGGACGATCTCCGCCATGCCCAGTTCGGCGAGGGTCGCGACGACCTCGCCGACCGTGCCCGGGGTGGACCACTCGTCGCCCGTGCCGTCCAGGTTGCGCAGCGCGAGTGCGGGTGAGCGGTCCCGCAGCACGGCCTGTGCCGGGCCGAAGTCCTCGTTCGGGCCGACCACCGACAGCAGGCCGCCCGGCCGCAGCGGCGCGGTGATCGCGGCGAGCACGGCCTTCCGCTCGTCCGGCGACTCGGCGTAGTGCAGCAGGTTGTGGCACAGCACGAGGTCGAAGTCGTGGCCGGTGAACACCTCGGGGGCGTCGTGGGCGGCGGCCTGGACCACGTGCAGCCGGTCGGCGACCTCGTGGGCCTCGGCGGCGTGGATCGCGGCGTGCAGCATGGCGCCCGCCGGGTCGAGCACGGTCACCTCGTGGCCCTGTGCCGCGAGCCGGACCGCGGCCATGCCGTTGCCGCCCGCCACGTCGAGGATCCGCACCGGTTCCGGGTACAGGTGACGTGCGATGTTGGCCTCGGTGATCGTGTGCCGCAGCCGCTCCAGCGGGCTCTGGCGCCACTGCTGGAGGTGATCCAGTGCGGTGTCAATGCTCACTGCGCAAGCTCCGTTCGGCCTCCGACCCCGCTCAAGGTCATGAAACCTTCTTACCCGGTCCGGCCCCGCCGACCACGGACTTGTACCCGGATGGCGCAATCGGGCCGGGAAGGTGCGAACATAGAGGAGGAGGTGGTGTCGTGAAGTCCGAGCGGGACGACACCCCGGTTCTCATCACCGAGGCAGCGCCGTCGTACGAAGACGAATACGCCGCGCGCAAACGCAAGTACCTGACGATGATGCTGCTGCGCATGCCGTGCCTGGTGCTGGCAGGCATCTTCCACGACACGTGGTGGCTGGCGGTGGGGTTCGTGCTCCTGTCGATCCCGCTGCCGTGGGTCGCGGTGCTGATCGCGAACGACCGGCCGCCGCGCAAGGCGGAGCAGGTCAACCGCTACGAGCGGACACCGCTGGCGCTGGAGAACCGGGACCACCCGGTCATCGACGGTTGACGGGGACGGGCTGCGCGCCCACCCTGCTCACCGCCATGGCGCCGAGGCGCACGCCTGCCCGCAGGCACTCCTCCGGTGGCTTGCCCGCGAGCAGCGCCGACAGCAGGCCGGCGTCGAACGCGTCGCCCGCGCCCGTGGAGTCCACGCAGTCGCCGGGCGCCGCGGGCACCGACACGATGCCGTCCTTGTCCACCCAGCTCGCGCCCGCCGGGCCGGTGGTGACGGCGACCGCGCCGACCCGGTCCAGCAGCGCCGCCGCGCTCGCCGGGTCGCGCGAGCCGGTCAGCACCGCCAGCTCGTCCAGGTTCGGCAGCAGCACGTCCACGTCCCGCAGCTCCTCGAGGAACAGGTCGGCGTCGGTGATCAACGCCGCTGCCTGCGGGTCGACGGACGTGGTCAGGCCGGCCGCGTGCGCGGCCGCCAGCATCGCGAGGCCGGCCTCGCGGGTCTCCTCGTCGAGCAGCACGTAGCCGGACAGGTGCAGGTGCCGCGCCTCCCGCAGCAGCGCCGGGTCGAGGTCGGTCGCCGCCAGGTTCTTGCCCGCGCCGCGGTCGGGCAGCATGCTGCGCTGCCCGTCGCCGTCGACCAGGACCACGACGCAGCAGGTCGCGGCGTCGGGATCAATCGTGAATGCGCACCGCACCCCGGTGGTGGTTAGCTCCTCGGATGCGCGCCGCCCCGCCACGTCGTCACCGACCCGGGCCACCAGCACCGTGTCGACCCCGCTGTACGCGAGCCACGCGGCTGTGTTCGCGCCCGCGCCACCGGTCGTGAGCGCGATCTTCGCCCTGGCGTCGCCGCCGTGCACGATCGAACCGGCATGAGAGGCGACCACGTCCAACGCGACGTCGCCAACGACCACGATGCCCACGCCGCTCCCATCACCACGCACCAGGACGAACAAGATCGGAGGCTAACCCGCGTGCCATCGACCAGTGGCGTCCGGGTGCTCGCCGCGCTCGCGGGGGCCGAGTTCCGCCGCTACGCCACCTACCGCCAGGCGACCTTCGCGGGCGCGTTCACCAACACCGTCTTCGGCTTCGTCCGCTGCTACACGCTGCTGTCGGTGGCGGCCGTGACCGGGACGATGGCGGGTTACGACCCGGCCCGGCTGGTCACGTTCGTGTGGGTGGGGCAGGGGCTGCTCGCCGTCGTCAACTACTGGGGCCAGCAGGAACTGCCGGAGCGGGTGCGGACCGGGCAGGTGGTGGCCGACCTGCTGCGGCCGGTGGACCTGATGGCCGCGTTCGTCGCGGGCGACGTCGGCCGCGCCGGGCACGCGATGCTGACCCGGTTCGTGGTGCCGGTGGCGGTCGGGCTGCTGGCGTTCGACTTCTACCTGCCCGGGCACGTGTGGACGTACGCGTTGTTCGCGGTGTCGGTGCTGCTGGCGGTGCTGGTGTGCTCGGCGTGCCGGTACCTGGTGGCGCTGACGGGGTTCTGGCTGCTGGACGTGCGTGGCGCCCAGATGGTGTGGGTGGTCGCGTCCGGGGCGGGCAGCGGGCTGTACTTCCCGATCACCGTGCTGCCGGACTGGCTCGCGCTGGCGCTCTGGGTCGGCACCCCCTTCCCGTCGCTCATGCAGGCGCCGCTGGACGTGCTGGTCGAGCGCGGCGGCACGGGTCACGGGCTGCTGCTGGTCGCGGGCCAGGTGGCGTGGCTGCTGGTGCTGGTGGCGCTGGGCCGGGTCGTGCAGGCGCGGGCGGTCCGGCGGCTGGTGGTGCAGGGTGGCTAGCGCGTACCGGAAGCTCCTCGCCGCCCAGATCCGGAGCCAGACGCAGTACCGGTTCTCGTTCGGCGTCGACCTGTTCTTCTCGACCGTGATGACCTCGCTCGACCTGGTCACCATCTGGGTGCTGTTCTCGGTCAACGACAGCCTCGGCGGGTTCGGCGGCCGCGAGGTGCTGCTCATGGTGGGCATCGCCGCGCTGGCGTTCCCGCTCGCCGACCTCGCGGTGGGCAACGTGGAGCGGCTGCGGGTGTTCGTGCGGTCGGGGCTGTTCGACGCGGTGCTGCTGCGGCCGTTGTCACCGCTCGTGCAGCTGGTGGCGATGGACTTCGCGCCGCGCAGGGTGGGCCGGGTCGTGCAGGGGACCGTGATCTACGTGGTCGCGCTGCTGAACGCGCCCGTCCAGTGGTCGCCCGGGGTGTGGGTGCTCGTGGTGCTCGCACCGGTCGCGGGCGCGGTGTTCTTCGGCGCGGTGTTCGTCTTCTTCGCCACCGTCGCGTTCTGGTGGATCGACGTCGGCGAGATCGCGAACGCCTTCACCTACGGCGGCAAGGACGTCTCCGCCTACCCGATGACCGTGTTCGGCGGGTGGTTCCGCCGGTTGTTCGCCTACGGCATGGGGTTCGCGTTCGTCGCGTACCTCCCCGCGCTCGCCATGCTCGGCCGGTCCGACCCGCTCGGGGTGCCGGACTGGCTGCGCTGGTGCTCACCGCTGACCGCGTTGTTCGTCGCCGTGCTCGCCGGGTCGTTCTGGCGCACGGGTGTCCGCCACTACCGGAGTACGGGATCGTGATGATCGAGACTTCCATGCTGCGCAAGGACTTCACGGTGCGCAGGAAAGCAGGCCCGCTCCGCAGGGAGAAGACCACGGTGTCCGCTGTGGACGGTGTGACGCTGTCGGTCGCCGAGGGGGAGATGCTCGGCTACATCGGACCGAACGGCGCCGGCAAGTCGACCACGCTGAAGATGATGACCGGCGTGCTCAGCCCGTCCGGGGGCCGCGTGTCGGTGTGCGGGCTGACGCCGGTGCCGCAACGGGTGCAGCTCGCGCGGCGGATCGGCGTGGTGTTCGGGCAGCGGTCGCAGCTGTGGTGGGACCTGCCGCTCACCGAGTCGTTCACGTTGCTGCGCCACGTGTACCGCGTGCCTGCCGCCGACCACGCGGCCCGGCTGGCGTACTGCCGCGCACTGCTCGACCTCGACGAGTTCCTGGGCACCCCGGTGCGGCAGCTCTCGCTGGGACAGCGGATGCGGGGTGAGCTGACCGCGGCGCTGCTGCACGGCCCGAAGGTGCTGTTCCTCGACGAGCCGACGATCGGGCTGGACGTGCTGAGCAAGCAGGCCGTGCGCGGGTTCCTCGCCGAGGTGGCCGACCGCGGCGACACGACGGTCGTGCTCACCACCCACGACCTCGCCGACATCGAGAAGCTGTGCAAGCGCCTCGTGGTGATCGACCACGGTCGCGTCGTGCACGACGGGACGCTCGAGGAACTGCACGCCACGTACCGGTCGAAGCGGCGGATCGTCGCCGACCTCGACGCGCCGTGGCCGGCCGACCTGACGCTGCCCGGCGCCGCGGTGGAGAGCGTCGCGGGGCAGCGGGTGACGCTGACGCTGGAGGGCGCGACGGCGGGTGAGGTCGTGGCGCGGCTCGCGCAGGCGGTGCCGCTGCGGGACCTGTCGGTGCAGGAGCCGGAGATCGAGGACGTCGTGGCGAAGCTGTACGCACAGGCCCGCGACTAGCTACGGTGTGCGGGTGACGGACTTCAAGCTGCCGCTGTACGGCAGCGACACCGAACGCGGCGACCTCGCTCCCTGAGTCGTCCCGCTCGATCCCGCCACGTCATCTCTTTTCTCCGCCAGGGAGCCCTTTTCATGCTGCGTGAGTACATCCATGCCCTGCCCAAGGTCGAGCTGCACGTCCACCTCGTCGGCTCGGCGAGCGTCGACACCGTTCTTGCGCTCGCCGCCCGCCACCCGTCGGCAGGGGTGCCCGCGGACCGTGCCGAGCTGGCCGCGTTCTACGAGTTCCGGGACTTCGACCACTTCCTGAACGTCTACTGGGCCGTGCAGTCGATGCTGCGCGACCGCCGCGACATCGACACGCTCGTGACCGGTCTCGCCGCCGACCTCGCCGCGCAGAACGTGCGGTACGCCGAGGTCACGGTCACCCCGTACAACCACCTGCTCGACGGCATGCCCGGTGACGAGCTGCTGGCGGGCCTCGAGTCCGGCCGGGCCACCGCCCGCGACGTGCACGGCGTCGACCTGGCGTGGGTCTTCGACATCCCCGGCGAGAAGGGCGTCGTGGCCGGGCGCGAGACGCTGACGTTCGCGTTGCGGGACCGGCCGGACGGGCTCGTCGCGTTCGGGCTCGGCGGGCCGGAGGTGGGGGTGGGCCGCGCCCTGTTCGCGCCGTTCTTCACCGCGGCACGCGAGGCGGGCCTGCACAGCGTGCCGCACGCGGGCGAGACCACCGGTCCGGCGACCGTGTGGTCGGCCATCCACGACCTGGGCGCGGAACGGATCGGGCACGGCACGTCGTCGGCGGCCGACCCGGCGCTGCTCGCCCACCTCGCCGAACACGGCATCCCGCTGGAGGTGTGCCCGACGTCGAACGTGCGCACCCGCCAGGTCGCGTCCGTCGAGGCGCACCCGGTGCGGCGGATGCTGGACCACGGCGTGGTGGTCACCCTCGCCACCGACGACCCGCCGATGTTCGGCGCCACGCTGGAGGGTGAGTACCTGGCGGTCGCGACGTCGCTCGGCCTGCGCCGCGCCGAGGTGGCGGCGCTGGCGGCCAACGGGGTCCGGTCGTCGTTCCTGCCGGACACCCGCAAGGACGCGCTGCTGGCGGAGATCACCGCTCTCGGGTAGGTCCGGCGCGGAGCGGTGGCGGACCTCGTAGCGGGTCCCCCCGCCTCCTCCGGTTCGCCGCGCCACGCCTTTCCGGTCGTCGAGCACGTGCCCACGGCACGAACGCCGACCAGACCCGGAGATGCCGGGTCCGGCTTGTTCAGAGCTGGGTGAGCGCGACCGCCACCTCGGCGGCCAGGGCCACGTTCGACAGGACCAGCGCCTCGTTCGCGTCGAGGCTGGCGCCCTCGCTCGCCGTGTGGAAGTGCTCCAGCAGGACCGGGGTGACGTCGCCGCCGCGGACGTCGCCCGCCGCGACCTTCGCCATGCCTTCCGCGAGGAGGCGGTCGTGCAGGGTGCGGTCCATCTCGGCGGCCTCGGGGATCGGGTTCGTCAACAGGACACCCGAGCCCGGTCCCTGTGCGCGGTGGGCCGCGACCACGGCCGCCGCCTCCTGCGGGGTGTTCACGCGCCACGGCACCGGGAAGCGGGACTCGCGGCGGTAGAACGCGGGGAACGAGTTCGTCCGGTAGCCGATGACCGGCACCGAACGGGTTTCGAGGACCTCGATCGTGGCGCCGATGTCCAGCACCGACTTCACCCCGGAACACACCACGGTGACCGGGGTGGTCGCCAGCACCTCGAGGTCGGCCGACACGTCCCACGCCTTCGCCTCGCCCGGCGGCGGCAGGTGCACGCCGCCGAGCCCGCCGGTGCCGAACACCGGGATGCCCGCCGCGTACGCGATCACCGACGTGCTCGCGATCGTGGTCGCGCCGTCGCGGTGGAGCGCGACGGCCGGGCCGAGGTCGCGGGCCGACAGCTTCGCGAGCTCGGCGTCCGCCGCGCACACCCGGTCCAGCTCGGCCTCGGTGAGGCCGACGCGGATCTGCCCGTCCAGCACGGCGATCGTCGCGGGCACGGCACCGGCGGCGCGGACGGCGTCCTCGATCGCGGTCGCGACCTTGCGGTTGCGGCCCGGCGGCAGCCCGTGCGCCAGGATCGTGCTCTCCAGCGCCACCACGGCACGGCCGTCGGCCTGCGCCGCCGTCACTTCCTCGGTGACTCGCATGTGATCCCTTCTCACGGCGCGACCTGCTCCGGTCGCGCGTCGGCCAGTGGCGGCAGCGGGCAGTGCACGAGCGCGCACACGGTGCGCAGCAGCTCGATCTCCGGCACCGTCATCACGCCGTCGTGCCCGATGACCGTCACCATCGCGGTCACCAGGTACTGCTTCTCCGGCCCGTCCAGCCCGTCGAGCACCGGCCACACGTTCTCCAGCAGCACCGGCGGCACCGGCGCGAACGGCAGCGGCTGCCCCGGCACCAGCTGTGCCAGTCCAGCACGGTACGCGTCCTGCGCGTGTCCCGGCCGCCCGGCTTCGGCGAGCACGGCGAGCAGCGTGGCCGCGGCCTGGGCGATCGCCTGCCGCGACGCGCGCCTGCCCGCCCACGGCGAGCCGCGGTGCACCGACTCGTACAGCTCGCGGTGCAGCAGCTGGGACAGGCAGTACTCGTGCAGGTCCAGCACGCCGTCGGCCTGGGCGAGCGCGTGGATGCACGCGAGCACCGCGTCCTGCTGGTCGCGCGGCCGCCGCCGCAGCGCGGGGAACGCCAGCTCGGCCAGCGGCAGCCGCAGCACCGGGTGCAGCGCCGCCAGCGCCTGCGCCTCCTGGCCCGCCGCGTTCGCGACCGCGGGCCCGAACCGGCTCGCGATGACCTGGTGCTGCGCCGCGCGCGCCCTCGGGTCGGCCGCCAGCAGCAGGCCGAGGACCAGCGGCAGCACCGTCTCGGGGTGGCGGGCGCGGTCCAGGAACACCGGCGGGATGGCGGCGATGATCGAGCCCGCGCGCTGGTACGCCTCGGGCGCGACCGTGCCGATCGAGGCCACGACGTCGGCGGGCCGGACCGGCACTGGCACGTTCGGCGGCGGCAGCTCCCCGGGCGGGGTGAGGCCGAGCAGCTCGTCCTCGGCCATGCCGTTGGGCGGCCGCACCTGCCAGGCGGCGGTGAGCTGCGCGAGCTGTGCCGGGTCGAACGCCGGGTCGAGGGTGCGGATGCGCTCCGCCAGCGGCGGATGGGTGGCGAACCAGTTCGCGAAGCCCTCGCCGAACAGCATGTGGCTGACGTCCTCGGACCGCTTGTCCCGCAGCTTCGAGCCCTCCTCGAGCCCGCCGATCTTCGTCAGCGCGCCGACGAGGCCCTCGGTCTGACGGGTGTACCGCACGGCGGACGCGTCGGCGAGGTACTCGCGTTGCCGGGACACCGCGGCCTTGATCAGCCTGCCGAAGAACACCCCGATGTAGCCGACGACCATCAGCACGAGCCCGATCAGCGGCAGGGGGTTGCGCTCGCCGCGGATGTTCAGCAGGACCCGGCCCACGACGGCGAGCCCGAGGATGCCGAACAGCACGCCCATGAGCCGGATGTTGAGCCGCATGTCGCCGTGCACGACATGGCTGAACTCGTGCCCGATGACGCCCTGCAGCTCGTCGCGGTTGAGCCGTTCCAGCGCGCCGTGCGTGACCGCGATGGCCGCGTCGGCGGGGGTGAACCCGGCGGCGAACGCGTTGATGCCGTTCTCGTTCGGCAGCACGTACACCTCGGGCACCGGCGTGCCGGAGGCGATCGCCATCTCCTCGACGACGTTGCGCAGCCTGCGCAGGCGCGGGTCGGTGGTGTCCTCGGGGACGTACACGCCGCCGAGGGACCGCGCGACCTTGCCGCCCCCGCCGTCGCGCAGCGACAGCGTCCGGAAGAGCGAGGTCAGTCCGATCGCGACGATCAGGAACAGGCTGGTCCAGATCATCGTGCTCGTGATCGTCGTGGCGTCCTGCTGGGACAGTCCGAGCAGGTAGAACGCGATCAGGTCGACGACCGCGACCAGCACGACGACGGCGACGGCGAAGAGCACGACCAGGCGGCGCGACGACTTGCGGACGTCCTGCTGTCGCTGGAAGAAGTTCATGCGGTTCCGGCCCCTGGCACGACGCGAGTGTAGAGCCGGGACGGACGTCGAGAAACGAAAAGGCAGGGAGCACCACTCCCCGCCACTACCAACGTATAGCGCACCCCGGGTCTTGCGGCAAGACCCCGGTGCTGCTCCACAATTCCCCGGCCAACGCCACTACCAGGGGAAACAGGGGAACACTTGACTGACGTGATCATCGCGGGCGGTGGGCCGACCGGCATGGTGCTGGCCGCCGAGCTGCGGTTGCACGGGGTGCGCGTGGTCGTCGTGGAGCGGGACGCCGAGCCGACGAAGGTCGTCCGGTCGCTCGGCCTGCACGTGCGGAGCATCGAGGTGATGGACCAGCGGGGACTGCTGGACCGGTTCCTCGAGCACGGCAGGAAGCGCCCGATCACCGGCTTCTTCGGCGGCATCGACAAGCCGGTGCCGGAGCGGCTGGACACCGCGCACGGCTACGTCCTCGGCATCCCGCAGCCGGTCACCGACCGGCTGCTCACCGAGCACGCCACCGAGGCGGGCGCCGAGATCCGGCGCGGGTGCGCGGTGACCGGGGTGCGCCAGGACGACGAGGGGGTGACCGCCGAGCTGTCCGACGGCACGCGCCTGCGCGCGCGCTACCTCGTCGGCTGCGACGGTGGCCGCAGCACGGTGCGCAAGCTGCTCGGCGTCGGTTTCCCGGGCGAGCAGGCGACGGTCGAGACGCTGCTCGCGGAGGTGGAGTCGAGCGAGCCCGCGGAGCGGTTGCTGGCGAGGGCGGCCGAGGTCCGCAGGACGAACCGGATGTTCGGCATCGGGCCGTTCGGGGAGGAGGGGGTGTACCGCGTCGTCGTGCCCGCCGACGGCGTCAGCGCGGACCGCACGCCACCGACCATGGACGACGTTCGGCGGCGGCTGCGTGCGGTCGCGGGCACCGACTTCGGGGTGCACTCGCCGCGCTGGCTGTCCCGGTTCGGCGACGCGACGCGGCAGGCCGAGCGGTACCGCGTCGGCCGGGTGTTCCTGGCGGGGGACGCCGCGCACATCCACCCGCCCGCCGGCGGGCAGGGCCTCAACCTCGGCGTCCAGGACGCGTTCAACCTCGGCTGGAAGCTGGCCGCCGCGGTCGCGGGCTGGGCGCCCGCCGGCCTCCTGGACACCTACGAGACCGAGCGGCACCCGGTGGCCGCCGACGTGCTGAACGACACCCGCGCGCAGATGCAGCTGATGTCCACCGAGCCCGGTCCGCGGGCGGTGCGCAGGCTGTTCGCGGAGCTGATGGACTTCGCGGAGGTCAACAGGTACCTGATCGAGAAGCTCACCGCGATCGGCGTCCGCTACGACTTCGGCGGTGGCCACGAGCTGGTCGGCAGGCGCCTGCGGGACGTGCGCCTGAAGCGGGGCCGCCTGTACGAGCTCACCCGCGGCGGCCGGGGACTGCTGCTCGACCAGACCGGCCGGCTGTCGGTCGGCGGCTGGGCGGACCGGGTCGACCACGTCGTGGACGTCAGCGGGGAACTCGACGTGCCCGCGGTGCTGCTGCGGCCGGACGGGCACGTCGCCTGGGCGGGCGAGGACCAGGAGGCGCTGGCCGCCGTGCTGCCCAGGTGGTTCGGCGCGTCAGTCGCCCAGTGAGATGCGCGGGGCGGCGCGCTTGACGGGGTCGTCCAACTCCAGGTAGGCGGCCGGGCCGAAGGAGAACATGCCCGCGATCAGGTTGGACGGGAAGGTGTCCTGCTTGTTGCGGTACACCATGACCGCGTCGTTGTAGGCCTGGCGGGCGAAGGCGACCCGGTTCTCCGCGGAGGTGAGCTCCTCGGCGAGCCCGCGCATGGTGTCGCTGGCCTTGAGCTCGGGGTAGTTCTCGCTGACGAGGAAGAACCGGCCGATGCTGCCGGTCAGCGCGTTCTCGGCGCCCGCGAGCGCGGCCATCGCCCGCGGGTTCGCGGGCGCGGCCTGCTGCTGGGCCTGGATCGCGGCGGTCCGGGCCTCGACCACGGCGGTGAGCGTGGTCTGCTCGTGGCGCATGTACGCCTTGGCGACCTCGACCAGGTTCGGGATCAGGTCGTGGCGCCGGGTGAGCTGCACGTCGATCTGCGCGTAGGCGTTCTGGTAGTTGTGCCGCGCGCGGACCAGCGAGTTGTACATCACGACGACCGCCGACACGACCACGACCACGATGGCGACCACCGCCACCAGTACCCACACCACGGTTGCGCTCCTCCCTGCGTGCCCGCCCAGGATACGCAGGGAGGACGCGGTGACCGGCTCAGTCGAAGATGGCCCTCGGCTTGGCCGCCTCGCGGAACCAGCCCTCGAGCTGCTGTTCCCAGTTGGTGCGCCCCATGGCCGCGTACTCGACGACGAACGAGCCCAGCCGGGACTGCGTGCGGCTGCCGAGCCCGCCGCCCTTGAGCACGCGGACCCGCTTGTGCACGTCGAGCACGACCTGCACGTCCCTCGGCCGGGCGAGGAACGAGACCGCCACCTCGTCGAAGACACCCGCGAACGCCTGCGACGGCAGGAAGTTGATCTCCTGGAAGAACGGCAGCTGCTGGTCGACGCCGTCGATGCGGTTCTTCACCAGGTTCGCGTCGCGGAACTTGAACCCGATGCGGGTCAGCGCGTCGAGGACGCGGTGCTGTGCGGGCAGCGGCTCGATCGGGATCGCGTCCACGTCCTGCGGGTCGACGACCGTGCGCGCGAGGTTCAGGTTCGTCTGCAGCCCGACCGCCATGCCGGTCAGGTACTTGCCCAGCACGGTGGTCACCGGGGTCTCCCACGGCATCTGCACCTCGAAGGGCACCTTGATCTGCGCGCCCGCCCGCACGAGCTCGTTGCCCGCGAGCTGCACGTTCTGGAAGGGCAGATCGGCCGTCTGGCCTTCCTCCCCCTGCTCGACCCTGGCGAGCAGGGTCACCGCCAGCGAGTCGACCTCCTGGTCGACCTGGCCGCCGACGAGGATGACCTCCCCGTGCAGCGTGCCGCCGGGGCGCACGTGCCGGTCGAGGATGCGGGCGTCCACCGTCGCGCCGCCCTGGCCGAAGCTGGCCATCACCTTCTGGAACATGCGCGCATCCTGCCAGCAGGTGAGCGGGTCCGCCGTGAATTCGGGCATCATTGCACCGTGAGTACCGAAACCCTGACGAAGCCGGATGCCGACACCCGGGACACCACGGGTGACGACACCCCGAAGATGTTCCACTACGTCCGCAAGGACAAGATCGCCGAGAGCGCGGTGACCGGTTCGCTGGTGGTGGCGCTGTGCGGCGAGGTCTTCCCGGTGACCCGTTCGCCCAAGCCCGGCTCGCCGGTCTGCCCGGAGTGCCAGAAGATCTTCAACAGCCTCCCGCCCGGCGGCGACGACTGAGACGCCCCGCCGCTCAGCGGTCCTGTTGCTGAGGGGCGGGCTTGGGCGGGCTGACCTGCCCGTTGGTGCTCGGCGGCGGCTCGTCCGCCGCCGGCCGCTCCGGCTGCTCCGGCTTTTTCGGCTGCTTCTGGCGCGGCTCGGACGCCGCGGCCCTGGTCATCTCCAGCCGCCGCCAGCGCCGCCGCTGGCGGCGCGTCATGCGGGCAGGCCACATCTCCTGGATGGCCGCGTTGAAGTAGGCCCCGATGACGATCGCGAGGCCGATGAAGAACGTGAACAGCAGGAACGCGATCGGGGTCGCCAGCGCGCCGTAGGTGTAGCCGGTCGTGGTGATCCACGCGATGTAGAGCCGCAGCCCGATGCTCGCGAGCAGGAACACGACCATGGCGAGCCCCGCGCCGGGCAGGCCCCGGTGCCACGGCAGCTTCCTCGGCAGCGCCAGCTTGTAGAGGGTCGCGAGCGCCAGCACGAGCATCACGCCGATGGCCGGGTAGTAGAAGGCGTCCACCCAGAACGAGATGTCGGGCCGCCACGCGACCGGGAACAGCTTCGGCAGCAGGTCGGGGCCGAGCGCGAGGATCGGCAGCCCGATCACCAGCAGCACCAGCGCGGCGAGGTACAGCAGCAGCGCGAAGATCCGCTGCCACACCTCGTTGCGCACCCCGTACTGGTCGTGCGCGACGGTGATCGCGTCGACGAACGACGACATGGCCGACGAGCCCGCCCACAGGGAGATCAGGAAGCCGACGGTCAGGATCTCGCCGCGCCCGTGGCGCAGGATGTCGTCGACGGTCGGGGCGATGATGTCGTCGACGACGTTGCCGCTGAACGCGGTCCGCGACCACTCGATGATCGAGTCGTGCACGGAGTCGATCACGTCCTGGCCGAACCACTGGGCCACGTAACCGAGGCTGCCCAGCAGCCCCAGCAGCAGCGGCGGCAGCGACAGGACCTGCCAGAACGCGGCCTCGGCGGCCTCGGAGAACAGGTTGCCGTCCCACGCCTTGACCCACGTCCGCTTCAGCAGGCGCAGCGGCCCGCGACGCGACGGTTCCTCGGAGGGGGTCGTCGCGTGGTGCGGCTGCTGCTGTGGCTGGGGGCTCATCTCAGGGTCAAGCATGGTCCATCGCATGCCGCTTGGCTCGGCAGTCCCCGAGATCGTGACCCACGTGTCGCACCTCGCGGGTCGCAACGCGCTCCCCGCGGCGGCCAGAGGTAAAGTCATCCCCGCCCTCAACGTCGCCCGCTGAGGGCTTCGTTGTGCCAGGAGTGCGTCCAGGAGGGGAGCTGCCGGACGAATGACATCGGTGCAGGGGACGGAACAGGCGGCTGAGCAGACGGTCCGGCCGGGGGGCTCACGGCCACTGCGTGCGTGGCAGCGGCGGGCGATCACCAAGTACCTCACGTCCAAACCGCAGGACTTCCTCGCCGTGGCGACGCCCGGCGCGGGAAAGACCGTGTTCGGGCTGCGGGTGGCCGCCGAGCTGCTCGCGGACCGGGTGATCGAGCGCGTCACGATCGTGACGCCGACCGAGCACCTCAAGTACCAGTGGGCGGCCTCCGCGGCGGCGGCGGGCATCCCGATCGACCCGAACTTCCGCAACTCGGCGGGCGCCACCGCCAGCGACTACATGGGTGTCGCGGTGACGTACGCGCAGGTCGCGGCGCACCCGATGCTGCACAGGGTGCGCACCGAGCAGCGCAAGACGCTCGTCATCCTCGACGAGATCCACCACGGCGGCGACGCCAAGTCGTGGGGTGACGGCATCCGCGAGGCGTTCACGCCCGCCGTGCGCAGGCTGGCGCTGACCGGTACCCCGTTCCGGAGCGACGACTCGCCCATCCCGTTCGTCACGTACGAGCCGGACGCGAGCGGGTTCATGCGCAGCAAAGCCGACCACACCTACGGCTACTCCGACGCGCTGGCCGACGGCGTGGTCCGCCCGGTGATCTTCCTGGCGTACTCGGGTGAGGCGAGCTGGCGGACCAGCGCGGGCGAGGAGTTCACGGCCCGCCTCGGCGAGCCGATGACGAACGAGCAGACCGCCAGGGCGTGGCGGACCGCGCTGGACCCGGAGGGCGAGTGGGTGCCCGCGGTGCTGCAGGCCGCCGACCTGCGGCTCGCGCAGCTGCGGCAGAGCGTGCCGGACGCGGGCGGCCTGGTGATCGCGTCGGACCACATCTCGGCGAAGGCGTACGCGAAGATCCTCACCCAGCAGACCGGCCGCGAACCGGTCGTGGTGCTGTCCGACGACCCGAAGGCGTCCAGCAGGATCGCGGAGTTCTCCGAGTCCGACGACCGCTGGCTGGTCGCGGTGCGCATGGTGTCGGAGGGTGTGGACGTGCCGCGCCTGGCGGTCGGGGTGTACGCGACCAGCGCGTCCACCCCGCTGTTCTTCGCGCAGGCGGTGGGCCGGTTCGTCCGTGCCCGGCGCCCGGGGGAGACGGCGAGCGTGTTCCTGCCGAGCGTGCCGGTCCTGCTGGAGCTGGCCGCGCAGCTGGAGGCGCAGCGCGACCACGTGCTCGGCAAACCCCACCGCGAGAAGGACGGCTGGGACGACGAGCTGCTGGCGGACGCGAACCGCCAGAAGGACGAGCCGGGCGAGGAGGAGAAGGCGTTCACGGCCCTGTCCGCCTCGGCGGAGCTGGACCAGGTGATCTACGACGGCTCGTCGTTCGGCACCGCGGCGTTCGCCGGTACCGAGGAGGAGCAGGAGTACCTGGGCCTGCCGGGCCTGCTGGAACCCGAGCAGGTGCGCGCCCTCCTGCGGCAGCGGCAGGCCAAGCAACTGGAGAACCGCACGAAGCAGGCGGCGAACGCCGAACCGGCGGCCGCGCCGACCCCACGCCCGCAGTCGGTGGCGGAGCGGTTGACGGGGTTGCGCAAGGAGCTGAACACGCTGGTCGCGATGTACCACCACCGCACGGGCAAACCACACGGCATGATCCACAGCGAGCTGCGCCGCGTGTGCGCGGGCCCGCCGACCGCGATGGCCACGGTGGAGCAGCTCGAGGAGCGGATCGCCACGCTGCGCTCCTGGTAGCTCATGCGACGAAGGGCCCCTTCCGTGGTGAAGGGGCCCTTCGAACGGGATACCCCCGAACACCAGTGAGCGGAAACCCCGGAACCCGGCACCCCTGCTGAGCCAAACCCCGCACTACCCGAGCAGACGCCCCCAGTACCGGCCTCACTTTCCGCAACTTTCGGTAACCAAGTCCCCGATGGGGTAGCGACCCGTCGCCCGCTCGGACGCACACCGGCCGCGACGAGAATCCGGCCTGGTAAAAGGCTTCCCGAGACACACCACGATCCGGTGAATGCCTCCCAGGGGAGCACGCACCCCTCGCGGACGACGACGCGGCTGGCTACGCTTCGTGCCCGGTGCGCATGCCTGCGCAGTTCTCAAGGTCGATGACCGCCATATGGCCGGTTCGTTGCCAAACTGTGTCGTGAGAGGGCCTTCCGTGGCTTCCCTCACAAGCCTCGCAGGCATATGTTGTGCACCGCAACATTTCGGCTGGGGTTGGCGCGACGCCACCAGACCGACCGTGAAGGGACCGATGAATGCGCAGTAAAAGGCTTGCTCTCCTCGCCGCGGGGCTGGGTCTGACCCTTGCCGTGTCGGCGTGTGGTGCCAACCAGGAGTCACCGCAGAGCAACGACGACCAGGACTCCGGCAGCAACTCGTCGTCCGGCGAGGGCATCCCGGTCGGCGTCATCCTGCCCGAGACCGCCTCGTCGGCGCGGTGGGAGGGCTTCGACAAGCCCATGCTCGAAGCCGCCCTGAAGGCCGAGGGGCTCGACCCCCACATCGAGAACGCCCAGGGTGACGTGCAGAAGTTCAGCACGCTCGCCGACAGCATGATCAACGACGGTGTCAAGGTCCTGATCATCGCCTCGATCAACAGCGAGCTGGGCGGCACGGTCGCGCAGAAGGCCAACGCCCAGGGCATCCCGACGATCGACTACGACCGCCTGAACCTCGGCGGCAGCTCCGACTACTACGTGTCGTTCGACAACGTGAAGGTCGGCGAGCTGCAGGGCCAGGGCATGGCCGACGCGCTCAAGGACGCCCCGAACGGCGCCCAGATCATCGAGATCGAGGGTGCGCCGACGGACAACAACGCGACGCTCTTCTACAACGGCCAGCAGAACATCCTGAAGCCGCTGTACGAATCCGGCAAGTTCAAGCTGGTGCGGTCCCAGCCGATCGACAACTGGGACAACCAGAAGGGCGGCACGACCTTCGAGCAGATCTTCACCAGCAACGGCAGCAAGGTCGACGGCGTGGTCGCCGCGAACGACGGCCTGGCAGGCGCGGTGATCACCGTGCTGAAGAAGTACAAGCTGAACGGCAAGGTCCCGGTGACCGGCCAGGACGCCACCGCGGACGGTCTCAAGGCCATCCTCGCCGGTGACCAGTACATGACCGTCTTCAAGCCGATCAAGCAGGAGGCGGAGGCCACCGCCAAGCTGGCCGCCGCGCTCGCCAAGGGTGACAAGGCCGCCGCGGACAAGATCGCGACGGACGAGAGCGACGACCCGACCGGCAAGCGGAAGGTCAAGTCCGTCCTGCTCGAGCCGTTCATGATCACCAAGGCCGACATCAAGCGCGTCATCGACGAGGGCTACGTCAAGGCCGAAGAGGTGTGCACCGGCGAGCTGCAGGCCGCCTGCAGCGAAGTCGGCATCGCCTGATCCCTGTTTCAGCCTGGGCCGGCCGCACCCCGACGCCACCGGGTGCGGCCGGCCCCAGCAGGAGGAAAACCCCCCATGAGTGAACCCCTTCTCGAGCTGGTAGGGATCAACAAGAGCTTCGGCCCGGTGCACGTGCTGCACGACGTCGACTTCACGGTGCGGGCCGGTGAGGTCACCGCGCTCGTCGGCGACAACGGGGCGGGCAAGTCCACGCTCGTCAAGTGCGTGGCCGGGATCTACCCCATGGAGTCCGGCCAGGTCCGCTTCCGCGGCGACCCGGTCACGATCCACAGTCCGAAGGAAGCGGCCGACCTCGGCATCGAGGTCGTGTACCAGGACCTCGCGCTCGCCGACAACCTCGACGTCGTGCAGAACATGTTCCTCGGCAGGGAGCGCGGCTCCCGCTGGCTGATGGACGAGTCGAGCATGGAGAAGGCGGCGCGCGAGACCCTCGCGTCGCTGTCGGTGCGCACGGTGAAGTCGGTGCGCACGCCGGTCGCCGCCCTGTCCGGTGGGCAGCGGCAGACCGTCGCCATCGCCAAGGCCGTGCTGTGGGACTCGAAGGTCGTGCTGCTCGACGAACCGACCGCCGCACTGGGTGTCGCGCAGACCCGCCAGGTCCTCGACCTGGTCCGCCGCCTGGCCGAGCAGGGCCTCGGCGTGGTGCTGATCAGCCACAACATGGCCGACGTCTTCGAGGTGGCCGACCGGATCTCCGTGTTGTACCTCGGCCGCATGGTGGCGGAACTGCCCGCCAAGGAGACCACGCACAGCCAGGTGGTCGAGCTCATCACCGCGGGCCGCTCCGGCGACCTCGGACTCGCCCGCCCAGAGCAAGTCACCATCTAGCTCTTCACACCCGAGGACCCCTCTCTCATGACCGAAACCCCGGCCAAGGCAGAGACGCCGCCGTCCGGCAGCGCGATCTCCGACTTCGGCATCGACACGACTTCGCAGTCCACCGGCGAGGCGATCAGGGACTACTTCGCCAGGCTGCGCGGGGGTGAGCTGGGCTCCCTGCCCGCGCTGCTCGGCCTCGCCGCGCTGGTGATCATCTTCTGGTTGCTCTCCGACAACTTCCTGACGCTGAACAACACGGCCAACCTGATCGCGCAGGGCGCCGGGCAGATGATCATCGCGATGGGCCTGGTCTTCGTCCTGCTGCTCGGCGAGATCGACCTGTCGGCGGGCACCGCGTCCGGTGTGTGCGCCTCGGTGATGGCCATGCACTACGTCGAGGCGGGCAACCTGCTCGGCGGCATGGGCACGACCGTGTTCTGGGTGTTCGAGCTCGGCATGCTGCTGGCCGTCGGGCTCGCGCTGATCATGCGGATCTGGGCCGGTGCGGCGTTCGCCTTCGTCGCGTTCGTGATGGCGCTGCTCGGTGTCCCGCCCAACGCGTGGCTCGAGATGCTGCTCGCGGTCTGCGTCGGCGCGGCGATCGGCTGCATCACCGGCTTCATGGTCTCCAAGATCGGCATGCCGTCGTTCGTGGTGACGCTGGCGCTGTTCATCACCTGGCAGGGCGTGATCCTGCAGTTCATCGGCCAGGGCGGCGTGTTCGGCATCCGCACCTCGCAGGTGCTGTTCAACGTGGCCAACGGCAACCTGTCCGTCTTCGGCAGCTGGGTGCTGTGCCTGATCGCGGGTGGCGGTTACGCGGTCGTGGTGCTCGGCGAGCACTTCAGCCGCCTGCGCAAGGGGCTCGTCACCAAGCCGACCCCGATCGTCGTCGGCCGGGTCGTGGTCGTCGCGGCCATCGCGGTCGTCGCGACCATCCTGTTCACGCTGAACCGCTCGCCCAACCCGGCGCTGGTGACCATCCAGGGCGTGCCCTACGTGGTGCCGATCATCCTGGGACTCCTGGTGATCGGGACGTTCGTGCTGAACCGCACCCGGTACGGGAGGCACATCTACGCGGTCGGCGGAAACGCCGAGGCCGCCCGGCGCGCCGGTATCAATGTGAGCAAGATCCGCGCCAGCGTCTTCGTCGTGTCGTCCTCGGCGGCGGCGATCGGTGCGATCGTGTACTCGTCCAAGGCGGGTTCGGTCGACCCGCAGGCGGGCGGCCTGAACACGCTGCTGTTCGCGGTCGGCGCCGCGGTCATCGGTGGCACGTCGCTGTTCGGCGGCCGGGGCAAGGTCGCCCACGCGGTGATCGGTGGCCTGGTGCTGGCCACGGTCAACAACGGCCTCGGGCTGCTGAACCAGCCCGCCGCGGTGGTCAACATCATCACCGGTCTGGTGCTGCTGCTGGCGGCCACGGTCGACGCGCTGTCCCGCCGGAGGGCTGCCGTAGCATCAAGGTGACGGGACAGGAGCGAGGGGTTTGACCAGCACACAGTCGGGCACGCCGCTGGGCGCCCGGCCCGACGAAGTGCGCAGGCACAACCGCACCGTCCTGTTGAGGAGGCTCCACGTCGGCGGCCCGTGCACGAGGGCGTCGCTCGCGGCCGAGCTCGGGCTCAACCGCAGCACGATCAAGGCGCTCGTGGACGGGCTCGCCGAGTCCGGTGTGGTGCAGGAGCGGGTGCCCCGCCAGCGCAGCGGCGCGGGGCGCCCGTCGCTCCTGGTCCTGCCCCAGCCGCACGCGGCCGTGGTGCTCGCGGTCGACGTGCGGGTCGACCAGGTGTCGATCGCGCTGGTCGGGCTCGGCGGCGAGATCCTCGGCCGCAACAGCTGGAACCTGCGGGTGCGGACCCGTGAGCCGGAGGAAGTGGTCACCCACGTCTACGACTCGGCCGTGGTCCTGGCGGCCGACATCGGCGTCACCATGGTCGCGGGCGGGGTGTCCGTGCCGGGTGTGGTGCGCCGGTCGGACGGGCTGGTGCACGAGGCGCCCAACCTGCACTGGACGGACGTGCCGCTCGGCGATCGGCTGGCGGCGGTGTTCGACATGCCGGTCGTGGTCGGCAACGACGCGGAGCTGGGCGCGCTGGCCGAGCACCTGCGTGGCACGGCCCGCGGCGCCTCCGACGCGGTCTACGTCTCGGCGGACGTCGGCGTCGGCGGCGGGGTGATCTCCGACGGGTCGGCGCTGCGCGGTACCGCCGGGTACGTGGGCGAACTCGGCCACATGATGGTGAACCCCGCGGGCCGCGCCTGTTACTGCGGCAGCAAGGGCTGCTGGGAGACCGAGGTCGGCGAGCCCGCCCTGTGCCGTGCGCTCGGCCTGCGGGAGAGCGCGCCGCGCGGAGCCGTGGTCGCCGAGCTGCGGGCGCTCGCCGCGTCCCCGGACCAGGTGCGCGCACAGCTCGCGGAGTTCACCGAGTGGCTCACGGTCGGCCTGGTCAACGTGGTCAACGTGCTCGGCCCGGAGCTGGTCGTGCTGGGTGACCTGTTCACCGCGCTGCCCGCGACGCTGATCTCCGACGTGGCACAGGAGGTCCGGCGGCGCAGCCTCGTCAGCCGGGCGGTGGGCGGCACCCGGATCGAGGTGTCGACGCTGGGCGCGGACTCCACGTTGCTGGGCGCGGCGGAGCTGGCGTTCGAACCGGTCCTCGACGCGGTATGACAGTCGCACTTCCGCGGCCCGATGACCATCCGTGAGCTGGCCGAATCCGTGCAGCGCACGCATTCGGCGCTCAGCCAGAAGGTCGCGGCCATGAAGGCGGCCGGGCTGGTCGAGGTCGTGCCCGGCACGGACGCGCGCAGCAAGAAGGTCTCACTCACCCCGGCGGCCGCCGCGATGGCAGGCAAGCTGGCCGCGGAGTGGCGCGCCACCGAGGCGGCGGCCGCCGAACTGGAGGCCGAGCTGCCCTACCCGCTCAGCCAGGTCGTCCGCGACATGGAGGAGGCCCTGGCCCGCCGGAGTTTCCACGACCGGATCGCGGCGCGGCTCGCCGAGGATCCCGCGTGGCGCTGAAGCACGCCTTCGTCGACCTCGGCCCGCTGCGGCGGGTCCCCGTCTACCGGCGGCTGTGGTTCGGACAGACGGCGTCGGGGCTGGGCAGCCAGATGACGTTCGTCGCGGTGCTGTTCCAGGTGTGGGCGATGACCGGGAGCGTGGTCTGGACCGGCGCGGTCGGCATGGCGCAGGCGCTGCCGCTGATCGTGTTCGGCCTGTTCGCCGGCTCGCTCGTGGACCGGCGCGACCGGCGACGGCTCTACCTGCTCGCCATGAGCGGGCAGGCGGCGTGTTCCGTCCTGCTCGCACTGCAGGCGTTCTTCCTGCACCTGCCCGTGCTCGCGCTGCTGGGGCTCGTGGCGGTGCAGGCGTGTTTCAGCGCGGCGGGCGCGCCGGCGGCGCGGACGTTCCTGCCGCTGCTGCTGTCGCGGGAACAGCTGGCCGCGGGGCTCGCGCTGACCCGCATCGGGTTCCAGAGCGCGATGCTCGCCGGCCCCGCGCTGGGCGGGCTCGTGCTCGGGGCGTGGGGTGTCGGCGCGTGCTACGTCGTGGACGCGGTGACGTTCTGCGCCGCGTTGTGGGGTGCGTTCGGGCTGCCCGCGGCCACACCGGCGGGCGCGCGGCCGGGGCTGCGGGGCGTCGTGGACGGGCTCGCGTTCCTCGTCCGCGCGCCGATGGTCCGGGCGGCACTGCTGACCGACCTCGCCGCGACCGTGCTGTCGATGCCGATCAGCCTGTTCCCGCTGGTCAACGAGGAACGCTTCGGCGGCGACCCGCGCACGTTCGGGTTGTTCATGTCCGCCGTCGCGGTGGGCGGCGTGGTGGCGTCCGCGCTGTCGGGGACGTTCACGCGGCGCGCCAGGCAGGGCGTGGTGATGCTGGTGGGGGCGACCGCCTGGGGCGTCGCGCTGGCGGCCTTCGCCCTCGCCGCGAACCCGTGGCTGGGCCTGGCGTGGCTCGTGGTCGCGGGCGCGGCCGACACGGTGTCGGTCGTCGCGCGGAGCACCATCGTCCAGCTCCACACCCCGGACGCGATGATGGGCCGGGTGACGGCGGCCGAGCCGATCGTCGGCCGCGGCGGTCCCGAACTCGGCAACCTGCGCGGCGGCCTGGTGGCCGCGGCCACCACCGGCACGTTCGCGCTCGTCAGCGGCGGTGTGGCCGGCGTGGCCGCCGTCCTGCTGATCGCCGCGACCACACCGGGCCTGCGCCGCTTCCGCTGATAGGCGAGGCGGGACCCGTCGCCCGGGTCCCGCCTCGTCGCAAGTCGCTGTTCGGTTGTGGGTCTGGCTGGTCAGGCCTGCGGCTGGCCCTGCTGCAGGTCTGCTTCCAGCTCCTTCAGGCGCTCCTGGTGCTTCCGCGCGTGGTGGCCGCAGAAGAGGAGCTCGCCGCCGGAGGGAAGAATGGCCCGTACCTGTGCGGCGGCGCCGCAGCGGTCGCAGCGGTCAGCGGCTGTCAGGTCGGGGCGGGTGAGCGTCGTGTTCATGGCTAATCTCCCTCCGTCCCGGCATCCGGTTGGCCCGGTGCCGTGTTCGGCTGCGACCATCGCTGGCGCGGTGTCGCTGCCTCTACTCTCTCAGACGTTTTCGCTTCCGTCAGTGTTCCCGCTCCGAATGAGAGATCACTCGACACACGATTTAACCCGGTTGTCGTATCGGTCATCCCGGATTGCAGGATCGTCTGGTGAAATTCGTCCGACGTGTGCTAGCCAGTGAGCGCATCCCCGCGCCGTTACTCTTCGTGACCGGCGGCGTGTTGATGTACCTCGGCGCCGCGGCCGCCGTCTGGCTCTTCGACGTGGCGTCCCCGTCGGCCGTCGCGTGGCTGCGGGTGTGCGGCGCCGCGATCGTCCTCTTGGCATGGCGGCGGCCGGGACGTGCGGCCTGGCGTGGGAAAGTCTTCTGGCTCGCGGCTGTGTTCGGTGTGGTCACCGCGGGCATGAACGTCGCGTTCTACGAAGCGATCGACCGGCTCCCGTTGGGCACGGCGGTCGCGTTGGAGTTCGTCGGGCCCGTTCTCGTCGCCGCGCTGGGATCACGCTCCGTGCGCGACTTCGGCGCGTTGTTGCTCGTGGTGGCGGGCGTTGTGCTCATCGCGGACGTCCGCTGGACGGGCAGTCCGCTTGGTGTCGTGTTCGCTCTCAGCGCAGCCGTGCTCTGGGCCGGATACATCGTGCTCGGCAAACGTGTCGCATCTCTCGGTCTCGGCGTGGACGGTCTCGCGGTCGGGTTCGCGGTCGCCGCGGTGGTTTTGTCCCCTTTGGCCATCGGCGCGGGTCCGGTGTGGACTTCGCCACGTCTGCTGCTGCTCGGCGTCGGGGTCGGCGTGCTGTCCACAGTGGTCCCGTACGTCCTGGACCAGATCGTGCTGCGGCGCACCGGGCAGGCCGCGTTCGCGCTGCTCCTGGCGTTACTCCCGGTGACGGCCACGGTGATCGGGCTGGTCGTGCTGCGCCAGGTGCCGAGCCTGCCGGAGGCGTTCGGCATCCTCGCGGTCGTGCTGGGTCTCACGATGCGGACACGCGAGCGGGAGCCGAGACCAGAGCCGCTCTAGTCAGGCTCCTGCCTGCTGCGAGTCGTACGCGACCCGCGCCGACTCGACCTCCTCGATGTGCGCCTCCGCCCACACCTTGATCGCGCGCATGACGGGCAGCAGCGTGTGGCCCAGCGCGGTGAGCTCGTAGTCGACGCGCACCGGCACCGCCGGGGTCACCGTCCTCGTCACCAACCCGTCGCGCTCGAGGGTCCGCAGCGTCTGCGTGAGCATCTTCTGGCTCACCCCCGCGATCGCGCGGGCGATGTCGTTGTACCGGCGCGGGCCCTCGGCGAGCGCCACGAGCACCAGGCTCACCCACTTGTCGCTGATCCGGTCGAGCAGCTTGCGGGTCGGGCACGCGGCGAGGAACGCGTCGTACGCCGCGCGTGCCTCCTCGCGCCGCACGGCGGCCGTCTTCGTCGGTATGACGCACCTCCCGGAAGGTAACGCACCTTCAGGTGCCTACTTACCAATGGAGAGTACCCCTCCTACGGTTTGCGGCACAGGCACTGACCACGAGGGAGAGAGTGATGCGTGCAGTGATCGTCCGGTCGTTCGGCGGACCGGAGGTGCTCGAGGTGGCCGACGTCCCGGTGCCGTCGCCGGGTCCGGGCCAGGTGCGGATCCGCGTCGAGGCGGCCGCGGTGAACCCGGCGGACATCGCGACCCGCGCGGGCTGGCTGGCCGAGGGCGGGCTGATGGCGGAGACCCCGCCGGTCGGCGTCGGCTGGGACGCGGCCGGGGTCGTCGACGCGGTCGGCGCGGGCGTGACGGGGTTCGCGGCCGGGGACCGGGTGGCGGGCCTCTCCGACCGGCTCGACCTGCCGGCCAGGACCCACGCCGAGTACGTGGTGCTCGACGCGGACGCGGTCGCGCACACCGACCTGGACCCGGTCGAGGCGGCCACGCTGCCGTTGAACGTGCTGACCGCCGCGCAGGCGCTGGACCTGCTCGACCTCCCCGCGGACGCGACGGTCCTGGTCACGGGCGCGGCGGGCGCGGTCGGCGGGTTCGCGGTCGAGCTGGCGAAGGCCCGGGGCCTGCGGGTGGTCGCGGCCGCGGGCGACGGTGACGAGGAGCTGGTGCGCGGGCTGGGCGCGGAGATCTTCGTGCCGAGGTCGGCGCCGCTGTCGGAGTCCGTGCGGCGGGCCGTGCCGGGCGGGGTGGACGGCGTGCTCGACGCGGCCGTGCTGGGAGTGCGCGCACTGGACGCGCTGCGGGGCGGCGGCACGTTCGTCGCGGTGATCGCGGGCGCGGCCCCGCCACCGCTGCGCGGCACCCGCGTCGTGAACGTCTGGATCCGCGCCGACGGCGCCCGGCTCGCGGAACTGATCCCCCAGGTCACCCCACGCGTAGCGGCCACCCTCCCGCTCACGGAGGTGGCGGAAGCCCACCGCCGCGTCGAGAAAGGCGGCCTACGAGGCCGCCTGGTCCTGACCCCGTAACCCCGCGAGTCCCGCCCTCGAACACCGCGAGTCGCGCTCTCACGCACAACGAGTTGCCGGTTTCGTGCACATGCCACCTGCACGAACCTGACAACTCGGTATGCGCGAGAGCGCGACTCGCGAGTTTCAGGCGTTCTGCTTGGGGCGCCAGGGCTTCAGCCACGGCGACTCGGGCCAGTTCTCCGCGCCCGCGAGGAGTTCGATGCCGGTGGCGCCGTCGATGGACTCGCGGATGATGTCCGCGTGGCCCGCGTGCCGGGCGATCTCCTCGATCAGGTGCAGCAGCACCCAGCGCACCGACCACGCCTCGATGTCCTGCGGGAACCACGGCTGGCCCTTCGGCACCGGCACCGGGTGGTCGAGGTCGATCTCCGCGACGGCCGCCTCGGTCTCGGCGGCCGCGGCGTCGATCTCGGCGTACAGGCTCTCCAGCGTGTCCGAGCCGGACAGCTCGAACTGCTGGTTGTAGCCCTCCGCACCCGACGGCTCCGGCCCGCCCGTGATGCGGTTCGTCCAGCCGCGCTCGGTGAACGCGACGTGCTTGAGCAGCCCGCCGACCGACAGCGCGCTCGCGCTCGGCGTGGCACGCAGCTGCTCCTCGGTGAGCCCGTACGCGGCGTGCTTCAGCACCCGCCGCTGCTGTGCGAGGAACCCGAGCAGGCCCGATCTCTCGTCGGGCACCGGGGGAACGTTCGCGTCCAAGACTGTTCTACCTCCCAGAAAACAGCATCCCCGCCGCCCGGGTGGGCGACGGGGATGCAGTCAAGCACGTCAACGGTGCCGTGACACCCGGATCACTCGAGATAGTCGCGCAGGACCTGCGACCGCGACGGGTGGCGCAGCTTCGACATGGTCTTCGACTCGATCTGGCGGATGCGCTCGCGCGTCACGCCGTAGACCTGGCCGATCTCGTCGAGGGTGCGCGGCTGGCCGTCGGTGAGACCGAAGCGCAGCCGGACCACGCCCGCCTCACGCTCGGACAGCGTCGCCAGCACCGACTGCAGCTGGTCCTGCAGCAGCGTGAACGACACCGCGTCGACCGCGACGACCGCCTCGGAGTCCTCGATGAAGTCACCGAGCTGGCTGTCGCCCTCGTCACCGATGGTCTGGTCCAGCGAGATGGGCTCCCGGGCGTACTGCTGGATCTCCAGCACCTTCTCCGGGGTGATGTCCATTTCCTTCGCCAGCTCTTCCGGCGTCGGCTCGCGGCCGAGGTCCTGGAGCAGCTCGCGCTGTATGCGGCCCAGCTTGTTGATGACCTCGACCATGTGCACCGGGATGCGGATGGTGCGGGCCTGGTCGGCCATCGCGCGGGTGATCGCCTGGCGGATCCACCACGTCGCGTACGTGGAGAACTTGTAGCCCTTCGTGTAGTCGAACTTCTCGACCGCACGGATCAGGCCCAGGTTGCCCTCCTGGATCAGGTCCAGGAACGCCATGCCGCGGCCGGTGTAGCGCTTGGCCAGCGACACCACGAGGCGGAGGTTCGCCTCCAGCAGGTGGTTCTTGGCGCGCTCACCGTCGCGGACGATCCACCGCAGGTCGCGGCGCAGCTGCGGGTTCAGCTTCTCCGCGGACTCCTCCTCGGCCTTGCGCACCCGCTCCGCCGCGTAGAGGCCTGCCTCGATCCGCTTGGCGAGCTCGACCTCCTCCTCGGCGTTGAGCAGCGCCACCTTGCCGATCTGCTTCAGGTAGGCGCGGACCGAGTCGGCCGACGCGGTGAGCTCGGCGTCCTTGCGGGCCTGCCGCAGGGCCTCCGACTCCTCCTCGTCCCAGACGAAGTCGCCGTCCTTGCCTTCCTTGGGGTCCTTCTCCTCGACGTCGTCGGCGACCGCCGCGTCCACCACGTCGGTCTCGAGGTCGACGTCCTCGAGGTCCTCCAGGTCGGGGGAGTCGAGGTCGGGCTCCTCACCGTCACCCGGCTCGCCGTCGGCGGGAGAAGCGGCCTTCTTGGTCGCGTCGGCCTTGGTCTTCGTCTTCGGGCCGGCGGACTTGGTCGCCGTCTTGCGGGGGGCGCGGGTCGTCTTGGCGGCGCCCGCCGTCTTCTTGGTCGCGGTCTTCAAGCTCGGCTTCTCGGTCGACTCGTCGGTGTCCGGCTGGGCGTTGGCCGACTTGGCCGCGCCCGCCGAAGCGGTGGAGCGTCGGGATGCGGTTCGTGCGGCTGCCACGTACGCCCTTTCGCTGCTCATCACGGGCAACGTCAGACATGTGGATGCCTGACCTGCCGGAGTTCGGGGGAAAGCCCGGGGGCCTCGGCCCAGGGCACTGTTCCATTGTAACGACGAACACCGCGCCGCGGGTGCGGACCCGCGGCGCGATCCGGGAATCTCAGCCGTGGTGGCCGACCTTGACGGCCCTGGCGGCGCCCACGATGCCCGCGTCGTTGCGCAGCTCGGCGGCCACGACCTTGGTCCGCACCTCGAGCAACGGCAGCCACTTGTCGGCCTTCTTGCTGACCCCGCCACCCGCGATGATCAGGTCCGGCCAGATGAGGTCCTCGAGGCTGCGGATGTACCTGGTCACGCGGCCCGCCCACTCGGCCCAGGACAGGTCGTTCTCCTCCTTCACCGAGGCCGCCGCGCGGGTCTCCGCGTCGTGGCCGTCGACCTCCAGGTGGCCGAACTCGGTGTTGGGGATGAGCTTGCCGTCGCGGAACAGTGCGCTGCCGATGCCGGTGCCGAACGTCAGCAGCACGACGACGCCGTCCCGGTCGTCCGGCCAGCCGTAGGAGATCTCGGCGATGCCTGCGGCGTCCGCGTCGTTCAGGACCACCACGTCGTCGTGGTCGCGCTTGAGCCGCTCGGCGAACAGGGTCTGCGCGTCGGTGCCCAGCCAGGTCTTGTCGATGTTGGCGGCGGTGTGCGCGACGCCGCGCTTGATCACCGCGGGCAGCGTCACGCCGACCGGTCCGGTCCAGGCGAACTCGTCGACGATGTGCTTCACGACGTCCGCGACGGCGTCCGGCTTCGACGGGTCCGGCGTGGGGATCCGCAGCCGCTCGCCGACGAGCCTGCCCGCGTCGAGGTCGACCACGCCTCCCTTGATGCCCGAACCACCGATGTCCACGCCGAAGCCGAGGGTTGCAGCCATCCCCGCGGGTCCCTTCGTACTCGATTCAGTACCGCTTTCCCCGGAGGTTAGCCGGATGTGGTCCGATAGGTCTCGTGGGTGCCTGGGATGAACTGCTCGCCGTTGCCGTATCGGTAGCTCGGGAGGCCGCTGAGCTCGCGCAGCGGTCCCGGCCGTCGGCGATCACGGACGTGGACACCAAGTCGTCGAAGACCGACGTGGTGACCGCCGCGGACGTGGCCGTCGAGCAGCTGGTCAGGGCCCGGCTGGGCGAGTCGCGGCCGGGTGAGCCGGTGTTCGGCGAGGAGACCGGCGGCGCGGCGGCCGAGCCCGGCCGGGTGTGCTGGGTGGTCGACCCGATCGACGGCACCGTCAACTACCTGTACGGCTACCCCTGGTACGCGGTGTCGCTGGCCGCGCAGGTCGACGGCGTGTCGGTGGCCGCCGCGGTGGTGGAGCCCGCGTCGGGCCGGGAGTGGACGGCCGTGCGCGGCGGTGGCTCGTGGTGCGACGGCGTGCGGCTGCGCGTGTCGGACGCCACACGACTGGACCTGTCGCTGGTGGCGACGGGGTTCGCCTACCGCGTCGAGCGCCGGGAGCGGCAGGCTGCGGGCGTGTCGCGGCTGCTGCCGAAGGTGCGGGACATCCGGCGCGGCGGTGCGGCGTCGCTGGACCTGTGCGCGGTGGCGGCCGGGTGGGTGGACGGCTACTTCGAGCACGGCCTGTCGCGGTGGGACTGGGCGGGCGGCACGCTGATCGCCGAGGAGGCGGGCGCGGTGGTCCGCTACCCGCACACCGACGACGACCTGGACCCCGAGTTCACCTTCTGCGCGACCCCCGGCATCGCGAAGGAACTACGAGAAGCCCTGACCGACGCGGGCCTGACCGGCGTGTAGATCCTCGCGAGTCGCGCTGTCGCGCACATCGAGTTGCCGGTTTCGTGCAGGCCGGTGCCCCGGGGATGTGCACGAAACTGACAACTCGGTATGCGCGAGAGCGTGACTCGCGGGGTCAGCACTTGACGTTGCGGGCTGCTGTGATCAGTTCCGGGTTCACGTCGGGCTTCGGGGCATCCGCCTGCAGGCCGCCCTTCGCCGGGGGGTTCTGCTTGGCGAAGTCGTTCAGCTGCTCGAGCAGGTTGCGGGCCGCACGGGTCGGGTGCAGGTCGTCGAACTTGTCGCCGAGCACCACGTCGACCGTGGCGTCCTTGCGCTCGTCGCGGATCAGCTCCGCGCACGGTTCGACCAGGCTGAGCGTGCGCGCCGCCGCCGTGCCCTGCGCGCCGAAGCGGATCTGGCCGCGGCACGGCATGTTGTCGCCGTAGAGCGCGTCGTTCGCCGGGTCGCCGACCTGCGTGAAGCCGAGGCCGCGCAGCGTCTCGGTCACCAGCCGGGCCTGGCCGCGCTTGCCGCTCGCGTTCACGACCCGCACCAGCGCCGACGACGGCGCCGCCGGGTCGGTGCGGTCCAGTGCCGTCGGTTCCAGCGGCTTGCCCAGCGTGGGCGCCGGCTTGGCCGGCTTCTTGCCCGCCGCGGCCGACGTGGTCGCCGCGGGCGGCGGGTCGCAGTGGGCCGCGCCCGTGATCTCCTGGTCTTCCTTCATGACCTTCAGCCAGACCACCGTCGCCGCGATGCCGAGCACCAGGATCAACAGGAACGCGGGTAGTGGCCGACGCTTCCGGTAGCGCTGTCCTCGGCCCCGCATGACGTTCCCCGCCGCCACTTGTCCCCGCCCTTCTCGGTTGGCCGAACTTCGTAGGTCCCCACCCCGTTGTTCGCTGCTGATCAGCCTAGGCGTTTCAGCTCCGTTCGGCGGCTTGAGGGCCACCGGTGTCGACGTATCGTGTCGAGATCGAGCCCTTCGGGGTGCGCGACAGCACGTCGCGCCCACACAGACGCATATCGTGACGAGAGGTTGCCCGGACTCCGGCAGGCAATGCGCAGACACACCCGAACGGGTGACCTGCTGGATAGGTCCGACGGTATGGGCTACCCTCTGCCCGCTCCAGTCGTCGAACATGAGATGCGAATCGATTCCGACGGGTCCCGCGGGTGGACCCTGAAACACGGCGCGAAGTGCGAGACCTCCGTCACTTGAGATGACGGGCACAAACTGGGGCGCCTGAACGTTGACCAGCGCGCGAACACATCCTGAAGTGGGGGTGCACGAAGATGGCCACCGATTACGATGCGCCACGCCGCAGCGAGGCCGACGATCTCGCGGAGGACTCGCTCGAGGAGCTCAAGGCACGTCGAAACGAGAACCAGTCCGGAGTCGTCGATGTCGACGAGTCGGACACCGCGGAGAGCTTCGAGCTGCCCGGTGCCGACCTGTCGGGCCTTTCCGGCGAGGACCTGACCGTACGCGTCGTGCCGAAGCAGGCCGACGAGTTCACCTGCTCCAAGTGCTTCCTGGTGCATCACCGCAGCAGGCTCGCCGAGGAAGTGAACGGTCAGCCGATCTGCCGCGACTGCGCCTGACCGGCGCACGCGACGGCGGGGGACAACAGAAGAACGGAACGGGCCTGTCACCGGGAGCGGTGGCGGGCCCTATCCGCGCAGCAGCGAAGCCACCTTCTCGGGGTGGCGGGTCGAGAACACCCAGTAGGGCGTGGGGTCGGCCGGGTCGGTGACCTGGACCCGGAGCACCGGACCCACCCAGCCGCGGTGCAGCACGAACGCGCGCGGGTCCAGCTGGGGCCCGAGCACCTTCCGCTTGTCCTGGGGGCCGAACACCTCGACCTCGCCGACGAACTCCAGCGGCAGGTGCGCGTCGCCGACGAACAGCTCGCCGTCCGCGATCCGGACCGGGGCGCGGCCCGCCCGCCAGATCAGCACCGCGGTGAGCGGCAGGAGCAGCACGTACGGCAGCCAGGAGCGCAGGCCGGGGTAGCCGAGGTGCACGGTCGCGGCCATCAGACCCGCGGCCGCCATCGGCAGCAGCCACGAGTACCAGGTGACGTAGAGCCGCTCGGCGTGCGACGGTGTGGCCGGTGCTTTCCCGGCCGCACCGCGTGGTGAGTCGGTCACGAGTCCAGGGTAGTCTCGCCGCTCGTGCCCAGCGTGGAGGTCCTGCTCACCCGTATCGACCCCGGTGTCCCCGTGCCGTCGTACGCCAACCCCGGCGACGCCGGCGCGGACCTGGTGACGACGACCGACGTGGTGATCGAGCCGGGCGAGCGCACGACCGTCGGCACCGGCATCGCGATCGCGCTGCCGGAGGGGTACGCCGCGTTCGTGCACCCGCGTTCCGGCCTCGCGGCACGGGTCGGGCTGAGCGTGGTGAACACGCCGGGCACGATCGACTCCGGCTACCGCGGTGAGATCAGGATCTGCCTGGTCAACCACGACCTGCGGGAGCCGGTCGAGCTGCGCAGGGGGGACCGGATCGCCCAGCTGGTGGTACAGCGCGTCGAGCACGCGGTGTTCCGTGAGGTGGACGACCTCGGTGACTCCGAGCGCGGTGCCGGCGGCTACGGGTCGACCGGCGGACATGCGGTGCTATCACCGGTGGAGGGCTGACAGCAGTGGGTTTGTTCGGACGGCGCAAGCGTGCCGAGCGGGACGACTACGACCCGGGGTACGACGAGCAGGACGAGGTCGCCGGCGACGACGTCGACGACATCGCGCCCGAGTTCGAGGGTGACCTGTTCGAGTACGCGGGCCCGCACGACGAGGCCGACGCCCCCGACGACGGCCTGAACCGCCTAGACCTCGGCTCTGTCCGCCTCCCGGTGCCCGACGGCGCCCAGCTGCAGGTCGAGATGGACACCAACCGGGCGGTGCGTGCGGTGCACGTGGTGACCCCGGTCGGGCAGCTGACGGTGAACGCGTACGCGGCCCCCAAGTCGGGTGGCCTGTGGCGCGAGGTGTGCGGTGAGCTGGCCGAGCAGCTGCGCGGCGACGGCGCGAAGGTGCGCAGCACGGCGGGCGAGTGGGGCCAGGAGCTGGTCGCGGCGCTCGGCGAGGTGCACCTGCGGTTCGTCGGTGTCGACGGTCCGCGCTGGATGCTGCGTGGCGTGGTCGCCGGTCCGCCGGACCTCGCGGAGCAGAGCACGCACGCCCTGTACGACCTCGTGCGCGGTGCGGTCGTCGTGCGCGGCACGCAGCCGATGCCGGTGCGCACACCGCTGCCGATCGAGCTGCCGCCCTCCATCGCCCAGCACATCCAGGCACAGCAGGGCTGACTAGCGGCCCCCGGCGCGCAGCCAGGCCAGCACCGCTGCCCTGCCCAGCGCCTCGGGGTCGACGCCCATGATCTCCAGACGGGTCGTGCACATGGTCGCCCTCGGCAGGGCCGTCACCCATGCGTCCGCGATCTCTTTCGGGTGGATCGGGTCGTCGGTGGTGGCCGCGACGCCGGCGGGCAGGTCCAGCTCCGCCAGGTCCGCGAGGGTCGGCGCGGGGCGTTCCGCCGCGGCGGCGAGGGAGTCGGCGAGCCCGTCGCCGTACCCGCGCCACGACCTGGTCAGCTCCGCGGCGAGCCACGGCGGCGTCCCGTCGGTGGCCACGGCGAGCGCGCCGTCGACGCCGAGGGACCGCACCAGGCCGGCCGCCGCGCGGGCGGACACGGCGCCGGGCGCGTCGCCGGGGTCGCCGTGCCAGCCCGGCAGGGCGAGCACAAGCCCCGCACAGCGGCCGGGCCGCGTGCGCGCCCACTCGGCGGCGACGTGTGCGCCGAACGACACCCCGCCCGCGACGACCGGTCCGTGCGCGGCCGCGGCGTCGAGGGCGTCGAGGTACGCCTGCGCCAGTCCCGGCCCAGGTACCGGCCTCGGGGTGACCGCGCGGACGCACACCGCGGCGAACGGCACCTCGAACACCGACCGCACGAACACCTCGTCCGAGCCCGTTCCCGGCAGGAGCACGGCGACCTCGGCAGATCCCGGTTCCGCAACATTCACGGGGCAGATCCTCCACCAGGGGCCACACGGGGTGGTTACGCTGGTTTCGTCCGGGCCGGAGTCGGGGCCGGCCCCTGCAACCACGGGAGCGTCAACATGGGCACCGAGAAGGGCCCCTTCCGCCGCTTGGTCAAACGGCTGACGAGCGACGTCGAGGAGCTCGATGCCGACGACCTCTCGGAAAAAGCCGAGGCGGTCGGGGCGCGCAAGGCCCGCGACTGCCGGTCCGGTGAGCAGGTCACCGTCTGCGGCCGCGTTCGCAGCGTCGAGCTGAGCCCGCGCGACGCGGTCGCCACGCTCGAGGCGGAGCTGTTCGACGGGACCGAGGGCGTGACACTAGTCTGGCTCGGTCGCCGCCGGATCCCGGGCATCGAGCCGGGCCGCACGATCAAGGCACAGGGCCGCATCGCCATGCGGGACGGCCAGAAGGTGCTCTACAACCCCTACTACGAGTTGCAGACGGCTACATGACTGAACCCGCCAAGACCCCGGCCCCCGACCCCGCGGACCCCGCCGAGGAGAAGGAGCAGACGCTCCTCGAGCAGATGGGCGGGATCAGCGGCCTGATCTACTCGTCGGTCCCCGTCCTCGTCTTCGTGCTGCTGAACTCCCTGTTCGGGCTGACGGTGGCGATCTGGGGCTCGCTGGGCAGCGCCGCGGCCATCACCGTGCTCCGCGTCGTGCGCAAGGAACCGCTGCAGCCCGCCATCTCGGGGTTCTTCGGTGTCGGCATCGCCGCGTTCATCGCGTACCGGACGGGGTCGGCCAAGGGCTTCTTCCTGTTCGGCATCTGGGCGAGCCTGGTGTACGGCAGCGTGTTCCTCGCGTCGATCCTCGTGCGGTACCCGCTGGTCGGCGTCATCTGGTCGTTCCTGAACGGCCACGGCATGGCGTGGCGGTCGGACCGCAAGGCCATGTTCGCCTACAACATGGCGACGCTGACGTGGGTGCTCGTGTTCGCGGCCCGGTTCATCGTGCAGCGCTGGCTGTACGACGAGGACCAGACCGGCTGGCTCGCGTTCGCCCGCCTCGCCATGGGCTACCCGCTGACCGCGATCGCGCTCGTGGTGACCGTGTGGGCCGTGACCCGCGCCGGCCACCGCGTGAAGAAGATCGAGGCGGACGCCGAGGAGGAGGACCGCGCGATCGAGGAACGGTTGCGCGCCAAGTACTCGGGCAAGCCGGAGCCGGAAGGCGCCTAGCGGCGCGTCCGCAACGGCCGAGGTGAGGGTGGCCAGGTCGATCATCGCTTGGCAGGACAAGGCGGTTTTGCCGTAGCGGGTAGCGATGGCTCGGAACTGTTGAGGCGTTGGACGCAGCGTTCGACCACGTTGCGGCGCCGGTAGGCGACGCAGTCGAAGACGGGTGGCCTACCGCCCTTCGCGCCGCGGCGGACGCGGTTGCGCTGCTGATCGCGACGTTCGGGAACGGCCGCTCGGATGTGACGGCTGCGCAGGTCGGCGCGGATGGCCTGGGGACCAGCCCTTGTCCGCGAGTACCCGGTCCGGGCGAGGACGCTCCCTAGCGGCGCGGTGGTCCGTGGTAGCGGACCGGGCCGGCGCGCAGGTCGGGCTCCTGTGTGCGCCTGGGTGGCGCGGGCTTGGGTGCCGGCGCCGGTGGCTGGTCGCGCAGTGCGGTGTAGGCGGCGACCACCTCCCGGAAGCGTTCCGGTGCGGTGCCGTCGTCGGCGGCGTCGGGGTGGTAGCGGCGGACCAGCCGGTGGTAGGCGGCGGTGATCTCCTCCTGGGTGGCGTCCTCCCGCACGCCCAGCACCCGGTGCGGCTCACTCATGGTGGCTCCGTTCGGCACGGGGCACGACAGCCGCCGGGTGCGCTGCCGTGCCCGTGCGGGAGGGCGGTGCTCGGACGGCCCGCGTCGCCGGGTGACCTGACGCGTTGGCAGGAGGGTGGACCGGTGGCCGTCGTCGCACCGCCCGGTCTCAGGCGCTGATCTCCTTGCGGTTCTGGGTGCCGCTGGTGATCTCGATCCGGCGGGGCTTGGCCTGCTCACGGACCGGGATGCGCAGCGTCAGCACGCCCGCCTCGTAGTCGGCCCTGATCTTCTCGGTGTCGAGTGCGTCGCCGAGGAAGAGCTGGCGGGAGAAGACCCCCAGGGGCCGCTCGCTGACGTGGGTCTCGACGTCGTCGCCGGTGACCGCGGGCCTGCGTTCCGCCTTCACGGTCAGCACGTCGCGCTGGACGTCGAGGTCGATCGTCTCCGGAGCGACGCCCGGGAGGTCGAACGCGACGACGAACTCGTCACCGGTGCGGTAGGCGTCCATCGGCATCGGCGCGGGGCGCGACCAGGTGCCGTGGTCGAAGAAACGCCTGGTCAGGCGGTCGAACTCGCGGAAGGGATCGGTGCGCATCAACATCGCTGCTACCTCCTCGTGTCATCTCATGGGGACGTCAACGCGCACCTCCGTTCTAACATGTCGTCCATCTGATGACAAGAGGGTTGTCGTCACTGCGATGACATTTTGGTGGACGCGACCGACTCCTGCGCCAGCCCGCGCAGCGCGTTGAGCAGCGCGCCGCCGAGGACGGTCATCATCACCACGTGCTCGGCCATGTGGTCGACGTCCGGGCTGCCGAGCGTGTCGATCTCGGCGTCGGCGAGGCGTTCGGCGGCGTCGGCGTAGTCGTCGAGCAGGCCGAGGACGTCCGGCCGGCCGAGGCGGGTGAAGTAGTCCAGGACCCCGGCGACCGCGGTCCGCGCCGGGTTGGCGGGCCGCACGTGCCAGCCGCGGCGTGCGATCAGCTCGTTCGTGCGGGCCAGGGACGTCTCGGTGGGGTCCTCGGTGTGCGGGTGCCGCGCGGCCTGCACCGCGAAGTGGACCTTGCCGATCGACTCGAGCCTGCCGCGGCCCGGTTCGTGCATCAGCGTGAGGACGTCGCGGGCGGCGGCGATCGACAGGCCGCCGATCTCGGTCAGTGCGCGGACCAGCCGGACGCGGTGGACGTGCGACTCGTCGTACCGCGCCTGGTTCGGGCTGGTCCGCTCGCCGTGCGGGACCAGGCCCTCGCGCAGGTAGTACTTGATCGTCGGCACCGGGACGCCCGTGCGCCTGCTCAGCTCACCGATCCGCATGAGACTCCTCTCAGTTGGATAGTGCCAGTATCCAAAAGCGGGAATCGGCACTATCCACTCTGGAGTGATTATGAGCGAAGGACCCAGCAGGCGTGCGGTGTTGGGCGGGGCGGCCGCCGCCGGTCTCGCGGCGCTCGCCGCCCCGGCGGTCGCCGGCGCCGAGGGCCGGGGGCGGTTCGCGGGCAAGGTCGTGGTGATCACGGGCGCCACCTCGGGCATCGGCAAGGAGGCGGCGGTCGCGTTCGCGGCGGAGGGCGCCCGCGTCGGCTTCTGCGGCCGGCGCGCGGAGCTGGGCAGGCAGGTCGAGCGGGAGATACGCCGCGCCGGCGGCGAGGCGACGTACGTCCCGGCCGACGTCCGGGTGCCCGCGCAGGTCAAGGCGTTCGTCGACGGGGTGGCGCGCAAGTACGGCGGCCTCGACGTCGCGTTCAACAACGCGGGCATCCACCTCGGCAAGCCGCTGCACGAGATCACGGTCGAGGAGTGGGACGACGTGCACCTCACCAACGCGCGCGGCGTGTTCCTGGCGATCAAGTACGAGGTGCCGCACATGCGGGCCGGTGGGGTCATCGTGTGCACGGCGTCGTCGCAGGCGGGCCACACCCGTCCGGGGCACGCCGCGTACACGGCGAGCAAGCGGGCGGTGCAGGGCGTCGTCCGCGCCGCGGCGCTGGACTACGGCGCGAAGGGCATCCGCGTGCTGGCCGTCGACCCGGGCACCACCGACACGCGCCTGGTCCGCCCCGACGGCGTCCCGGACGATCTGTGGGCGCGGTTCAAGCAGGCGTGGGGGCCGCTGAACGTGTACGGCCTGCCGAGGATGGCGGAGGCGAAGGAGATCGCGTCGGCCGTGGTCGCACTGGCCACGCCCGCGTTCGGCTACCTGACCGGCACGGAGGTCCTGGTGGACGGCGCCATGAGCACCGGCCGCCCGATGACCATGCCGCCAGGCTTCCCGCCGCCCGCGTGACCGTGATGAAGGAGCCCTCCATCACACGCGTCAGTAGCCGAGGGCCTTGCGGATCTCGTCCTCCACGTTCGCCGACGCCACGAACAGCAGCTCGTCGCCCGGCTCCAGGGGGTCGTCGGGCTGCGGGACGATCACGCGGCCGCCGCGCAGGATGACCACCAGGGCGGCGTCCCGGGGCAGGTGGATCGCGCGGACCGGCTTGCCCGCCAGCGGGGTGTCCTCCGGCAGGGTCAGCTCGACCAGGTTGGCCTGGCCCTGCCGCAGCGTCAGCAGCTGCACGAGGTCGCCGACGGACACGGCCTCCTCGACCATCGCCGCCAGCATCCGCGGCGTGGACACCGCGACGTCGACGCCCCACGCCTCGTTGAACAGCCACTCGTTCGCCGGGTCGTTCACCCGCGCGACCACGCGGCGCACGGCGAACACCGTCTTCGCGAGCAGCGACACGACCAGGTTGACCTTGTCGTCGCCGGTCGCGGCGATCACCACGTCGCACAGCTGCAGGCCTGCGTCCTCCAGCGACGACAGCTCGCACGCGTCGGCGAGCACCCACTCGGCCTGCTCGACGGTGTGCGGCTCGTACTGGCTCTCCAGCCGCTCGATCAGCATCACCTGGTGGTCGCCAGCCACCAGCTCGGCGGCGATGGACCGGCCGACCGCCCCGGCCCCGGCGATAGCGACCCGCATTACGAGGCCTCCTCAGGCGGCTGTGCCGCGGCGTTGGTCACGTCGCTGACCGTGCCGGACAGCGCGGCGACGTACACCTGGTCGTCGTGCTGCACGACGGCCTTCGGCGCGGGCAGCACCCCGGTGCCGAACCGCATGATGAACGCGACGCGCGCGCCCGTGGCCGCCTCCAGCTCGGCGACCGTGTGGCCGACCCAGCCCTCGTGGAACGGCAGCTGCACGATCGCGACCTTGCCGGTCGGGTCGCGCCACGCCGACGCGACGCCGTCCGGCAGGAGCGTCCGCATGAGGCGGTCGGTCGTCCACGGCACGGTCGCGACGGTCGGGATGCCGAGCCGCTCGTACACCTCGGCGCGCTTGGCGTCGTAGATGCGGGCGACCACGTGCTCGACGCCGAACGTCTCCCGCGCGACCCGCGCGGAGATGATGTTCGAGTTGTCCCCGCTGGACACGGCGGCGAACGCGCCCGCCCGTTCGATCCCGGCCTCGACCAGGACCTTCCGGTCGAAACCACCGCCGACGACCTGCTGGCCGTGGAAGTCGATGCCGAGCCTGCGGAACGCCTGGGCGTCCTTGTCGATGACCGCCACGGTGTGGCCCAGCCGTTCGACCGCGGCGGCGAGCGACGAGCCGACGCGCCCGCAGCCCATGATCACCACGTGCACGAGCCGGCCTCCTCGGGTAGTTCCTCGGACGTGTCATGCAGAACCTACCGGTGGCTGCTCCGTCCCGGTGACCTGACCGCTTACGCTGTCGTCCTGTGCCCAAGCTCGCGTCCGTGCTGAAGCGCTTGGTGGTGGGACGTCCGTTCCGCACCGACCGCCTCGCGCACACCCTCCTGCCGAAACGCATCGCGCTGCCGGTGTTCGCGTCCGACGCGATGTCCAGCGTGGCGTACGCGCCGGAGGAAATCCTCCTCACGCTGTCGGTCGCCGGTGTCTCGGCGTACATGTACAGCCCGTGGATCGCCCTGGTCGTCGTCGCGCTGATGCTCGCGGTGGTCGCCTCCTACCGCCAGAACGTGCACGCCTACCCGTCCGGCGGCGGTGACTACGAGGTCGCGACGGTCAACCACGGACCGAGATGGGGCCTGGTCGTGGCGAGCGCGCTGCTCGTCGACTACGTGCTGACGGTGTCGGTGTCGATCTCCTCCGCGGCCGCGAACATCGGCTCCGTCGTGCCGTTCGTCGCCACGCACAAGGTGGAGTTCGCGGTCGGCGCGATCGTCATCCTGACCGCGATCAACCTGCGTGGCATCCGCGAGTCGGGCACGGTGTTCGCCATCCCGACCTACGCGTTCGTGCTCGGCATCCTCACCATGGTCATCTGGGGCGCCACCAGGGTGTTCCTGCTCGGCGACGACATCCCGGCGGAGAGCGCGAACTTCGAACTGCTCGAGGAGGGCGACCACCTCACCGGGTTCGCGCTGGTGTTCCTGGTCCTGCGCGCGTTCTCGTCCGGCAGCGCCGCGCTGACCGGTGTCGAGGCGATCAGCAACGGCGTGCCCGCGTTCCGCAAGCCCAAGTCGAAGAACGCGGCGACCACGCTGCTGCTGATGGGCGGCCTCGCGATCGTCATGTTCCTCGGCCTGATCATGCTCGCCTCCGTGACGCGGGCGAAGATCGCCGAGGACCCCGCGCAACAGCTGGTGAACGCACCCGCGGACTACGAGCAGAAGACGCTCGTCGCGCAGCTCGCGAACGCCGTTTTCGGCGGTTTCGACCCGGCTGTCTGGTACGTCATCTTCTTCACCGGCCTGATCCTGGTGCTGGCCGCGAACACCGCGTTCAACGGTTTCCCGGTCCTCGGGTCCATCCTCGCGCAGGACCGCTACCTGCCACGCCAGCTGCACACGCGCGGTGACCGGCTCGCGTTCTCCAACGGCATCGTCGGACTGGCCGCGTTCGCGATCGTGCTGGTCGTGGCGTTCGACGCCGAGGTGACCAGGCTCATCCAGCTGTACATCGTGGGGGTGTTCGTGTCGTTCGTGCTGAGCCAGAGCGGCATGATCCGGCACTGGAACCGCCTGTTGCGCACCGAGGAGGACGAGGTCGAGCGCAAGCGGATGCGCAAACGGCAGGCCATCAACGGGTTCGGCCTCTTCATGACCGCGACCGTGCTGGTGATCGTGCTGATCACCAAGTTCCTGCTCGGCGCGTGGATCGCGATCGCCGCGATGGCCGCCATCTACGTGCTGATGACCGCCATCCGCCGGCACTACGACCGGGTGGCGGAGGAACTGCGCGAGGCGGAGGCGACCGGCGACGCGATGACGCTGCCGTCCCGCAACCACGCGATCGTGCTGGTGTCCAAGCTGCACCTGCCGACCCGCAGGGCGCTGGCGTACGCGCGCGCGACCCGCCCGGACGTGCTGGAGGCGGTCACCGTCAACGTCGACGAGGCCGACACCCGCGAGCTGGTGGCGCAGTGGGAGCAGGAGGACTTCTCGGTGCCGCTGAAGGTGGTCGAGTCGCCGTACCGCGAGATCACGAAGCCGGTGCTGGAGTACGTGAAGCGGGTGCGCACCGCCAACCCGCGCGACGTCGTCACCGTGTACATCCCGGAGTACGTCGTCGGCCGCTGGTGGGAGCAGATCCTGCACAACCAGAGCGCGCTGCGGCTGAAGGGCAGGCTGCTGTTCCAGCCGGGGGTGATGGTGACGAGCGTGCCGTGGCAGCTGGCGTCGTCGGAGCGGCGCAAGGAACGGCTCCGCGCACGTCAGGAGGTGTCGCCGCTCGCGATGCGGCGTGGCCTGTCGGAGAAGAAGGACCGCCAGTGACGACGTGGCTGGGCCGCCGGTTCGAGGTCGAGGTGGGCGCGGTCGCCCACGGCGGGCACTGCGTGGCCCGGCACGAGGGCCGCGTGGTGTTCGTCCGCCACGCGCTGCCCGGCGAACGGGTCGTCGTGTCGGTGACGGAGGACCGCGGAGGTTCCTTCTGCCGCGCCGACGCGGTGGCGGTCCTGTCGGCGTCCCCCGACCGGGTCGAGCCGTCCTGCCCGGTGGCCGTCCCGGGCGGTTGCGGTGGCTGCGACTGGCAGCACGCGACGTGGGACGCCCAGCGCGCGATGAAGGCGGCGGTGGTCGCCGAGCAGCTGTCCCGCCTGGCCGGGGTGGAGGTGCCGGTCGAGGTGGAGGAGCTGCCAGGCGGCCCGCTGCGCTGGCGCACCCGGGTCCGCATGACGGTGGATCCGTCCGGTCGGCCGGGCTTCCTGGCGCACCGCAGCCACCGCGTCATCCCGGTCGAGGACTGCCCGATCTCGGCGTACGGCACGGTCGACGAGGTGGCCGCCCGGACGTGGCCCCCTGGCTCGACGCTCACGGTGGCGGTGGACGCGACCGGCGAGACCCACGTCGGCGAGGACGAGGTCGCCGTCGAGCGGGCGGTCCGGCGTGAGTGGCGGGTGTCGGGCTTCTGGCAGGCCCACCCGGACGCGGCGGACCTGTACGCCGAGGTGGTCGGCGCGTGGGCGGGCCTGGCGGCGGGCGAGACGGCGTGGGACCTGTACGCGGGGGCCGGGTTGTTCGCGGCCGTGCTCGCGGAGCAGGTCGGCCCGCAGGGGTCGGTGATGGCGGTGGAGTCGTACCGCCCGGCGGCCGTCGAGGCGGCGGCGAACCTGGCGGACCTGCCGCAGGTGCGGGTGTTCGCGGGACGGGTGGAGGCGGTGCTGCGGGCGGGCGAGGGGCCGGACCCGTCGGTGGTGGTGCTCGACCCGCCGCGCAAGGGCGCGGGCCGAGCGGTCGTGGACGCGATCGCGGCCCGCGGCGCGTCGCGGGTGGTGTACGTGGCGTGCGACCCGGCCGCACTGGCCCGCGACGTGGCGACGTTCGCCGGGCACGGGTTCCACATGGCGCGCCTGCGGGCGTTCGACGCGTTCCCGATGACGCACCACGTGGAGTGCGTGGCCTTGCTGGAGCGCTAGCGGGGCTGGTCGTCCTGCGGGCCGAAGGGGGTGGCCGGGACGGCGAAGCCGGCGGGCTTGTCCCCGGCCGGGCCGAACCAGGAGGACTCGCCGGCAGGCGGCTCGTTCGCAGGCGGTTGCGCGCGGTACGGGGGGACGCCCCGCCCTGGTGCTTGCGGCGTGGGGGCGCCGTGGGTGACCGAGGGCTCCCTGCCCGGTTCCCTGAGCGCCGGACGGTCGCCGCCGTACGGTTCGGTTTGGCGGTGGCCGGGCGCGCTGTGCCGGTCGGCCGGGGGAGCGGGGTGGTCGCCGAAGGGGTTGGGTTCGCGTTGGCCGGGTGCGTTGTGCTGGTCGGCCTGGGCGCTGTACGGGGTGGCGGGCGGTGGGGTTTGGCGGTGGCCGGATGCGTTGTGCTGGTCGGCCTGGGGTCCGCCGTTTGGGGTGGCGGGTGGTGTGGGTTCGCCGTGGCGTTGGGCGAACTGTGCCCCGGGGCGGGTGCCGTAGGCGGGGATGCCTTGCGGTGGCGAGGGTTCGCCCGAGGGGGTTGCCGGGATGCCCGGGGGTGGCGTCGGTTGGTTGAACGGCGTCCCGTGCTGGTCGGCTGGGGGGCCGCCATGCGGGGTGGCCGGGATGCCTTCTGCCGGCGAGGGTTCACCGAACTGGTTGCCGGGCTGCCTCTGCGGCGGCTGGTCGCGGTAGGGCGCGGGGCCGTCCGCGAGCTGGCCGAACTGGCTGCCGGGTGGCGGTGTGGGTTGCCCGCCGAAGGCGTTGTCGTGCGCCGGGGAAGGCTCCGCCGGGTAGCCAGGCTGGCCGCCATGCGGGTGGGTGCCCTGTGCTGGCTGGCTGCCGAACGGGGTTGCCGGTGGGGTGGGCTGCCCGCCGTGCGGAGTGGCGGGGATGCCTTGTGCTGGTTCGCCGGTCTGGTGGGGTGTGTTGCCTGGTGTCGGCTGGCCGTAGGGAGTTGCCGGGATGCCTGGGGGCGGGGTGGGTTGTCCGGTGTGCGGGTTGGTGCCCTGTGCTGGTTCGCCGGTCTGGTGGGGTGTGTTGCCTGGTGTCGGCTGGCCGTAGGGAGTTGCCGGGATGCCTGGGGGCGGGGTGGGTTGTCCGGCGTGCGGGTTGGTGCCCTGTGCGGGATCGCCGGTCTGGTGAAGCGCGTTGCCCGGTGTCGGCTGGCCGAACGGAGTCGCCGGGATGCCCGGGGGCGGCGTGGGTTGTCCCGCTTGCGGGTTGGCGGGGATGCCTTGTGCTGGTGAGGGCTCGCCGGTCTGGTGGGGTGTGTTGCTCGGCGTTGGCTGGCCGCTGAACGGGTTTGCCGGGATGCCTGGGGGTGGGGTGGGTTCCCCGGTTGGCTGGGGTGCGTTGCCTGGTGTCGGCTGGCCGTAGGGAGTTGCCGGGATGCCTGGGGGCGGGGTGGGTTGTCCGGCGTGCGGGTTGGTGCCCTGTGCCGGTTCGCCGGTGTGCTGCGGCGCGTTGCCCGGTGTCGGCTGGCCGCCGAACGGAGTCGCTGGGATGCCCGGGGGCGGGGTGGGGGTGGTGCCCTGTGCTGGTTCCCCGGTTGGCTGGGCCGCGTTGCCGGGCGTCGGCTGGCCCTGGGGCGGGGTCGGTTCCCCAGGCCGGGCACCCTGCAGCGGTGGCAGACCGGCGCGCTGGCGGAGCCACTCCGGGATGTGCTCGTCCGCGCGCGGGAAGAACTTCAGCTCGTCCGCGAAGCCGATCGGCGGGGGTACGCGCCGCCAGCGGGGCTCGGCGTCCGGCTCGAACTCGGCGCTGAAGGAGCTCGGCGGCTCGAGGACGTACAGCCCGGACAGCCACGTCCCGCGGCCCGGCCGGTACATGCCCTGGCGCAGCCGCCCGAGCCCCTCGACGACCTCCTGTGGCGGGCGGACCGGCTTCTCGACCCCGTCCGGGCCGGTGACGAAGACGTCGACCTCGATGTGGCGGCCCGCTGACCGGTACTCGGCTCTGACGCGCTGCCAGCCGTCGCCCGCGACGGTCAGCAGGGACCGGCCCACCTTCCTGGTCAGCTGGTCCTGTTCCGCCTGCGCCATCACCGGCTGCGGCTCGGTCACTGCTCGATCCCCACCCTCTTGTGCCGAACGTGAGCTCCGACCTTACCGAATCACAATGTCGGGTTCGGACCGAACGACAGTCCCAACCGGAACGGGTGCACGCCCCACGCCGCCACGGCGAACCTCGTCAGCAACCCCGACGCGCGCACCGTCTGGTCCGTCGCCGGGCTGGCCAGCACCTGGGTGTTGCCCTCGACCGGCTGCTGGTCCCGCCACACCGGCGCGCCCTCCGGCACGGGGGACGCCTCGACCACCGAGTGCCACTCGCGGCCGTCGGTCCTGAGCATCATCAGCAGCACCGGGGTCATCGGCACCTGCCAGCCACCGGTCTCGACCGCGACGAACTCGCCCCGCCGCACCGACGCCAGGACCACCTCGCCGAGCCACGTGTACAGCTCCGACAGCGCCTTGTCGTCGACCGCCGCGAACGCCTCCTCCTCCGTCGCCGGGGTGAGCTGCGTGCTGGTGCCGCCCAGGTGACCGGTCTCGTCGCGGTAGCGGTCCATCAGGAACAGCGTGCCGCGCGACGGGCTGAACATCGCCGCCTCCCGGAACCGCCGCGAGTCGATCTCCGAGCGGGACTCCACGCCCGCGCCGAGGCGGGCGCGGACCGCCTCGGGGTCGGTCATCCGCCAGTACGTGACGCCGTCCTCCCGCCACAGCGGCAGGTAACCCGCGAGGGGGAGCCCCACGAGCACCGTGTGCAGCACGTCACCCTCCTCGACCGGCGGCGGGGGCGCCGGCTCGGGGGGCGCGACGGGCTCGAACGGGGGCAGCGCCGCGAACTGCGGGTCCACCTGCGCGGTGGCGAGCATGCGGTGCGCCCACGCCCGTGCCCTGGTCAGCGGGTGGTCCGGGAACTGCTGGTCCCAGGCCGCCTCGTCGGCGACGTTGTACGGCAGCTGCCCCCGCACGTCCGGTGCGTACGGGTGCGGCGGGAAGCACTGGTCGAAGCCGACCTGCGCGGCGACCGTCGACTCGCGCACCCCCGTCATCGGGCCCTCCGCGCACTGGATGCGCAGCACGGCGCTGCAGTTCGCCCTCGGCACGGTGAACGCGGCGATGAACGCCAGCCCGGTGTCCTGCCCGGGGATCGGCAGCTTGATGAGCTGGAAGAGCGCGGGCACCCCGCCGAGCCGCACGACGTGCGCCTCGATGATCGAACCGGTCTCCGCGGTCTCCTCGGCCAGCTTTCTCCGCAGCAGGGGGAGGTCGTCGAACGGCGCGGGGATGTCGGGCACCATGCCGATGTAGGTGAGACTGACTTGGTCACCGGTTCGCGGGTCGAACCAGGTCCGCTCGTCGTGTCGCTCCATGCCGGCGGTGTCGAATGCGACTGGCACCCGCCTGAGTGTAGGGCCGGGCGCCGTCACGGGGCGCGCTCGTAGACTGGCGGGGACCGCCCGACGTCCCGCGATCTGAGAAACCGAGGTGACCAGCGGTGACCGACGAGGATTCCCTGCTCGGCACGGTGCACGGCCCGGCGGACCTGAAAAGGCTGACGGGAGACCAGTTGCCGAGGCTCGCGGCCGAGATCCGCGAGTTCCTCGTCGACAAGGTGACCACCACGGGCGGTCACCTCGGCCCCAACCTGGGCGTGGTGGAGCTGACCATGGCGATCCACCGCGTGTTCGACTCGCCGGACGACCCGGTGATCTGGGACGTCGGTCACCAGGCCTACGTGCACAAGATCCTCACCGGCCGCCAGGAGGGCTTCGACCGGCTGCGGATGGTCGAGGGCCTGTCCGGCTACCCGAGCCGCGCCGAGAGCGAGCACGACTTCGTGGAGAGCAGCCACGCCTCCTCCGCCCTCTCCTACGCCGACGGCCTCGCCAAGGCGTTCGAGCTGCGTGGCGAGAAGCGCTGCGTGGTGGCGGTCGTCGGTGACGGCGCCCTGACCGGCGGCATGTGCTGGGAGGCGCTCAACAACATCGCGGCGGGCAAGAACCGGCCGATGGTCGTGATCGTCAACGACAACGGCCGCTCCTACTCGCCGACCATCGGCGGTCTCGCCGACCACCTCGCGTCGCTGCGGCTCTCGCCCGGCTACGAGCGGTCCCTCGAAGCGGGCAAGCGGATGCTGCAGGGCACGCCGGTCGTCGGCAAGCCGCTGTACGCGGCGCTGCACGCAGCCAAGCGCGGCATCAAGGACGCGATCAGCCCGCAGATCATGTTCGAGGACCTCGGCCTGAAGTACTTCGGCCCGGTCGACGGCCACGACTTCGCCGCCCTCGACGCCGCGCTGCGCCGCGCGAAGGAGTTCGGCGGCCCGGTGATCGTCCACGTCGCGACCTGCAAGGGCCGCGGCTACCCCCTCGCCGAGAACGACGAGGTGGACCAGATGCACCAGACCGACCCGATCGACCCGGTCACCGGCAAGCTCACCACCGCGAAGGGCGCCGCGTCGTGGACGTCGGTGTTCGCCGACGAGCTGGCCCGCATCGGCGAGTCCCGGCCCGACGTCGTGGCGATCACCGCGGCGATGCTGCGGTCGACCGGCCTCGCGAAGTTCGCCGAGGCCTACCCGGACCGCTGGTTCGACGTCGGCATCGCGGAACAGCACGCGGTCACGTCCGCGGCCGGCATGGCGATGGCCGGGCTGCACCCCGTGGTCGCGATCTACTCGACGTTCCTCAACCGCGCGTTCGACCAGCTGCTGATGGACGTGGCGCTGCACAAGCTGCCGGTCACGCTGATCCTCGACCGGGCGGGTGTCACCGGTCCCGACGGCGCGAGCCACCACGGCATGTGGGACCTGTCGATCCTCGGCGTCGTGCCGGGCATCCGGGTCGCCGCGCCCCGCGACGCGGTGACGCTGCGCGAGGAGCTGAACGAGGCGGTCGCCGTGAAGGACGGCCCGACCGCGCTGCGCTTCCCGAAGGCGTCGGTGGGCGGCGAGGTCGCCGCGCTGGAGCGGCGCGGGGTCGTCGACGTGCTGCGCCGCCCCGGCGCGCACGAGTCGAAGGACGTGCTGCTGGTGACCGTCGGCGCGCTGGCCGAGCTGGGCATGGCCGCCGCGGACCGGCTGTCCGACCAGGGCATCGGCGTGACGGTCGTCGACCCGCGCTGGGTGACCCCGGTGCCGTCGGACCTCGTGCCGCTGGCCGCCGGGCACCGGCTGGTGGTCACGGTCGAGGACAGCGGCAGGCACGGCGGTTTCGGCTGGTCCCTGGCGGCGGCCCTCCGCGACGCGGACGTGGACGTGCCGCTGCGCGACCTCGGGTTGCCGCAGGAGTTCCACGCACAGGGCACGCGCAGCGAGGTCCTCGTGCGGCTCGGCATGACCGCGCAGCAGGTGGCGCGCCGCGTCACCGAGTGGATCGCCACGCGCACGGACGTCGCCCCCGCCCCGGCCGAACTGCCCTGAACGGCGCGTTCAGGACACGCGAGCCGCGCCGCCGGGCCCGGTGATGCGTCGCTGCCCGGGCACCGGGACACGGCACGCCCTCAGGGCACGGCCGGGGAGCCGGTCCAGCTCGCGAGCAGGTTCATCGCCTCGCGGGAGGGTGTGCCCGCCTCGGTCGTGTAGACGAACAGGGTCTGGTCGCGGTCGCCGGGCATGGTGAGCGTCTCGTACTGGACGCTCAGCTCGCCGACGACCGGGTGGCGCAGCCGTTTGGTGCCGAACGTGCGCTGGTAGACCCCGTGTTCCTCCCACCACCGGCGGAACTCCGGGCTGCGGCCGGACAGCTCGGCGACCAGCTCCTGCGCGCCCGGGTCGGTGCCGACGTCGAGGCGGAGGTTCTCCACGCACGCCCGCGCCTGCTCGTCCCAGTCCACGAACAGCGCGCGGGCCGCGTCGTCGAGGAACAGCCACCTGGCGTAGTTGCGGTCGCCGGGCCGCATGGCGTCGAAGTCGGCGAACAGGGCGCGCGCCAGGCGGTTGGTCGCCAGCACGTCGGTCCGCCGTCCGAGGATCATCGCCGGGTGGCCGTCCAGTGCGTCGAGGAACTGGTACAGGCCCGGCCGCACCCGCTGGACGGCCCGTGAGCGGCGGGGCGCGCTCGTCGTGCCCACCAGCTCACCCAGGTGCCGCCGCCCGGCCTCGTCCAGCTCGACCGCCCGCGCGAGCGCGTCGAGCACGCCATCGGACGGCGTGATCCTGCGGCCCTGCTCCAGGCGGGCGTAGTAGTCGGTCGACACGCCGGCCAGCAGCGCCACCTCTTCGCGGCGCAGCCCCGGCACGCGCCGGATCCGCCCGTCGTGCGGCAGGCCGGCCCGGGCCGGGTCGACCTTGCTCCGCGCCCGCCGCAGGAAGTCGGCCAGCTCCCGGTTGACCCTCGTCATCCCACCATCGTGCCAACGCGGGCCCGGCCGTGCCTGGACCTGTCAGTCCTAGGTCGCACAGGGCCGATGATGGGCCGTTCCGGCGCTCGATCCGGGCCAAGACTGGACGACGTCCCACCGAGACGAGGAGCGTCCACAATGTCCACCTGGTTCGTCACCGGCACCTCCCGCGGCCTCGGCCTCGAACTGGTCAGGCAACTCCTGGCACGCGGCCACGACGTCGCCGCCACCACCCGGTCGACCGACCGCCTCACCACCGCGCTGGCCGGCGCCGACACGACCCGCCTCCTGCCGCTCCAGCTCGACCTGGCCGACGAGCACGCCGTCGCGGCGGCCGTGGCCACCACGACCGAACGGTTCGGCGGCCTCGACGTGGTCGTCAACAACGCGGGCTACGGCTTCCTCGCCGCGGTCGAGGAGACCACCGACGCCGACGCCCGCGCCATGTTCGACGTGCAGGTCTTCGGCGTGTGGAACGTGCTGCGCGCCGCGCTGCCGGTGCTGCGGCGGCAGGGCCGCGGGCACGTCGTCAACGTGTCCTCGGTCCTCGGCCTCACCGCCGTGCCCGGCTGGGGCCTGTACTGCGCGGGCAAGTTCGCGCTGGAGGGCATGACCGAGGCGCTCGCCGCGGAGGTCGCCGACCTCGGGATCAGGGTCACGGCCGTGGAGCCGGGCTACTTCCGCACCGACTTCCTCACCACCGGCTCACTGGCCCTCCCCGCGGCGACGACCGACGGCTACCCCGAGGTCCGCGAGATGACGCGGAACCACCTCGCCCTGCAGGGCAGCCAGCTCGGCGACCCGGTCAAGGGGGCCGCCGCGATCATCGCCGTCGTCGAGTCCGGCGCCGCCCCGCTGCACCAGCTGCTCGGCTCCGACGCCCACGCCTACGCGACCGCGAAGGTGAAGGCGCTGACCGAGGACATCGAGGCGGGCCGCGAACTGGCGTGCACGACCGACCACTAGGCGCGGGCCGCGCGGACGATCGGGGCGACCTCGCTCAGCTGGAGCCAGTCCGGGAGACCGCGGACGATCCAGCGCGCGCCCGTGAGGTTGATGTCGCCGGTGCGGAGGGCCTGCCGGAACTCGATCTCGCCCTCCCACATCCGGTACAGGGTCGGCAGGTCGGCGGCCATGACGGCGTCGATGTCGAAGCCGGGGTCGGTGTAGCAGACCGACGCGTCGCCCGGTTCGAGGACGAGCCAGAACGTGCGGCGGCGGTCGGCGACGTCGATCTGGATCACGGCGCGCTTCGACAGCGCGCTGGTGTCGACGCGGCCGTGCATCCACCACATCAGCAGCTCGGGGTCGAGCTCCTCGGGCTGCGGGTCGCCGAACGCGTACCGGGCGCCCCAGTCCGCGAGGCCGGACACGAGCGGGCGCAGGTCGGCGCCGGCCTGCGTCAGCGCGTAGCCGTCGGCGGTGCGGCGCACCAGGCCGGCGTTGACCAGCTGCCGCAGCCGCCGCGACAGCAACGCGCGGGACAGCCCGGGCAGCCCGCGGGACAGCTCGTTGAACCGGGTCGCGCCGATCAGCATGTCCCGCACGATCAGCAGCGTCCACCGGTCGCCGAGCACCTCGACGGCCCGCACGATCGGGCAGTACTGCGCGTAGGTCCTCATGCCATGTGGTCGCCGTCGCGCCGGGACCGTTACGGGCGCGGTTCAGTTTCTGCACTACTCGCGGGCCGCGGCCGTTCCTAGCGTCGGCGGCATGACAACCACTGTGGACACCTTCACCGACCTGGCCGCGCTGATCGGCGCCGTCGCCGGGGAACACGCCGCCGAGCACGACCGGGACGCCACGTTCGTCACCGAGGCCTACGACGCCATGCGCGAACACGGCTACCTGCGGCTCGCCGTGCCGACCGAGCTGGGCGGGCTCGGCGCCACCATGCGCGACGTCTGCCACGCCCAGCGCGAGCTGGCCCGTCACGACGGCGCCACCGCGCTGTCCGTCGCCATGCACCAGTACCTGACGCTCGTGCAGGTCTACCGCTACCGCAAGGGCGCCCCCGACGCGGCTGGCGTGCTGAGACGGATCGCCGAGGAGGGCATCGTGATCGCCACCAGCGGCGGCTCCGACTGGTTGTGGCCGACCACCAAGGCCGTCCCGGTCGACGGCGGGTTCCTCGTGACCGGCCGGAAGGTGTTCTGCAGCCAGTCGCCGGGCGCGACGGTCGTCGCCACGTGCGCGGTGCTCGGCGAACCCGGCGAGGACGCCCAGGTGCTGCACTTCTCCGTCCCGTTCGCCGCGCCGGGCGTCCGGATCGAGGAGACGTGGGACACCCTCGGCATGCGCGGCACCGCCAGCCACGACGTGGTGCTGGAGGACGTGTTCGTGCCCGCCGGCAAGATCGCGGGCCGCAGGCCGTACGGCGAGCTGGGCGCGCCGCTGCTCACCGCGACCGTCCACTTCGCACCGGTCGGCGGCGCCACCTACCACGGCATCGCCGTCGGGGCGCGGGACCGAGCCGTGCGGTCGCTGACCGGCAACCGCGGCCCGCTGCCCATGACCGCGCTGCCCCGCGTGCACCGGCAGGTCGGCCTGATGGACGCGAAGCTGCGCACGGCGTGGTGGTCCCTCATGGGCGCGGTGGACGACCTGGGCGACGACTACGAGGCCGACGCGCGGACACTCGCGATGGTCATGCTGGCGAAGCGGGAGGCGGTCCTGTCGGCCATCGCGGTCGTCGACCTGGCGATGGACGTGATGGGCGGCCGGTCCTTCTTCCGGCGGTCCGGCATGGAACGCGCCTACCGCGACGTCCGCGCGGGCACGTTCCACCCCCTCACGCCCGAGGCCACGCTCACCTACGCGGGCAAGGTCGCGCTGGGCGACCCCGGCGTGGCGGACTGAACGGCCGGGACGCGGCGAACAACGCGTCCTCGGTCGCGCGGAGCAGCCGCGCGGCGAGGGCTCGCGACGCGGTCACGCCGAGTTGTGGCACCTTTGTAGCGTGCGGATTCTGATCGTCGAGGACGAGGAACCCCTGGCCGACGCCATCGCCAGGGGGCTTCGTCGTGAAGGCATGGCCGTGGACGTCGCCCTGGACGGGGACGAGGGGCACGAGAAGTCGAGCGTCACCCGGTACGACGTGGTGGTGCTCGACCGGGACCTGCCCGGCATGTCCGGCGACGAGCTGTGCCGCGAGATCGTCGCCTCCGGGGCGTTGACCCGCGTGATCATGCTGACCGCCAGCGGCTCGGTCGCCGACCGGGTCGAGGGGCTGTCCATCGGCGCCGACGACTACCTCGCCAAGCCGTTCGCGTTCGACGAGCTGGTCGCGCGGGTGCGGGCGCTCGCCCGGCGCTCGACCCCCGTCACGCCGCCGGTGCTGCGCGCGGGCGACGTCGAGCTGGACCCCGCCCGCCGCACGGTGACCCGCGCGGGCACGCAGGTGGAGCTGACCCGCAAGGAGTTCGGTGTCCTCGAGGTGCTGCTCGCCGCGAGCGGGTCGGTGGTGTCCAGCGAGGAGCTGCTGGAACGGGTGTGGGACGAGCACGCCGACCCGTTCACCACGACCGTGCGCGTGACCGTGATGACCCTGCGCAAGAAGCTCGGTGAGCCGGGCATCATCGACACGGTGGTCGGCTCCGGCTACCGGGTGCCGACGGCGAGCCGGGTGGAGTGACCGGCATGCGGCGGGGTCCGGGCCTGCGCGCCAGGATCACGCTCCTCGCCACCGGGCTGGTCGCGGTCGTCGCCGCGTTGCTCCTGTGGCTCGCCTGGATCCTCGCGGGCGACTCCGCCAACGCGCCGTCGCTGCCGGACGGCACCACGGTCGTCGTCGGTGGCACGCGCGTGAAGGCCGAGGACCTCAACGAGGTGCTCCGCGAGACCGCCCGCTTCCGGGTGCTGGTGGGCGGGTCGATCGCGTTCGTGTGCGTGGTCGGCGCGACCGCGCTGCTCGCGTGGACGTTCACCGGCCGCGTCCTCAAGCCGCTGCGCGACGTCACCGGCACCGCCCGCCGCCTGTCCGCCGAGTCGCTCGGCGAGCGGATCGCGCTGCGCGGCCCCCGGGACGAGGTCGCCGAGCTGGCCGACACGTTCGACGCGATGCTCGACCGGTTGCAGGCCACGTTCTCCGCGCAGCGCCAGTTCGTCGCCAACGCCTCCCACGAGCTGCGCACCCCGCTGTCGGTGATCCGCACCGAGCTGGACGTCACCCTGGCCGACCCGGACGCCGACGCCGGCGAGCTGCGCCGCATGGCGGGCGTGGTCCGCGACGCGACCCTGCGTGCCGGGCAGCTCGTCGACGCGCTGCTGTTGCTCGCCCGCACCGACGGCATGGGGCTCGGCCCGGTCGAGCGCGTCGACCTCGCGACCGTCGTGGGCAGCGCGTGGCAGGCCGTGCGGAACGAGGCCGAGCAGCGCCACCTGCGCACGTCGTTCTCCTGCGCGGCCGCGCCATCGGCAGGTGACCCGGCGCTGCTGGAACGGGTCGCAGGCAACCTGCTCGAGAACGCCGTCCGGCACAACGTGGACGGCGGCTGGCTCGACGTGCACACGGTGGCGGGCCCCGGCTGGGTGACGCTGCGCGTGTCGTCGTCCGGCGCCGCGGTCGACCCGGAGCGGGTGGAGGAGCTGTTCGAGTCGTTCCGCCGCGGCGGCGTGGACCGCACGGCCCACTCCGGCACGGGGCTGGGCCTGGCGATCGTGCGCGCGGTCGTGAAGGCGCACCGCGGCTCGGTGTCCGCCGAGGCGGTGCCGGGCGGCGGCCTCACGGTGACCGTCCACCTGCCCGCGGCTCACTGAAGCGCGGTCAGCAGCTCCTCGGCCCACGCGCCGGACGGGAACACGTACCCGGTGCCTGCGCCCCGCACGGCCAGCGACGCCAGCAGGAAGTCGCGGGCAGGCGCGTCCCCCTCGCAGGCGACGGCGTAGCTCACCACCACGAGCGGGTACGCGCCGCCCGCCGGATCGGCGCGGTACAGGGTGGCGGGGTCGATCGCCATGCCCGCCGAGCCCGAGAGCGCGGCGGTGACCGCGGTGGTGACGTTCTCCCGGTCCGGTGCCACCCCGCCGACCCGCACGGCCTGGGACCGGGTGCCGTCCGTGGCGGTCAGGTAGCCGATGGCGCCCTCGGTGTTCTCCACCACGGACAGCATGCCGCTGTCGCCCTGCACGGACTGGGCCGCCTTGCCGGTGAACGTGGTGCCCGCGCCGGTGGTCCAGCCGCCCGTCGCCGCGAGGTACTGCTGGAACGCGGCGGTGGTCGACGACTCGTCGGCGCGCGCCACGACCGTGATCGGCCTGGCGCTGAGCGCCGTGTCGGGGTTCTGCGCGACGATCGCCGGGTCGTTCCAGGTCGCGATGGCCCCGCTGAAGATCTTCGCGAGCGTCGGCGCGTCGAGGGTGAGCTCGCCGACCCCGGCGACGTGGTACCGGACGACCACGGTGCCCGCGACGAACGGGTACTGCACGGGCGCGCACCGGGCCCTGACCGCGGCCGCCTCGGCGGGCAGCAGCGGCCGGTCGACCACCGCCATGGCCGTGGCACCGCTCGTGAACTGCCGCAACCCGGTGCCCGCGCCGACGGGGTCGTAGTCGACCACCGAGTCCGGGCAGGCCCGCTCGAGCGTGTTCGCGACGTCCAGGACGGCGTTGCGGGCCTGCGCCGAGCCGCCGGCCACCAGCTCACCGGCGCAGGCCGGTTCGACGGGCGGTTCGGCGGGCGGCTCGGCGGGTGACGGCGTCGTGACCGGTGGGACGTCGGCCGCGACCGGCGAGCCCGGCACCGACGGCTCCACCACCGTCAGGGGCACCACCACCGCCGCGGCCGCGGCCACGACCGCGGCGCCGAGCCCCACGAGAGATCCGCGCACGCCCCAGTTATCTCATGCCGAGGCGGGTCAGGAGCCCGATGGCATCAAACGGCGCCTTGACCTTCATGTCGTTGTCGAAATACGCGTACACGTCGAACCCGGCGGCGGTCCAGCCGCGGATCCGCTCCGCCCACCGGTCCAGCTCCTCGTCGGTGTAGCCGCTCGCGTACAGCTCGGTCTCGCCGTGCAGCCGGACGTACGCGAAGTCCGCCGTCACGTCCTCCAGGTACGGCCACTCCGTCGCGGCCGACGCCGCCACCAGTCCGATGCCGTGCGCACGCAGGAAGTCCGGCAGCGTCGGGTCGACGAAGCTGGGGTGCCGCACCTCCAGCGCGTGCCGGACCGGGCGGTCGACCGGCGCCTCGGTCAGCGCCCGGCCCGTCAGCCGCTCGTCGTGCTTGCCCGCCAGCACGGCGGCGGCCGCGGTGTCGCGGGGCAGCAGGTCGAAGAAGTCGGCGAGCAGCTCCTGGTCGTAGGGGAGGGTCGGCGGCAGCTGCCACAGGACCGGCCCCAGCTTGTCGCCCAGCGCGAGCACGCCGCTCGCGAAGAAGTTGGCCAGCGGGGTCGCCACGTCCCGCAGCCGCTTCATGTGGGTGACGAACCGCGCGCCCTTGACCGCGAACACGAACTCCGGCGGGGTCTCGTCGTGCCAGCGCCGGTAGAACTCCGGCTTCTGCAGCGAGTAGAACGAGCCGTTGATCTCCACCGAGCCGAGCTGCCGGGAGATGTACTCCAGCTCCCGGCGCTGCGGCAGCCCTTCCGGGTAGAACTCGCCGCGCCAGTTCTTGTACCGCCACCCCGACGTGCCGATCCAGACGCTGCCGTTCACCCCTCCCATGCTGGCAGGGGTCGCGGGCTACTGCTCGGCGTCCTTCAGTGCCTGCGAGAACGCGTCGGCGGTGAGGCCGATCTGCCACTCCCGCGCACCACCGGCCCGCAGCGCCCGCGCCACCGAATCCGGTGACAGGTCCTCCGGCGGCCGCCAGCACGTGCGGCGCACCAGGTCCGGCTGCAGCAGGTTCTCGACCGGCAGCTTGTTGGCCTCGGCGATCGCGGTGAGCTGGGCCCGTGCGGCGGCCAGCCGGGCGGCGGCGGCCGGGTCGCGGTCGCCCCACCGGTTGGCGGGCGGCGGGCCCTCGTGCGGCGGGGACGGGTCGGGCAGCTCCGACTTCGGCAGCTTCGCCGCGGTCCGCAGCGCCCTGGCCCACACGTCCACGATGCGCCGCTGCGCGCGGCCCTTGAACACGGGCAGCTCCAGGAGCGCCTGCTCGTCGGCGGGCAGCACGGTCGCCGCCTGGACGATCGACGCGTCCGGCAGCACCCGGCCCGGTGCGATGTCCCGCTGGCGGGCGATGGCGTCGCGGGCCTCCCACAACGCGCGCACGGCGGCGAGCCCGCGTGCCGACCGCACGCGGTGGATCCCGGAGGTCCGCCGCCACGGTTCCGCGCGCGGCGGTGCGGGCGGTGCGGTGCGCAGCGCCTCGAACTCCTCGAGCGCCCACGCCAGCTTGCCCTGGTCGCGCAGCTCCTGTTCGAGCACGTCCCGCAGCTGGATCAGCAGCTCGACGTCGAGTGCCGCGTAGTCGAGCCAGTCCTGCGGCAGCGGCCGGCGGGACCAGTCGGCGGCGCCGTGGCCCTTCTCCAGCCGGTAGCCGAGCAGCAGCTCGACGAGTGTGCCCAGCGCGACCCGCTCGTACCCGGCGAGCCGCCCGGCCAGCTCGGTGTCGAACAGCTTGGCGGGTTTGAGCCCCAGCTCGGCGAGACAGGGGAGGTCCTGGGAGGCGGCGTGCAACACCCACTCGGTGTCCGACAGCGCCTCGATGAGCGGGTCGATCCGGTCGTCGAGCGCCACGGGGTCGACGAGGAACGAGCCCGCGCCCTCCCTGCGCACCTGCACGAGGTAGGCGCGCTGGGAGTACCGGTAACCGGACGCTCGTTCGGTGTCGACCGCGACGGGGCCATGCCCGGCCCGCAGTGCGTCCGACGCTTCTCGCAGCGCCCGAGGCGTCTCCACGACGTCCGGCGTGCCCTCTGCTGGTTGCCTCAGCAGCACCGGCTCAGGCCGTGCCTCCTCGGTTGTTCCCGTCCCCGTGTCCTCCACGGCCGATGACCATACGGGACGGCGGTGTGACTTCGGCAGGCAGCGACCTGTTGGTGACGCTCAGTGGTGGTGTCCGTGCAATTCAGGGGCCGTTTCGGCCGGGCCCGCGAATGCCCTCGCGAGCCCGGTCGAAACGTTCCTTGCTCAGCGGATCACACCGGCCCGCATGGCCAGCGCGACCATCTGTGCCCGGTCACCGGTGCCCAACTTCCGGCCGATCCGCGAGAGATGGGACTTCACCGTCAGTGCTGACAGGTTGAGTCCCTCGCCGATCTCCTTGTTGGACTGCCCGTCCGCGACGAGCTGCAGCACCTCCACCTCGCGCGCCGAGAGCTCGCGCGGGGTGTTGTCGGTGCCGGGGACCCGCGTGCCCGTGGCGAGGATCGGCGCGACGCTCGGGTCGGCGTACACGCCGCCTTCGAGCACGCGACGAACCCCGTCGGTCACGACCACCGGCGATGCCGACTTCAGCAGGTAGGCCTGGGCCCCTGCCTGGAAGGCCGAACGCACGGCGTACGGGTCGTCGGACGAAGCCAGCACCACGATGCGGGGCCAGCCATGGCCGCGCAGCTCGGTGACAAGCTCGATTCCTGAACCGTCCGGCAGCCCGAGGTCGAGGATCGCGAGATCGCACGGGCCGGTGGCCAATGCTCGCGCCCTCGCCTCAGCCACCGTGGCGGCTTCGTGGACGGTGCCGGCGCCCATCTGGGTCAACCGGGCAGCTATCGCCTCCCTTAGTAACGGATGGTCATCGACCACCAGTACTGAGAACAGCTCCTCCCGCGGGTGCGGGACCATGTTCGCCGGCAAAACACCGGCTGGCGTGGTACGAGCGGCCTGACCTAAGCCGACGGCAGCCACGTCACTACCTCCCTGGAGTCGGTCGTGCCCCCCGACCTACACCGGGACCTTCGGCCAAACAGCCGCGCCGCCATTGGACCGAAAGTGGTGTCGACGTCCGCAGCCTAGCCCCCCAAGCGGGTTAGCGGGATGATCAATTCGTTATCTATCCAATCGAGACATCACTCTGGCGGGGACATGTAACACGATCGGGTGACTTCCGGTTGGTGACGTAACGTCTATGCCTCTCAACTCGATGAAACGAGGTCGCGGTAGTGAAAGGTGCTTCCTTCGAACGGGCCCGGGAGTTGCTCAAGACCACCCCGTTGGTCGATGGACACAACGACCTCCCCTGGGCGTTGCGGTCACTCCCGGAGGTTGACGAGACCCGATCGGCTGCTTTCGAGGTGGATTTGGAGCAATCACAGCCGCGGCTCCACACCGACTTCCCCCGGTTGCGCGCAGGTGGGCTCGGTGTCCAGTTCTGGAGTGTTTACGTTCCGTGTCGGTTGCGCGGTGACGCGGCGGTCACCGCGGTCGTCCAGCAGGCCGAGCTGGTGCACACCCTGGCGGCCCAATATCCGTCGCAACTGCGAATCGCCCGGACGGCCGAGGAGGCCCGCACGGCGTTCGCCGATGGCCGGATCGCGTCGTTCCTCGGCGCCGAGGGCGGCCATTCGATCAACGAGTCGCTCGGGGTGCTCCGCGCGCTGTACCGCCTCGGCGTCCGGTACATGACCCTCACGCACAACGACAACACCCCGTGGGCCGACTCGGCCACCGACGAGCCGGCGGTCGGCGGCCTCTCCGGCTTCGGCCGCGAGGTGGTCCGCGAGATGAACCGCATCGGCATGCTCGTGGACCTCTCCCACGTCGCCGCGACCACGATGCGTGACGCCCTCGACGTGGCCGAGGCCCCGGTCATCTTCAGCCACTCGTCGTGCCGCGCCCTCGCCGACCACCCGAGGAACGTCCCGGACGACGTGCTGCGGCGGCTGCCGGACAACGGCGGCGTCTGCATGATCACGTTCGTGCCGGAGTTCGTGTCGCCCGAGCTCGTCGAGTGGGACCGCGGCGTGCAGCGGGCCATGGCGGCCGCCGGGCTGCGGCACAGCGACCTGGACCAGCGGCAGGAGTTCCTGGCCACGTGGGACCGCGAGAAGCCGAGGGCGAGCCTCGACCACGTCGTCGCGCACGTCGAGCACGCGCGCGAGGTCGCGGGCATCGACCACATCGGCATCGGCGGCGACTACGACGGCGTCACCGCACTGCCGGACGGGCTGGAGGACGTCAGCACGTACCCGAACCTGTTCGCGGCCCTCTTCGACCGCGGCTGGACCGAGGAGGAATGCGCCAAACTGGCAGGCGAGAACGCCCTGCGCGCCCTGTCCGAAGCGGAGGCGTACGCGGCGAAGCAGTGACCGCTCAGGCGGCCACGACGACGCGGGCGCCCGCGGCCAGCAGTTTCCCGGCGCTCAGCCCGAACATGGCGTGGAAGCTGTCGCTGAAGTGCGCGGGGGACGCGAACCCGGCGTCGGCGGACGCCCTCGTCAGGTCGTGACCGGCGCTGACGGCGGCGGCGACCCGCACCATGCGCGTCCAGAGCCGGTACCTGCGGAACGTGGTCCGCGTGTGCGCGGAGAACAGGTGCAGGAACCGGGACGTCGACAGGTGGACCTCCCTGGCCACCTCGGCCGCGCTCAACCGGTCGGCCGGGTGAGCCCGCATGATCCGCAGCGCCGCCCGGATCCGCTCGTCCACCCGGACCGGGGACAGCCGGTCGAACACGCGCGCCGGGTCGGGGTCCCGGACCAGGTCGTCCTCGTCGGGGTGGCCGAGGCGGATGCCGGGGCCCCGGTCGTGGACGCGCGCAGCCGGGTCGAGGTAGCAGAACAGCACCCGGCCCTCGGTGACGACCTGGTGGCGGGTCCGAGCGGGGATCACGGCGCTGCGCGCCCGGTGGGTCGTGCCGCCCGCGTGCAGCGTGAACGGCGCGTCGACCCCCACGACCAGGCAGTCGACGGCCCCGGAGTGCGGGTCCAGGCGCAGGGACGGGCCCAGGTAGGCGGCCTGCCCGACCCGTATCCAGACGGTCGCCGGGCAGCACGTTTCCGGAAGCGGGACCTCGGTCACGTCGGTGATGCTCGCACGACCACCGACTCGGAAAGGGGGACGGCATGGCGATCGCCCTGCTCGTCGTCGTGGCCGCGTTCTTCCTCGCGATGGGGGTGTACGCGCTCGTGGCGCCCGCGGCGCTGGCCCGGCCGTTCGGGATCGTCGCCGGGTCACCGGAGGCCAGGGCCGAGATCCGGGCCGTGTACGGCGGCTTCGGGGTGGCGGTGGCCGCGCTGCTCGCCGTCGCCGTGGCGGACGCGGGCGGGTTGCGGCGGGGGATCGCGGTGACGGTCGCCGTCGCGCTCGCCGGGATGGCGGGCGGGCGGGTGGTCTCGCGGCTGGCCGACCGGGCCACCGCGTTCTACCCGATCTGGTGCTACTTCTGCGTCGAGGTGGTGGGTGCCGCGCTGCTGGTGCCCGCCGCGGTCGCCGGTGGCCGGTGAGCGGGGGCGGCTCAGGAGCCGTTGCGCTGGCTGAACATCGTGACGCCTACCGGGGGCAGGCCCACCACGCTCGCCATGACGTCGAAGAAGGCCTCGCCATGCGGGGCGAGGTTGGCGTCCACCGGCGTCCAGGAGGCGCGCAGTTCCAGGTCGTCCGTCCTGGCCGGGCCCGCGATGTCGCCGAAGCGGGCCGACGACGTGTCCGTGACCGTGCCGCCGAGCGCGCGGTACTCGGCGCCCGTCGCGGCCAGGGCGTCCGTCAGCCACGACCAGCCCACGGCGGGCAGGAGCGGGTCGGCGGCCAGTTCCGCGTCCAGCTCGGCCCGGACGTAGGTCACGACCCGCAGGACGCCGTCCCACGCCTCCTGGCCCTCCGGGTCGTGCAGGAGGATCAGGCGGCCGGTGGCCAGCTCGTCCGCGGGGCCGGTGACCTCCGCGGTGAACGCGTACGCCCACGGCGCGAGGCGTTGCGGAGCGCGGACGACACCGAGCTGCAACTCGGGCCTCGGTCGCAGTCCCTTCAGGGCGGCGACGGCCTGAGTGAACAGCTCGGGTGCTCCCGACGTACTGGTCACGACTCGTAACTGTAGGACCACCCGAGTCAGTGAGCGGGGACGGCGCGCCGGTGTGCGGGCCGACTTGTGCACACCGTCGGTGGGCGATTTTGATCATGGACCCCTCAGGGTCGTTCGATCGGCGCGTGGCACGCTGATTCCATGACACCGGAAACCACCGCGCCTGAGCGCGTGCAGACCGCGCCGCTGCTGGTGGCCGCCGCGGGTGAGAAGCCCAGCCACACCCCCGTCTGGTTCATGCGGCAGGCGGGCCGCTCGCTGCCGGAGTACCGGAAGCTGCGCGAGGGCACGCCGATGCTCGAGGCGTGCTTCAACCCGGAGATGGTCTGCGAGATCACGATGCAGCCCGTGCGCAGGCACGGCGTGGACGCCGCGATCCTGTTCAGCGACATCGTGGTGCCGCTCGTCGCCGCCGGCATCGGCGTGGACATCGTGCCCGGCACCGGGCCCGTCGTCGCCTCGCCCGTGCGCACCGCCGAGGACGTGGCCGCGCTGCCGAGCGGGAACGAGGAGGCGCTGCGGCCCGTCGCCCGCGCGATCGGCCTGCTGCGCAACGAGCTGGGCGCGACGCCGCTGATCGGGTTCGCCGGCGCGCCGTTCACGCTGGCCTCCTACCTGATCGAGGGCGGGCCGTCCCGCCACCACGAGCGCACGAAGGCGCTCATGCACTCGGACAAGCCGACCTGGCACGCGCTGCTGGACAAGCTGGCGATCATCACGCAGGACTTCCTGAAGATGCAGATCGCGGCCGGTGTGCAGGCGGTGCAGCTGTTCGACTCGTGGGCCGGTGCGCTGTCCGAGCGGGACTACCGCGAGCTGGTGCTGCCGCACTCCACCGCCGTGCTGGGTTCGCTCGCCGACTCCGGTGTGCCCCGCATCCACTTCGGGGTGGGCACGTCCGAGCTGCTGCCCGCGATGCGCGAGGCGGGCGCGGACGTCGTCGGCGTCGACTGGCGGCTGCCGCTCGACGAGGCCGCGCGCAGACTGCCGGGCGCGGTGCTGCAGGGCAACCTGGACCCGGCGCTGCTGCTGGCCGACTTCTCCGTGGTGGAGGCCGAGGTGCGGCGCATCCACGCGGAGGGCAAGGCCGCGGCCGGGCACATCTTCAACCTCGGGCACGGGGTGCTGCCGGAGACCGACCCGGAGGTGCTGACCCGGGTCGTCGAGCTGGTGCACAGCCTCGAGCCATGACCCACGTGGTGATCGTCGGCGGGGGTGTCTCCGGGCTGGTCACCGCCTACCGGCTGCGGCAGTCGCTGGGACCGTCGGCGCGGTTGACGGTGCTGGAGCAGGCGCCCGTGCCGGGCGGCAAGCTGCGGACGGTCGACCTCGACGACGTGCCCACGGACGTCGGCGCGGAGGCGTTCGTGGTGCGCAACCCGTCGGCGCTGCGGCTGGCCGAGGAGCTGGGCCTGCCGGTGGTGCACCCGACGGCAGCGGCCGCCACCATCCGGGCCGGTGGGTCGACCGCCGGGCTGCCCCGGCGCACGTTCCTGGGCGTGCCCGCGGGACCGGACGCGGTGCGGGACGTGCTGTCGGCGGACGCGGTGGCGCGGGTGGCGGCGGAGTCGTCGCTGCCGCCGGTGTCACTGGCCGACGGCGAGGACGTGTCCGTCGGCGCCTTGCTCGCGGAGCGTCTCGGTCGCGAGGTGGTGGACCACCTGGTGGAGCCGCTGCTGGGTGGTGTGTACGCGGGCCGTGCCGACCGGCTGGGCCTGCGCGCCACGATGGCCCCGCTGGTGACCGCCCTGAACGCGACGGGTTCGCTGACCGCCGCCGCGGACGCGCTGGCGCCCGCCGCCGACGCACCGCGCAGGCCGGTGTTCGGCGCGCTGCGGGGCGGGATGCGCACGCTGATCGACGCGCTGGCGGACCGGTCGAAAGCGGAGATCCGGACGGGCACGACGGTGCGCAGGCTCGCACGGCAGGAAGGCCTCCGTCCTGCTCCCGCCCGCGATGACGGGGTCGTTCGTCACCCGTGGCGGGTCGAGCTGGGCCCGGCGCCGCGCCCGGAGTTCCTCGACGCCGACGCCGTCGTGCTCGCCGTGCCGCCGCCCGCCGCGCGGAAGCTGCTCGCCGACGTCGCCCCCGCCGCCTCCGCCGCATACGGGCGCATCGAGGTCGGCTCCATGGCGGTCGTCAGCATGGTCCTCCCGGACGTCGAGCTGCCCGACGCGAGCGGCGTGCTGCTCGCCGTGGGGGAGCGCCACCGCGACGGCACCCCGTTCACGGCGAAGGCGTTCACGTTCACGTCCCGCAAGTGGGGCGGCGACCGGGTGCGGCTGCGGGCGTCGGTCGGCCGCGCCGGCGAGGAGCACACCCTCCAGCGCGACGAGGACGCGCTGCTGGCCGCCGTGCGCACCGACCTGGCCGAGCTGACCGGGGTCGACGCGAAGCCGGTCGCCTGGACGGTCACCAAGTGGGGTGGCGGGCTGCCGCAGTACGGCGTCGGGCACACCGGGACCGTCGCGGAGATCGAGCGCGCGGTCGAGGCCGTGCCAGGGCTCGCTGTGACGGGCGCCTCGTTCCGCGGGGTCGGCATCCCGGCGTGCGTCGATTCGGCCACCGCCGCCGCGGAACGGATCGCCGCGCACCTGGCAGTATGAGGGCATGGCCCGCCTGAACTACGCCGAGTTGAATGACACGATCCGCTACACCATGTGGTCGGTGTTCCGGGTCTCCTCACCGCTCGGGGACGACCGTGAGCCCGCCGCGACCGAGGTGCGCGAGTACTTCGACGGCCTGGCGGACAAGGGCGTCGTCGTGCGCGGCGTGTACGACGTGGCAGGCCTGCGGGCCGACGCCGACTACCTGATCTGGTGGCACGCCGAGGAGATCGAGCAGCTGCAGACGGCGTACGCCGGGTTCCGCCGCACCGAGCTGGGGCGCGCGTCGGAGCCGGTGTGGAGCCAGGTCGCGCTGCACCGGCCCGCCGAGTTCAACAAGAGCCACATCCCGGCGTTCCTCGCGGGCGAGGAGGCGAGGAAGTTCGTGTGCGTGTACCCGTTCGTGCGGTCGTACGAGTGGTACCTGCTCCCCGACGAGGAGCGCCGCGCCATGCTCGCCGAGCACGGCAAGATGGCCCGCGACTACCCGGACGTGCGCGCCAACACGGTGGCGTCCTTCGCCCTCGGTGACTACGAGTGGATCCTCGCCTTCGAGGCCGACGAACTCCACCGGATCGTGGACCTCATGCGCCACCTGCGGGGCAGCACCGCGCGCAGGCACGTGCGCGAGGAGATCCCGTTCTACACGGGCACCCGCGTGGCCCCGTCCGAGCTGGTGACGAACCTGCCGTAGTGGCGTACCGCGTCACCGACCTCGCGGCGACCTGCGTGACCATGGCCACGCAGGCGGCCTACGACCTGTGGGGCAGGTCCGCGCCCGCGATCGACCCGGCGCACGCGTTCGAGGCGTTCCGCAGCGAACGGCACACCCGCGTGCCCGGCGCCGACCCGTCGCCCCTGTGGGCGCCGCTGTCGGGCGACTACCGCGCGGCCGACGGCTGGGTCCGGCTGCACGCGAACTACCCGCACCACGCCGACGCCATCCGCCGGGCCCTCGGCGACGACCCGGCGCCGGCGGTCGCGCGGATGCCCGCGGTGGCGGTGGAGGACGCGGTGCTGGCTGAAGGCGGGGCCGCGGCGGCGTTGCGCACGCGGGAGTCGTGGCTGGCCGCGCAGGGTTCGGCCGTTCGCTCGGAACCGTTGGTGGCGCTGGAAAATCTCGGCCCCGGCCCCGAGCGTCCGCGCGGCGGCGACGCCCCGCTGGCGGGTGTGCGGGTGCTGGACCTGACGCACGTGATCGCCGGGCCGGTGTGCGGCCGGGTGCTGGCGGCGCACGGCGCGGACGTGCTGCACGTGACCCCGCCCGGCCGGCCGGTGCTGCTGGACCTGGTGCGGGACACGGACTTCGGCAAACGCCAGTGCACGACGGACCTCGACGGCGTGCGCGCACTGGCCGCGGCAGCGGACGTGTTCGTGCAGTCGTACCGGCCGGGTGCGCTGGGCTTCACCGCGGAGGACCTGGCAGAGGCGGGCACCGTGACGGTGAGCCTGTCCGCGTACGGCCACACCGGCCCGTGGCGCGCGCGGCGAGGTTTCGACAGCCTCGTCCAGATGTCGACGGGCATCGCGGCGGGCGACCCGCCGAACCCGTTGCCAGCGCAGGCACTCGACCACGGCACCGGCTGGCTGGCCGCCCACGGCGCGATGACCGCCCTGGCCCGCGGCGGTTCGTGGCACGTGCGCGTTTCCCTTGCCAGAACCGCGGAATGGCTCCACGACCTCGGCCACGGCGACCCGGTGCCCGACGTGGACCCAACCCCGTGGCTGACGGAAACGGACAGCGACTTCGGCCGCCTGCGGCACATCCGCGTCCCGGGCGCGACCGTGGACCTGTCCGGTCCCCGGCTCCCGGGCAGCGACCCCGCCGCGTGGTGGTAGGCGCTACGTCGTAGCCGAGCTGTTGCCGGATCCACCCATGTCCGGGCATCGGCCACCCGTCACGGTCGCGCCGATGTCACCGACTACATCGCGCGGCCGGGCATGGCGCTCCGCGTGCCGCCGACTTAGTGTGGTGAACCGTGATTCTCGCGCACATCAGTGACTTGCACATCGGGCAGGACCGGGGGGACGGGGGTGCCCGGGCGTTGCGGCGGGCGCGGGACGTCGTCGAGCGGCTCAACGGGATCGACGGGGAGCTCGACGGGGTGCTCGTGACCGGTGACCTGGCCGATCACGGCCTCCCGGAGGAGTACGAGACCGTCCGCGAGTTGCTCGCCGCGCTTCGCTTCCCGGTCGCCACCTGCCCCGGCAACCACGACGTCCGGGGTGCGTTCCGCGCCGGGCTGCTCGGGGAGACCGCCGCCGACGGACCGGTCAACCGGGTGCACCGGATCGGCGGGTACACGATCGCGATGGCCGACTCCTCGATCCCCGGGCGGAACGAGGGGCACCTGGACGACGAGACGCTCGCCTGGCTCGACAAGACGTTGACCACCGACGACCCGGCGCTGGTGTGCTTCCACCACCCACCGCGCGAGCTGGGCATCCCGTTCGTCGACGGGATCCGGTTGCACGAGGCCGACGGGCTGGCGGAGGTCGTGCTGGCGCACGACAACGTCGTCGCGGTCCTGTGTGGACACGCGCACACCGGGGCCGTGTCGACCTTCGCCGGGCGCCCGCTGGTGGTGGCGCCCGGCGTGGTCTCCACCGCGGTGCTCCCCTTCGAGAGCGCCGAGGTGCTGGACTACGGCCTACCGCCCGCGGTCGCCTTCCACGTGCTGGACGGCGACCGCGGGCTGGTCACTCACTTCCGGAGTTTGTAGGCCCGCAGCACGGTTTCGGTCACCTTGCCGCCGTCCCGGGACGTGGCCGTGGCCCGCAGTGACACCGTCTCGGCGTTCGCCGGGTGGTGGACCACCGCGACGAGGTTGAGGATGGTGTCGGCCCGCTTCCAGGTCTTGCCCTCGTCGTAGGAGACCTCGACCTTCAGCGTGCGCGGCCGTTCCGTGGCACCGGTCCCGTTGCGCTGCGCCGTGACCGGGATCAGGTACGGCACGCCTGCCGGGGCCGAGTTCGCGCCGTCCAGCCGTGGCGTGAACCGGATCGCGGACGCGGTCACCGGGACGAACGTCTCCTCGTCGACGAACTCGGAGCGGAACGTCCACTCCGCACTGACCGACGTGCTCACGTCGAACGCGTCGGCCGGCCTGGTCGCGGTCACCGCGACGCGGTACTCGGCGTCCTCCGCGGGCACCTCGAAGAACGCGGAGGGCTCGTCGGTGGAACCGACCCGTTCACCGTTGCGGTACAGCGTCACCGACGCCGAGTCGACCGTCGAGAACCCCGCGTTGGCCGCGGCGTCGGAGAACAGCGGCGGCTGGATGTACAACTCGTTGGCGAACCGGAAGATCCAGCCGCCCGCGAAGCCGTCGTCGGTGAACGCCGGGCCGAACACGCCGTGGTTGAACGACGAGTGGTACGTCCTGCCCGCGCGGTAGGTGTTGACGGGCGAGGTGAACTGCGCCTCGGTGTCCTCACCGTGGTACTGCACGAGCACGCCCTGCCACCGCGCGTTGTCGGTGGTGACGTACTCGGACCGCCTGCTCGGCAGCGCGACCGGGGTCTCGACGCCGAACACGAACCCCTCGCCGACCGCGGGGGACGGGAAGACGACCTTGCCGCCGGTGCGGCCCGCCGTCGCCGCGCCGTGGTCGGCGCGCACGGTCGCCACGTCCTTGCGGGTCACGACCTTCGTGAACCCGGTGGGCATGCCGCCGTGCGGGAACCACGCCAGCCCGTAGAACGACCCGTCCTCCGCCGACCACTGCGTGTTGACCTTCGCGGTGAACGCGGTGCCGGGCAGCTTCTCCCCGAGGTGCGCGGTCTCGATGCGGCTCAGGTCGTCGGTGAGGAACGCGGCACCGAGGCCGCCGCTCTCGGCGGACACCGCGTAGCCGATGTCGCCGAGCACCAGCGCCGCCTCGGCGGGCGGCGTGACGCTGACCGGATTCGCGGCCCGTGCGTCCATGGTGACCGTCATGTGCTTGTCCAGCACCAGTTTCGGCTGCACCAGCAGGCTGAAGTGCGGCGCCTCCTCGGTGCCCTCGATGATCGTGTTGTCGAGCAGGTAGGTGCCCTTCGGGAGGCGGACCGCCACGCTGCCGTCCTCGTCGTACGGGAACGAGAAGTGGGGGTTGTCCATGCCGAACAACAGCAGGCCGTAGTCGGCGGCGGGCGCGCCCGTCGAGTCGAGCGACTCGATCGTCAGGTTGTAGCTCTCCACCTCGCGGTTCACCGCGACCGGTGTGCGGGTGACCGAATCGCCCGCGGTCGCGACGATCGCGCCGGAGAAGTAGCCGTCGACGTCGCCGGCACCCGCGTCGCCGGTGACCGTCACCTCGGCGGTGCCGCCCGCCGGGACGGTGACCTCGTCGGCGCTCACCGTGAACATGCCCGCGGGCGCGTCCGTGTCGAGCGTGATGGCGAGGGTGACGTCCGCGGCACCGAGGTTGCGGTAGGTCAGCGTCTTGCTGACCGGGACGTCGTCGTCGTGCGGCCACTGGACCGTGCCGATGCTGACGCTCGTCGGCTCGGTCACCACGGTCTGCGTGATCGCGCGGGTCACGTCGATGCGTCCGGAACCCTGCTCGAACGCGGTCAGGTCCGGGTGCGGCTTGGCCGACGCGGAGAGGACCGCCTTCAGTTGGGCACCCGTGTAGTCCGGGTGCTGCTGGGCCAGCAGCGCGGCGGCGCCCGCGACGTGCGGGGTGGCCATCGACGTGCCGGACAGCGCGGTGTAGCCGGGCTCGACCTCCGGGCCGATGGTGCCGTCGGCGTGCCAGGCCGCGACGATGTCCACGCCGGGCGCGGTCACGTCGGGCTTGATGGCGCCGTCGCCGGTGCGCGGGCCGCGGCTGGAGAAGCCGGCCAGTTCGTCGTCGCGGTCGACGGCGCCGACGGTGAGCGCGGCGTCCGCGCTGCCCGGCGAGCCGATCGTCTCGTCCGCGCCCGAGTTGCCCGCCGCGATGACGAACAGCGTGCCGTACTCGGCCGACAGCGTGTTCACGGCCTCCTCGAGCGGGTCGACGTCCGGTGTGTCACCGCCGCCGAGCGACATGTTGGCGATGTCGGCGCCCTGCTCGGCCGCCCACTCCATGCCGGCGATGATCCACGACTCGAGACCGCCGCCGAAGTCGTCGAGCACCTTGGCGTCGAGGATCTGCGCGCCGGACGCGACACCGCGGTACTTGCCGCCGGACTTCGCGCCGGTGCCGGCCACGATCGACGCCACGTGCGTGCCGTGGCCGAAGTGGTCGACGTTGTCGGGGGACTCGGAGAAGTTCGCCTCCGCGATCTCCCGGTCGGCGAGGTCGGGGTGTGTCTGGTCGACACCGGTGTCGATCACCGCGACCTTGACGCCCTCGCCCGTGTACCCGGCTGCCCACGCCGCGGGCGCGCCGATCTGCGGGACGCTGTGGTCCAGCACGGCCTCCCGCTTGCCGTCGAGCCAGATCTTGCCGATCCCGCGGGCGGTCGTGAGGTGCCGCCACGCGGCGCCCTTCTCCGCGTCGTAGGCGTACCCGTCGATGCTCGGCAGCGCACGGCCCTGCGCGGCGACCCGGTTCGCGCCCGCGCCCGTGACGATCACGGGGACGGTGGCGCGCTTGTCGTAACCGAACTCCGTGAGCGTGGTGAGGTCGAACAGCCGCCGGTCGACGCGGCCCTGTGCCACCGCGGTCACGGCGTCCGCGGGGATCACGTACTGGTGGTCGGCGCTCCTGCGCACCGAGAACTGCATGCCGTCCCGTCCCGGGCCCGGCTTCACCTGCTTGGCTTCACCGTCGACGAGGACGACCTCGTCGCCGGTGACGAGCGTGATGGTGGTCGTCGGCCGGTCCGTCCCTCCTCGTGGCTCCGCCTGCGCGGCCTGGGCGGTGGTGGTCGCGGCCACCATGCCCAGTACGACGACACCGACTCCGATTCTTCGCACCCCAGACACCTCCGTCGTTGCGCGCGAAGGGGTGTCCGGCCGTGCCCACCCCGGCTCCGGGTGAGTACGTGCTGAAGCTATGTGGTTGTCCGCCGTTGCCCCCAGCGCTCGTGCGTCATCGCAACGTATCGGCCACTCGAACGGGCGACAATAGGCCGAATGACGGACGGCGTCGGCAAATCTCCCACCATCCCGTCACGCTGAGTTCCGGCACGGTCCGATGTCGACTCTTGACTTGAGGTAGCACTTGGGCAACTCTGTGACTTGATCGATGCAAAAATTGAGCAAAGCTACGCAAATATCGATCAAACCCTGCCCCTGCCCTCAAAGATGAGAGCGACGCGATGAGAGCGAAGCCCCTCCTGTCGTGGTGCACCGCCACGGCACTCCTCCTCGGTCTGGTCACGACGACCGGACCGGCCGCCGCCGCGGAGCGATCCCCCGACCTCGCGCTCGGCAAGCCGGTCACCTCCTCCGCCAACCCCGCGACCGCGGCCGACGTCAACGACGGCGACCAGGCCACCTACTGGGACAGCGCGAAGCGCGGCGACCAGTGGGTCCAGGTCGACCTCGGCAAGGCCGCCCGCCTCGGCCACGCCACCCTGCGGCTGCCGGCGGGCTGGTCGGCCCGCAGCCAGCTGATGTCCGTGCAGACCAGCGTCGACGGGCGGACCTTCGCCACCGCCGCGGGCGCGACCGCGCGGGTGTTCTCCCCGAAGAGCGGCAACACCGTCACCGTCCCGCTCGGCGAGACCACGGCCCGGTACGTCCGCGTCGGGTTCCCGCAGCGCGGGCAGCTGTCCGCGCTCGAGGTGTACGGGGCGACCGCGTCCACGACGAACCTCGTCGCGGCCGTCCAGTCGGTCACCGCGAGCACGAACAACGCGCCGTACGTCGCGTCCAACGCGGCCGACGGCAACCAGGCGACCTACTGGGAGAGCCAGAACAACGCGTTCCCGCAGTGGGTGCAGGCCGACCTCGGCTCGTCGGTCGCGACCAACCGGATCGTCCTGAAGCTGCCATCGAACTGGGAGGCGCGCACCCAGACCCTGGTCGTCCGGCAGAGCACCGACGGCCAGAACTTCTCCGACCTCGTCGCCGCCACCGGCTACCGGTTCGACCCGGCGACCGGCAACACGGTGACGATCGACTTCCCCGCGGTGACCACGCGGTACGTGCGCCTGCACATCACCGCCAACACCGGCTGGCCTGCCGGCCAGCTGTCGGAGTTCGAGGTCTACGGGCCGTCGACCGGTGACACCCAGGCGCCGTCCGCGCCGTCCGGGCTCGCGTTCACCCAGCCCGCGAGCGGCCAGATCCGCCTGACGTGGAACGCGTCGACGGACAACGTCGGCGTCACGGCGTACGACATCTACGCCAACGGCGCGCTGCGGTCCTCTGTGGACGCCTCGACGCGGGTGTACACGGACAGCCAGCCCGCGAGCGCGACCGTGACCTACTTCGTGCGGGCGCGGGACGCGGCGGGCAACCAGTCGCCGAACAGCAACTCGGTGACCCGCACCGGCACCAGCTCCGGGACGAACCTGGCGGTGGGCAAGCCGATCGTGGCGTCCGGCTACGTGCACACGTTCGTGGCGACCAACGCCAACGACGACTCGGTCACCACCTACTGGGAGGGCAACGCCGGGTACCCGAACACGCTGACCGTGAGCCTCGGCGCGAACGCGGCGATCACGTCGGTCGTCGTGAAGCTCAACCCGGACCCGGTGTGGGCGGCACGCACCCAGACCATCCAGGTGCTGGGGCGGGACCAGTCGGGGACGGCGTTCACCTCGCTCGTGGCGGCGCAGCAGTACAACTTCAGCCCGTCGTCCGGCAACACGGTCACCATCCCGGTGACCGCGGAGGCCGCGGACGTGCGGCTGCAGTTCACGCAGAACACCGGCGCACCGGCCGGTCAGGTGGCCGAGTTCCAGGTGATCGGCGCACCGGCCGCGAACCCGGACCTGCAGGTCAGCGGCCTCACGTGGTCGCCGACGTCGCCGTCGGAGAGCGACCCGGTCACCCTGTCGGCGACCGTCCGCAACGCCGGTGACCGCCAGTCCGCCGCCACCTCGGTGAACTTCTACCTGGGCACCACGAAGGTGGGCACGGCGTCCGTCGGCGCGCTGGCCGCGGGCGCGACGGCCACGGTGACGGCGAACATCGGCGCGCGGGACGCGGGCAGCTACGCGCCGTCCGCGAAGGTCGACGAGGACAACGTGGTCGTCGAGAAGAACGAGACCAACAACGCGTTCACCAGCCCGTCGTCGCTCGTGGTGACGGCCGTGCCGACGTCCGACCTCGTCGCGTCGCCGGTCAGCTGGTCGCCGACGAACCCGCAGAGCGGGGCGGCGGTGAACTTCTCGGTGGCGATCCGCAACCAGGGCACGGTCGCGTCGGCGAGCGGCGCCCACGGCATCACGCTGACGGTCACCAACGCCACCACGGGTGCGGTGGTCCGGACGTTGACCGGCGCCTTCACCGGCACGATCGCGGCGGGTGCGACGACCGCGCCCGTGGCGCTCGGCTCGTGGACCGCCGCGAACGGCCGGTACACGGTGAAGGTCGTGCTCGCGAACGACGCGAACGAGCTGGCCGCCAAGCAGGGCAACAACACCTCGACGCACAACCTGTTCGTCGGCCGCGGCGCGAACATGCCGTACGACACCTACGAGGCCGAGGACGGCGTGCCGGGTGGCGGCGCGGCGGTGATCGGTCCGAACAGGACGGTCGGCGACCTCGCGGGTGAGGCGTCCGGGCGGCGCGCGGTCACGTTGAACGGCACCGGCGCCTACGTCGAGTGGACGACGAAGGCGCCGACCAACACGCTCGTCGCCCGGGTGTCCATCCCGGACTCGGCGGGTGGCGGCGGCACCAGCTCGACGCTGAACGTGTACGTGAACGGGCAGTTCCACAAGGCACTGGACGTGACGTCGAAGTACGCGTGGCTGTACGGCAACGAGGCGTCGCCGGGCAACTCGCCGAGTGCCGGCGGTCCGCGGCACATCTACGACGAGTCCAACGTCATGCTGAACGCGTCGTTCCCGGCGGGCACCAAGATCCGGCTGCAGAAGGACGCGGCGAACAGCGGCACGTTCGCGGTGGACTTCGTGAGCCTGGAGCAGGTGGCGCCGGTCGCGAACCCCGACCCGGCGCGGTACGTGGTGCCGACCGGGTTCGGCCACCAGGACGTGCAGAACGCGCTGGACAAGGTGCGCATGGACACCACGGGCAACCTCGTCGGGGTGTACCTGCCGCCGGGCGACTACCAGACGTCGTCGAAGTTCCAGGTGTACCTGAAGCCGGTGCGCGTCGTCGGCGCGGGGCCGTGGTACACGCGGTTCCACGCGCCGTCGACGCAGGAGAACACGGACGTCGGGTTCCGCGCGGAGTCGTCGGCGAACGGCTCGGTGTTCTCCGGGTTCTCCTACTTCGGCAACTACACGTCGCGGATCGACGGGCCCGGCAAGGTGTTCGACTTCAACGGCATCTCCGGGTCGACCATCGAGAACATCTGGGTCGAGCACATGGTGTGCCTGTACTGGGGCGCGAACACCGACAACATGACCCTGCGGAACAACCGCATCCGCAACATGTTCGCCGACGGCATCAACATGACCAACGGCAGTTCCGGGAACCTGGTGTCGAACAACGAGTCCCGCGCCACCGGCGACGACTCGTTCGCGTTGTTCAACGCGCAGGACGGCGGTGGCGGTGAGGTCACCGGCAACACGTTCGAGAACCTGACGTCCATACTGACGTGGCGGGCCGCCGGGTTCGCGGTGTACGGCGGGTACAACAACGTGTTCCGCAACCTCTACGTCGCGGACACGTTGGTGTACTCGGGGATCACGATCAGCTCGCTGGACTTCGGGATCCCGATGAACGGGTTCGGCGCCTCACCCCCGACGCGGTTCGAGAACGTGTCGGTGGTCAGGGCGGGCGGCCACTTCTGGGGCGCGCAGACGTTCCCCGGCATCTGGATCTACTCGGCGACGAAGGTGTTCCAGGGCATCCGAGTGTCCGATGTGGACATCGTGGACCCGACGTACCACGGCATCATGTTCCAGACCGACTACGTCGGCGGGCAGCCGCTGTACCCGGTGGCGGACACGGTCTTCACGAACGTGACCATCTCGGGTGCCCGCAAGAGCGGTGACGCCTACGACGCCAAGTCCGGGTTCGCCATCTGGGCCAACGAGCTGCCCGAACCGGGCGAGGGCCCGGCCCGCGGCTCGGCGACCTTCACCAACCTGGTGATGACGAACAACGCGGTCGACATCAGGAACACGACGACGACGTTCACGATCATCCGGAACTGAGTCCGTCACACGGCGCCGCCGGGGCTACCGTCCCGGCGGCGCCGTCATGTCCGCGACCAGGGAGACGTCGCCCTGTCCGGAGCGCCACGTGCACGCGATGTCGAGCGCGACGACCTCCCGCGTGGCGCGGATGCGCCGCACGGCGGCGACGACGTCGTCCCGGGACGGGCCGCCCGGAGCGGGGAAGCGCAGCCCCGTCAGCTCGCCGGAGTCGATCACGTCGGCGTCGACGTGCAGCAGGACCGGACCCTCGGGGATCCCGTCGAGGTCGTGCACGGTGGCGCGGTGGACGCCCGCCGTGCCGAGGTAGTCCACCTCCGCGGGGTCGAGGTCGCGCGCGTCGACGAGCACGGCCCGGTCCTCGGCGAGCGGCCGCAACCCGATGCGGTCGGCGAGCAGGTCGCGGTGCGCGCCCAGCAGCAGGCGCAGCGACAGGCCGCCGAGGTAGCCGGACGTCGTGGTGTCGAGCGTGTGCACGTCCCCGTGCGCGTCGAACCAGACGACCACCGGGTCGACGCCCGCCCGCTGCAGCCCGGCCAGCACTCCCGCGGCGACGAGGCAGTCCCCGGAGATCACGGTGTCGCCCGGCCGGATCGTGTCGGCGACGTGCCGGCAGAGCACGGCCAGCGTGGCCCAGATGTCCCCGCCGGGCAGCTCGGGCTCGACGACCACGTCGGCGGGCACGGCGAGGTCGAGGCGTTCGTCCTGGTGGAACGGCACGAGAAGAGTGGTCACGTCCCCATGTCAGCACAAATCGGTTGCGGCTGCCCGAACCGGGCTGCTCTCCTGGACGCACCAGAACCCAGGGGGTCCCGTCATGCGAGTTGCCTTCATGTCCACCCAGCCAGCTGCCGCCTACGCAGAGGACATGAATGCACACCCTCAACCTGGGGATTCTCGCGCACGTCGACGCCGGTAAGACCAGCCTGACCGAACGGCTCCTGCTCGACGCGGGCGTCATCGACCGGCTCGGCAGCGTCGACGACGGTTCCACCCAGACCGACTCCCTCGACCTGGAACGCAGGCGCGGGATCACCATCAAGTCCGCGGTCGTCTCGTTCCCGCTGGACGGCGTCACCGTCAACATCATCGACACCCCCGGCCACCCGGACTTCATCGCCGAGGTGGAGCGGGTGCTGGCCGTGCTCGACGGGGCCGTGCTCGTCGTGTCCGCGGTCGAGGGGGTGCAGGCGCAGACCCGCGTCCTGTTGCGGACCCTGCGGCGGCTGCGGATCCCCACGCTGGTGTTCGTCAACAAGACCGACCGGCGTGGCGCCGACCCGGACCGGGTGATCCGCCGGCTCAACCAGCTCGCGCCCGCTGTCCGGCCCGGGGACGTCGAGGCGCTCGCCGAGCACGACGACGACGTGCTCGCCGCCTACCTCGACGGGCGACCGGTGCCCGGCCGGCTGGCGGCGCGGACCAGGGACGTCACCGTGCACCCGGTCTTCGCGGGCTCCGCGATCACCGGCGAGGGCGTCGGGGCGTTGATGGCCGCGCTCACCGAGCTGCTGCCCACGTCCGCCCCCGTCGACGGCCCGGTGTCCGGCACGGTGTTCAAGGTCGAGCGGGGCCCGGCGGGGGAGAAGATCGCGTACGTCCGCATGCACGCCGGCACGCTGCGGGTGCGGGACCGGCTCGACGCGGGGAAGGTCACCGCGATCCGGGAGGTGTCGACCGGGGCGGCCGAGGTGTCCGGCGGGCAGATCGCGCGGGTGCAGGGGCTCGACGTGCGGATCGGTGACGTGCTGGGCGTGGCCGCCGGCCCCCGCGAACCACGCCACCGGACGGCACCGGCGGTTCCGGGGCGTGCGGGCGTGGCCGGTGGACAGTTCGCCCCGCCCACGCTCGAGACCGTCGTGACGGCCGTCGACCCCGCCAAGGGGGGCGCGCTGCACGCGGCGCTCACCGAGCTGGCCGAGCAGGACCCGCTCATCAACCTGCGCCAGGACGAGGAGCTGTCCGTCTCGCTCTACGGGGAGGTGCAGAAGGAGGTCATCGGCGCGACGTTGCTCGACGAGTACGGGATCGAGGTCACCTTCCGCGAGTCCACGACCATCCACGTGGAGCGGCCGGCAGGCACCGGGCACGCCGTCGAGCTGATCGGCACCGGGCCCTTCCTCGCGACCGTCGGGTTGCGGGTCGAGCCGGGGTCGGGGACCGGGTTCCGGCTCGGGGTCGAGCTGGGCTCGATGCCGTACGCGTTCTTCGCCGCGGTCGAGGAGACCGTGCACGCCGCGCTGCGGCAGGGCCTGCACGGCTGGCAGGTCACCGACGTGCTCGTCACCATGACGCACTCCGGGTACTGGGCGCGCCAGAGCCACGCGCACGGCACCTTCGACAAGAGCATGTCCAGCACCGCGGGCGACTTCCGCAACCTCACGCCGCTCGTGCTGATGGCCGCGCTCGCCGAGGCGGGCACCGCCGTGCTCGAACCCGTGCACCGGTTCCGCCTGGCGGTGCCCGCCGATTCGGCGACCGCCGTGATGCCCGTGCTCGCGCGGCACCGCGCCATTCCGTTGACGACGAAAGTCGCGCAGCGAACATATGTGATCGAAGGGGACATTCCGGCGGAAAAAGTGCATTCCCTGACGCGGAAACTGCCGACGCTGACGCATGGGGAAGGGGTGTTCGAGAGCGGGTTCGACCACTACCGGGAGGTCGCCGGACCGCCGCCGGAGCGGCCCCGGTCGGACCACAACCCGCTCAACCGCAAGGAGTACCTGCTGCACGTGGTCCGCAGGGTATGATCGTCCCGCTTTGCCTGATTTCGGCCCGGTGTGCCTTTTCGGCGCATTGGGCCGAGATTCTCGGATTTGATTGCATACTGTATGCTCGGCGATTATCGTGGGGTTCTCCTCGTCACGAAAAGGCGTCCGGAATGTCCCCCGTCGCTAAGCTGTCGCGACGTGGAAAAAGGGAGGCGGTCTTTCCATGGGATTCCCCGTGTGGGTCTGGGTGGCGACGCTGGTCGGGCTCACCGCGCTGATCGTCGGTGACCTGGTCGTCGTGGGCAGGCGGCCGAGGGAGGTGACCGTCCGGGAGGCCAGCCTGTGGGTGGCCGCGTGCGTCGGCCTCGCCGTCCTGTTCGGGCTGGCGCTGCTGATCTTCGCCGGGCCCGGCACCGGCGCGGAGTTCTTCGCGGGGTACGTCACCGAGTACAGCCTCTCGGTGGACAACCTGTTCGTCTTCGTGATCATCATGGCCAAGTTCGCCGTGCCCAAGCAGCACCAGCACCGCGTGCTGTTCATCGGCATCGTGCTGTCGCTCGTGCTGCGCGGCGCGTGCATCGCCGCGGGCGCCGCCGCGCTGGCCGCGTTCAACTGGATCTTCTACGTCTTCGGCGCGTTCCTGATCTACACGGCGGTCAAGGTCGCCAAGGAGGGCGGTGGCGACGACGAGCCGGAGGTGCCGGACAACGCCGTGGTCCGCGCGCTGCACCGCGTCCTGCCGACGTCCGACCACTACGACGGCGGCAGGATCGTCACCAGGGTCGACGGCCGCCGCGTGTTCACGCCGATGGTCATGGTGGTCAGCGCGCTCGGCATCGCCAACGTCGTGTTCGCCCTGGACTCGATCCCGGCGATCTTCGGCCTGACCACCAACGGCTACATCGTGTTCACCGCGAACGCGCTCGCGCTGCTCGGCCTGCGGCAGCTGTACTTCGTGATCGGCGGGCTGCTCGAGCGGCTCGTGTACCTGAGCTACGGCCTGTCGGTCATCCTGGGCTTCATCGGCGTCAAGCTGATCATCGAGGCGCTGCACGGCTCGCACATCGACGAGATCACGTTCCCGGTCCCGCACATCGGCATCGCGCTCTCGCTCGGCGTGATCGTCGCGGTCCTGGCCGTCACGACCGTCGCGAGCCTCCTGCGCTCCCGCTCGCTGTCCGCGAAGCAGGAGGCCGAGGCCGACGAACCGGAGCTGGCAGGCACGCCGTGACCGGACCGGCCGGTCAGTCCACCGTGCTCTTGAGGAACGCGACGATGGCCTCGAGACCGTCCCCGACCCAGCCGAAGATCGCCTGCACCCCGTCGCCGAGCTGCGTGGGGTGGGCGATCAGCGTGTAGATCAGGACGGCCGCAGCCGCGAGCAGCAAGACCTTCTTGGCTTTCATCCGCGCCTCGACTCGCCCTTTCCCGATCTCGTACGGTTCGCACCATTCTGCTTGCTTCGACGGTAGGCGATGGTGCGGGAGGGTGATCAATAGCCCCATCAGGTGACACCCGACCGCGTCCGATAGGGGGACGTGACGGTGAGCGAGGCCCACCGGATCTCACGTGCCCGGGAGTGGGCCCACATGAACTCGGCAGCGGTCGCCGTCCGCGCGGCATCCCCGCGGACCCCGGTACCTGCAGGTGCGGGCCGCGGACGAGAGTGGCGGACCACCGCGCGAAGCACTCGTCGCCGATGTCGGCGTGGATCGCCAGCGCCTCGACGAACGCGGCGTGCGCGTGTCGTGGCGCCGGTGACGTGGTGCAGCTCGCCGAGGAAGGTCAGGACGTCCGCCTCGGCGAGGCGGGCGAGGGCGAGTGCCTGCGTCAGGGCGGCCTCCGCCCCGGCGAACCGTCCGCTGTTCTCGCCGTCGTCGAGTGGTGGGCGAGGAGCCGGGTCATGGCGTCGTCCACCGCGGGGGCCGGGCGGCTCGCGGCGAGGCCGCGGACGTGGTCGCGGATGAGGTCGTGGAACCGGTAGCGCCCGCGGGCCGCGGACGGCGACCGCGGGCGTGACGTCGCCGTTCGTCGTCGCCATCCGTTCGTTCCCGCACCGGGCGCATCGTCGCGCCTTTTCCTGTGAACTGCGTCCGCGATCCGTACGTGTGTGGTGTGGCGGGGCCTGCCCGACGACCGAACGGAAGTGATCGCGTGCCCAACGGTGTGGACTCGGGGATGTTCTCGCAGACCGCGCACAGTCCGTCGTTCTTCGAGCTGTCCCGGCGCATGGGGGAGCAGGGCAGGCAGCTGGTCGACTTCTGCATCCCGTGCAACCCGTACTTCCCGACGCCCGAGATGTTCGACGAGCTGGCGAACAACCTGGAGACGCTGCTCAAGTTCTACCCGAGCGACGCGGACACGATCACCCGCCAGCTCGCGCGGGTGCTCGGGCTCAACCCGGCCACCCTCGCCATGGCCAACGGCTCCACCGAGCTGATCACGTGGATGGACCACCTGTGGATCCACGAGAGCGTCGCTGTCCCCATCCCGACCTTCGGCCGGTGGACCGACCAGCCGATGGAGACCGGCAAGCGGGTCGACATGTTCCCCTTGCGGGAGGTGGACTTCTTCCAGCTCAGCGTCGACGAGTACGTGCGGTTCATCCGGTCGCGCGGCGCACGCGCCGCCGTGCTGTGCAACCCCAACAACCCCGACGGCGGGTACCTGCCGCGCCGCGAGGTCATCCGGTTCATGGACGAGCTCGCCGACCTCGACCTCGTGGTGATCGACGAGTCGTTCATCGACTTCGTGGAGGCCGAGCCCGCGCCGTCCGTCGCGCTGGAGGCGGTGATCCGGCCGAACGTGGTGGTGCTCAAGAGCCTCGGCAAGAACTTCGGGCTGCACGGTATCCGGTTCGGCTACCTCGTCGCGAACCCCGGGCTGGCCCGGAAGATGCGCGGCGCCCTGCCGAAGTGGAACCTGAACTCGCTCGCCGAGACGATCGTGTTCATGCTCGGCGCGCACGGCGCGGAGTACCGGGAGAGCCTGCGGCTGCTCGCCCGCGACCGGTACAGCATGGGCATGCAGCTCGCGCGGGTGCCGGAGCTGTCGGTGTACTCGTCGCAGGCGAACTTCCTGCTCGTGAAGCTCGGCCCCGGCGTGGACGGCACCGAGCTGCGCGACCACCTGATCAGCCGCCACCAGGTGTTCATCCGCGAGTGCGGCAACAAACTGGGCATGAGCAACAACTTCCTGCGCCTGGTCGTCCGGCCGCAGCAGGACGTCGCCCGGCTCATGGAAGGGATCGACGACTACCTGCGACCCCGCTGGGACGACGAGCTGTCCCGGCGCCGCAACGCGCAGAGCGCGTGACCGGAGTCCCTACACGATCCGGCGGCCGCTGGGCGGCGGCGGGACCACGGGTGGTGCCGTGACGGGCGGGCGCGGTGCCGGTGGTGGGCGGCGCTCCGGGGGCCGTTTGCACGGTGGCGCCGAGAAGTGCCGCCTCACAGTGGCAGCTCCGCGTCCTTGGCCAGCACCGGCGGCTCGTCGTAGGTGGCCGTGTGCGGGTACTTCAGGTCGCTGCCGGTGTTGAGCACCACGACCTCCTCCGACCCGTCGAGCCAGCCGCTCTCGCGCAGCCGGGCGACGGCGGCGAGCGTGGCGGCGCCCTCCGGGCACATCAGCACGCCCTCGGTGCCCGCGCAGGCCGCCTGCGCGGCGAGCAGCTCCGCGTCGTCGACGGCGATCGCGGTGCCGTCGGTGTCGCGGATGGCCGACAGCATGAGGAAGTCGCCGATCGCGCTGGGCACGTTGATGCCGAACGCGACCGTTTCCGCGTTCTCCCACGGTTCCGCCGTGTCCGCGCCCTGCTCGTAGGCACGCACGATCGGCGCGACGCCCGACGACTGCACCGCGACCAGCCTGGGCAGCTTGCCGGTGAGCCAGCCGAGCGCGACCAGCTCGTCGAGCGCCTTGCGGATGCCGATCAGCCCGACGCCGCCGCCGGTCGGGTAGACGAGCACGTCGGGCATCCGCCAGCCGAGCTGCTCGACGATCTCCAGGCCCATCGTCTTCTTGCCCTCGATGCGGTAGGGCTCCTTGAGCGTCGAGGTGTTGAACCAGCCGTGCGTGACGGCCTGTGCGGCGAGCTTGCCCGCGTCGCCGATCAGACCGTCCACAATGTATAGACGGGCGCCGGCCAGCACGCACTCCATGCGCGTGATCCGCGGGGCGTCCTGCGGCATCACGATCAGCGACTCGAGGCCTGCGCGGGCCGCGTAGGTCGCCCACGCCGCGCCCGCGTTCCCGTTGGTGGGCATGGTGATCTTGTCGATGCCCAGCTCCAGCGCGCGGGACACGCCGACCGCCGCGCCGCGTGCCTTGAAGCTGCCGGTCGGGAGCATGCCCTCGTCCTTGACGAGCAGGTCCGGCACGCCGATGCGGGCGCCGTAGGAGCGCAGCGGGAGGATCGGGGTCATGCCCTCGCCGAGCGTCACCACGTGCCTGCGGTCGCGGACGGGGAGCAGCTCGCGGTAGCGCCACAGATCGGGCCGCCGCCCCGCGATGTCCGAAGTGGACACAGTGGCGGCCGCGCGCTCGAGGTCGTACCGGACGAGCAGCGGAGTGCCGCACGCGCAGAGGTTCTGCGGCACGTCCGCGTCGTAGCGCGTGCCGCATCGCCCACACTCCAAGTGGGACAGCGCGCTGTGCCATGGCTCGGTCAACGAAGATCCTTTGTGTACGGGGGAATCAGGGGCGCCGGCGACCCTGCCCGACGTTCCTACCACCGGCTCGATCCGGCGTGCAATATTAGATTCAATAGTGTGGGATGAACCCCTGATCGGCTCGCGCGGGTGCCTCTGTACCGTGTTCCACGTCACTGACCAGCGGGAAGGACGGCGATGTCGCTGCCGAGGAGCACCCTGAGCAGCATGGCGTACGGGGAGCTGCGCCAGGCCATCCTCAGCGGGCGGTTGGCGCCGGGCGCACACGTGACCGTGCGGCCCCTCTGCGAGGAGTTCGGCCTGTCCGCCACCCCCGTGAAGGCGGCGCTGACGGCGCTGGAGCGGGAGGGGTTCCTCGTGCTCCACCCCCACCGCGGCTTCTTCGTCCCCGAGGTCGACCGGGACGACATGCAGGAGCTGTACGAGCTGCGTGAGGTCCTGGACGGCATCGCGGCCCGCCGCGCGGCGGCACTGCCGTCGCGGGAGGCGCTGGTGGAGCGGCTGACCGCGCTGGTCGCGGCGCAGGCCGCGGAGGTCGAGGCCCGCGACCTGGCGGGGTACAGCGATCTCGACGGGCAGTTCCACCAGGAGATCCTCGCCGCTGCCGGGTCCAGGCGGTTGCAGCACGTCGCGGAGAACATGATCGGGCAGTTGCGGCTCGGCCGGGCCACGTCGGCCCGGGTGCCCGGGCGGCCCTCCGCGGCGTTGGTCGAGCACCGGGAGATCGTGGCCGCCATCGCCGCCGGTCAGCAGCAGCAGGCGGAGCGGCTCGCTCGTCGGCACGTCCGGAAGTCGGCCAACGCGCTGGAGCGTCATCAGAAGCGTGGGCGGGCTTCCTGAGGTTGTGGCGCGCGTCGGGGTTGTCGCCGTCCTGGGTTTGTCCTCGCCGGAGGGCGTCCTGCCGGACGGGCGTCCTCGCCGGAGGGGCTGGTCTCCGGGATGGCAGGCAGCAGTCCCTTGGTGAGCTGCGCTCGGCTTGGGTAGGCCGCGCTTCGCGGGCCGGGCGCGTCGCGCCCGGTGCGGTGCGGCGGCCTGCGCCAATGGCCCGAAGGTGCTTTCATGGCACCGCGGATGTCTCGAAGATGTCTTCCGGGCACGACGCCGCCTCCCAGCGGTGTCCTGTTCCGGCCAGGGGCGGCCCCACAGTGCCATAAGCCGCATGAAGACGGCTGCTTGTGAATTGGTACCGCCATATAGCCTATTGACGTCACCGAGTAACCAACCGGACACTTGACCGCACCTCGGGTAAACGATTACCCGGGTCGTATCGACCGTCCCCTGCCTTCGCGGTTGATCGAAAGGTGTCCTCGATGTCGAGAATCGCCGTTCTGCTCTGTGCCGCCCTCGTCGTTCTCGGGGTGGGGCCGGTCTCCGCCTCGGCCGCTGAGCCCCGGGCCGGGAACGGGGCCGTGGGGTGGGACACCTACCGGCGGCTGGACCTGCTGCCCGATCTCGCGGCCGGCTCGCAGACCAAACAGTTCTCCAGCTTCGGCCGCAACGGCACCAACGACGACGGGTTCGTCGGCCGCTACTCCTGCCTGCGCACCAACGGGCCCGGCTGCGTCCTCGCCGAGGACCGGGGGCCCGGTGAGGTGCAGTCGATCTGGTTCACCCGCGACGAGGGCAACGTCACCGCGACCGGCAACATCCGGATCGTGCTCGACGGGGTGACCGTGCTCGACGCGAGCCTGCAGCGGGTGGTCGACGGGGACCTCGGCGCGCCGTTCGCCTTCCCGCTCGTGACCAACGCCGGCCAGACCTCCGGCGGCGTCACGATCAAGGTGCCCATGCCCTACCGCGACTCGATGCTGATCACCACGACCAGCAACCCGCTCTTCTACCACGTCGGCTACCGCGAGTTCGCCGACGCCGCCGGCATCACGCGGTTCAACCCCGCCGACCCCGCGAACGACGTGATCGCCCTGCTGCGCAACGCCGGCCGCCAGGACCCCAAGCCCGCACAGCCCGGCGCGACGACCGTCAGCGCCACGGTCTCGCCCGGCGCCGGTGGCGCCGCCACGATCGCCAGTCTCACCGGGCCCGGCGCCGTCACCGCCGTGCGGATCCGCGTGCCCGACAACCTGGCCGGCGAGGGGAACCTGAACGGGCTCCGCATCCGGGCCACCTTCGACGGGCGGTCCACTGTGGACGCGCCGCTCGGTGAGTTCTTCGGCGCCGGGCTCGGGGAGCGGGAGGTCCGCTCGCTGATGTTCGCCATGGATCCCGCGCCGGGCGGGTGGTACAGCGCCTGGTGGATGATGCCCTACGCCAGTTCCGCGACCCTGAGCGTCGCCAACACCACCGGCGCGACCGTCAGTGGCATCCAGACCCAGGTCACGCACGCGCCCAACAGCAAGTGGACCGCCGAGCTGGCGCCGGGCGGCGGCGCCGGGTACTTCACCACCCAGTCCCGTGCGGGCACCACCACGCAGGCCCGTGACTGGCTGCTCGCCGACCAGCCGGGCCGCGGCCGCTTCCTCGGTGTCACGCAGGTGGTCCGCAACTCGATCGCGGGCGGCAACGAGCGCGGGTACCTCGAGGGCGACGAGCGCGTGCAGGTCGACGGGTCGCTCACCCCGCAGTGGCACGGCACCGGCACCGAGGACTACTACGAGTCCGGCTGGTACTTCAACCGCGGCGAGTACTCCGGCGTCTTCACCGGCAACACCGGCCACCGCATCCGCACGGCCACGTGCGCGGTCGAGTGCGACTCCATGTACCGGCTGCAGATCGGCGACGCCGTCGCCTACTCGACGGGCCTGCGCTTCGGCATCGAGCACGGCCCGCAGAACGACTACCCGGTCGCGGAGAGCAGCACCGCCTTCCTCTACACCAAGCCGCAGCTCGCGAACCGCACCACCGACACGATCGCCGTCGGCGACGCGGGCAGTCGCGCCGCGCACGCCTACACCGAGTCCGGCGCCGCCACGCAGTACGGGCTGACGAGCGTGTACGAGGGCGACGACGACCACATCGGGGTGACCGACCAGGTCCGGTCGACCGGTGGCGCGGTCAGCTTCCGGCTCGCCGTCGACCCCGGCAACCAGGGCGTGCGCATCCGGCGCACCAGCGACCAGAACGCCGCGTACCAGACCGCCGCCGTGACCGTCGACGGCGCGGGCGCGGGCACCTGGGTGCAGGCGCTCGGCAACCAGTCGCAGCGCTGGCTCGACGACGACTTCACGCTGCCCGCGGCGCTGACCGCGGGCAAGTCGAGCATCACGGTCCGGCTCGTGCCCAGCGGGCCGGACTGGACCGCGAGCCGGTACCAGGCCATCAACCTGGTGGCCCCGTTCACCGACACCACGCCACCGAGCGGGGTCGCGACGCCGGTCGTCGGCGGTCGCACGCACGCGGTCGCGTTGAGCTGGCCCCCCGCCACGGACGACGTCGGCGTCGCCGCCTACCGCGTGTACGCCTCGACCAGCTCGTCCGTGCCGATCTCCGGCGGCAACCTCGTCGGCACCAGCACCACGCCGAGCTTCCGGCACGGGCCGCTGCCCGCCAACAGCACCCGGTACTACCGCGTCGTCGCGGTCGACCGGGCGGGCAACGCGGGCGCCGCGTCCGGTGTGGTCGGCGCGACCACGCGGTTCCCCGTGACCACCGACGTCAACGGCGACCGGCGCGACGACGCCGTGCTGTTCACGCAGGGCACGACGAACGACGTCTACACGGCGACCTCGTCGGGCACCGCGTTCGGCGCGAAGGTCAAGGGCCACGACTTCTTCTCGATCACCGGCGAGGTCCCGCTGACCGGCGACTTCAACGGCGACGGCCGCTCGGACGTCGTGACGTTCACCCGCGGCGACGCCGCCGACGTGTACGTCGCGCTGTCCGACGGCACCGGGTTCACCGGCACGTCGCAGAAGTGGCACGACTTCTTCGCCGTCGGCACGGAGAAGCCCGCCGTCGGCGACGTGAACGGCGACGGCCGCGACGACATCGTCACGTTCACCTGCGGCACCGCGGGCGACGTCTACGTGGCGCTGTCGACCGGGTCGTCGTTCGGGCCGGGTGTCAAGTGGGCCGACCACTTCTGCGTCGGCGACGAGCGGCCCGCGGTCGGCGACTTCGACGGCGACGGCCGCGACGACGTGGTCACGTTCACCGGCGGCACCCAGGGCGACGTGTACGTGTCGCTGTCCAACGGCGCCGCGTTCGTGCAGGACGGCTGGCTCTGGCACGACAACTTCGCGGTCGGGCAGGAGCTGGCAGGCGCGGCGGACGTCGACGGCGACGGCCGCGACGACGTCGTCACCTTCACGCGCGGCACCGCCGCCGACGTCTTCGTGTCCCTGTCGGACGGTGGCCGGTTCGTGCAGAACGCGTGGAAGTGGCACGACTTCTTCGCGGTCGGCGCCGAGCTGCCCGGGCTCGGCGACGTCAACGGCGACGGCCGCGCCGACATCGTGACGTTCACCGGCGGCGCGGCGGCGGACGCGTTCGTGGCCACCTCCACCGGCTCGGCCTTCGCGGGCACGTCGGCGAAGTGGCACGACGACTTCGGCGCCACCGGCGAGATCCCCCGCCCCACGATCTGACAGGACGACTCCCATGCGCGCCAGACGAATCCTGGCGGCCGTGTCCTCGGTCGCCCTCCTCCCCGTCACCGCCGCCATCGCCGCCGCGGCCCCCGTCGTCGACGGCCCCAGCGCACCCTGGGCCGACGACACCCCGAAGGCGATGCGGATGGCCGCCGGTCCACGGCCGGACTTCCGGGCCCCGTGGCCGTGCGGCCAGCAACGGCAGTACTACCACCACGACAGCGAGGTCGTGAACGCGATCGACTTCAACCTCGCGGGCGCCGAGGACCACGGCACGCCCGCGCTCGCCAGCGCGGCGGGCACGGTGATCGACGTGGTGTCCGGGTCCACCGGCTACGGCAACCACGTGCGTGTCGACCACGGCGGCGGCTGGACCTCGCTGGTGGCGCACCTGTCCGCGTTCAGCGTGCGCCGCGGCCAGTACGTGGTCGCGGGGCAGGAGCTGGGCAAGGTCGGCAGCACCGGCAACTCGACGGGCCCGCACCTGCACTACGAGCAGGAGGCCGACGGGGTCAACCAGCCGATCGTCATCGACGGGGTCGCGCTGCGCTACAGCTCGTCGATCTCCTACCACACCAGCGGGAACTGCGGTGGTGGCGGCGCGAGCACCATGTTCGGCGGCTCGCCGACGGACTTCGACGGGGACGGCCGCGACGACATCGTCACGTTCACCCAGGGCTCGCTCGCCGACGTGTACGTGGCGCTGTCGACGGGGTCCGGCTTCACCGGCACGTCGGTCAAGTGGCACGACTTCTTCGCCCCCGCCGGGGAGACACCGCTGACCGGCGACTTCAACGGCGACGGCCGCGACGACATCGTCACGTTCACCCACGGCACGCTGAACGACGTCTACGTCGCCCTGTCGACCGGGACGGGCTTCGGCGCCGGTCTCAAGTGGCACGACTGGTTCGCGCTGGGCGGGGAGATCCCGGCGGTGGGCGACGTGAACGGCGACGGCAAGGACGACATCATCACGTTCACCCGCGGCACCACCGGGGACGTGTACGTCGCGCTGTCGACCGGGTCGTCCTTCGGGGCGGGCGTGAAGTGGCACGACTGGTTCGCGGTCGGCGGCGAGTTCCCGGCGGTCGGTGACGTGAACGGCGACGGGAAGGACGACGTCGTCACGTTCACCCGGGGCGAGGCCGGGGACGTGTTCGTGGCGACCTCCACCGGGTCCGCGTTCACCGGCACCACCGTGAAGTGGCACGACTTCTTCGCGCTCGGTGCCGAGCAGCCCCGCGTCGGCGACTTCGACGGTGACGGCAAGGCGGACATCGCGACGTTCACGAACAACGCGGCCGCGGACGTGTACGTGGCGACCTCCACCGGCACCGGGTTCAGCGGCACCACGGTCAAGTGGCACGACTTCTTCGGCCTGGCCGGGGAGTTCCCGTACGCCGGCGACTTCGACGGCGACGGCGTCACCGACGTCGTGACGTTCACGCTGGGCTCTCTCAACGACGTGTACGTGGCGCTGTCGAACCGGACGGCCTTCGGGCCGGGCGCCAAGTGGCACGACTTCTTCGGGCTGACCGGCGAACGGGTCCTCTGAGTAATCCCTGCTGAACAAAGGATTCGCGATGAACAGTTGGAGACGCGGCGCGCTCGCCGGCGTGGCCGTGCTTGCCCTGACCGGGATGGGGCTGCCCGCAGCGGCCGCACCGGCCGACCCGGTGGCACCCGGCGACCACGTGCCGCTGTCGGTGGAACCACTGGCGTGTTCGAGCATCCCCGCCAACCACGACCCGAACGTGATCCGGATCGTCTACCAGGTCGGGCTCGACCGCAGCGTGTCGCCGAAGGTGATGCTCGCCGCGTTCGAGGCGGGCTGGGTCGAGTCGCACATGAACAACCTGAACTGCGGCGACAAGGACTCGCTCGGCGTCTTCCAGCAGCGGCCGAGCCAGGGCTGGGGCACGCCGGAGCAGATCATGGACGTGTCGTACGCGGCCACCCAGTTCTTCGTCCAGGCGCAGCGCAACGAGCCGCTGTATCCCAGCTACACCGCGGGCCTGCTGGCGCAGAGCGTGCAGCGGTCGTGCTGCCCGGAACGCTACGACCAGGCCGAGGCCAAGGCCCGCGCCATGATGGACGAGGCGCGTGGCCTGGTCGGCGGTGCGCGGGCGTTCACCGGGTCGCCGACCGACTTCAACGGTGACGGCCGCGACGACATCGTCACGTTCAACCAGGGCACGCTGGGCGACGTCTACGTGGCGCTGTCGAACGGGTCCGCGTTCACCGGCACGTCGGTGAAGTGGCACGACTGGTTCGCGCCGGGCGGGGAGACGCCGCTGACCGGTGACTTCAACGGCGACGGGAAGGACGACATCGTCACGTTCACGCACGGCTCGCTCAACGACGTGTACGTCGCCCTGTCGACCGGGTCGTCGTTCGGGCCGGGCGTCAAGTGGCACGACTGGTTCGCGCTCGGCGGCGAGGTGCCCGCGGTCGGCGACGTCAACGGGGACGGGAAGGACGACATCGTCACGTTCACCCGCAACAACCTCGCGGACGTCTATGTCGCCTTGTCGACCGGGACGTCGTTCACGGCGTCCGCGAAGTGGCACGACTTCTTCGGGCTCGCCGGTGAGGTGCCCGGCGTCGGCGACGTGAACGGCGACGGCAAGGCCGACATCGTGGTGTTCACCAACAACGCGGCGGCGGACGTGTACGTGGCGCTGTCCAACGGCAGCGGGTTCGCGGGCACGTCGGTGAAGTGGCACGACTTCTTCTCCATCGGCGGCGAGTCGCCCCGCATCGGCGACTTCACCGGCGACGGCAAGGCGGACATCGCGACGTTCACCAACAACGCGGCCGCGGACGTGTACGTGGCGACCTCGACGGGCAGCGCGTTCACCGGCACCACGGTCAAGTGGCACGACTTCTTCGCACTCGGCGGCGAGTTCCCGTACACCGGCGACTTCAACGGGGACGGCCGCGACGACATCGTCACCTTCACCAAGGGCTCGCTGAACGACGTGTACGTGGGCCTCTCGACCGGCACCGGCTTCGGCGGCGGCGCCAAGTGGCACGACTTCTTCGGCCTCAACGGCGAGATCACCCTCTAGGAGCGCGAGATGAGAAGACCCCTTGCGGCACTCGGCACCGCGCTGACCGTCGCGGTAGGACTGGTGAGCGCACCGGTCGCGTCGGCGGCGCCCGGCACGGTCGGCGCGGCGTTCGCGCGGGCGGCGCACGAGTTCGACGTGCCCCGCGACCTGGTCGTGGCCGTCGGCTACGGCGAGACGCACCTCGACGGGCACGGCGGCGCACCCAGCCAGGACAACGGGTACGGCGTCATGCACCTGGTGAGCAACCCCACCCGGCAGACGCTCGAGCTGGCGGCGGAGCTGACCGGCGAGTCCACGGAAGCGTTGAAGAAGGACACGGCGGCCAACATCCGCGGCGGCGCGGCCGTGCTGCGGTCGCTCGCGGACAAGGCCGGCATGACCGGCGACGAGCGCGACCGGATCGCCGCCTGGTACCCGGTCGTCGCCCGGTACGGCGGCGCCACCGACGACGCCGTGGCCCGGCTGTACGCGGACACCGTGTACGGGTTCCTGGCGTCCGGCATGCAGGTCCGCACACCCGACGGCGAACCGGTCGTGGTGAAGCCGTACCCGCGGGCACCGGAACGCGGGCGGTTCGAGAAGGTCACCTCGGGCGGGGTGTCCGCGCAGGGCATGGACTACCCGAACTCGCGGTGGGTGGCCGCGCACCCGAACAACTACACCCCCGGCCGCGCGTCGGCGATCAACGTGGTCGTCATCCACGTGACACAGGGGTCGTACGCGGGCACCGTGTCGTGGTTCCAGAACCCGTCGTCGGGGGTCTCCGCGCACTACGTGGTGCGGTCGTCGGACGGTGAGATCACGCAGATGGTGCGCGACGGCGACACCGCCTACCACGTGCGGTCGGCCAACTCGCGTGCGCTGGGCATCGAGCACGAGGGCTTCGTGGACAACCCGTCGTGGTTCACCGACTCGATGTACCGGTCGTCGGCGGCGCTCACGAAGTGGCTGTGCGAGCGGCACGGGCTGCCGAAGACGCGCCAGTACATCCAGGGCCACAACGAGATCCCGGGCAACGACCACACCGACCCCGGCCCGCACTGGAACTGGACCTACTACATGAGCCTCGTGAACAGCGGCGGCTCCGCCGGTGTCTACACGGGATCGCCGACCGACTTCAACGGCGACGGCCGCGACGACATCGTCACGTTCAACCAGGGTTCGCTCGGTGACGTGTACGTGGCGACCTCGAACGGGTCCGGGTTCGCGGGCACGTCGGTGAAGTGGCACGACTGGTTCGCCCCCGCCGGGGAGACGCCGCTGACCGGCGACTTCAACGGCGACGGCCGCGACGACATCGTCACGTTCACCCACGGCTCGGCCAACGACGTGTTCGTGGCCCTGTCGACCGGCACGTCGTTCGGTCCGGGCGTGAAGTGGCACGACTTCTTCGCGCTGGCGGGCGAGGTGCCCGCGGTCGGGGACGTGAACGGTGACGGCAAGGACGACATCATCACGTTCACCCGCAACAACCTCGCCGACGTCTATGTCGCCTTGTCGACCGGCACCTCGTTCGGCGCGTCGGCGAAGTGGCACGACTACTTCGGGCTCGCCGGGGAGACACCGGGGGTCGGCGACTTCAACGGGGACGGCAAGGACGACATCGTGGTGTTCAACCAGGGCACCCTGGCGGACGTCTACGTGGCGACCTCCACCGGCAGCGGGTTCTCCGGCACGTCGGTGAAGTGGCACGACTTCTTCTCGGTCGCGGGCGAGGCGCCGAGGATCGGCGACTTCAACGGGGACGGGCGCGACGACATCGCGACGTTCACGCTGAACGCCGCGGCGGACGTGTACGTCGCGACCTCGACCGGCAGCGGGTTCGCCGGCACCACGGTGAAGTGGAACGACTTCTTCGGGCTGGCGGGCGAGTTCCCGTACACGGGCGACGCGACCGGCGACGGCAAGGACGACATCCTGACGTTCACCAAGGGCACGCTCAACGACGTCTACGTCGGCGCGTCGACCGGCACCGGCTTCGCGGGCGGCGCGAAGTGGCACGACTTCTTCGGGCTCAACGGCGAAGTGACCCTCTAGGAGGAGATGAGATGGGCAAGGGGCTGCGCCTGCTGGCGCTCGTGCTGCTGTTCACCGGGCTCATGGCGGCGCCCGCCGGTGCGGCCCCGGCCCCGCCGACGGTCTCGGCGGGCAACTTCATCCGCGTCTACGACCCGTCGGTGGGGGAGTCGGCGCAGTGGTACTACAACGACCACACGCTCGTTCGGGACGTGGTCACCGGCACGTGGCACGTGTACGCGATCACGCACGCCGAACCGGCGAACCCGTTGGACGAGAAGAACTTCGGGCACGCCACCGCGCCGTCGCCGAACGGGCCGTGGACGAAGCGCCCGTTCGCGCTGACCGCCGACCCGGCGCGCGGCGAGAGCCACATCTGGGCGCCGCACGTGATCCACCACAACGGCGTCTACTACATGTTCTACGCGGCCGGGACGCCGGACCACGCCGCGTACCGGATGCACCTGGCGACCTCGACGGACCTGAACACCTGGACCCGCAGCGCGGCGAACCCGCTGTTCACCGACGGCTTCGACGCGCGCGACCCGATGGTGACGCGCGTCGGCCCGCAGTGGGTCATGTACTACACCGCGAACAGCACCCCGGCCGGCGGCAACCACCAGGTGGCGTACCGGACGTCGACGGACCTCGTGCACTGGAGCGGGAAGCAGGTGGCGTTCCAGCACCCCGCGTCGGGCACGTACGGCGGGCCGACGGAGTCGCCGTTCGTCGTGTACCGCGGCGGCTGGTGGTACCTGTCGATCTGCTGCGACGCCGGCTACAAGGACACGCGCGTGTACCGCAGCCGCAACCCGTTCAGCTTCTCGGTGAACGACCTGGCGGGCCGGATCGACGCGCACGCGGCGGAGATCGTGACGGAGCCGTCCGGTGCGACGTGGGTGACCGGTGCGGGCTGGGGGCAGGGCGGGCTGTGGGTGGCGCCGCTGTCGTTCCAGTGGAACTACGCAAACGTTTTCGTCGGCGGCGCGAGCGCGGACTTCAACGGCGACGGGCGGGACGACGTCGTGACGTTCACGCACGACCCGCTGGCCGACGTGTACGTCGCGCTGTCGTCCGGGTCGGGCTTCGCGGGCACGTCGGTGAAGTGGCACGACTACTTCGCGTTGTCCGGGGAGACCCCGCTGACCGGCGACTTCAACGGCGACGGCCGCGACGACATCGTCACGTTCACCCACGGTTCCCTGGCGGACGTGTACGTGGCCCTGTCCACCGGTTCGTCGTTCGGCGCGTCGGCGAAGTGGCACGACTGGTTCGCGATCGACGGCGAGGTCCCCGCGGTGGGCGACGTGAACGGCGACGGGCGCGACGACATCATCACGTTCACCCGCAACGCCGACGCGGATGTCTACGTCGCCCTGTCGACGGGTGCCGGCTTCACGGCGTCGGCGAAGTGGCACGACTTCTTCGGCATCGCGGGCGAGTCCCCGGGCGTGGCCGACGTGAACGGCGACGGGCGCGACGACATCGTGACGTTCACGCACGGTTCGCTGGCCGACGTGTACGTGGCCCTGTCGACGGGTGCCGGCTTCGGCGCGTCGGCGAAGTGGCACGACTCGTTCGCGGCGGGGCTCACGGATCCGCGGCTGGGCGACGTGAACGGCGACGGCAAGGCGGACGTCGTCCAGTTCAGCCGCGACGGTGTCGTGCACGTGGCGCTGTCCACCGGCACCGCCTTCGGCGCAGCCCGGAAGTGGCACGACTTCTTCGCGCCCCAGGGCGAGTTCCCGTACGTGGGCGACTACGACGGCGACGGCCGCACGGACATCGTGACGTTCACGAAGCTCCCGAGCGCGGACACGTACGTCGCGCTGTCGACCGGCACGGCCTTCGGCCCGGGCCCGAAGTGGCACGACTACTTCGGCCTCCCGGGCGAGACCACGTTGTAGTCACGTGGGTGAGGGGTGGCCCGGGATTGCCGCACCCCGGGGACGCCGTTGTCCTGAAAGGCGTGTTCATGTCGCCCGGTGACCTGAGCGCGCCTTTCAGGACAGGTCGAGTGTCTTGAATGCCCCTTCAGGACACGGGAGACTCGCTGGGGTCCGGTCGGATGGCACGCCGTCAGCGGGGCCCATCGGCCGCCCCCGGGAAGACGCTGTCCTGAGCGCGCCTTTCGGGACACCCCAGCCAGGGCCGCCGCCCGCCGCAGCGCTCACCGGGCGAAGGACAGGCCTCGTGCGGCCAGCTCCTCCTCCAGAATCCGGATCGCCTTGGGGCCGACGCCGTGGATCTTCAGCAGTTCCTTCGCCGTCACCGTGGTCAGGTGTTCGTAGCGGGTGTAGCCGTGCGCGGCGAGCGAACGCGGCGCGACCTTGCCCATCCGCTGCGGGAACTCGGTCTCCGTCATCAGCTGTCCTTCGCGAACACCCGGGTCAGGGCGGCGAACCCGATCCCGACGACCGCCACCACGGCACCCCACACCGGCCACCCGACCAGCCCGAGCACCACCCCGGTGACGGCGAACAACACGAACTCCAGCACGAACCGCCCCGGCTCCGGCAGCCTGCGTCCCGCCCGCGGTGCGACGAACATCCCCCACAGCGCCGCCGCGACGGCGGGCAGCAGCACGGCGAACACGATGTTCAGCACCACCCCGCCGCCGAGGTTCGCGCCCGCCACCGCGAGCCCGGCCAGCATGCCCAGCTCGCTGAGGAACCGGACGAGCAGGACGGCCCCGCGCACGGGAGCAGGCGATGTCATGCGCGCAGTCTACGACTGTCCAGAGGGGACGATCGGCGGGCCGGCCAGCCACGCCCGGATCTCGGCGCGCTCGTGGTCCGACAGCACCACCGGCACCGCGGCGGCCAGTTCCAGGACGTTGTCCGCGAACGCCTCCGCGAGCTTCGCCGCGTCGAGGCCCGCCCTCGGCCACGTCACGCCCTGGTGCCGCAACCCCACCACCACGAAGTGCACGGCGGGCCTCGACACCGGGCGGCCCAGCTCCGCGCACCGGTCCCGCACCCGCCGCTCCGCCTCGGCCGGTTCCCCGTCGGCCTCCGCGACACCCACCTCGGCCAGCACCGCGAACAGCGCCGCGTACGTCTGTCCCGACAGCATGGGCGCGTCGACGAGCCTGCTGACCCGGTCCACCACCTCCGACAGGTTCTGCGCGCTCGCCGGGTGCCGCGTCGGGTCGTACAGCCAGCCCGGCGACCGCCTGCTGTCGACGCGCAGGTACTCGTCGGTCATCTGCGCGATGAACTTGCCGAAGCTGCCGCTGCCCGCCCAGTTGGTCGTCTCGACCGAGACGCCGACCTGCTTGCGCACCTCGTGCGCCACCCTGGCCATCACGACCGGTTCCGCCGCCGCCGACACGAGCTCGCGCACCACCCGCTCCATCCGCTGCCGCAGGTCGCCCAGCTCGATCGGCGGGGGTGCCGGGGACGGCTCGTCCTCGAGGCCGAGCGCCTCGTCGAGGAACACCGAGTCGGGGATCGCGAAGTCGCACGCCGCCTGCAACGCCGCCGCCGCCGGTCCGCTCACCAGCATGGCGGTGCGGCGGTCGTGCTCACGTAATCGGAGCAGCACGGGCGTGAAGTCGGCGTCGACGGACAGCAGGATGAACTCGTCGTACCGCTCGGGGTGGGTGAGGGTGTCGAGGATGTCCAGCACCATGTGGATGTCGGCGCTGTTCTTGCCCATCGTGGTCAGGGCCGGGCAGTCGACCACCCGGAACCCGGCACGCGTGAAGTACGGCCGGTACTGGCCCGACCGCGCCGGTTCGAGGTAGCAGATGCGCCGCAGCAGCTTGCGCGGCTGGTCGTCGAGGTCCACCACGAGCGGGCCGAGCGTCCGCTCCATCCACTGCACCCACCTGGCGGGCTGCGTCGCGAACCGCCGGCCCGCCTCCGGGCTGGACTCGCACAGCCCGCGGTGCACGTTCTCGAAGTCGACGAACAGGGCGGCTCTGCGGTGGCCGTCCGCCGCGGCCTGGTTGACGTGCACGGGACCGACCCCCGGGCCGTTGGGATTCCGACGCCCTACGAATCGCTTTCCCAGAGGGGTTGTTACAGGCCCAGCTTGTCGCGGAGCTCGGCCTCGCCGATGCCGTACGTCTCCCTGATCGCCACGCCGTCGGCGCCGAGCTCGAACACGCCGTGGTCGGTGTACACGCGGCTCACGCACCGCAGCCCCGTCAGCGGGTAGGTGCACGACGGCACCAGCTTCGGCTCGCCCGCGCCGGTGAACAGCGACATCATCACGAACACCTGCTTGGCGCCGATCGCGAGGTCCATCGCGCCGCCCACCGCCGGGATCGCGTCCGGCTCGCCGGTGTGCCAGTTCGCGAGGTCACCCGCGAACGACACCTGGAACGCGCCGAGCACGCACACGTCGAGGTGGCCGCCGCGCATCATGGCGAACGAGTCGGCGTGGTGGAAGTACGACGCGCCGGGGGTTTCCGTGACCGGCACCTTGCCCGCGTTGATCAGGTCCGGGTCCACCTCGTCGCCGTGGGCGGCGCGGCCCATGCCGAGCATGCCGTTCTCGGTGTGCAGGACGACGCCCGAATCCGGCGCCAGGTGGTCGGCGACCAGCGTGGGCTGCCCGATGCCGAGGTTCACGTACGAGCCGGGCGGGATGTCGGCGGCCACGAGCTTCGCGATCGCCGTGCGGTCCAGTCGGCTCATCCGGCCGCCCCCTCCTCGGCGAGCACCGCGGGCGACGGGCACGCCACCACGCGGTCGACGAAGATCCCCGGTGTCACCACGACCTCCGGGTCGATCGACCCGGGTTCGGCCACCGTGCGCACCTGCGCGACCGTCAGCGTCGCGGCCGTCGCCATGACGGGCCCGAAGTTGCGGGCCGTCTTGCGGTACACGAGGTTCCCGAGCGTGTCCGCCCGGTGCGCCTTGATCAACGCGACGTCACCGCGGATCGGGTACTCCAGCACGTACTCGCGGCCGTCGATGGTCCGCGTCTCCTTGCCCTCGGCGAGCGGGGTGCCGACGCCGGTCGGGCAGTAGAACGCGCCGATGCCCGCGCCTGCCGCGCGCAGCCGTTCCGCGAGGTTGCCCTGCGGGACGACCTCCAGCTCGATCTGCCCCGACCGGTACAGCTCGTCGAAGACGTACGAGTCCTTCTGCCGAGGGAACGAGCACACGATCCGCCGCACACGCCCGGCGGCGAGCAGCGCGGCGAGCCCGTGCGACCCGTTGCCCGCGTTGTTCGACACGATCGTCAGGTCCTTCGCGCCGTTGCGGCGCAGCGCGTCGATCAGCTCGACCGGCTGCCCGGCCGTGCCGAACCCGCCGACGAGGACCGTGGCGCCGTCGGAGATCCCGGCAACGGCCTCGTCGGCGGACGCGCAGACCTGTGTCACGCCACGTTCTCCAGCACGACGGCGAGCCCCTGGCCGACGCCGATGCAGATCGCGGCCACGCCCCAGCGGTGGCCGCCGGTCCGCATGACCTTCGCCAGCGTGCCCAGGATCCGGCCGCCGGACGCGCCGAGCGGGTGGCCGAGCGCGATCGCGCCGCCGCGGCTGTTGACGATCTCCGGGTCGATCTTCCACGCGTCCACGCACGCGAGCGACTGCACGGCGAACGCCTCGTTCAGCTCCACCGCGCCCACGTCCGACCACGAGATCCCGGCCCGCTCGATGGCCTTGTTCGCGGCCTCGACCGGCGCGTACCCGAACCGCTGCGGCTCCAGCGCGAACGCGGCCCGCCCGGCGATCCGCGCGAGCGGGTCCCGGCCGAGGTCCGCCGACCCGGACGCCACCAGCACCGCCGACGCCCCGTCCGACAGCGGCGACGCGTTGCCCGCGGTGATCGTGCCGTCGGGCCGGAACGAGGGCTTGAGCTTCGCGAGCTTCTCCATCGACGTGTCCGCGCGGATGCCCTCGTCGCGGGTCAGCTCGCCGGCCGGGACGGTGATGTCGTCGTAGAAGCCGGCCTCCCACGCGGCGTGCGCGAGCCGGTGCGACCGCTCCGCGAACGCGTCCTGCCGCTCCCGGGAGATGCCGAACTCCTCCCGCAACTGCTCGTTGCACTCGCCGAGGGACGCCGTCCACTCCTTCGGCATGTTCTTGTTGACCAGCCGCCAGCCCAGCGTCGTCGACACGGCCGTCACGTCCCGCGCCGGGAACGCCCGGTCCGGCTTCGGCAGCACCCACGGCGCGCGCGTCATCGACTCGACCCCGGCCGCGACGACGACGTCCGCGTCGCCGGTCTCGATCTGCCGGGACGCCGACATGACCGCGTCGAGGCTCGAGCCGCACAGCCGGTTCACCGTCGAGCCCGGCACCGACACCGGCCAGCCCGCGAGCAGCACGGCCATCCGGCCCACGTTGCGGTTGTCCTCGCCCGCGCCGTTCGCGAGGCCGAAGATCACCTCGTCGACGGCCGCCGGGTCCAGCCCGGGGGTGCGGTCGGCGATCGCGCGCAGGACGGTCGCGGCCAGGTCGTCCGGGCGCTCCTTCGCGAGGCCGCCGTCGAACTTGCCGAACGGGGTGCGTACCGCGTCGTACACGTAGGCAGTGCTCATGAATGTCCAGGGTAGGTAATGAACACGGTCTCCCGGTCGCCCTGGAGTGTGACGTCGAACCGAAGCCCGGCGGCGTCCTTCTCCGCGACCAGCGTCGCGCGGCGCTCCGGTGGCAGCGACAGCAGGAACTCGTCGCTCGCGCCCGGCAGGTAGACGCGGGTGAACAGCCGGTTCATCAGGCCGCGCGCGAACACGGTCATCGCGATGAACGGCGCGCCCGGGGTGACCGTGGTGAACGAGTACTCGCCGACGTTGTTCGTGCTCGCCCGGCCCCAGCCGGTGAACGTGTAGCCGTCGCGGTGCAGCGACCCGGCGCGTTCCGGCACCGTGCCGTCGCGGTCGGCCTGCCGGATCTCCAGCAGCGCGTCCGGCACCGGCGCGCCCGCGCCGTCGCGCACCACGCCGTGCAGGCGGATCGCGTCCGGGTGCCCCTTCGGCACCAGGTCGGGACCGCCCTCGTAGGGCAGCGCGTAGCCGTAGAAGGGGCCGACGGTCTGGCCCGGCGTGGGTTCGCTCATGACTCCGTCCAGGTGCGGTGGCCGCCGGTCAGCACGATGTCCCAGCGGTAGCCGGTGGCGAACTCGGGCAGCGTCACGTCGTGGTCGTACGCCGCCACCAGCCGCTCCCGCGCCTTCGGGTCGACGATCGACTGGTAGATCGGGTCGAGGTCGAACAGCGGGTCGCCGGGGAAGTACATCTGCGTGACCATGCGCTGGGTGAACTCGGTGCCGAACAGCGAGAAGTGGATGTGCGCGGGCCGCCACGCGTTGGTGTGGTTGCGCCACGGGTACGGGCCGGGCTTGATCGTCACGAACCGGTAGGTGCCGTCCGCGCCGGTGAGGCAGCGGCCGACGCCGGTGAAGTTCGGGTCCAGCGGCGCCGGGTGCTGGTCGCGCTGGTGGAGGTAGCGGCCGCACGCGTTGGCCTGCCAGATCTCCACGAGCTGGTGCGCGACCGGTGTGCCGTCGCCGTCGGTCACCCGGCCGGTGACCACGATCCGCTCGCCGATCGGCGCACCGTTGTGCTGGATCGTCAGGTCCGCCTCCAGCGGGTCGACGTCCTGCGGGCCGAACACGGGCGCGGACAGCTCGACCGCCTCGGGGTCGGCCTGGTACGGGGACTTGGTCGGGTGGCGCAGGACGCTGCTGCGGTAGGGCGGGTAGTCGAGGCGCGGCTGGGTTTCCCGGCCGGTGCGGGTCGCGGCGATGGCCGCGATCTCCGCGCTGATCTCCGCCTGTGTCGCGACGGCGGCGTCGGACGAAGCTGCTGTGGTCACGACGACAACGCTAGGCCCGGCGGCGGCGGAGGTGGGAGAGTGGGCTTCCACTGAGCGGAAGGACCGGGGGTGGCGGGGAACAGCGCACGGCCGGGCACCAGCGTGGCGTCCCGCGTGCTCGCCCTGCTCGGCGCGTTCGACGCCGAGCACCGGGCCATGACGCTCACGGCGCTCGCCCGCCGCGCCGACCTGCCGGTCGCGACCGCGTTTCGCCTGGTCGCCGAGCTGGTCGAGTGGGGTGCGCTGGTGCGGCGGGAATCGGGGGAGTACGTGGTCGGGCGGCGGATGTGGGATCTCGGGCTGCTCGCGCCCGTCCAGTCGGGGCTGCGCCAGGTCGCGTCGCCGTTCCTGCACGACCTCTACGCCGCCACGCTCGCGACCGTGCACCTCGCGGTCCGCGACGGCACGTCCGTGCTCTACGTCGACCGGCTCGCCGGGCACGTGTCGGTGCCGGTGGTCAGCGACGTCGGCTCGCGGCTGCCCATGCACGCGACGGGCGTCGGCAAGGTGCTGCTCGCGCACGCGCCGGAGGACGTGCGGGCGTGGGTGTTCCGCAACCTCACGCGCGTCACCCCGTACACGGTCACCCAGCCGGGGCGGCTGCGGGGCGAGCTGCGGCGGGTGCACCGCGACGGGTACGCCCAGACCAGCGAGGAGATGAGCCTCGGCGCGTGCTCGGTCGCCGTGCCGATCACCGCGCCGGACGGCGCCGTGGTGGCCGCGCTGGGCATCGTCGTGCCCAGGCTCGGGCGCGACCGGCCCCGGCTCGTCGCCGCGCTCCAGGTGGCGGCGCAGGGCATCGGGCGGAGCCTCTTCCGCTGAGCGGAAGCCGGTGCGTTGTCCGCGCGGCACCGCGGGTATTGACTGTCATGCATGCGAACCCAGGTCGCCATCATCGGCGCGGGCCCGGCCGGGCTGCTGCTGTCCCACCTGCTCGCGGCGGGCGGGGTGGAGTCGGTCGTGGTCGAGACGCGGACCCGCGAGTACGTCGAGTCCCGCATCCGGGCGGGCATCCTGGAGCACTCGACGGTCGAGCTGCTCCGCTCGGCCGGGGTCGGCGACCGCATCGCGCGGGAGGGCGACGAGCACCGCGGCATCTACCTGCAGTGGCCCGGCGAGCGGCACCACATCGACTTCACCGACCTGGTCGGGCGGAGCGTGTGGGTGTACGGGCAGACGGAGGTGCAGAAGGACCTCGGCCGCGCGCGTGACGCGGCGGGCCAGCAGCTGATCTACGACGTGCGCGACACGGCGGTCCACGAGCCGGCGGCCCCGTACGTCACGTTCACGGTCGACGGCAGACCGCACCGGCTGGACGCGGACGTGGTGGTCGGCTGCGACGGCTCGTTCGGCCCGACGCGGGAGTCCGTGCCGGGGACGACGTGGCAGCGGACGTACGAGTACTCGTGGCTCGGCGTGCTGGCGAACGTGGCCCCGTCGACGGACGAGCTGATCTACGCGTGGCACCCGGACGGGTTCGCGCTGAACTCGATGCGCTCACCCACCGTGACCCGCCTCTACCTGCAGGTGCCGTCCGGGACCGACATCGCCGACTGGCCGGACGAGCGGATCTGGGACGCGCTGTCCGAGCGGCTCGGCCACGGGCAGGACGGGTGGAAGCTCGAGCGCGGCCCGATCACCGACAAGAGTGTGCTGCCGATGCGCAGCCTCGTGCAGGCCCCGATGCGCCACGACCGGATCTTCCTGGCAGGCGACGCGGCGCACATCGTGCCGCCGACCGGCGCGAAGGGCCTGAACCTGGCGGTGGCCGACGTGGCGCTGCTGGCGCCCGCGCTGGTGGCGCTGCTGCGTGAGAAGGACCCGCGGCTCGCCGACGAGTACTCGGACCGCGCGCTGCGGCGCGTCTGGCGCTGCACGCACTTCTCGTGGTGGATGACCACGATGCTGCACGCGACGGAGGACCCGTTCGACCGCCAGCTCCAGCTGTCGCAGCTGCGGTGGGTCGCGTCGAGCACGGCGGGCGCGCAGGGGCTCGCGGAGAACTACGCGGGGCTCCCCATCGGCTTCTGACCTCACACGATCGCGACCACGAGGAGCACCGCGAGCACCACCACGGCGAGAACGGAGCGCATAACCCCAGTTATAACCCGCTCTGGGGTTAGTATGCAATGCATAGGGTTCCGCTGTGGGAGGAACCCGTCCGCATGAGACTCACGGCCAGACAGCGGGAAGGGCTCGTCCAAGCGGTGAAGGCGGCGATCGCGGCGGCGATCGCCTTTCTCGTGGCACGGGAGGTGCACGCCCCGCAGTCGTTCATGGCGCCCTACGCGGCAGTCTTCATGATGACCGAGACGGTGTACCGGTCGTTCACCGAAGCCGCGCGGACCGTGGCGACGCTCGTGCTGGGCGTGTTGCTCGCGTTCGTCACCGTCACCGTCATCCCCGATCCGGCCGTCGCGCTGCCGGTGGCCGTGTTCGCCGGGTTCGCGATGGGGCGGTGGCACCGGCTCGGTGACAGCGGGATCTGGATCGCCGTGACCGCGTTGCTCATGCTCGCCTACGGCACCGCCGACGACCCCGGTTACCTGCTCCACCGGACCATCGAGGGCGTGCTCGGTGCGTCGGTCGGGCTCGCCGTGAACATGTTCGTGCTGCCGCCGCTGTACCTGCGGTCCGGGCGCGGGGCCGTCGAGGACGTGGCCGTCGAGATCGAGGAACTGATCCGCGCCATCACGCGCGGGCTCCGCGGCGGGTGGGACGAGGGGGACGCGCGGGTCTGGCGGCGCCGCGCGCGTGAGCTGGAGGACGTCGTCCGCCGGGCCGAGCAGGCGGGCGGCCGCAGCCGCGAGAGCACCCGGTACAACCCGCGCTGGTTGTTCCGCCGTGGACGGCGGGTCGATCTCGAGGTGCTGTACGCGGACCTCGGCACGCTCTACGAGGTCGCGCGGCAGGTGCAGCACGTCGCCGAGACGTTGTTCGCCGCCGGCACGGGGATCGCGCCGATCGCCGGCGAGTGGTTCACGTCCTCGTACGCGGACCTGCTCGACGCGCTGGCCAAGGCCGTCGCCACCCACCGCGACGACGCGACGCCCACCGACACCGGGGACGTCGCCGACGCGCTCGACCGCAGCCGCGGGTGGCGCCGCGACCTGGCGAACACCGACCCGGCCGACGGCGACGGCGCACGACTCGACTGGAGCACGCAGGCGGCGTTGCTGCTGGCCGTGGAACGCGCCTGCGACGTGGTCCTCGACGGCGAGCGCTAGACGTGTGCACGAAGCGTGCTGGGCTGTCAACCGGGGCGGCCGGTGCCCGGACGGTCAGGCGGCACGTCTCGGCCGCGGCCTAGGCGTACGGGTCCGTGACCTCGCGGAGGCGGGACAGGATCTGCCGGAGCTGCGCCATGTTCCGCTTGCCCAGGTGCGCGGCCCACTCCGCCTCGACCTCGGCGACCGCCGCGGTGGCGATCGGGATGGCCTGCGCGCCCCGGCTGGAGATCCGCACCAGGCGGGCGCGCCTGTCGGTCGGGTCGGGGACGCGCTCCACCCAGCCCGACTTCTCGAGCTGGTCGACGAGGAAACCGGCGGTCTGCTTGGTGACCTGCGCCTGCTCGGCGAGGTCGGTCAGCCGGGTGCCGCTCGGGCCGATGCGCTGGATGATCTTCATCTGGGCGGTGGTGATGTCGTCGTAGCCGGCCTCGTGCAGCGCGGCGATCACCCGGTTCTCCAGCCACCGGTACGGGATGTAGAGCAGCAGCCCGGTGTTGAGCTGGTCGTCGGCCACGATCGCCCCTTGACGTTGGTCAGAGAATCTGACTTAATTTGGTCAGCGAGTCTGACCAAGTGTAGTGGGAGGTTCGGATGGACCGCGAGGAGTCCTGGCAGGTGATCGAGCAGGAACGGCTGCGCCTGGCCGACCTGCTCGACACCCTCGCCGACGACGAGTGGGATGCCCCGTCCCTGTGCGCGGGCTGGCGCGTCCGCGACGTCGCGGCACACGTGGCACTCGCGCCGCAACCGCCGGGGGTGTGGGACATGCTCGTGTGGGCGGTCCGCGCACGCGGCAGCTTCCACCGCCTCAACCACGACGTGTCGGTGGCGCACGCCGACTCCCGCACCGGCGCGCAGCTGGTGGCGGAACTGCGTGAGCACGCGAGCTCCCGGCGGCTTCCCGCGCTCACCAACTACCGCAACATCCTGTACGACACGCTCGTGCACGCCCAGGACATCGCGATTCCGTTGCACCGTGCGCACTCCATGCCGGTGGCGGCCGCGCGCGCCGGCACCACCCGGGTGTGGACGATGGGCTGGCCGTTCTGGGCTCAGCGCCGTCTTGCCGGGTTTCGGCTGGTTGCCACGGACACGTTGTGGACGGCCGGTGAGGGTGCCGACGTTGTGTGCGGGCCGATCGATGCGTTGCTGCTGCTGCTCACGGGCCGGACGGTGTCGCTGGACCGGTTGACCGGGGACGGCGTGGCGGCGCTGACCGAACGACTCACGACGCGCTCACGGACGTGAGCGGCTCACGTTCCCGGAAAGTGGCGCGAGCAGCCCACCCACATGGCAGGCAGCCACGGACACCAGTCCCTGCCAAACCAACCCGAGACCAAACCCCCGCCATCCCGGAGACCAGCCCGTCCGGCGAGGACCCCCCGGAGGGAAAACCCAGGCAAGGCACACCACCAAGCCCGGGGCACACAAACCGCACCAACGGCACTGACCAGCGAAAACCGAAAGAAAACCGCGGCCCCAGTACATACGGGCAGCCCCCACCACTCCCGGGGGCACCCCGCTGTCCAGTCTACCGGTGACCACCGACAAAACCACGGCTCAGCCGCAGCCTGTGGACAACCGACCCACCTGTGGAATTCCCGTGCTGCGGTTCCGCACGGGGTGGCTTCCGCTGTGGACCGGCGTCGCGGTCCGGGACTGATTCCTGTCGCTACACTCCGGGCCCCTACGAAGGGGGCGGCGTGGACGCGAGGCTCATCCGGGCGAACGAGTTGTACGAGCGGGCCGTGTTCCGCGGTGACGACGACGCCCTGGCTGCCGCCGATCGGGAGCTTGACGGGGTCGAGGCCGACCTCGCGCTTGCCCGGGGGCGGGTCGTGCACGCGCGCTTCCTCGCCCGGCGGGTCGAGGATCCCGCCGAGTTGCCGCTCTTCGAGCAGGCCGCCGCGCTGTGCCGGCGCGTCGGGGACGAGCGCGGGGAGGCCGAGGCCCTGTTCTGGGTCGGCACCTTCCACCAGGTGGTCCGCGGCGACCACGACACGGCCGCGCCCGTTCTCGCGCGCGCACGCGAACTCGCCACCAAGGCCGGTGACGACCTCACGCTCTCCTACGTCCTGCGGCACCTCGGCTTTGTCGAACAGGCCGAGGGGCGGGTGCCCGCCGCGCGGGAGCTGTTCCTCGAGTCGACCGCGTTGCGGCGCGAGGTGGGGTTTCACGCCGGGGTAGCCGCCAACCTCGTCGGGCTCGCCTACCTCGCCGACGAGCCCGCCCAGGCGCGGGCGTACCTCGACGAGGCCGCCGCCGTGGCCGCGGAGTGCGGCGCCGACGCGGTGCTGGGCTGGGTCGCCGAGGCGCGTGGCACGCTCGGTCAGGACTCGTAGGCGACGCGGTCCAGCCACTCCGACACCAGCGCGTCGAACAGCGCCGGCTGCTCGAACTGCAGGTTGTGGCCCGCCACGTCGAGTACCGCGAACGTCGCCCTCGGGTAGTGGGGTAAGAGCGCCCACTGGTCCTCGTAGCCGACCACGTCGTCCTGCCTGCCCGTGACGATGAGGGCGGGTCTGCCGAACTTCTCGCCGCCTTCCGGTTCGTCGGTCAGCAGCCACCGCTGCCGGACGCGGGCCATGGCCTCCTCGTCGGCCGCAGCGAGGCCCGGTTCGATCTCCTCCTCGAAGCGGCGCAGCGTCTCCGCCGTCTCGACCACCGCGATCGAGCTGAACTCGGCGTTCTCCCGCAGGCCGGGCTCGCGGCGCAGCACCTGGCGTGGCGGCACGGTCCTCGTCGCGTGCTCGACCGCGGCGCCGATCGGGCAGATCAGCGCCAGCCCCAGCACCTGCTCGCCGAGCGCGCGGGCCAGCCCGCGCGCGAGGTAGCCGCCGTACGACTCGCCGACCAGCACGAACGGCGTGGTGCCGATGGTGTCCGACACGAACGCGCGCACCGCGGCCAGCACGTCGTCCGACGACGCGATCGACGGTGGGGCAGGGGACTTGCCCATGCCGGGCAGGTCCGGGTACAGCCGCCGGTAACCCGGTCTTCGCGCGAACACCGGTTCCATGGAGCCGAGCATCAGGCGGTGGTCCGGGGTCCAGCCGTGCAGGGCGAGCACCGGGGTGCCGGTGCCGATGTCCACGTGGTGGAGGTTCATGCGGGGCATCATGCACGAGACCACCGACAATTCCGGGAGGCCGAGGATGCCGGACCGACCAGACGTGCCGGCCGACGTGCTCGGCCGGCTCCGCGCGCTGTGCCTCGCGCTGCCCGACGTCCACGAGGAACAGGCGTGGGTCGGCACCCGCTGGCTGGTCCGCAAGAAGACCTTCGCCCACGTGCTCGGCATCAGCGACGAGTACCCGCCCGCCTACGCCCGCGAAGCCCCCTACGTCGGCGACGCGACCGTGCTGACCTTCCGCTCGCGCGGCGACGAGCTGGCCGCGCTGGTCGGTACCGGTCACCCGTTCTACAAGCTGAGGTGGCACCCCGACGCCGTCGGCATGGTCGTCGAACCGGACGCCGACTGGGACGAGATCGGCGAACTGCTCACCGAGAGCTACTGCCTGCGGGCACCGCAGAAGCTGGTGGCGCGGGTTCGTCGGCCAGGTCCCGCAGCCGGCGGACCGGGCTGAACCACAGGAGCACCGGGCACGCCAGCGTCAGCAGGCACGCCACCCACAACGCGCTCCGCGAACCGATCGCCGTCGCCACCAGGCCGCCCATCAGCGCGCCGAACGGGATCGCGCCCCACGACACGAACCGCACGGTCGCGACCACCCGCGACAGCAGCTCCGGCGGGCTCGCCACCTGCCGGTGCGTCCGCGCGTTGATGCTGAACACCACGACACCGATCCCGAAGCCCACGTTGGCCACGGCGAACAGCACCATGCCCGCCACACCCGCGCCGGCAGGCATCAGCAACGCGATCCCCGCGCCGCCGAACGCCGCCACGACCAGCGCCCGCGCACTGCCCAGCCGCGCCGTCAGCCACGGCGCCAGTGCGGCGCCGATGAGCGCGCCGAGCCCGTCGGCCGCGATCAGCACGCCCACCAGCGCGGGGGAGGCGTGCAGGTCACGCACCAGGAACACGGGGATCAGCGCCATCAGCGCGCCGTTCGCGAAGTTGTCGGCGGTCGCGCCGAGCATGCAGGTGCGCATCACCGGGTGCCGGACCACGAACCGCCAGCCCTCGCGGATCAGCGCGCCCATGCGCGGCCGGTCGGCGGGCGCGGGCGCCGAGCCGCGGGGCAGGCCGCGCAGCAGCACCGCCGACACCAGGAAGCTCACCGTGTCCACCAGCAGCGTCGGCACCGCGCCGAGCACCTGCACGACCAGCCCGCCGAGGCTCGGGCCGCCGAGCGAGGTCGCCGAGTGCGTCGCCGACACGAGGCTGTTGCGCGCGGTCAGCTCCTCGCGGCTGACGATGGTGGGCAGGAACGTGTTGGAGCCGACGTCGAACACGACGTTCGCGAGGCTGATCACCAGCGCGGCCACGACGAGGTGCGCGATCGTGAGGTGGCCGAGCCACCACGCGAGCGGGATCGAGCCGATCGCGACGGCGCGAACCAGGTCCATCGCCACCTGCGTGCCGCGCAACGGCAGCCGCTGCACGATCACCCCCGCGGGCAGGCCGACCAGCGCCCACGCCAGGTAGGTCGCGGCCGTGAGCAGGCTGACCTCGAACGCCGACGCGTCGAGGGTGGTCACCGCGACCAGTGGCAACGCGACCGCCGTGACCGCCGTGCCCGTTTGGCTGACGGCCATCGCCGACCAGAAGCGCCAGAACATGCACCCTCCCAAGTGAGTTCACAATGGGAACTGACTATATTGGGTGAGTGGCGAACAGGCGAGTGCGTTCATGAAGCACAGCGAGCTGGCCGACGCCGAGTGCGCCATCGCGCAGGCACTCGGCATCGTCGGCGACTGGTGGACGCTGCTGGTCGTGCGGGACATCGCGGGCGGTATCACGCGGTTCGACGACCTGCAGCGGGAGCTGGACATCAGCAGGAAGACGCTCACGGAGCGGCTGAAGTCGCTGGTGGCCAACGAGGTCGTCGAGAAGACGCACTACTCGGACCGGCCGCCGCGTTACGAGTACCGGCTGACCGACAAGGGCCGCGGCCTGCTGCCCGTGCTGATCGCGTTGCAGGACTGGGGCACGCGGTACGTGTCGGGCGACGGGTCGCTGACCGGGACGAGTGCACCGTCGTCGGCGGAGGCGCGGCGGGTGCACGGGCTGGTCGGCACACGCGTCCCGGTCGTCGGCCTGCTCGCCGACTCCGGCAAGCTCACCGAAGCCGTACCCGCGCAGTGGACGGTGCTCTACGCGTTCCCCGGCGCGTTCGCGCCCGGGGGCACCCCGCTGCCGCCCGACTGGGGCGACATCCCGGGCGCCCCCGGCTGCACGCTCGAGTCGGTCACCTACCGCGACCGGTACCCCGACTTCGTCGGTCACGACGTCGCGGTGCGGGGGCTGAGCACACAGCGGCCCGACCAGCTGCGTGCCTTCGCGGACCACGCGCGCCTGCCGTTCCCCCTGCTGTCGGACGAGGACCTCGCGCTGACCGCGGCGCTGCGCCTGCCCACGTTCCGCGCCCACGGCGTCGACCGCCTCAAGCGGCTGACCATGATCGTCGACCCGGCGCGCACCATCCGCGCGGTCCAGTTCCCGGTCACCGACCCGGCGGCCTCGGTCGACGAGGCCCTCGCCCAGGTCACGCGGCTGCGGGGGTAGCCGGCTACGCCAGGACCGTCCCGCCGTCCACGGTCAGCACCGTGCCGGTCGTCCACGCCTGGGTCATGCAGTACAGGTAGGCCGGCGCCACGTCCGCCACCTCGCCGACGCGCCCGGCCGGGATCGACGCCCCGACCGAGGCGTACATCGCCTCCCGGTCCGCGTCGGACATGCGCTGCCACAGCGGTGACCGCACCACGCCTGGCGCGACCGCGTTGACCCGCACCGGCGCGAGCTCGAGCGCGAGCGACCTGGTCAGCGCCTCGATCGCGCCGCAGATGCTCGCGCCGATCGCCCACCCCGGACCGCCGCGCGCCGCCGCGGTGCCGCTGGTGAGCGTGATCGACCCGCGCACGTGCGGCGCCGCGGCCTTGACCGCGCCGACCGCGCCGAAGTAGCGCAGCCCGAAGAACGTCCGCGCCGCGTCCAGGTCGAGGTCGGCCAGCGGCATCATCGACAGCGGCTCACCCGCCGTGTACACGAGGTGGTCGATCTCGCCCTGTGCCGCGAAGAACGCGTCGACCTGCCCGGCGTCGCCGAGGTCGACGACCGCGCCCGCCGCGCCCGGCAGCGCGGCCACCGCCTTGTCCACACTCGACCGACGGCTCGACGCGACGGTGACGTCGAACCCCTCCCGCACGGCGGCGGCCGCGACCGCGAACCCGATCCCCGACGTGCCACCCAGCACCACTGCCTTCATCTCCGGTGCTCCTTTCTCACACCGCCACGATGGGCCGGGCCCGGGGTGCGCGTCCAAGACCTGATCCGTCGGCTGTCATACCCTCGAGGTATGGACCTGGACCTGCGGAAGCTGCGGTACTTCGTGGCCGTCGCGGAACACCTGAACTTCAGCCGCGCCGCGGAGGAACTGCACATCGCGCAGCCGGTGCTGTCCCGCCAGATCCGCGCGTTCGAGCAAGAACTGAAGGTTCAGCTGTTCGTGCGGGACAAGCGGGCCACCGAACTGACCGCCTCAGGCCGTCAGCTACTGGCCGACGCACGCCCGCTACTGGCGGCCGCGGCAGGAGCAAGGCGCAGGGCCGTGCTCGCGGCACGCGAGAAAGGCGTGTTCACGGTCGGTTTCATGCCGGGTCTCATGGTGACCGGGGCGGTGCGTGCCTTGTCCGGTCGGCACCCGGAGCTCTCGGTCACGGTGCTGCGCACGGGCTGGGACGACCAGGTCGAGGTCCTGCGGGACGGACGGGCCGACGTCGGCTACGTGCGGCTGCCCGTGGACACCAGGGGGCTGCGCGTCGAGCCGCTGCTCACCGAACCACGTGTGGTCGTCCTGCCCGCGGACCACCGCCTCGCGGGCAAGGATTCCCTGTGCCTCGCCGACCTCGGCGCGGAGACGCTGTTGCAGGACCCCGCCGCGGTGCCGGAGTGGTCCGGCGCCGCGGCGGCACCGCTGAGGTCGTGGACCGTCGAGGAGAAGCTCGAGAACGTCGCCGCGGGACGGGGGATCGTCGTGCTGCCGTTGTCGACGGCGCGGTTCTACACCCGCCCGGACGTGACGTCCGTGCGCGTCGACGACCTCGCGGACAACCAGGTCTGCCTCGCGTGGGACAGCGCCCGGCGCACGCCGCTGATCGCCGAGTTCGTCGCCGTCGCTCAGGCGCACCGGGACACCGTCGCCGGGTGACGCCCCGAAGGCTGCCCGAAAAGTCCGCCTGAACCGGCGCAGTCGCCGGTACGTGTATCTCCCGAGCGGGTTGGTCGCTCATGTGTCGGCATACGCACGGACAGGGAGAAGGTCATGGCGCAGCGCGGTCCGCTGGTCACCGCCGTCGTCGTGGTGGCTGGGCTCGTCGGTCTCATGGCGGCCAACGCCTCCGGTGGGCTCGTCACGGCGGGTGACGCGCCGCCACCCGGTCAGGAGAAGGTCGCCGCGACCGGGACCGAGACCGCGGCGCCGACCACCACCACGGAAGCCGCGCCGCCGCCCACCACGACCGAACCGCCGCCACCGCCCGCGTCGACGACCACCACCGAGGAGCAGGCGCCGCCGAAGCCCCGGTTCCCGGCGGAGGTGGTGTACGCGGGCCGTGCCACGAACAGCGAGCTGGCGATCGCGGTCGCGGTCAAGGGGGACGAGGCCGCCGCGTACCTGTGCGACGGCGCCAAGGTCGAGTCGTGGCTGCGGGGCACGGCCGTCGACGGCACCGTGCGCCTCACGTCCAAGGACGGCGCCACGACGCTCACCGGCGAGCTGGTCGACAAGGACCTCAACGGCACGGTGTCGATCGCCGGGCAGCAGCAGCAGTTCAGCCTCGCGGTCGCGAAGGCGCCTGCCGGGCTGTACCGCGGCGAGGGCGGCGTGACCACGCTCGGCTGGATCCTGCTGCCCGACGGCACGCAGGTCGGTATCGCACGCAGCGCGTCCGGCACCGCGCCAGCACCCGCGCTGGACCCGGCGAAGGGCGCCGTCACGGTCGACGGCACGCGCATCACGGCCGAGAAGGTCTCGGGGGAGACCACGTTCGGCTGATCTCCACGGTTCCGCGGGGGAACCGAGCACGCGACAGAGGGTGCCGGGGGCGTGTTCCCCGGCAGCACGAAGGAGAACTCCGATGACCACGCGACCGCCTGAGCCGCCCGACTTCGGCCCCATGGGCCCACCGCTCGACTCCGACCTCACCCAGCCCGTGCCGGGGCACTGGCTCAACGAGACCGCGACCAACGTCGCGCCGGTGGCGTTCGAGGACGAGGACAGCTACGAGGACCCGCCGAACATCCGCGGTGTCGTCGTCGCGCTGTCGGCGGGCGCGCTCGTCGCCGTCGCGCTCGGCGTGTACGGCAACGTGCACGAGGGCACCGGTGAGGCGCTGAACCTCGCGGGCTTCTCCGACGGCCTGCACGCCAAGGCGTGGCTGGGGTCCGCCGCGTTCGTGCTCGCGATCGTGCAGGTCCTGTCCGCGCTGGCGATGTGGGGCAGGCTCCCCGGTTTCACCGCGGGCAAGGGCACCGCCGTCGTGCACCGCTGGTCGGGGCGCGTCGCCGTGCTCGTGTCGCTGCCGGTGGCCGCGCACTGCCTGTACGCCCTGGGTTTCCAGACCTTCGACACCCGCGTGCTGCTGCACTCGTTGCTGGGCTGCTTCTTCTACGGCCTGTTCGTCTGCAAGATGGTCGTCCTCACCCGCGACCGCACGCCCGGGTGGGCGCTGCCGGTCATGGGCGCGGCCGTGTTCACCGCGCTCGTCGGCCTGTGGGTGACGTCCTCCCTGTGGTTCTTCTCCGAGTTCGGGGTGAGTCTCTGATGAGTCACGAGATCCCCCGCCGCGCCGCGGTGGGGTTCGCTGTCGTGGGCGCCGCCTGTGCCGCCTGCACCCGGTACGGCGCGCCGGTGGCGCAGCCCCAGGCGCAGACCGGCACCCAGGAGGCGGCGCCGCAGGTGCTCGGCAAGGCCATCGACGTCCCCGTCAACGGCGGCGTGGTGTACCGCGACAAGAAGATCGTGGTGACCCAGCCCGCCAAGGGCGAGTTCAAGGGCTTCTCCGCCGTGTGCACGCACCAGGGCTGCGTCGTCGACGACGTCGCCGCCGGCACCATCAACTGCGACTGCCACGGCAGCAAGTTCGCGCTGGACGGCGCGGTCGAGACCGGCCCGGCGACGCGGCCGTTGCCACCGGTGGCGGTCAGCGTCAACGACAACGGCGACCTCGTGACGGGCGCGGCCGAAGCGCCGGGCACCACCGCGCCGGAGACGACCGACCCCGGCACGACCGAGCCGGACGCCCCGCAGGAGACCGCGCAGGCCACCGAGGCGCCCGCCGGTTTCGCGACGACCGCGGAGATCCCGGTCGGCGGCGGCAAGGTGTTCCAGGCTGAGCAGGTCGTGGTCACGCAGGCCGCGCCGGGGCAGATCCGCGCGTACTCGGCCGTGTGCACGCACCAGGGGTGCGTCGTCAACGACGTGCTCGGCGGCACCATCAACTGCAACTGCCACGGCAGCAAGTTCGCGCTCGACGGATCCGTGGCGCAGGGCCCCGCCTCCGCGCCGCTGCCCGCCGTTGCCGTTAAGGTGACCGGGGATCAGATCTCGTTGGCATGAACCGAACCCGGTTCACAACCGTGTTCCAGTCGTGAGCGAAGTTGCGTCCAGTACCCTGCTCATCGACCGGCCACTTGGGCAGGTGATGGCGGCCGTGGCAATGATCGGCAGACGTTCCCGGCGCGCGCGTGCCGCGAACCCGGCCGAGGACCTCATCAAGTCCCTCTACGCCGAACACGGCCGAAGCCTGCTGGACTACGCGACCCGGCTGACCGGCGACCGCGCCGCGGCCGAGGACGTCGTGCAGGAGACGCTGCTGCGGGCGTGGAAGCACGCCGACGCGCTGCAGTCCGGTGTCGGGTCGGTGCGCGGCTGGCTCCTCACCGTGGCCCGCAACCTCGTGACCGACCGGGCACGGGCGCGTGCGGCGCGGCCGACCGAGGTCAACCAGCCGATCGACGTGCCGGCCGCGCAGCGCGACCACGCGGACACCGTCGTCGACACCATGACCGTCCTGGGGGCGCTCGAGGGCCTGTCACCGGAGCACCGGGCCGTGCTCGTCGAGATGTACTACCGGGGGCGGACGGTGAACGAGACCGCCGCCGTGCTCGGCATCGCGCCGGGTACCGTGAAATCGAGGACGTATCACGCGGTCCGCGCGCTGCGGGCGACGCTCGGCCAATCGGGGGAGGTGCGCCGATGACCGGTCCCGTGCACGACCGGGCGCAACTCGGCGCCTACGCACTGGGCGTGCTCGACCCGGTCGAGGCACGGCAGGTGCACGAGCACCTCGCCACCTGCTTGGACTGCCAGCGCGAGGTCAACGAGCTGATGATGATCCGGCGCGCGCTGGACCAGGTGCCGCCGGAGGCGTTCGTCGACGGCCCGCCGGAGGACGGCGACCTGCTGCTGCGGCGCACGCTGCGCCAGGTCCGCGCCGAGGCACCGGCCCGCCGGGGCTTCTCGGCGGGCTTCGCGGTCGCGGCCGCCGTCGCGGTGGCCGTCGCCCTGGGTGGCGGCATCCTGCTCGGCCGCGAGACCGTGTCTCCCTCGCCGGTCGCCCAGCCGCCGACGTCCACGCTCCCGTCGAACGCGCGTCTCGCCGAGGCCACCGACCCCGGCACCGGCACGTCGATGACCATCGCGCTGGAGCCCAAGAAGGGCTGGGTGTGGGTGAACGCGACCGTGCAGGGGCTCGACGCCGGCCTGCACTGCGAGATGTACGTGGTCACCAAGGACGGCAAGGACATCCTCGCGGGCGGCTGGCTCGTGTCCCAGGAAGGCTCCGCCAAGGGCACCCAGCTCGAAGGCACCGCGGACGTCCCGCCGGACCAGGTCAAGGCCGTCGAGATCCGCACCCGCGACGGTCAGACGATGGTCTCGGTCCCGCTCTGACCGCTGGTTGTCCACAGCCCGGGTAGTTGTCCACAGGCGCGCCCCGCCACCCCCCGACTGTCGGTGGTCCCCGGTAGACTGGCATGGCGGGTGGCCCCCGGGATCGGGTGGGGGTTGCCATCGCGCGCGAGCGGCGTGGGCCGACCCCGGCATGCCGGGCGCTGCGCGCCCGGCCCCGCGAAGCGGGGCGAAGCCCCAACACCCCCTGAGGGATGGCAGGCAGCCACGGACACCAGTCCTTGCCAACCCAACCCGAGACCAAACCCCCGCCATCCCGGAGACCAGCCCGTCCGGCGAGGACCCCCCGGAGGGAAAACCCAGGCAAGGCACACCACCAGCAGCCAAGGAACGAACCCATCCGACTGCGACGCCACCCTGTCGGGGACGGGTGGGGATACCTCACGCTTCTCGCTGATCAGTGGACGTCGATGCCGAGGCCGGGGCCCCGCTCGCACACAACCCCGCGGCGACGCCGTCCCGCACCCGTTCGGCCGCAGGCCGATGACTGGCGGTCGCCGGGCCGAGAACGTCACACCAGGTCAGCTCGATGTGACCTAGACCACACATCTCCGAGTGGGCGATCTGAACGTAGGTGCCGTTACCAAACGTATATACGGGTAGCACCTGCAACGAGGCGTGCCTGAAACAAAAATCTTGACGCCGCGTAATCGTTCTGATATCTACTGCAGAGGAGTTCATCCATGAGGATGCAGAGCTCTAGAGTTGCCGGACTCGCAGTGCTGGCAACGATCTCCGCGCTCCTCCTCGGTGGCTGCCAGCTGCGCGAAGGTGCCGCGAGTGAGTACGGCGAGCCGCAAGGCATGGCGAAATCGGCCGGCCAACACGAAATGGGCGGAAACTGAGTCGCCGGTGAACAGAGCCATGCGACGCAGAATTGTCCGCTGGTCCGTTGCCGCGTTCCTCGTGTTCCTCGGCGCCGCCTGCCCCGCGGTGGGCGTGGCCATGGCGAGCACCAGCCAGGCGCAGCCCGACCAGCAACGGGCCGCACAGACCATCTCCCCGCTCGACCGCGAGTTCCTCACGGTGATCAACTTCGCCAACCTGTGGGAGATGCCCATGGGCAAGCTCGCCACCGAGCGCGGCAACTCCCAGGCCGTCCGCGACACCGGCGCGGTCATCGCCGCCGACCACACCAAGCTCGACGGGGTCGTGAACCAGCTCGCCGACCGGTTCGGCGTCCGGCTGCCCGACCAGCCGTCCTCGTCCACGCAGGCGTGGATGAACGAGATCTCGTCCAAGACCGGCGAGGACTTCGACAACGCCTTCGCCGACCGGCTGCGCGCCGCGCACGGCACCGTGTTCGGGCTGATCGCCGAGGTCCGCGCGGGCACCCGCAACCCGGTCATCCGCGACTTCGCGACCCAGGCCAACGACATCGTGATGAAGCACATGACCCTGCTCGAGGGCACCGGTCACGTCAGTGTGGAGCACGGCATGTTCGCCGAGGCCGCGGCCCGTCAGATCAGCTACCCGGAGAACACGTTGACACGTGGCGACCTACTGCTCGCCGGCGTCGTCGCCGTACTGATGGCGGCGGCCACGATCGGCATCGTGCGGACCTTCAGCGCACCGGGGCCCGCCGAATGATCGATATCGCACTGCCGCAGCACGACATCGGGGTACGCGAGGTCGCCGCGCTGTCGGCACGGGCCTCCTACGTCTTCATGTGCCTGACGCTGTGCTGGGGCGTCCTCACCGCGACCGGCTGGATCAAACGGCTCACCGGCCACCAGGCCATCCGCTCGGCGCACATGATCCTCGCGACCTTCACGCTCGCGACCGGCGTCACGCACGCGATCGTGTTCCTGCTGCTGCGGGAACAGGGCCTGGACGTCTTCGGCATCGCGGTGCCGTTCGCCGGCCTGGCCCGCCACGCGCTCGGCATCCTCGGCCTCGAGCTCATGATCGCGATCACGATCACCACCGGCATGCGGCGGTTCATCCGCTACCGCAACTGGCTGCGGTTCCACCAGCTCGCCTACGTCGCGGTCGGCATGGTCGTCGTGCACTCGTGGTTCGGCGCCATCCACAACGGGCACCTCGCGCTGCTGTGGCTCGGCGGCATCACGGTGCTCACCCCGGCCGTGACGCTGACCGCGCTGCGGTTCCTGCCGCCGAAGATGCTGATCCGCGCCGGGCTGCTCGCCGCGGCCCCCGCCACCACCGGCACCCAGCTGGCGGTCGTCGAGCCCCCGCCACCCGGGCCGCGCGTCGGGCGCAAGGTGCAGGTGAGCGTCGACAACCAGCGCTGCAAGCGGTACGGCATCTGCCAGGCCGAGTCCCCGCAGCTCTTCCAGCTCATGGAAGACGGACGACTGCGCTACGTCCGTGACCCCGACACCGACAGCCGCGCCCAGGCGCAGGCGGCGGCACGGTCCTGCCCCATGCAGGCCATCCAGTTGCAGGAGGTACGCACCCGATGAACCGGGACGAACGGATCGTCGTGGTCGGCGCGGGCCTGACCGGCCTGCGCGCCGCGGAACGGCTCCGTGAGCTCAAGTTCGAGGGCGAGATCATGATCCTCGGCGACGAGAAGCTGCCGCCGTACCACCGGCCCGCGCTGTCCAAGCAACTGCTCATGGGCACGCTGCGGTCCAGCGATCTCACCCTGCCCGCGTACGAGGACCTCAACGCCAAGTGGCGGTTCGGCACGCAGGTCCGGCAACTGGTGCCGCACAACAAGGTCCTGCACCTGCCCGGCGGCGAGGAGCTGACCTACGACGGTCTCGTCATCGCGACCGGCGTGGAGGCCAAGCGCCCCAACGACCTGCCCTACTACGACCCGCGCGTGCTCGTGCTGCGCACCATGGCCGACGGGCTCGACCTGGAGCGCGTCATCGGCTCCACGAAGGGCCGCGTCGCCGTCGTCGGCGGCGGCTTCACCGGCTGCGAGATCGCGGCGAGCCTGCGGTACCTGTCCCGCGAGGTGACGCTCATCGGCCGCCAGAACACGTTGCTGGGCAACGTGCTCGGCCCGGAGCTCGGCGAATGGCTGACCAACCTGCACCGCGACCACGGCGTCGACCTGGCGCTGGGCAACTCGGTGCAGGAGTGGTCGCCGGGGCCCGAGGGCATCGGCCTGCGGCTGACCGACGGGTCCACGTTGCTCGCGTCGTGCGTGGTGGTCGCGGCGGGCACGGTGCCCATGACGGGCTGGCTGCGTGGTTCCGGTCTGCCGCTGGACAACGGCGTGGTCTGCGAGCCCACGTGCCACGTGGTCGGCGCCGAGGACGTCGTGGCCGCCGGTGACGTCGCGCAGTGGCCGAACCTGCGGTTCGACAACGTGCCCCGCCGCGTCGAGCACTGGCTCAACGCGGTCGAGATGGGCCGCGCCGCCGCGGAGAGCCTGCTCGCGGGCCGTGCCGAGGCCGAGCCGTTCACCCCGATGCCGCGGTTCTGGACCGAGCAGTACGGCGTGCGCATCCAGGCGGCAGGCATGCCGAAGCTGGGCAAGGACATCATCACGCTCGGCACGCCGGACGAGGGCACCGGCACCGTGTACGGGTACTCCAAGGAGGGCCGCCTGATGGGGGTGGTCGGCCTGGACTGCCCGTCGTCGGTGCTGGCGTGGACCGACAGTGTGAGCAGGCAGAACCCGGCGCCGCGCCCCCGCACGGCACCGGCGGAGAAGTCGCCCGCGGTCAGCGTCGGCGGCCAGGCCAAGCGCGGCAAGGGCCGGCATTCGTTGCCGCCCAAGGACAAGCAGCCGCAACGTGCGGAGAAACGCGAGCACGAGATCGCGTACGTCGAGGAGCCGCCGTCCGTCGGCGTCGGCACCGGGCAGGTGCCGGATGGGCGGCCGAAGAACGTGGTCGACTCGTTCAGCCGCATGCTGCCGGTGAAGGTGCGGCCCGGCGCGGGCCCGCTGCCGCCGTCGAACCGCGGCCCCGTGCGCGGCGCCCCGGTCCTGCCCCCGCCGGGGACGCCGGTGCCGCCACCCGGTGTGCCGGTGCCGCCCCCGGTGCACGGGCGGGCGAGGAACGGGGCCCCGGTGCCGCCGTTCGCCCCACCGCGGAACGGCAGGCCCGCGCTCGGCCCGGCGACGGGTGGTCGCGCCACACCGCCGCGGTTCCGGGCCGTGCCCGAGCCGCTGAGCGGGCGGCTGAGCGCGGACGACGCGCTCGCGATCGACGTGACCGGGCAGATGGCGCTGCTCGACGCGAACGGGCATGTCCGCCAGCCGGAGTTCCACGACCCGGTCGGCGGTCCGGAGACCATGGTCGAGGGCGTGATCCCGCCGGTCGGCCGCGGTTCGGACGGGTCGTTCGCGCAGCTCCCGCCCGACCCCTTCGTCGCGCCCGGCCCGGAGGCGTCCTTCAGCGGCATGCCGCCGGTGCGCCGGACCGCCGACGCGCGCAGCGGGATGCCGCCCGCGCGCGGTGGGGTGCCGCCGGTGTCGCGGGGACCGGAGGATTCGTTCGGCGGCATGCCGCCCGCTCGCCGTGGCGCGGCCGACTCGCGGGGTGGGATGCCGCCCGTGCGCCCGGGCGCCGCGGACTCGCATGGCGCGATGCCTCCCGTCTCGCGGGGGCCGGAGAGTTCCTTCGGCGGCATGCCGCCCGTGCGCCGGGGCGCCGCCGACTCGCGTGGTGCGATGCCGCCGGTGACGCGGGGTGCCGAAGACTCGTTCGGGGCCATGCCGCCTGCCCGGGGCGGTGCGGCGGACTCGCGGAGCGCGATGCCGCCCGCGCGCCGGGGCGCCCCCGAGTCACGTGGCGCCGCGCGCGAGGACTCCTTCCGCGATGTGCCCGCGTCGCGGCGCGGTCCCGCCGACTCGTTCGACGCCATGCCCCCGGTCCGCCGGGGTGGCACGCGGGCGGGCTTCGGCCGCGACGACTCCCGCGGTCCCGAGGACCCGTTCCCGCCCCTGGCGCCCGCGGTCGGGGATTCACTCGACCGGATGCCGCCGGTCGGGGGAAGCGCCGACGAGACGTCCGTCGACGGCATGCCGCCCCGCCGCGCCACGGGCGCGCCGACCAACGGTGGCCGTGCCGCGCGGCGGCGGGCCGAGGAGCGGCTCTCCCGCACCATGGACCCGGCGCTGAGCAGCATGCGGCTCGTCCCGGCGCTGCCGAGCATGGACGACGCGTTCGACCGCGTCCCCAAGCACAGCAGGCCGGACGACGACTACCTCGTCCGCCCGCGCTTCGGGCCCGAGGACTCCTACGACCGGATGCCCGCTGTCGATCGTCCTGTTCGGTCCTCCGGGGGGCGGCGGCACGCCTGAACCACGCCTGACCTTCATCAATGCGGCCGCGTGTCGCCCTGTTACGAAAGGGCGGCACGCGGTCTGTCCTTTGTGGATGATCACGGTCAGCGAGAACGATCACCGTTAGTAGTCGTGAGTTATTCTCGTCACCATTAAGGAGGTACCGCTCAAGTGTGATCAATGGCAAAGTTGTGCGGCGCACACAACCAACGGGGAGTTCGTGTTGATCTGTGACGAAACGTCGAGGGCCGTCCAGTGACCACCATCGCCACCCCTGCGACCAGCTACTTCACCACCCCGCAGCACGAGCGGTTGCGTGCGCAGGTCCGCGACTTCGCCGAGGTGAAGGTCGCGCCGCGCGTCGAGGACATGGAGGCGGCCAAGTCCGTCCACGTCGAGATGTCCCGCCTGATCGCCCAGCAGGGCTGGCTCGGCGTCACGATCGACCCCAGGTACGGGGGAATGGGTCTCGGGCACCTGGCGAAGACCATCATCATCGAGGAGTTGTCGCGGGTCAGCGGCGCGATGGGCGCCATGGTCCAGGCCTCCCAGCTGGGTGTCGCCAAGATCGTCCACTTCGGCAACGAGCAGCAGAAACGGCGCTGGCTGCCGATGATCAGCGACGGCCGCTGCATGCCGACGATCGCGGTGACGGAACCCGAGTCCGGCGGGCACGTGCTCGGCATGTCCGCTACCGCCGAACGGGTGGGAAACCACTATTTCCTCAACGGCAGAAAGGTGTTCGTCGGCAACAGCCACGTCGGCGACCTCCACGGTGTGGTGGTCCGCACCGGCCCGGGTTCCCGCGGCCTGTCCGCGTTCCTCGTGGAGTCGACGGCGCCCGGCCTGTCGCTCGGCAGGCACCAGCCGGCCATGGGGCTGCACGGGTTCAGCTTCGGCGAGCTCATCTTCGAGAACTGCCGCGTCCCCGCGGAGAACCTGCTCGGGTCGGAGGGGGACGGCCTGGCGGTCGCCTACTCCTCCAGTGTCCTGTATGGACGCCCGAACCTGACCGCGGTGTCGCTCGGCATCCACCGCGCGATCGTCGAGCAGACCGTCGAGTTCGCCACCGCGCAGACGCGTTACGGCAAGCCGCTGGCGGAACTCCCCACGGTCAAACAGAAACTGGGCCAGATGCAGTCCCAGCTGATGACCGCGCGGCTCGCCGCGTACCACGCCGCGCACCTGCTCGACGAGGGCCTGCCGTGCGACGCGGAACTGATCAGTGCGAAGCTGCTCAACGTCGAGTCCTCATTGGACAGTGCGAGGACGGCGATGGAGGTGCACGCCGCGTACGGGCTCTACCCCGGCAGCAACATCGAGCGCTTCCTGCGCGACGCCAACCACATCTACGCGCCTGCCGGCACGTCGGACATCCAGCGGATCCGGCTCGCGGAGGTCGCGCTCGGCACCTACCGCGAGCAGTGGTCGGCACGGTTCTCCGCCCAGCTCCGCGCGAGCAGCGGCCTGCTCAACCGGGTCGCCCGCGCCGCGGACGAACCCGTCGTCCACGAACCGCATGACGACGACACGACGCCGTCGCGGTGGTGGCGCAGGTGAAGCCACCCCGGGCACCTTCGGATTGAAACGTTCCGGAGGTGCCCGTCAGCACCGTCAGTGGCCGAGCTGCTCGCGGCGGTGGATCATCTCGACGACCTCGGCCGCCATCGACTTGATCATCTCGAGGCCGGGCCTGCCCCAGTTGCTCTCCTCCGTGTTCACCACGCAGATCGTGCCCAGCGCGGTGCCGGTGCGGTCGATCAGCGGCGCGCCCATGTAGGCACGCACCCCGATCGAGTTCACCACCGGGTTGACCGCGAACCTCGGGTACGCGCACACGTCGTCGAGCACCAGCGCCTTGCGCCGCACCACCACGTGCGGGCAGTAGCCGTGCTCCCGGGACATCGTGCGGCCCGGCGCGGCGTGCGACGCGGACGACGCCGCCTCGAGCGCGTCGGCCTTCGCGCTGTCCGGGCCGTACAGCCCGGCGAAGTACTGCTCCTCGTCCCCGACGAAGTTGACCATCGCGTACGGGGCGTTCGCGGCCGCGGCGAGGCGGGCGGCGAACTGGTCGAACTCCGCGTCCGGCCGGGTGCCGAGACCGAGCTGTGCCAGCCGCGCGAGGCGCTGCGGGATGTCCGGGTCGTGGGGCGCCTTCAGCAGCCGGGTGTCGAGGATGTCGTGGTTCAACGTGGACTCCGCATCATCGGGGGTGTGGCGGCGGCGCGCGACGTCGCCAGGACGGTCTCGAGCAGGGTGATCAACGCGAGGCTCGCCGAACGCGTGTTGCGCGCGTCGCAGCGGACGAGCGGGACGTGGGGTTTCAACGCGAGCGCCGTGCGGACGTCCGCGTCCTCGTAGCGGTAGGCGCCGTCGAACTCGTTGAGCGCCACCAGGAAGCGGATGTCGCGCCGTTCGAAGAACTCGATGGCGCCGAAGCAGTCGGCGAGCCTGCGGGTGTCGGCGAGCACCACCGCGCCGACCGCGCCGAGGGACAGCTCGTCCCACATGAACCAGAAGCGGTCCTGGCCCGGCGTGCCGAACAGGTACAGCACGAGGTTCTGGTCGCGAAAGGACAGCCGGCCGAAGTCCATGGCCACTGTCGTGGTCGCCTTGCTCTCCACGCCGGTGACGCTGTCGACCGACGCGCTCGCCGCCGTCAGCGTCTCCTCGGTGGTGAGCGGCTCGATCTCGCTGACCGCGCCGACGAACGTCGTCTTGCCGACGCCGAAGCCGCCCGCCACGAGGATCTTCACCTGGTTGGGGAACAGCTCAGACGAACCGTCGGAGGCCATCGATCACCGCCTCCAGAATCGCCGGGTCGTTGGCATAGGTATCGCGCGGGGCGAACTTCGCGATCACCGCGCCCAGCTCGATCAGGTCGGAGAGCACGACCTTGGTCACGGTGACCGGCCGCTGCAGCAGGGCCGCGATCTCCGCGACCGACGTGGGGGACTCGCACAGCTCCAGTGCTTTCGAGTGCTCGACACCCAGCCTGCTCTTCCCGACCATGCCCCGGCCGGTCGCCCGCACCAGTGACATCAGGTCGAGCGGTGTGCTCGGCTGGGTCCTTCCGTTGGTCATCGCGTACGGCCGTACGCCGAACAAGCCGGGGTCCTCCGTGGCAGTCGTCTCGTCCGGACCGCTCATGGTCAACGCGTTCCATTGCCCTGGTGCGCGACGTGGTGGCGCGACGGCGTCGTCAGCACCGCGGGCACCTGGGTGCACAGGCGCTGCATCTCGTAGCTGAGGATGCCCGCGTCGACGTCGCGGGCGGCGAGCACGGCCAGCACGCTGCCCGCGCTCGCGGCCGTCACGAACAGGATGATCTCGTTGAGCTCGGTGATCACCTGCCGGACGCCGTCCGAGCCGTCCTCGGAGAACTTCTTGCCGACCTGGTTGGCCAGCGAACACATGCTGCTGGCGAGCGCGGCGAGCCGGTCCGCGCCGTCGATGTCGAGCCCGTACCAGTACTTCGGGATGCCGTCCACCGACAGCAACAGCGCGCTGTGCGTGTCGGGTACCGCCTCAACCAGCCGGCGGAGCAGCCAGTTCAGGTCGTCGGCCATGTTGTGGAGTCTCCTCTGTTCGTCGCTTCTCGGTTCTGCTCCGCGAGCCAGTGGTCCCGGCCCGCCTGGACGGTCTTCATGAGGTTGGTGTTGTGGCCGGGCACCGGCTTGGTCAGCTGCGGTGGCTCGAGCAGCTCCTCGCGCAGGTGGCTGCCCTTGCGCTGCGGCAGCGGCGGCGGCTGCTCACCGGCGACGACGCCGGGGTCGGCGAGCTTGGCCGCGTCCTCCGCGGAGATCCCGCCGCTGCCACCGGCACGCAGGTCGTCGTAGGACCGGCCGGGCGAGCGCACGGGCAGCGGCGGCAGGTCGCGCTCGGGCTTGTCCTCGGTGACGGTCTCCGCGACCGTCTCCGCCGGTGCCGGGCGTGCCTGTTGTGGACGGATGGGCCCGAGGCCCGGCGCCGCGACGGCGGCGGTGGGCACGGGGAGCGGTGCGGGCACGACGGTCGGGGCCTGCTGTGCCGGGGCGGCCGGAGCGGGCCGCGGCGTCGGCGACGGTTTCTGCACCGGCTTCTGCACCGGCGTCAGCGACGGCGACGAGGCCGTCGCGTCCACGGGCTCGCGCCGGGCCGGGGCGCGGTGGCGGGCGTCGGAGGCGGGCTCCGGCTCGCTCAGCAGCTGCGGCGGGATGACCACGGCGGCCGCGATGCCGCCGAAGATGTTCGACTGCAGGCGCACGCGGATGTCGTGGCGGCGCGCCAGCTCGCGGACCACGGCGAGGCCGATGCGGCCGTCGGTGAGCAGCTCCGAGATGTCGATGCGGGTCGAGCCGTCCAGCAGGTGGTTGATCCGCTCCAGGTCCTCGTAGCTCATGCCGAGGCCGCGGTCCTGCACCTCGATCGCGAGGCCCGCGGTCACCTTCTGCGCGCGGACCTCGACCTTCGGGCCGTCCGGCGAGGTGAAGCGGGTCGCGTTCTCCAGCAGCTCGGCGAGCAGGTGGATGATCTCGGCGACGGCGTGGCCGTGGATCTCCACGTCCTCGACCGGCACGATCGCGATCTGCCGGTAGTGCTCGGCCTCGGACACCGCGGCGAGCAGCACCGAGTACACGCTGACCGGCCTGGTGGAGCGGCGCTGCGGCGCCTCGCCGCCCAGCACGGCCAGGTTCTCGCCCTGCCGCCTGGCCAGCGTGAACAGGTGGTCGATCTCGTAGAGGCCGTTGAGGAGCTCCGGGTCCTCGTTCTCCTGCTCCAGCTCGTCGATCCGCTTGATGGCGCGGTTGATGAGGGACTGCAGGCGGCGCGCCAGCTTGACGAACACCTCGCGGCGCTGCCCCGGGTCGTCGCCGACCACGACGTGCCCCTCGCCGGGCCGGCCCCACAGCGGTGCGGGCTCCGGCGCGCGGGTGACCACCTCGACGACCCGCTGCTCCGGCTTCTGCGCGGTCGGCAGCGCCGGTGGCGCGGCCGGGATCGGCGCCCGTGGCTGGACCGGCCTGCGGGCCAGCGGCGTGATCTGCCGCGTGGCCGACATCGCGGCGAGGACGGCGACGAGCACCGCGACCACGCAGCCGGCGACCACGCTGACCGAGACGGTGAGCGCGCTGCCGCCGCCGGTCGCGAGCACCAGCACGCCCGCGCCGCCGCCGAGGACGACGGCGGTGAGGAGGAACAACCCGATGTGCAGGAGTCTGGCCTGCAGCCGTTCGATGCCGTCGGCGTAGGCGGCCTGCATGTCGTTCTCGACCCTGATTCCCCACGGTGGGGTAGGCGTCTCGGACATCGGGTCCTTCCTGTGCGAGGGGAGGCGAACGCGAACCGGCGCGCGCCGGGCCGGAAAGCGCAGCAGACTCTACCGCAAACGGACTAGCGAACTTTGGCCCTGTGCGGGGAATTCCGCGTTACCACCCCCGGTTCGCGACAACGTCGCTGATCAGCCGGGCGACACGACCTGGCGCAGCAGCGTGGCGAACATCTCGCGATCCACAGTGGACGGATCGGCGGCGAGCCACCCGCCGATCTCGGCGACGAACCGCTCCGGTGTGTGCCCGATGCCGTCGCCGACGGTGATCGTTCCTGCTCGGCTGGGGTAGATCAGCAGTGCGCCACGGATTTCCGCGTCGGGCAACAACGCGCGGTACGCGGCGAGCCGGTCGGGCAGGTTCACCGTGCCGCCGCGGAACGGGTGCCCGTTGCGCAGCACGGCGCCGGACGCGTCGACGTCGTAGTGCCCCGGCAGCCACGACTTCGACTCGACGAGCACGAGCCGGTGCCCGCACAGCACCGCGTGGTGGAGGTCGGCGAACACCGAACCCTCCTCGGCGGCGAGTCCGTGGCAGACGCGGACACCCGGGATGCGGGTCAGGTACCGCGCGAGCAGTTCCGCCGTCAGGCGTTCGGCGACCTCGTCGTCCTCCTGGCCCGGCGACCCGAACACCTTGCGGTCGCCGAACTCCGCGGTGAACTCCTTGTCCACGCGCAGCGCCGCGAGGTTCCGCCGTCCACATTCGACGGTCGCTGCGCCCCCGACCAGCAGGAACAAGATCAACAGCCAGAGCGGTGCGCCGAGGAGACCCATTGCTAGCACAACGAAAGCGGTCGCGCCAGCCGCCATCAGGGTGACCGTCCTGCTGGGACCGCTCGTCGGCTCGAGCACCACCTGCCGTTCCCGGCGCACCTCGTCCCACCACGGGATGTCGCCGGGCTCGATGACCGGCAACGCGGGCACGTGCCGGGACACCGGCCGGGGTCTGCGCGTGCGCGCGGGCGGCGGCTCCGGCTCGTACGGCTCGTCCTCGTCGCCGCGGTCGTAGTCGGCACGCCGCTCGGGATCGGTGAGGGTGTCGTAGGCCTCGCGCAGCAGCCGGAACGCGCCCGCGGTGCCCCCGGTGTCGGGGTGCATGGCCTTCGCGAGCGCCCGGTACGCGGACCTGATCTCCGACGACGACGCGTCGCGCGTCACGCCGAGCAGTTCGTAGTAGTCGATCCCGCGCACCAACACCGCCGTTCGTCACGTCCCCGCGCGGCACAAGGTTAAGGCCAGCGCACGGCGGGCGGGCACGCGGTGGCCGCGCGTCACCGCATCGGTGGACCCCGGGAACAACTCGCGCCCGCCGGGACTTGAGGTAGGTATGCCCCGTGAGATGAAGACGCCAGGCCCGGACCACCCGATCACCGTCGAGAAGAACCCGGCACGGGTCACCGTCCGGGTCGGTGACCAGGTCGTCGCCGACACCACCGCCGCCCTGGTGCTCCAGGAGTCGAACTACCCGCCCGTGCAGTACATCCCCCTGGCGGACGTCGACCCGGCCCTCATCAAGCCGACCGACACCAGCACCTACTGCCCGTACAAGGGCGAGGCGTCGTACTACACGCTGGTCACGCCGGACGGCGAGCTGGCGGACGCCATCTGGACCTACCGCACCCCGTACCCCGCGGTCGCCGGGATCGCCGACCACGTGGCCTTCTACCCGGACAAGGTGGAGATCACCCAGAGTTGAGCCGCAACCACGCCAGCACCTGCTGAGCGTGGTCGAGCACCGAGATGTGCCCTGCCCCCGGCACGAGCCGCAGCTCCGCGCCGGGGATGTGCCGTGCCAGCCATTCGCCGTGGGCCGCGGGGATCAGGCGGTCGTCCGCGCCGTGCACCACCAGCGTCTTCGCGGTGATGGTGGCCGGGTCGAAGCCCCACGGGCGGACGTAGGCGAGGTCGTCGTCGACCGGTGCCGACGGGTCGCCCGCCAGTGCCGGGCGCACGACCTCGCCGAGCCACGACCACGTGCCCGCCAGAGCCGCCCAGTCGGCCGCCGTGAAGTCCGGGTCGCCGCCCTCGACCGCCTCGCGCGCGGCCCGGCCCGCCGCCGCGGCGCGCAGGGTCGCCGCGCTGGTCGGGCCCATGCCCGCGAACCAGTCGAGGCCGGGCGCGTCGAACGGGGCCATCGACGAGATCGACGCGACCGCGCGCACCCGGTCCGGCAGCAGCGCGGCGCACGCGAGCGCGTGCGCGCCACCACCCGAATGGCCCAGCAGGGCGAAGGTCCCGACGCCGAGCGCGTCCGCGACCGCCGCGGTGTCCGCCGCCGTGGACGCGATGTCGCGGTCCGGAGCAGCCGACGATCCGCCGTACCGGGGCCGGTCGTACGACACCCAGCGCAACCCTGGTTCGAAGAGGGGCTCAGGGGGTAGCCCCGTGTTGGGTGTTCCGTGGTGCCAGAAGACGACGAGGTCGCCCTGCCCGGTGTCGTACGTGTGCAGCGTCCGCCCGTCGGGAACGCGCAGGTCGGTTTCGATCACGACAGGCACCCTAGACGGGAGGTCGTCGTGCCGGACAGTCCATTGTGGAAGGTCGGCCGGGTGGTCCTGGTCGTGGTCGTGGTGGTGGCCGCGTTGATGTGGCTGGTCGCCCAGGTGCCCTCGCTGAACCCCTTCACGACCGAGACGAAGGACCGCACCGGGCCCGCGATGCTCCAGTCGGTCCGCGACCTGAGCCAGTACCACGCGGCCGAGGGCGACTTCCAGGTCGTCGTCGACGTCGAGCACGACGTGGCCTGGGTGCCGGACTTCATCGCCGGGAACCGCGCGCTGTTCGTCGCGCGCGGTTCGGTCAGCGCGTACGTCGACCTCGGCACGCTGTCGGAGAAGGCGCTGACGGTCGACGAGGAGCGCAAGACCGTCGAGGTCCGGCTGCCCGACCCGAAGCTCGCCAAGCCGAACATCGACCAGGAGCACACCTACCTGTACTCGCAGGACCGCGGCGCGTTCGACCGGATCAAGTCGCTGTTCGAGGAGTCCGACCAGCGCGAGCTGTACGTCCTCGCCGAGAAGCGGATCGGCGACGCGGCCAAGGAAGCCGGCCTGACCGCGCGCGCCGAACGCAACACCCGGCAGATGCTGTCGGGCATGTTCACGTCACTGGGTTACAAGGCGTCCTTCCCGGACGCGGACGCCGCCTAGGCCGTCCCGGTCCAGCCGGCCGGGACGTGCCCGAGGCGCACGCGCTGCGGGTGGTCGCCCACCGGCACCGACGCGATCTTCCTGCCGGTCGCGAAGTCGATCGACGTGACGCGGTCCGCGCCGCTCTCGGAGATCACGCACGCGCGGCCGTCGCCGGACACGGTCGCCCAGTACGGCTTCGACGCCGTCACCAGCGGGCCCTCGGCCAGCGTCGCCCGGTCCACGACGGTCGCGTAGTCGTCCATGGTCCCGGCCACGCACAGCTTCGTGCCCGACGGGTTCATCGACAGGCCGTGGTGGCGCGAGTCGTTGATCCACGTGGTGCGGTCCTCGCTGGTCGCGGGGTTCTTCGGCAGCGTCTTGTCGCGCGTGATCCGGTCGGTCGCCACGTCGTACTCGAGGAACCCGTGGTAGAACGACACCTGGAAGTACAGCTTCGACCCGTCCGGGGAGAACACGGCTGGGCGCACGGCGTCGGACAGGTCGCGGCGGCCGAACGCGTCCAGCCGCTGCCGCATGTCGATCACCTTGACCTGCGCGAACGTGGTCGCGTCGGCGACGGTGATGCGACGGTCGCCCTTCGTCCAGTCCAGCGCCGGGTCGTCGAGCGCGGTGTTGACCTCGCCGATGGACATGTTCCACACGTACCGGCCACCGCCGGTGAACACGTTCTCGTGCGGCTTGTCGCCGGTGCGGAACGAACCGAGCTGCCTGCCGGTCACGATGTCCAGCACGTGCACGGTGTTCGACGTCGACGCGGACACGGCGACCTTGGTGCCGTCGGGGGAGACGGCCATGTGGTCGGCGCGGAAGCCGGACACCGGGAAGCGCCAGTTCACGCCGCCGTCGGCGAGGTCGATGGACACGACGTCGGCGAAGCTGGGCCGCGACACGACGACCGCGGACCCGTCGGGCGTGGTGTACATGTCGTCGACGAACTGGTCGTGGCCCTCGCCGACGGTCTCCCGGATGCCGAGGAAGTAGGCGAGCTTGACCGGGTTGAGGTAGATCTCGCGCAGCCGCTCGTCCTTGTCCGGCACGACGTCGATCCGGCCGATCCTGGTGAGGTCGGGGGTCGAGGCCACGACGTCGGCCGTGCCCTCCCAGTTGTTGCCGACGAGCAGCACCTCCCGCAGCGGATCCGCGGGGGCGGTGGGTGCGAACGCGGTGATCGACACGGCGGCGAGCGCCGCCGCGAGCAGGGGACGCCACGACATCGGAGCCTCCGGGCAGGGGAGTGTTACCGTTCGGTAGCTCTCAGCAAACCAGCGGGCCGCGCGGCCGCGGTAGGCGGCGACCGCCAACGCGCACCACGCCGGTTGTGGTTCGCGCACAAGGCGGTGCAGATGGACGCACTCGGGGTCGTGCTGAAGTCCCTCGCGGCCGATCCGGCGCTCGTCGACGAGGTGGTCGCCGCGGCCCGCGAGGCGTCGCCCGAGGTCGCGCGCCTGCCGGAGGCCGAGAACCGCCGCCACATCGCGGTCGTGGTCGCCGCCGCCATCGCCGCGGTCGAGGACCCGGCAGAACCCGCCGACGAGGTCTTCGCGGCGGCCGAGGCGCTGGGCGCGGACCGCGCCGCGCAGGGCATCCCACTCGAGGCGCTGCTGCGGGGCGTGCACGCGGGCCGGACCCGTGCCGTGGACATCGCGGTCGCCCAGGCGAACGCGGCCGGCGTCCCACCGCAGGTGATGCTCGAGGCGCTCGTGCGGTTCAGCCGGTACGCGGGTGCGCTGGAGCGGCACGTGATCAGCGGCCACCACCGCGCGGAGCTCACCGCCCGCGACGCGCACACCCACGTGCTGCGCAGGCTCCTGCACGGCGCGGACCTCGCCGACGAGGAGATCGCGCGGGCGGGCCTGCGCCCGGACGGGCGGTACCACTGCGTGCTGACCGATGTCGCCGACCCGGTCCGCGCGAGGACGCTCGAACGTCGGCTGGCCGCGTCCGGCGGCGTCTTCGGCCTGGTGGAAGGACGGCTGGCGGGCCTGTCGGTGCGGGCGCCTGCACTGGCGGACGTGCCGGACCTCGTGGTCGTCGCGCCCCCGGCCCCGCTCGGCGAGGTGCGGTCGCGGTACGACCTGTGCCTGACGGCGGTCACGGCCGTGCCCGGGTTGCGCGGGGTGCGCCAGCTGACCGACCTCGCGGGCGAGACCGCGCTCGCCGCGCAACCGTTGCTGGCCGAGCTGCTGGCGTCGGCGTACCTCGGCGCGCTCGACCGCGCCGATCCGTTCCACCGCCAGCTCGTGGGCACCGGGATCGCGTACCTCGACCACGGGCAGCGCCTCGACCAGACCGCCGAGGCGCTGCACGTGCACCCCAACACGGTCCGGTACCGGCTGGGCAAACTCGCCGAGCTGACCGGCGCCCGCCCGGCGCCGACCACGGTCCCGGAGACCCTGCGCTGGTGGTGGGCGCTGCACACCTGGTTGAGCTGACGCTTCGCTCCCGCAACTTTTGTTGATACTGAACGTACTTTCGTTGTTACGTTGCGAAAGGCTGCGTGCCCGGCGAAGGCGGCGGAAGGCGGATCCATGGACCTCGAAATCTCCCGGCGAACGGCGATCGCGGGGGCCGGTGCGGCGGCGGTCCTCCTCTCCGCCACCGGCACGGCGGAAGCGGGCCCGAGGGCCCCCGGCCTGCAGTACTACTACCCCGTCTCGCCCGCGCCGGGGGAGATCCGCACCGACGTCTGCGTGCACGGCGGCACCTCCGCCGGTGTCACCGCCGCCGTGCGGGCCGCGCGGCACGGGCGGTCCGTCGCGCTCGTCGTCTTCGGGCGGCACCTCGGCGGGCTCACCTCCTCCGGTCTCGGCGCCACCGACTCCGGGCGCATCGAGGCCATCGGCGGCCTGTCCCGCGAGTTCTACCGCCGCGTCGGCGCGCACTACGGCAAGCCGGAGGCCTTCGGCTTCGAACCGCACGTGGCGGAGGCCGTGTTCGACGCCTGGGTCGCCGAGGCGGGCGTCCAGGTCTTCCGCGAGCACCGGCTGTCCTCAGTGGACATGGCCGGTGGCCGGATCACCGCACTGCGCACCGAGAACGGCAAGGTGTTCCGCGCGGCGGTCTACATCGACGCCTCCTACGAGGGCGACCTCATGGCGAAGGCGGGCGTCACCTACACGGTCGGCCGCGAGGGCAACGCCGTCCACGGCGAGACCCTCAACGGCGTCCAGGTCCGTTCCGGGCACCAGTTCCAGCGCGCCGTCGACCCCTACCGCACGCCGGGCGACCCCACGAGCGGTCTCCTGCCGGGTGTCCAGGGCGACCCCGTCGGCAACACCGGCGCGGGCGATCAGCGCATCCAGGCCTACAACTTCCGCGTCTGCCTCACCAAAGCGGCCGACCGGCGGCCGTTCCCGCGGCCACCCGGCTACGACCCGGCCCGCTACGAGCTCCTGCGCCGCTACATCGCCGCCGGGGTGTGGGACGCGCTGCGCCTCAACACCCCCATGCCCAACGGGAAGACCGACCTCAACAACAACGGCGCCGTCAGCACCGACAACATCGGCCGCAACCACCGCTGGCCCGAGGCCGGCTACCTGGAACGTGAGCGGATCTTCCAGGACCACGTCACCTACCAGCAGGGTCTCCTGCACTACCTGGCGAACGACCCCGCCGTGCCCGCGGCGATCCGGGCCGAGGTGAGCGCGTGGGGGCTGCCCGCCGACGAGTTCGCGGAGACCGGCGGCTGGCCGCACGAGCTGTACATCCGCGAGGGCCGCCGCATGGTCGCCGACTACGTGGTCACCGAGCACGACTGCCGCTGGGCTCGCACCGCGCCGGACCCCGTCGGCCTCGCCTCGTACACGATGGACTCGCACAACTGCGCCCGCGTCGTGATCAACGGCGTGGCCCGCAACGAGGGCGACGTGCAGGTCGCGCCCGCGGGCCCGTACGGGATCTCCTACCGCGCGATCGTGCCGCGCCGCGGTGAGTGCGCGAACCTCGTGGTGCCGGTGGCGCTCTCGGCGTCGCACATCGCGTTCGGGTCGGCACGCATGGAGCCGGTGTTCATGCTGCTCGGCCACGCCGCCGCCAGTGCCGCGCACCTCGCGCTCGCCGACGGGCGGGCCGTGCAGGACGTCGACTACCCGGCGCTGCGACGCGCGCTGCTCGCCGACGGCATGGTGCTGACCTGGCCGCCGAACCAGGGTCCGGTCACGCTCGACGCACCCGGCGCGCCCGCGGCGGGCACGCCGTTCGCGGTCGCCGCGACGGTCGCGAACCGGGAGGGCGTCGCGGTGTCCTCGGTGGCGTTGCGGTTGACCGCCCCTCCCGGCTGGACCGTCACGCCGGGCGAGCGGACCACGCCGTCGCTCGCCGCGGGCGCCACGTTCGCGGCGGACTGGACGGTCACCGCCGTTCCGCCCGCGCAACTGCTCGAACCGGGGCGGCTCGCCGCCACCGCCAGGTACACAGTGGACGGTCAGGCGGTCTCCTTCGAGCAGGCGAGGACGGTCACGGTCGCCGAGCCGGTGGTCGCGCCGCTGCGGACCGCCGCGACCACCGAGGCGTACTTCGGGCAACGCGGCGACCAGCTCGCGGTCCTCACCGGCGGGCGCGACATGTGGACCGGCGTCGACGAGTACGGCGCGATCTTCCGGCCGGACGTCGCCGCGACGGCCGCGTCGGTGACCCTGGTCGCGCAGGCCGCGACCGACCCGAGCGCCCGTGCCGGCCTGGTGTTCCGCAACGACCTCGGCACCCGCTCCACCGGGTACGTCGCGCTGGTCGCCAAGCCCGCCAACGGTTTCCTGCTCCTGTGGGACGCCGACGAGGACGGCACGCTCGACGCCGTGGCCCGGCTGGAGCTGAACCCGACCCCGTACCCGGCGCGACTGCGGCTCACCCGCCAGGGCACCACGTTCACCGGCGACGTGAGCACCGACGGCGGCGCCACCTGGCGGCGCGTGGGCACCGCGACCGTCCCGTCCGCGGCTGCGGCACCGGACGTGGGGGTCGTGGCCTGTGCGCACTCGACCACCCTGGGCCGCGCGCTGTTCAGCGGCCTCGACATCGTGGTCTGACCGCGTTCACCGCTGCCGGGCCGGGCGGATCACCAGCTCGTTCACGTCCACGTCCGCGGGCTGGTCGATGGCGTACGCGATGGCGTCGGCGATCGCGGACGGAGGGATGGTCTCCGCGCGGTAGGTGCGCATCATCTCCTGCGCGCCCGCCTCGGTGATCGTGTCCGCCAGCTCCGACTCGACCACGCCCGGCGAGACGGTCGTGACCCGGATGCTCGGGTCCGCCTCCTGGCGCAGGCCCTCGGTGATGGCCCACGCGGCGTACTTCGTCGCGCAGTACACCGCGCCCGTCGGCACCACCTGGTGCGCGCCGATCGACGCGACCGTCACGAAGTGGCCGCTGCGCTGGCGCTGGAATTGCGGCAGTGCGGCGGCGATGCCGTGCAGCAGGCCGCGCACGTTCACGTCGATCATGCGGTCCCACTCGTCGACGAGCAGCGAGTCCAGCCGGGACAACGGCATGACGCCCGCGTTGTTCACGACGACGTCCACCCGCCCGTGCCGGGCCACGGCCCCCTCGGTGAACGCGGCGACGTCCGCGCGGTCGGTGACGTCGAGGCGGACGGCCTCCACGGACCCGCCGCCGGCGCGGATCTTGCCCGCCAGCTCGGCGAGCCGCTCCTCGCGGCGCGCGCCGATGACCACGTGGTGCCCGTCGGCGGCCAGCCGCAGCGCGGTGGCCTGACCGATGCCGCTCGAAGCGCCGGTGACGAGGACGATCTTCATGTCGGTTCTCCTTGATCAGGGCAGGGTTCAGCGCGCCACGTGCGCGCACGCGGCGTCCGGATCGGACGGGGGTTACGCGGTCAGGCTGCCCAGCAGGGCGAGCGCCGCCGCGGACGGGCTGCCGGGTTCGGCCTGATAGACGACCAGCTGCTGACCGGGTGCGCCGTTGACGGTGAGCGCCTCGTACGACAGCGTCAGCTCACCGACGAGCGGGTGCCGGAACCGCTTGGTCTCGTTCTTCTTCTGCCGGATGTCGTGACGCGCCCACAGCCTGCGGAAGTCCGCGCTCTTGACCGACAGCTCGCCGACGGTCTCGATCAGCCGCGGGTCGTCCTGGTCGAGGCCGGCCGCGGCACGCAGCCCGCCGACGGTGTTGACGGCGACGCGCTCCCACTCGGGGTAGAAGTCACGCGCGCCGGGGTCGAGGAACACCAGCCGCACCAGGTCGTCGCTGTGTGTGTGACCGGCGAACAGGGCGTGGCCGAGGTCGTTGGCCGCCAGCACCTCGAGGCACCGGCCCAGCACGACGGCCGGTGTGGTCGTCCACGTGGCCATCATGCTCGTCAGCACCGGGCTGACCTGCTCCCGCCGCCTGCGCCGGGCCGTCGGCCTAGGGCGGGGCCGGGCCAGCTCGTGCAGGTAGGCGGTGGCGTCCTCGTCCAGGGCCAGCGCCTGCGCGAGCGCGGCCACCACCTGCGCCGACGGGTGCCGTTCCCGGCCCTGCTCGAGGCGCACGTAGTAGTCGCCGCTCACGCCGGCGAGCATGGCGACCTCCTCGCGGCGCAGGCCGCTGACCCGGCGCCGCCCGCCCGGCTCGAGGTCGACGTCCTCGGGCCGCACCAGCTCGCGCCGCGCCCGCAGGAACGCACCGATCGCGTTGTCCACGTCATCGAGGCTAGCGCCGGGACCAGCGAGAACGGTGGCCCTGCCACACCCACCCACAATCTGCCCGCGAACAGGTTTGACCTCCCCCACGCGGGGGAAATACGCCGCCGGTGACCCGATCATCGCGTCACGATCGCCGTCGCGGCGACTGGCACCGGTGAGGGGTCCGAAATGGAGGGACAAGTCATGCCGCAGCAGACGGTGACCGAGGAGTTCGACACGCCCATCTTCGACGCGCTCGCGGCCGAGTTCGGCTTCGAGTGGGACGAGGAGACCGAGGCAGACGGCTGACCGGCGTCAGGGGCTGAACTTCAGGTCCGGCGTGGCCAGCGGCGCGTCGGGTGCGAGCACCACGCCGTTCTCCCGCAGCAGGTCGTCGAGGATCCGCCACACCCACCGCGCCAGCACCGCCGACAGCTCGGCCTCGTCCATGTCCCTCGGGTTGTCGAGCCAGCGCGCCGTGCTCGCGTCGACCATGCCGACCATGGCGAACGCGACCGTCTCCCCGATCCGCGCGTCGATGCCGAACAGCGTCAGGTAGTGCTCGAACAGCAGCGTCAGGTGCTTGCCGATGGTGGTCTTGACGTCGGCCATCGCGTTCCGCACGTTCAGGTAGCGGTACAGGTTGTTGCGCTCCGACAGGAACCGGATGTGCGAGCCGACCGCTTTGTCGATCATCTGCATCGGCGTCCCGGACAGGTCCCACAGCGGCGCCAGCTCGGTGGTGATCAGCGCCACCGCACGCTCCGCGATCGCGTTGTGCAGGTCGGTCGCGTCGGCGAAGTGCTTGTAGACCTGCGTGCGCGCAACGCCCGCGGCCTCCGCGATCAGCTCGGTCGTCACGTCGGGGCCGTGCTCGGCGATCGCCTCCAGCGCCGCGTCGACGAACGCGTTGCGGCGGCGCTCCCGCTGACCGGCCCACCGCGCCGCCCGGCCATCGCGGGGACGACCGCTTGGTGAGGACGTCACACGGCGACCTTAGCGCGTTCCGATTACCGGTACATCCCCGTACCGGGTACAATGGTGTACCCCGTATCTTCAGGGTGGGGGAGTGCCCATGTCATCCGACGGTGACGCACCGATATCCGACGAGCCGTTGATCGCCGCCGTCCGCCGTGGCGAGGTCGACGCCTACGCGCAGCTGTACCGCAAGCACGAGGAACCGGCCCGCCGCACCGCGCAGCTCTGCGCGGGCGACCACGCCGACCAGCAGGACCTGGTCGCCGAGGCGTTCGTGCGGGTGCTCGTCGCGATCCTCGGCGGCGGCGGACCGCGCGACGACCTGCGGCCCTACCTGCTGGTCGCCATCCGCAACCTCGCGTCGAGCCACTGGCAGCGCGAACGCCGCGTCGACCGCTACGGCGCCGGCGCCGAGGCCGCCGCGGACGCCGAGGTGACGCCGTGCGACCAGATCGTGGTCGGGCGGTGGCGGGAACGCGTGCTGTGGGAGGCGTTCCGCGAGCTGCCGCCGCGGTGGCGGGCCGTCCTGTGGCACATGGAGGTCAACGGCGCGCACCCGAGCGACCTGGCGCCGACGCTCGGCCTCTCACCCAACGGGGTGTCGGCCCTCGCGGTGCGTGCCCGCGAGGGGCTGCGCAAGGCGTTCCTGCAGGCGCAGGTGCCCGAGGCGAGCGACCCGCGCTGCCAGGCGGCGCGCGAGCGGATGGGGCCGTGGCTGCGCGCCGGTCTCGAGGCGAGGAAGGTCACCGCCCTCACCCGCCACCTCGCCGGCTGCGCCGCCTGCCGCGCGGTCGCGGCGGAGCTGGCCGAGGCGAACCGCGAGCTGCGATCACCGACCGGTGTGCGGCATCAGGCGTAGTACCGGTACAGGGCGCGTGCCACGACCGCGGGCTTCTCGCTGCCGGCGACCTCGACCGTGAAGTCCACCGCGGTCTGCACGGCGTCCTCGGTCAGCCGGTCCACCGCGGCGACGGCGGCGGTCAGCCGGACCTTGCCGCCGACCGGGACGGGCGCGGGGAAGCGGACCCTGTCGAGCCCGTAGTTCACCCGCGTGCGGACGCCGCGCAGGTCCAGCAGGCCGGTCCACAGTGGAATGATCAGCGACAGCGTCAGGTAGCCGTGCGCGATCGTGCCGCCGAACGGGCCGTCCGCGGCCCGGACCGGGTCGGTGTGGATCCACTGGTGGTCGCCGGTCGCGTCGGCGAACGTGTGCACCTGGTCCTGGGTCACCTCGTGCCACTCCGTCGGGCCGAGCGTGGTGCCCGCGAGCGCCGCCAGTTCGTCGAGGCCGTGCACGGTGGTGGTCATGGCCGCTCCCCGTAGGTCGTGCGCAGCGCGCTCTTCAGCAGCTTCCCGGACGCCGTGCGCGGCAGGTCGTCGGCGAAGACCACCGACTTCGGGATCTTGTACCGGGCGATGCGGCCGTCGAGGAACGCGAGCAGGTCCGCCGGTTCGACCTCGTCGCGGGCCACCACGATCGCGCGGCCGACCTCGCCCCAGCGCTCGTCCGGCACGCCGATCACCGCGCAGTCCCGCACCGACGGGTGCCGGTGCAACGCGTCCTCGACCTCGGCCGGGTAGATGTTCTCGCCACCCGAGATGATCACGTCCTTGACGCGGTCGCGGATGTAGAGGAAGCCGTCCTCGTCGGACACCGCGATGTCGCCGGTGCGCAGCCAGCCGTCGGGCGACAGCACGGCGGCGGTCTCGGCTGGTTTGCCCCAGTAGCCGGCCATCACGTTCGGCCCGTGCAGCACCACCTCGCCGGGGACACCCGGTGGCACGTCCGCGCCGTCCGCGTCGAGGACCCGCACGTCGGTGAAGAAGCACGGGGTGCCCGCCGAGCCGACCTTGCCGGTGCTCTCCGCCGCGCGCAGGAACAACGCGCTCGGCGACGACTCGGTGAGGCCGTAGCCCTGCAGGAACACCAGACCCCGCTGCTGGTAGGTGGTGATCACGCTTTCCGGCACCGGCGCGCCACCGCAGATCAGCGTGCGCACCGAGGAGAGGTCCGCGTCCGTCCACCCTGGACTGTCCGCCACCGCCTGGAACATCGCGGGGACACCGAACAGGTACGTCACGCGCCTGCGGGCGATCGTCTCGAGCGTGCGCGCCGGGTCGAAGGAGTCCAGGACCACGGTGCCGCCCTTGAGGAACGTCGGCAGCACCGTCTGGTTGAGCGCCGCCACGTGGAACATCGGCGCGTTCACGAGCGTCACCTCGTCGTGCGCGATGTCCACGTCGATGAGCACGTTCACCGTGTTCCAGTGGATGTTGGCGTGGGAGAGCGCGGCGCCCTTCGGGCTGCCGGTCGTGCCGGACGTGTACATGATCAGCGCGACGTCGTCGGGCGCCACCACTTCGTCGACGGGGGTGGCGGGCGCGGCCGTGACCCGGTCCTCGTACGCGGCCGGGTCGAGCACGTGCGGCACGCCGGCCATCAGCGTGTGGCCGGTCGCCCGCACGAGCACGGAGACGCCGCAGTCGGTGAGGATGTAGTCCAGCTCCGGGCCCACCAGCCGGGTGTTGAGCGGTACGAAGATCGCGCCCAGCATGGCGGTGCCGAACATGGTCTCGAGGAACCGCGGCTCGTTCGGGCCCAGGTAGGCGACCCGGTCACCGCTGCCGACGCCGAGTGCCGCCAGCGCGTGGGCCACCCGCGTCGCCCGCTCGGCGAGTTCGCGGTACGTCAGCTCCCGGCCGCCGTGCACCGCGGCGACCCGGTCCGGCGACATCCGCGTCCGTCGCGCGGGCCACGACCCGATGCCCTGGTCACGCATTCGTCGTCCTTCTCATGGCTGCTCCCCAGATCGCCGCGATGTCGTCGGCGGGCCAGCCGCCGTCGCGGTAGGCGACTGTAGCCTCCTCGGGGTGGGTCCAGAGCGAGAGTTTGTCGCCGCCGACGCCGATCGCCTGGCCGGTCACGTCGCCGGAGCCGGCTGAGGCGAGGAAGACGACCAGGCCCGCGGCGTCGTCCGGCACCCCGAACCCCTCGCCGGTGCGCAGCCACGCGGGCAGCGGTGTGCCGTCCCGTTGCCAGGCCTCGACGTGCGGGGCGAACGCGGGGATGGTCGCGGTCATGGCGGTGGCGGCCACCGGGATCACCGCGTTGACCGTGATGTTCGCGCGGGCGCACTCCATGGCCCAGGTGCGGGCCATGCCCACGATGCCCGCCTTGGCGGCGGAGTAGTTGGTCTGGCCGACGTTCCCGCGTTGCCCGGCGGGCGAGCCGACGACGATGACCCTGCCGCCGTCGCCCTGGTCCCGCATGCGCCGCACCGCGGCGCGTACGCACGTGAAGGTGCCGCGCAGGTGCACGTCCACGACGGTGTCGAACTCGTCGTCGGACATGCGCCAGAGCATGCGGTCCCGCAGCACGCCCGCGTTGGTGACCAGCACGTCGAGGCGGCCGAACTCCGCCACCGCGCGTGCGACGAGCTTGTCCGCGGTCGAGGCGGGCCCGACGGGGCCGGGCTCGGCCACCGCCTTGCCGCCCGAGCCCGCGATCTGGGCCACCGCACCGGCGGCCGCCGAGGTGTCGGCGTCGTTGACCACCACCGCCGCGCCCGCGTTCGCCAGCGCCGACGCGTAGGCGAAGCCGAGCCCGCGCCCGGCGCCGGTGACGATCGCTACCCGTCCGGTCAGGTCCACGGTGTCTCCTCCTCGCACTATCGGTTCTCGAACGGTCGCGGGTACGGCGCGGGGCGGTACCGCAGGTAGGCGTGGTCACCGGCCGGGTCCAGCCGCTCAGCGGCCGCGTTCAGCGCCGCGGGGCCCGTGTCCGGCCAGTGGCCCGACACCGCGCGCCGCTCGACCGCCCGCAGCGCGGCCAGGATCTCCCCGGCGGTGAACGCGCAGTGCCCGGCCCGGTCCACGAAAGCCTGCCGCAGCAGGCGGTTCCGCCCCTCGGCGTGCACCGCCTCCGCGTACGCCCGTTCCACCTGCACCGGCACCAGGGCGTCCCCGGTCGTGTGGATCGTGAGCAGCGGGGTCGCCGGGCGGCCGGTGAAGGTCAGGTTCCGCTGGACGTACCGCACCGCGGACGGCGTCGCCGAGATCCGGGGCGCCCGGTTCAGCAGTCCGATGTCGTCGGCGAGGGAGAGCCCGGCCTGCTCGTACATGGCGATCACCTCGTCCCGGAACGCCGACCGCGCGAACATCCGCGCGTAGTCGACCCCCGTGTTCCACGACGGGTTCCCGCCCGCCCACGTCTCAGCCTCCTGCCGCCACGACAGTCCCACGTAGACGGTGCCGCGCAGTGCCTGGTACACCGGCTCGTAGCCCGCCGTCCACGGCAGGTTGTGCAGGGACGCCGCCAGCGCCGTCCGTGCCCGGCCCTGTGCGGTGGCCTGGGCGGCCGCCATCCCGGCGGTCAGCGCGCCGACGGACGCCAGGGCCGTCGCCTGGTCGGGGAGGTTCACCAGCGGGACCGACGGGTCGCCGAAGAACGTCCGCACCGCGAACACCGCGTCCAGCGTGTTGTTCCAGTTCGCGACGCCGCCCTGTTCGAGGCCGCACATGGCGAGCGCGCCCGCGAACCGGTGGCCGTGCCGTTCCGCCAGCCCGGTGGTGATCATGCCGCCCAGCGACGTGCCCCACGCGATCGTGCGCGCCGGCCTGCCGAACCGGTGCACGAAGGTGTCCAACGTGGACAGCTGGTCGGGCAGGGCGTGTTCGAGCACCCAGCCCGTCTCCGCGTACGACGAGCCGATCAACGCGTAGCCCCGCGACAGCAGCGCGGACCGCAGCGCGTCGTCCGGCGCGTTCTGCGCGGGGTTCGGGCTGCCGTCCGGGGTGTAGCCGTGGCTGTACAGCAGCACCGTGCGGTTCCAATCGGCCGGCACGTCCATCACGTACGTCGCGCCGCTCGGCAGCCGACCCTCCACATGGGACGGTGCGGCGACGGGCGACAGCAGACCGGCCACCAGCGTGGCCGCGAGCAGGGTCTTCACGTCCGCTCCTTCCTGCGCAGCGCGGGCACGATCCCGCGCGGCAACCACAGCACGACGACCACCAGCAGCAGCCCGTACACCGCGTACGACAGGACACTCGGCGCGTAGCTCGGCATGCCGGGGCTCGTGCCCAGCTCGTTCAGCACCTGCACCAGCAGCACGATCGCGACCGCGCCGACGACCCCGCCGGCGAGCGTGCCGAGACCGCCGACCACCGCCATCACCACGTACTCGACCGACAGCAGCACCGGGAACGAACCCGGCCCGAGGTACCCCAGGTAGAACGCGTAGATCCCGCCCGCCAGCCCGGCGAACGCGGCCGACAGCGTGAACACCGCCAGCCGGTACCGCCCGACCGGCACCCCGCTCGCCGCCGCCGCGACCTCCGACGTCGCCAGCGCGCGCAGCCCGCGGCCCGGCCGCGACCGCACCAGGTTGTGCGCCACCAGGAGCACGAGCGCCAGCCCGGTCCACGTCACGTACGCGTACTGGACGCCGTCGCCGTCCAGCAGCTGCGGGATGCCCTGCAGGCCGATCGCGCCACCGGCCCACGTGGACTGCGCGAGCACGGACAACAGGATCAGCTGCATGGCGAGCGTGGCGAACGCCAGGTAGTGCCCGCGCAGCCGCAGCACGCCGACGCCGACCGCCGCGGCGAACGCGGCGGCCACCACCGGCGCGGCGAGGAGGCCGAGCACCGGCGGGGTGCCGTGCACGCTCAGCAGCCCGGCCGTGTACGCGCCGATCGCGGAGAACGACGCCTGTCCCAGGGAGATCTGCCCGGCCTGCCCCATGAGCAGCGACAACCCGACGGTCACCATGGCGGCCAGCCCGGCGAGGACGTAGACGCCGATCTGCTCGTCGTCGAGGAAGACCGGCAGCGCGAGCGTGACAAGAGCCGCGATCAGGACCTTCATGCCGGCTCCTCCACCGGACGGCGGGCCGCGCGCCAGACCATCACGGCGATCATCAGCCCCAGCGCCACGTCCGTCTGGTGCGCCGCGTTGCCGTAGCCCGCGACCAGCGCCTGCGTGACCCCCAGCAGGAGTCCGCCCGCCAGCGTCACCGCGGGTCTGGTGAGCCCGCCGAGGATCGCGGCGGCGAACCCGTTCACGATCAGCGTGACGTCCGCGTCGAACGTGATCTGCTGGACCGGCGTCACCAGCACGCCGGCCAGTCCGCCCAGCGCGCCGCCGATGGTGAACGCGAGCAGGCCCATGCGCCGCACGTCGATCCCGACCACCCGCGCCGCGTACGGGTTCGACGCGCACGCGGTCAGCGCCTTGCCGGTGCCGGTGCGCGTGAAGAACAACGCCATGCCGGCGAACACCGGCAGCGTGACGCCGATGACCAGCAGGTAGTGGGTCTGCACGCGGGCGTCGCCGATCGCCACCGCGCCCGGCAGGCCAGCGAACGAGCGCGGCTGGTCGCCCCACACGAGCACCTCGACCGCGTACGCGAACACCGACAGCCCGAGCGTGACGATCAGCGCCGACCGCGGATCGGTAGCCAGCGCGACCATTCCCACCAGCAGCCCCACGAGTGCCGCGACCGCGACCGCGGCGAGTTCCGCCAGGCCGTGGGGGAGCGCGGTCAGGAACGACGCCGCGCACATCGCGCCCACGACCGCGAACGCGCCCTGCGCGAAGTTCACCACGCGCGTCACCCGGTACACGGCGACGAGCCCGCTGCCGACGAGCGCGTACCCGCAGCCGGTGCCGAGCCCGGTGACGAGGTAGGCGGGGAGGTCGTTCACGCCGGGCCTCCCAGGTAGGCGGCCGCGACCCCGGCCGCCAGCTCGTCCGACGGACCTGCCGCGACGATCCGGCCCGCCTCCAGCACGTACGCACGCGTGCACAACTCCAGCGCCAGCCGCGCGTTCTGCTCGATCAGCAGCACCGCGAGGCCCCGGGTCTCGTTCAGCTCCCGCAGGTGCCGCACCAGGTCCGCCACCACGAGCGGGGCGAGACCGAGGGACAGCTCGTCGACCGCGAGCACGTCCGGGCGGCTCATCAGCGCACGGCCGACCGCCACCATCTGCTGTTCGCCGCCGGACAGCGTGCCCGCGCGGCGGTGCCGCAGCTCGGCGAGGCGCGGCAGGATCGCGTGCACGGGACCGGTGTCGCGTTGCTTGTAGCGCCGTCCGCCGAGGCGCAGGTTGTCCTCGACGGTGAGGTCGCCGAACACCTGCCTGCCCTCCGGCACGTGCGCGAGCCGCCCGCGCACGGTGACCGTGCCCGCCGCGGGCTTGAGGATGCCGGAGAGCGTGTTGACCACTGTGGACTTCCCGGCGCCGTTCGGGCCGACCAGCGCGACCATCTCGCCCGCGCCGACGGTGAGGCTGACCCGGTCCAGCGCGGTGGCGGGCCCGTAGCGGACGACGAGATCGTGGATGTCGATCATGCCGGTGTCCCCAGGTACGCGGCCACGACCCGGTCGTCGGCACGGATCTGCGCGGGCGTGCCCTCGGCGATCACCTGCCCGAGGTCGAGCACGGTCACCCGGTCGGCGAGCCGGGTCACGAACGCGACGTCGTGCTCGACCAGCAGCATCGTGATCCCCTCGGTGCGCAGCTCGGCCAGCAGGTCCGCGAGCCGCGCCCGTTCCGGTGCGCGCAGCCCGGAGGCGGGTTCGTCGAGCAGCAGCAGCTTCGGCCGCCCGCACAGTGCGCGTGCCACCTGCACCACCCGCTGCTGGCCGAGCGGCAGCGCACCGGCGTCGCGGTCCGCCCAGTCCGCGAGTCCCGTCCTGGCAAGGCATTCAAGCGCCCGCGCGCGGATCTCCCGTTCCTCGCGGCGGTGCCGGGGCAGCCGGGTGATCGCGGCGCCGAACCCGGCGCGGGTGCCCGCGTGCGCGCCGACCATCACGTTCTCCAGCACGGTCATGCCGGTGAACACGCGTGCGCCCTGGAACACGACGGCGATCCCGGCTGCGGCCCTGCGGTGCGGCGGCAGCCGGTCGATGGTGGTCCCGTCGTAGACCACGGTGCCCTGATCGGCGCGCAGCTGTCCGCCGATCAGGTTGAACAGGGTGGACTTGCCCGCGCCGTTCGGTCCGATGACGGCCCGCAGTTCGCCGTGCGCGACCTCGAGGTCGACGTCGCGCACGGCGAACACCCCGTCGAACGAGCGGCGGAGCCCGTTCGCCCGCAGGATCACGGCGTCACCCCGCCAGTTCGGCCAGCTGCTCGCCCGCCCACTCGGTGGGCTTGAACGCGCCCTGGGTGACGGTGTTGACGGAGATGAACCGCGGACCGAGCCCCGCGTGGTCGTCCTTGCCGTAGGCGTACTCGCCGTTGGGCGTGACCAGCTTCAGGCCCTCGAGCGCGGCGCGGATCGCCTCGGGTTCGGTGCTGCCCGCCTTCTCGATGGCGGCCACCAGCAGGTGCACGGCACTCCACCCGTCCTGCGCGAACTGCGGTGGCGGGTAGCCGTGCGCGTCGGTGAACGCGGTGGTCAGCTCGTCGATGGCGGCTTTCTGCCTGCCGTCGGGCAGTTCCGGCCCCACGACGCCGATCGAGCTGGCGACGATCGTGCCCTCCGCTGCCGCGCCGACCGGGTCGAGGAACAGCTTGCTGGCCTGCGCGCCGGTCAGCACGAGCGGGATGTCGAGGCCTGCGCTGGCGTACTGCTTGGTGAGCGCCACCGCCGGCGCGCCGGTCGCCCACACGACCAGTGCCTGCGCGTTCGAGCCGCGGACGTGCCCGAACACCGAGCCGAACTCGGTGGCGCCGGTCTGGAACTCCTCGTCGGCGACGATCTCGATGCCGTGCCGGGACGCGCCGTCCCGCATGCCCTTGTGGCCCGCGACCGCGTACGAGCTGCGCGTGTCGTGCGCGACGGCCACTGTGGACACCCCGGTCGCCTCGAGGTACTGCAGGATCCGCTCGGCGTACGTGCCGGAGGTCGCGGGCACCACGAAGACGTACGGGTGGATGGGATCGACCTGCTCGTCCGCGGGCGTCAGCGACAGGTAGGGGATCTCCTCCCGGTCCACCACGGGGATCGTCGCGAGCGCGGAGTTGGAGAACGGCGATCCGATCACCGCCGCCACGTCGTCGCCACGCAGGTCGTTGAACGCGAGCACGGACTGGTCGGGCTGGCTCTTGTCGTCCTTCACGACGACCTCGAGCCGCCGTCCCAGGACCCCGCCCGCGCGGTTGACCTTGGCGACGGCCAGCTCGACGGACTTCTTGTTCTCGCTGCCGAGCGGTGAGTAGTTGCCGGTGAGGGAGACGATCTGGCCGACCCGGATGGGGTCGTCAGCGCCGCCGCTGTCGTCGCCACACGCGGTGGCCGTGATGAGGAGAAACGCTGCCAGGGCAGGAAGAAGTCGACGCACGGTACCTCCTCGTACGCGATGCGAGCGCTCCCAAAGTTAGGCGTCAGAGTTGCGGTCGTCAAGAAACTGCCTAATATTGCCGCCGTGACGGTACGCCCCCAGTCCCTGATGCTCACGCTGCTGGGCGACTACCTGTACGACCGCGACCTGTGCGTTTTCTCGGGCAGCGTGATCGAGGTGCTCGGCAGGCTGGGCGTGTCGGAACACGCGACCAGGTCCACCCTCACGCGCATGGTCAACCGAGGCCTGCTGTACCGGCAGAAGGACGGCAGGCGCATGTACTTCGGCCTGACCCCCACCGCGGAGGAGGTGCTCCGAGACGGCCACACCCGCATCTGGCGCACCGGAGCCGTCAACGAGGACTGGGACGGCACGTGGACCCTGCTCGGGTTCTCCCTGCCCGAGTCGTGGCAGCGGCAACGCCACGACCTGCGGTCCAAGCTCGCGTGGGCGGGCTTCGGCCCACTGCAGGGCGGCCTGTGGATCGCGCCGGGCCACGTCCGCGTGGACGACATCGTCGCGTCTCTCGGCCTTTCGGCCCACGTGCGGGTCTTCCGGGCCACGGTCGACTCGGACGTCGCCCAGCTCGTCGAGGACGCGTACGACCTGGCCCCGATCGCGGACGGCTACCGAGACTTCCTGACCCGCTGGACGGACGACCAGCCGTACGCCGACGACCCGCTGGCCGCCCACCTGTCGATCGTCACCGAGTGGCTGCGCGTGATCCGCAAGGACCCGAGGCTGCCCGTCCGCCACCTCCCGGACGACTGGCCCGCCATCGCGGCGCAGAAGGCCTTCCACGACATCGAAAGCGCGCTGGTCACCCCGGCGGCCGACGTGGCGGCGGAGCTGCTGGACACCCACCCGGCGAAGTGACCACGCCTCGAGGCTTGTGGCTCAAGGTGTGCTTCGCCGTCGTAATCAGGTTGGTTCCCGGTTCTTCCGAGCGCTACGGTGCGTCTCGTGACGAGTCCCGAGTCGGACAGAGCGGAGCCGCCGGTCGTTCGGCGGCGTTTCGGTTGATCTGACCACCCCTGTGCGGGGTGGCGTCGACGCGCGTCCTCGGCGGCCGGACATGGCTTCCTTCGTCCGTTCTCCCGTTGGAGCGCTCGTTGTTGTTCGTCTACATCCTTGGCCTTGCCGTGTTCGCGCAGGGCACCTCCGAGTTCATGTTGTCCGGGTTGGTGCCCGGCATCGCCCGTGAGCTGGCTGTTCCTGTGGGGGTCTCGGCGACGTTGACCTCCGCGTACGCGGTCGGGATGGTCGTCGGCGCGCCTGTCATGGCCGCGCTCAGCGCCCGGTGGCCTCGGCGTCGCGCGCTGGTCACGTTTCTCGTCGTGTTCGTTGTCGTGCACGTCGTCGGGGCCGTGACCGCGGACTTCGCCGTGTTGTTCTGCTCGCGGGTGGTGGCCGCCGTGGCCAACGCCGGGTTTCTCGCCGTCGCCATGTCCGTCGTCGGGGCCCGCGGTGCGGCCGTGCTCGTCGGGGGCGTGACCCTGTCGTGTGTGGCCGGGGTGCCCGCCGGGGCGCTGCTCGGCCAGTTCTTCGGCTGGCGGTCCGCGTTCTGGGCCGTTGCCGCGTTGTCCGTGCCCGCGCTCGCGTTCGTGGTCCGGTCGGCGCCCGCCGAACCCGCGGGCGCCCGCGCGGTCGACCTCGCCAGGGAGATCCGGGCGCTGCGGTCCGGGCCGTTGCGGCGCACGCTCCTGCTCGGGGCGCTGGTCAACGGCGCCACCTTCGCGACGTTCGCCTACCTCGCGGTCCTCGCGACCGGGGCCGCCGGGCTGCCGCCCGGGGCGGTGCCCGCGTTGCTCGCGGCGTTCGGCGTCGGCGCGTTCGCCGGCGTCACCGCGCGGATCTCGGACCGGTGGCTCACCGCCGGGCTGGTCGTGCTGCCCGTCGGGTGGCTGGTGCTCGTGCTGGTGAGCGCCCACCCGGTGCCGTTGTTCGCCGCGACCGCTGCGCAGGGGGCGTTGTCGTTCGGTGTCGGGTCGGCGCTCATCACGCGGGTGCTGCGGGCTCGCGCCGGGCGCGCCGTCGCTCGGTGGTTCGTTCGCGACGGTCGCGTTGAACGTCGGTGCCGTGCTCGGGCCCGCGCTGGCGGGCGCGGTCACGGAGGCGACCGGCGACCACCGGCACGCCGTGTGGTTGAGCGTCGTCGCGAGCCTGCTGGCTACGGCTTGCGCCCCACCGCGCCGACGATGCACTGACCGGCGCCACTGATCCCGCCGAGCCGGGGCCCGTCCGGCCACCACAGGTCACAGGGTGCGAGGCCGGGCGGGTCCTGGGAGTTCGGGGCGACCAGTTCGAGGCCGTCGAGCATCGCCATGATCTCGTCGCGGGTGCGGAATCGGCCCGCGCCCAGCGGCCCGTTGACCAGGATGTGCTCGATGCGCTTGGCGATCGGGGTCAGCTCGGGCGTCTCCGGGTCGAGGAAGTGCGAGAACACCACGTAGCTGCCGGGGGCGAGCGCGTCGATGTACTCACGCATGATCTCCGGCGCCCGCGCGTCGTCCGCGACGTGGTGCATCGTGCCGACCTGCAGCATCACCACCGGCTCGGAGAAGTCGATGACGCTGCGGACGGTCATGTCCTCGAGCACCTGCCGCGGCTCGAAGATGTCGGCGCCGACCATGCGCACCCGGAAGTTGTCCTCCAGCAGGGCACGCCCGTGCGCGAGCACCACCGGGTCGTTGTCGATGTAGACGACCCGCGCCTCGTCGTTGTAGCGCTGCACGATCTGGTGCGTGTTCTCGGCGGTCGGCAGCCCGGAACCGCAGTCCAGGAACTGGTCGATCTCCGTCTGCGTGAGGAACCGGCACGCGCGGTTCAGGAAACCGCGGTTGCCCCGCGCGATGTCCACCGCCTCCGGCACGGCCGCGCTGATCTTGGCCATGACCTGCCGGTCGACCTCGTAGACGTCCTTGCCGCCGAGGAAACCGCCGTAGATGCGGGCAATGCTCGGTCGCGTGGGATCGACCCCGACCGGCACCTGGCTGGGTGATGTCGCATGCGTTGTCATCGGGGAACAAGAGTAGTCCCTGGCGGTACGCGGATGACTCACATCACTCGATTGGGTGAAGGGTGCGGAGCTCGCGCGGTCAGGCGGGGTTGCTGTACAGGACGGTCGCGGTGTCGATCAGCCACGCGCCGTTCTGGTTGACCAGCGTGTACCGGTGCCGCTCACGGCGACGGCTGCCGTCGTTGAAGTTGTACAGGAGGGTGACCTCGACGGTCGCCGGCCCGGTCGCGCTGATCTCCGACGCCGACACGGAGCGGACCGAGCCCCACCAGTTGTCGTAGCTCTCGCGGCCCTGGGCGCGGCTCTGCTGGAACCGCGGCGTCAGCCGGTTCCACGCCTCGTCGCGGTTCGCGGGCATCATCGCGTAGTACGCGGCGATCGCGGCGCCGGGATTGGCGGGTTGCTGCGGCGTGGTCGTGGTGGTCGTCGTCGTGGTGGTCGTCGTGGTCGTCTCGTCCGACGTGGACGGCTCGGACGGTTCCGTGGTGGTCGGCGCGGCCGTCGTCGTGGTCGTCCCGTCCGACGGCGGCGCCGCGGTGGACGGGGAGCCGCCACGGTTGATCAGGGTGGTCACGACCGCGGCCGCCAGTGCGACGACCAGCAGGACGACCGCGAACAGGACGGCACGCCCACGTCTGCCGGTCTGCTGCGCGGGCGCGGCGGCCCCGGCCGGAGCGGCGGCGGTCGCCGGCGTCGGCGACAGGGCCGGTGCCGGCGCCTGTACCGGGATGGCGGCGGGCATCGGGACGGCCGTCGGGGTCGCCATGCCGGAGACCGGTGTCTCGTAGGTGACGTGGGCCAGGGCGTCACGGGCCTGCACCATGGTGGGCCGCTGCTCGGGGTCGGCGTTGAGCAGCCACATCAGGACGTCGGTCAGCGGCCCGGCCTTGGTCGGCGGTTTGATCGACCCGGACGAGATCCGGTAGAGCTGCGCCATCGGGTTGGCGTCGTTCCCGGAGGGCGGCTCCCCTTCGACGGCCGTGTACAGCGTCGCGCCGAGCGAGTACACGTCGGACGCGTAGGTGGCGGGGTCCCCCTTGGCCACCTCAGGCGCGAGGTACGCGGGTGTACCGGCGAACGTGCTGGTCAGCGTGCCGCCGATGTCCTCGGTGACCCGCGCGATCCCGAAGTCGGTGATCTTGACCGTGCCGTCCTCGCCGACGAGCACGTTCGCGGGCTTGACGTCCCGGTGCACCACAGCGGCCTCGTGCGCGGCGGCCAGCCCGGCGGCGGCCTCGGCGCCGATGCGCGCCACCTCGTCCGGCGGCAGCGGGCCCAGCGCCGACAAGCTCTTCGACGGCAGGTACTCCATGATCAGGTACGGCTGCCCGCCGTCCTGGACCACGTCGAACACGGTGATGAGCTGCGGGTGCTGCAACCGGGCCGCGATCCGCCCCTCCCGCATGGTGCGGCGGATCATCTCTTCGCTTTCCGAGGAGGTCAGCTCGGCGGGCACCATCACCTGTTTGACGGCGACCTTGCGGCGCAGCCGTTCGTCGTACGCCTGCCAGACGACGCCCATACCGCCGCTGCCGAGCCGTTCGACCAACCGGTACCGGCCCGCGATGATCTGCTCGTCGCTCATCTCTCCCCGTCTCGCCCCGTGCCCCCTATGGATAGCACGAGACCACAGGGCGACTGACGACTACATGCGCGGAGCGGGGACGTCCGGGAACGCCTCCGCTGCACTGAGCCCCAGCATGTCGAGCAACCCGGCACAGTCTCCTGCGTCCCGAGCCGCGGACGCGACCGCGATGACGGCACGCCTGCGCTGGTCAGCGGACAGATCGACAGCGGTGAGCTGGTAGTCGACGACTTCTTTGGTAGGCATGGGCGCTCTGTACCCGCCCACGCCTCGCGCCAAACCGTGCCACAGTTCGTTCCGGCGCGGTGCGCGGGGTGGGCGTGACGTTCCCCGCATCCGCCCAGGTCCGACGGGCAGGGTTCCGTCCACAGTCGCGTCACTGCTGGCGCTGCGCGACCCGGACCCGGCGATGGCGTGGATGACCGGCGTGATGCCGATGTAGGCATTCGAGGCGTTGCCGACCTCGAGGAGAATGCAAGCTGTCGGGCAGCCCGGGGCAGCACGATGTCGGCAGAGGCGTGCCGGGGACGGTGAGTGGGCAGCGTAGGCGATGCCGTTCGCCGCGAGTGGTCACCAGGATGAGGCAACATAATCGCTGCCTGGTCAGCCCGGAGACCTGCCCGTCCGGAGAGGACCCCGTCGGAGGGAAGCCCCACGCTAGGCAAACCGGACAAGTCCGAACCACCAGCAGCCCATCCGACCTTACGGATCTTTGGGCGGGTTCCGTCCAGTCGCGGTACTCCTGGCGGGAGCTGATCCCAGCAGTCCGGGCGCGCAGCGCCCGGCCCCGCGAAGCGGGGCCAAGCCCCCATCCACGCTGGCAGACCAGTCAACAGAATCTGTGCCAATTCAGCCCCTGCCATCCTGGAGACTTGCCCGTCCGGAGAGGACCTCGCCGGAGGGAAACCCCAAGGCAAACCTGACAAGCTCGAACCACCACCAGCCGAGGAAAGACCCGTCCGACCTTGACGGATCCCCGGGGGCGGGTTCCATCTAAGTCGCGGTACTCCTGGCGGGAGCTGATTCCAGCGGTCCGGGCGCTGCGCGCCGAGCCCCGCGAAGCGGGGCCAAGCCTCACCACCCATGCAGGCAGACCTCAACAGAATCCCTGCCTAGTCAGCCCCTGCCATCCCGGAGACCTGCCGTCCGGAGAGGACCCTGCCGGAGGGAAATCACGCAGGCACACCTGACAAGCCCGAACCACCACCAGTAGCCCAGGGAAGACCCATCCGGCCTTGACGGATCCTTGGGTGAGTTCCGTCCAGTCGCGGACTCCTGGCGGGAGCGGATCCCAGCATGCCGGGCGCAGCGCCCGGCCCCGCGAAGCGGGGCGAAGCCCCATAACCCCCTGAGGGGTGCCTGCCATCCCGTCGACCTGGCGAAGCCCGATCACGCCGGGTCAAGGGGGCCCGACGCTCAACGCGCCCACCTGCCCAAAGCTGCCGGGCCCCCTTGACGCGGTGTGATAGCCCTCCGGGAGGTCGACGGGATGGCAGACAACGGACACCAGTCCTTGCCAAACCAGCCCCGTGCAAGACCCCCGCCATCCCGGAGACCAGCCCCTCCGGCGAGGAGGCCCGTCCGGCAGGACGCCCTCCGGCGAGGACGCCCGTCCGGCGAGGACAGAGCCCAGGACGGCGAAGACCCCGGAGGGAACCCACAACGAGGTCGACCCAGAGAAGACCCATCCCACTTTGACGGAACCCCTGCGGGAACGGTCACAGGCTGTAGGTGCGGGCCACTGCCGTCACACCACCGTCCTCTCGTGTGCTTGGGGTGGTCGTGTTGGGGCGCGGTGTGGTCTCGGGGAGGCCGTGGGTCTCGTCGATCGCCGTCAGGCGGGGGTTCTCTCCCGTGGTCTCGACGGTGATCGTCGCGCCGTTCGTGGGGAGGTCCCGGAGGCGGATCTCCGCGGGCCACGTGTTCTTGCGGGTGCCCGTGACCGGTGTGGACGTCGGTGCCTGGTCGCCCATGCGTGCCGTTGCCTTCGTGATCGGGGTGCTCAGACGCAGCGTGACCGACGGGGCGCCGCGGATGGAGCGGACCATGAAGGTGATCGTCGTGCCGGTCTTGCTCACCGCGGTCACCTCCGGGCCTGTCGCCTCGATGGCCGGGGCCGGGCCGGTCCACAGGGTGCCTCGCTGGTAGCCCGGTGGCAGGGCGCCGGTGTTCTGGCTGTCGACGTGTTCCGATGTCCATTCGCTCGGGGACGTGTCCGCGCTGACCCAGCTGGCTTTGCCGGTGTCGGCGTTCAGTACGTACGCCAGGTGCGTCGGCGCCGGGTGCGCCGCGTCCGGGCCGTCGACGGCCAGGCCCGCCGCCACCAGGGCCACGCTCGCCAGCAGCGCCGTGGCCGGGATGGCCACCGCACGTCGTCGTGGCTGCGCTTCCGGTGACAGCAGGTCCACCGCGGGCAGCAGGAGCAGGGCGAACAGGACCGTGAACACCGCACCCACGGCGGCCAGCGACAAGCCCACCGCACCGAACACCATGTACGCGAAGTAGGGCAGCAGGGCGCTGCCCACCACCAAGCCCACGGCCAGCGCCACCACGGACCACAGTGGCCGCTCCACGAGCAGCGCGACGATGGCGCCGAGGGTCGCCATCAGCGCCGGCGCGGTGAACAGGAACGACGCTCCCGGCGCGTACGCGGCGCACACGACACCGAGCAGCACGTGCCACGCCAGTCCGCCGATCACCAACGCCACCGCGCCCAGCCGCCGGCGTAACAGCAGATACCACGCCAGCAGCGCCGCCACTGCCGCGACGATCACCGCCACGTTGAACGCCACCGGCCGATGCAGCAGCCCGCCTGCCACGTCGTACGACGGTCGCACCCACGTCAGCGCCGTCCACACCAGCTGACCCAGCCCGAACGCCACCACCAGCGGTACCAGTGCCGACGCCGCGCCCACCGCGACCCTGCCGACGGTCGTCAGCCCGCGCCTGCGCGCCAGCCACGTCAGCAGGGCCACGAGTAACAACGCGACCACCGCCAGCGGCCACACCATCCCGTTCGAATAGCTGATCTTCATGCCCAGCACGTCGAAGTAGGTGTCGTCGTGATCGGCCGCCAGCGTGCGCAGGTCGGTGTCGCCGAGAGCTCGTGCGAGTGCCAGCATGTTCTCGCCGTGGTGCTGCAGGCTGCCCTGGTCCAGGTTCGCGATCGAGTCGCCCGCCGTGTGGTACCTGGCCGCGCCTTCGATGTAGGCGAAGTTCAGCCCGCTGAACCCGGCGTCGGCGAACAACGAGAAGTCCGTGTCGTTCGGCAGCACCCGGTACACCTCGACCATCGACGAGTCGCCCCTCGGGTGCGGGACGGTGTCGTTGAAGAGGTCCACGAGCCGCGCGTTGTCACGAGACGTCTCGAACATCAGCGACGGGCCACTCACCCCGCGCGCCTCGAAGTTCAGCACCACGCCGCCGCGGCGGCCCAGCGGGTGCTCCCGCAGGAACGCCTCCGCGCCCAGCAGACCGTTCTCCTCGCCGTCGGTGATCAGCAGGACGAGGTCGTTGCGCAGCCGGTCACCGGTGCGCAGCGCCCGCACCGTCTCGAGCATGGCGGCCACCGCCGCTCCGTCGTCGGAGGCGCCCGGTCCCATCGCCACCGAGTCGTGGTGCGCGGCCAGCACCAGCGTGCCCGAGGAGTCGGTGCCCGGCAGCGTCGCGACGATGTTGTCGACCCGGCCGAACGTCGCCAGGCCGTCGCCCGTGTGGACACCCACCGCGTGCTGCACCGCCACCGACAGGCCCGCCGCGCGCAACTCGTCCGCCAGGTAGCGCTCGGCGCGTACGCCCGCCGCGCTGCCCTGTGGACGTGGTGCACGCGCGAACTGCTCCAGGTGCCGCATCGCACGCTCGGCGCTGAACGCCGACGACGGCGCTGACGCGGGTGCGGGCGGGATCCCGCGCTGGAGCAGCGCGGTGCCGGTGATCACTCCTGCCACCACCAGGAGGAGCACCAGCCCCGCCAGGGCGCGGCGGGGCGAGTCGGAGAGGTTGGTGTTCACGGAGGCGACAGTATGCGGCGGGGGAGGCGACCGTAATGATGTTGACCACAAGGTTTTGCTGTGGTGCACCACAGTTCCCGACTGTGGATCACCACAAGCCAACGGCTCGACGGCGGTGCCCGCGCCGGGCAGGATCTCGCCCGGCGGCTATGTGTCGGCGACGACCGGCGCGATCGGACGTGGCGTCACGGCGTGGCGCGACCGCGCGCGGGCAGGTGGTGATCCAGGATCGCGGTGACCAGGGCGCGCGTGGCGGTGGGTGGGCCGTCGGCGCCCATGGCTTGCGCCGTGCTGCTGGTGCCTTCCCAGATGATCGACAGTTGGTCCGCCAGTTCCGCGGGCCGGGCCACGCCGAGTTGTTCGGTGAGTTCCCCGAACCGGGTGCGCACCCACTGCTTGGTGGCGACGGCCCGCCGGTGGGCGGGCAGGTCGGGGTCGGGGAACTCCGCGAGGGTCATCATGCAGGCGCAGCCCCGGAACACCTCCGGGCGGATGTCTTCCGCGAGCACGTCGAACATCGCGAGGATGCGCGCACGCGGGTCGGGACCGGCGGCGGCGACGGCGGCCTCGAAGCGGGCCCGCCCCGTCTCGGCTGAGCGGGCGACGTACGCGGCGACCAGGTCGTCCTTGGTCGCGAACGCGCGGTAGAGCACGTTGGGGGACACGCCGGCTTCCGCCGCGATCTTGTCCACGCCGGTGGCCCGGATGCCGTGCCAGTAGAACAGGCGGCTGGCGACGTCGAGGATGAGTTCCCTGGTCTCCGCCGCCGTTCGGCGCATCGTTCCCCCTTGCTCGGTCTCGTGACGAACGCTAGTCTACTCGCAACGTAAGGGAACGTTCCCTTACAAATGACAGGGGAGACCACGATGAGAACAGCACTCGTGACAGGCGCGTCCCGGGGCATCGGCCGCGCCATCGCCGAACGGCTGGCGCAGGACGGCGCGCTGGTGGCGGTGCACTACGGCACCAACAAGGCCGCCGCGCTGGAGACCGTCGCCGCCATCGAGGCGGCCGGCGGCCACGCCTTCCCGGTCGAGGCGGACCTGGCGCGGCCGGACGGCGTGGAGCTGCTGATCGACCGCCTCACCGACGGGCTCGCCGGGCGAACCCTGGACGTGCTGGTGAACAACGCCGCCGTGTTCGGTCCGGGGATCGACGCGTCCGAGGACGACTTCGACCGCGTGTTCCGGGTCAACGTGCGCGCGCCGTTCTTCATCATCCAGAAGGCGCTGCCCCTGCTGGGTGACGGCGCACGCATCGTGAACATCTCGTCGGGGGTCACCTGGTTCGCGATCCCCGAGGTGGTCTACGCGATGACGAAGGGTGCGCTGAACGTGCTCGGCCGGTCGCTCGCGAACACCTTGGGGGACAGGGGGATCACCGTGAACACGATCTCGCCCGGCATCACCCGCAGCGACATGAACTCGTGGCTGGACGAGCTGCCCGGCGCGGCGGAGGGCGTCGCCGACATCGTCGCGCTCGGCCGGGTCGGGGTCCCGGCGGACATCGCCGACGCGGTCGCGTTCTTCACCGCGCCGGACAGCAGGTGGGTGACCGGGCAGGTGCTCGAGGTCAACGGCGGCCTCTACCTGGGCCCGAAGGCCGCGCTGCACACGTGACGTGGCGACGCGGCAGGGGCCGCGTCGCCACGGGGTGCCTAGGGCACGTCGTAGGTCACGCCGTGGCGGCGCGTGTACCGGTTGAGTGCGGCCGGGTCGAGGCGGCCCGCCCTGCTCACCTCCGTCCGGTTCTCGATGAGGGCCTCCACCACGTGCTCCCAGCCGCCGGGGCTGGAGATCTGGACGACGCGTGGCGGGGGCGTCGAGGCCGGGCCGATCGCGTGCGGCTGACCGTGGGGCAACAGGACGAAGTCGCCCTTGCCCGCGATGTGGGTCGTGTCGCCGAAGTCGACGCGCAGCGCGCCGTCCAGGACGTGGATGGCTTCGTCGGCGACGTGGTGGGTGTGACGCGGGACCGGCTGGGCCACCGTCACCTCCAGCAGTGAGAACAGGCCGCCGGTGTCGGTGGCGCGGGCCTTCACGCTGAACGCGGGAGGCAGCGGGACGCGGCCCGGCCGCGCCTCACCGCGTGCGAGTACGTAGCCGTGCTCGACCGGCACGTCGCCGGGTGCCGTCAGGTGCAACGCGCGTGCACCCGTCGTGCGGATCGCGCTGGGCAGCAGTGCGCACATGCCCGCGGTGAGGTGGTGGCTGGTGCCGCGGACGTCCACGTCGAGCTCGCCGTCGATGACGTAGACGAACCCGGTGCGGTGTTCCGGCAGGTCCACCTCGCCGTGGATTTCCCTGAGCGTGAAGCGGTTCTCGGTGTCCTCGGCCGTCGCCTTGGCGGTCGCCCACGGGGTGGGAGCCGATCGGGAGCCGCCCGCGGGGAGCAGGAAGAAACGGTTCATCGGGTTCCTTTCGAGGTCAGCGGGACTGGCGGACGCCGCGCCGCCACACGTCGGCGATCGCCCGGGTGGCGGTGATGTCGTGCGTGGGGTCGCCGTCGACCAGCACCAGGTCGGCGCGCAGGCCCGGCGCGATGCGGCCGCGGTCGTCCAGTCCGAAGTGGTGGGCCGGCACGCTGGTCGCCGCCGCCAGGGCCTGCTCGTTGGTGAGACCCGCCTCGGTCAGCAGGACCAGTTCGTCGTGCAGGCTTTCGCCGTGCACGGGCGCGAACGGGGTGGCGTCCGTGCCCGCCAGCAACGGCGCGCCCGCGTCCCACAAGGCCCGCGCCACCCGCACCGCCTGCTCCGCGCTGCCGGGACGTGCGCGGTCGGCGCCGCGCTGGTCGCTGATCACCTCGAAGTACACGAGGGTGCTCACCACGAACACCCCCTGCGCCGCCACGCGGGCCGCGAGGTCCCGGGTCGCCGGTCCGGCGTCGACCCAGACGTGCGCGAGGCCGTCCACGCCCGCGTCCAGCGCGATCCCGACCTCGGCCGCGGTGATCGCGTGCGCGATCACCGCCAGGTCCGCCGCGTGCGCGGCGTCGACGAGCGCCGCCACCACGTCCGGCGTGAGCGCGGGCAGGTCGGTGCCGTGGACCGCGCCGTCGTCGACCACCACCTTCAGGTAGTCGGCCCCTTCCGCCTGCCGGGCCGCGACGAACGCCGCCGCCTGCTCGGCCGTGGCGACCGTGTCGAAGGGACCCGCCGCGTCGCCCAGCGTGTCGCCGAGCGCGGTCATCAGCTGGCTGGGGTGGCCGCCGGGTGCGGTCGCGAGCACGCCGGAGCTGCGGATGTCGGCCACGTCGTCGCGTTCGGCGGCCAGCGCGCGCTGCCGCGCCAGGTTCGCGGGCAGGCAGAACATGTCCAGTTCGGTGGTCACGCCGAAGGTCAGCGCCTGCGCCAGGTTGCCGTCGAAGGTGTGGGTGTGCGCGTCGATCAACCCGGGTAGCAGTGTCCGCCCGGTACCGTCCACTTCGACGTCGGCGGGGCGGCCGTCGGGCTCGGCGATCCGGTCGCCGTCGATCAGCACGTCGGCGCGCGCCGTGGTGTGCTCGCCGTCGAACACCCGGACGTCGCGGATCAGGGTTCGCATCGTCGTCTCCTCGAAGTGCCGTGGCCGGGACCTTCCCGGCAGGCGCTGAACCGAGAGCACGGCGGGACGGCGTGGTGTGACACGAGGAGACGTCGGCCACATCCGCCGCGGGCATGTCACGTTTCCGGGGGCGCCGCCACTCTCGGGCGGGGAGGAGGGAGAAACGATGACCGACCACGACGCCGCCACCGGGACGTTCGTCGAGCACCGCGAGCTGCTGTTCGCGATCGTCTACGACATGCTCGGCTCCGTCGCCGACACCGAGGACGTGCTGCAGGAGACCTGGCTCGGCTGGGTGGCCGCCGACCACGACAGGATCGGGCACCCCCGCGCCTACCTGGTGCGCGTCGCGGTGAACAAGGCCCTCGCGCGCCGGGCCGCGCTCAACCGCAGCCGCGAGACCTACGTCGGGCAGTGGCTGCCCGAACCGGTGGTCACCGACCGGCCCGACCCCGTGCTGCGGGCCGAGTCGTCGTCGATGGCGCTGCTGGTGGTGCTGGAGGCGCTCAGCCCCGCCGAGCGCGCGGTGTTCGTCCTGCACGACGCGTTCGGGTACCCGCACGCGGAGATCGCCGACATCCTGGGGCGCAGCCCGGAAGCGGTGCGCCAGCTCGCCCACCGCGCCCGCGAGCACGTCCGCGCCCGGCGCCCGCGCTACCGCGTCGACGCCCGTGTGCAGCAGCGCGTCACCGAACGATTCGTCGAGGCGGCCATGGGCGGCGACCTCGAGGCGCTGCTCCAGGTGCTCGCCCCGGACGTGACACTGTGGACGGACGGCGGCGGCAAGGGCGCGGCGACCAGCCCGCACCCGGTGCACGGCCGGGACGCGGTGGCGAACCTGCTGGTGAGGGTCACCGCGAACGCCACCGGGGTGTTCGACATCCGGTACCGCCACGTGAACGGCGACCCGTCCGCGGTCCTGTTCTCCGGTGCCGCCCCGTTCGCCGTGCTGGTCCTCGACCTCACCCCGGCAGGCGACCGGGTGCTGGGCATCTACTCGGTGACCAACCCGGACAAGCTCACGAGGATCGCCCGGTAGCGGGCAGGTCCAGCATGTCGAGGAACGCGGTCGCCGCCGGGGTGCGCCCGGCGCCGCCCCAGACGAGGTACTCGACGCGCATGGGCGCGTCGGTGATCTCGATGGTGGCCAGCCCGGTCAGGTGGGGGACGTAGGTCGACGGGAGCAGCGCGATCCCCAGGCCCTTCCGCACGAGGCGGGCCATCATGAAGTCCGCGGTGGTGACCTCGAACGCGACCTCGCGGCTCAGGCCCGCGGCGGCGAACGCCTCGTCCGACTGCGCTCGCGCGGCGGACCGCGGTGGCAGGTCGATGAAGGTCTCGGTCGCGAGCCGGGCGAGGTCGACGACCGGCTCCCGCGCGAGCGGGTGGTCCGGGGCGACGACGGCGACCAGCCGGTCCCTGGCGAGCTCGCGGGCGTTGACGCCCGCCGGCCGCGCGCTCGTGGGCAGCCCGAGGAACGCGACCTCGATCCTCCCCTGCCTGACCTGCTCGGTGAGGTCGTCGCTGCCGCCGACGCGGATGTTCAGCCGCACCCGCGGATACCGGTCGCGGAACCGGCTCAGCGCGTCCGGGATGTCGACGGCGGCCACGGTGGGGATCAAGCCAAGGGCGAGCCTGCCGCGCACCTCACCGGTGACCGCCCCCACGTCGGCGACCGCGCGCTCGGCGGCGTTGAGGCTCTCGCGGGCCGCGGCCACGAACGCCTCCCCCGCCGGCGTGATGCGCACGTGGCGGCTGGTGCGGTCGAACAGCCGCGCACCCAGTTCCCGTTCGAGCCGGGCGATCTGGCGGCTCAGCGCGGACTGGACGACCATGCACTGCTCCGCGGCGCGGGTGAAGCTGTTCGTCTCGGCGACGGCGAGGACGTAGCGCATCTGCTGGAGCTCCATGGATCGATGATCGTAGGGCATCGCTGAAGTGACAACATTGCGTTGGACTCATCGATGACGCGTCGCGAGACTCGGCTCATGACCACTGTCAGTACCGAACCGCGCTCGTCGTTCCGGGCGTGGCTGGGCGTCGCGGCCATCACCGCGAGCCTGTTCGTCTTCGTCACCACCGAGTTGATGCCCGTCGGGCTGCTCACCCCGGTCAGCGCGGGCCTGTCCGTCTCCGTCGGCCTCGCGGGCATGATGGTGACGCTGTACGGCATCTCCGCCGGGGTCGGTGTGCCGTTCCTGGTCGCGTGGAGCCGCACGGTGAACCGCCGTGCGCTCCTCGCCGCGCTGCTGGTGATCATGGCGGTCGGCAACCTCGTCACGGCCGTGTCGCCGAACTTCGCGCTCGTCCTGGCCGCCCGGCTCGTCACCGGCTTCGCGCACGGCGTGTTCTGGGCGATCGGCGTCGCCATGGCGATGCGGCTGGTCCCCGGCGACAAGGCGAGCAAGGCCGCCGCGGTCGTGCTGTCGGGCATGTCGATCGCCACCGTCGTGGGCATGCCGCTGGGCACGTTCATCGAGAGCCTCACCGACTGGCGCACCACGTTCCTCATCTGGAGCGGGCTGAGCCTGGCGGTGCTGCTCGCCGTCGTGCTCGCGCTGCCGTCGCTGCCATCCGAGAGCGCCATCCCGGTGCGGGAGGTGTTCGCGCTGCCGCTGCGCAACGGGCGGCTGCGGGTCGTGATGATCACGGTTGCCCTGTACGTGCTCGGGCACTTCGGCGCGTACACGTTCATCCGCCCCTTCATGGAGCAGCACGCCGGGGTCTCGCCCGGCTGGGTGACCGGGCTGCTGATCGTGTTCGGGATCGGCGGCGCGGTCGGCAACGTCGTCGCCGGGCACACGGTCACCACGAACATGCGCGCGACCTTCGTCGTCGCCTGCACGGGGCTCGTCGCCGCGTTGCTGCTGATCCTGCTGATCGGCAGCAGTCCCGCGGGCCTGGCGGTCGCGGTGGTGCTGTGGGGTGTGTCCTTCGGCGCCGCGAACCTGTGTCAGGTCAACATGATGCTCGCCGCCGCGCCGGACACCTTCGAGGCCGCCATGTCGCTGAACACCATGGGGTACAACATCTCCATCGCGCTCGGCGCACTGCTCGGCGGCCTGTTCGCGAACGGCTTCGGCACCACCGGCGCCGTGTGGTTCGGCGTCGCGCTGACCGTGGCCGCGCTGCTGACCGCCTTCGCCGCACACCGCGACGCGCGTTGACTCAGTCCGCGAACTCGGTCCGCACGGCCTGCCACTGCTCCCAGCACCGCTCCGGGTCGAGGTCGGGATATCCGCGCTGTTCCGCCATCGCCTCGGCCACCGACCTCGGCACGCGGACGCAGGTCGCCCCGTCACGGATGTCGAGGACCTCGTCCTCCGTGAGCGGACCGCCCTTCGCACGCTCCGCGGCCACCAGCAACGCGATCAAGGGCGGCGAGAAGTCGATGACGAGGTCGCGGGCACTGTTCATGCCCGGATGCTAGACCTCCGCGGTACGCGACGAGCCCGCACCAGGGCAGCTGCTCTGTCCTGGTTGGAGTGTCGCTACTGTCGTCCTGCACACGAACTGGGGGAGCGCGAGAACCTTGTCGGAGACGTGGAGCAGGAGAAGGTTTCTGCGCGGCGCGTTGCCCGCCGGCACGGAAGTCACCCGCACCGGTGAGTCGGGCTTTGTCGTGCGGGCGGCCTGGCAGTCACCCGGCGACTTCCCGGTGGGCTTGTTCCTCCGCCTGCTGACCGTCGACAAGTTCGTGGTCTTCGGGTCGTGACCGGCCGGACTCAGGCCTCGCTGCCGTCAAGGCGCGGCGAGATCGTCCCCGGCGAACGCTGGCGCGTGCCGCGTTCAGCAACGGCACCCGGCCGTCGCTGGTCACCGCGAGGCCGCACCGTCGCAGTAGTGCACGGGTGGTGCGTAGCCGGTGGCAGGCGGAGCCGGTGCCGTCCGGCGCACACGCGGCTTGACTGCGGGCCGTGCGGCCTTGCCAGCCGAGGTCATCTGAGCGCGCAGTGTGGAAATCTCGGCGTTGCTGCGGGTCGTGATGGGACTCGACACCAACGCGGCCGCGCGGGTCATGGGCAAACGACCGGGGGCGGTGCGCACCGCGACGTGGCGTGGGTTGCGCAAGCTCGGTGATCGGCTCGAGCAGGGCCGGGGAGGGCGCGTCGACGCCACGACGGGCGTGACGTGGCCATGGCGTTCGACGCCAAGGAAGACAGGATGAGTACGCGATCATCACGGCACGACTGGCGGCCCGACGGGATGTTCCCCACGGGGGACGCTGGCGAGCGGCTCGCCAGCGTGCTCCGCGCTGCCACCGCGCCTGCGCATCCCGGGGAGCTGGCAGGCGAGGCGGCGGCGGTGGCGGCGTTCCGCGCGGCGGCCGGAACGGCCCCCGCTCCCGCGTCGAGGACGCGATCCGTGCTGGCCAGGGTGCTCACCGTCAAAGCAATGATCGTTGTTGCCGTGGCTGGTTCCGCGGGCATCGTGGCGGCGGCCACCGGCGTGCTGCCCGCCCCGTGGTCACCGACGCCGCCTGCCGAGCGGAGCACTACCTCGGCACCGGCACCCACAACCACGAAACGTCCCGCCGCGCAGGCGCCGTCACCGCCGTCGAAGGCGCCGTCGATCACCGAACTGTGCCAGGAGTACTCGGACCGTGGTCGATCGCGCACGGCTCTGGAGAGCCCCGCCTTCCTGCCCTTGATTGTGGTGGCGGGCGGCGAAGGCAAGGTCGCGAAGTACTGCGCAACACGCATCACGCAGCCCTCGGACACGGAGCGCGACCACAAGCGCAAGCCGGCGACCAGTGGCAAGTCAGAGCACACAGGCAAGCCAAAGATCACCGGCAAACCCGAAAGCATCGCGGGTAAACCCGAAGAGACCGGTAAGCCCGCGCAAACCGGTAAGCCTGCGCAGACAGGTAAGCCAGTGCAGACCGGTAAGCCCGAAGGCGTGTCTGCCGCGGCGCCCGAGAAGGCCGCCGCCAACAGCAGGGCGTCAGGGAAGCCCGAGAACACGGGCAACACCGGCCAGGCAGACAGCTCTCGGCGACCGGCCCCCGCGCCGGCTCGTCCCTCGACTCCGGACAGCGCCGCCCACGGCACCGTAGGTCCCCCTGATCCCCACAGCGGTGCCGAACCGCCGTCTCAGGGCAGCTGACCGGAAGGAGTGGGCCCGGGCGACGCAAACCGCCGAACGTGTCGCCCGGCCCACTCGCCTCGACCACCACCACCTGGTGGTTGTCCGATGGCCCGGACCTGTCCGGGTCACCGGCGAGCAGATGCCGCAGGCCAGCGCTATCGGCCGACGTACCGGGCTTCGTCGCCCGGAGATGGACCGGTACGCAGTCCATGCGCAAGAGATCGCGCGACCCGAGCCTTCGGATGGGGATGAGTACCTGGGGCGGTCACCGTGTGGAGAAAGTGCCCGCTGTCGGCGAGTACCTACCGCGCGATGACCGCCCCACATGGTTCCGGCCCAGAGCCGGGAGCCGGAACCCATACCTGCGTTTCGGAGTGGAGCCGCCTTCCGTTACCCGTTCTGACCACGGATCGCGAAGGTTGACCAGTGCGCTGGTCGCTTCCAGCGGTGGGAGCTCCGGGACGGACGACGCGGGCCTGCTCGTGGCCGGATCGGTCGCCCAGGCCCATCTCCCCTGTGCCCGCTGAGCACCCGGCGGACGAGCTGTCGTGCGGCCGCGATCCCAGTTCCCCGAGCGGGGCTGTCCAGGCTGAAGGCACCGCAGTGGACGCAGATGCCCGGACGGCGAGACGGACCTCAACCTCCACCTCTGTCCGCTCGGGACACTGCGGCCGCCCGGGCTCGGTGCTCGCGGGTCTCGTCAGACCGTCGAGGACGCGGCCTTGTCGTCGCCATGCAGGCTTTGATCGTGGTCAGGTTCCGGCTCAGTTGCCGTGTCGCTGCCTGCTTCTCGCGGAGACGCGGTCTCTTCGGCCGCGGTGGTCGCATGCTTGGCAGGGCCAGGGTCGTGATCGGTGGCCAGTGCAGGGCCGCCCCACTGCTGACTGTTCCGCTTGTCCAGCCGGTGTTTCGCCATAACTGCTCCAGTCGATACCCGTGTGGATACCCGACAACTGTCAACGCATGCGTGCCAGAGCAGTCATTTCCGGTGTGGTCGCGTCGAAAGCGCCGCAGCAGAGCGTGCAGGTGAGTGTCCGCTCCGCGACAGTCAGGTCGGCTCGCCGACGGGTTCGAACCGGACCAGGCGGGGTAGTCCGTGGTGAGGGAACACCGTCGCGCAGGATCCGCAACAACACGTCCGAGGTCCGTGTGCCGAGGCGGGATCGAGCGCGTCCTGGAGTCTGGCGACGTGGTTCAGCCTGCTCGAGTCCCTCGATCGCCTCCGGGGCACAAACCAGCGCGGCGCCGAGCCGTGGCCATTGTTCGACGATCAGCGCCCACGTGACAAGGTGCTGAGAGGTCAGTTCCGGTGTGCCACGGAAGACGCCCTTGGTCTGGAGATGCCGAGTGCCGCGGTCGGCGGTGACCACCCGCGCTGCCTGCGGGACCCCGTCCAATCCCACGCCACTTCGACCCTCGCTCGTCACAGTTCGTCACCAAGCACGAATGGTCAGCGAGCTGCTTGAGGTCGCTCAGCGGACTGCGTCCCGGGTCCAGTTCGCCGACGGGGCCAGGTATGGGTTGTCGCCACCGTTGCCGTCCAGCGCCATCTCCGCCCACACGGTTTTGCACCCGCGGCGGGAGCGCACCCCCCATGCGTCGTGAGCCGGTCGACGAGGATCAGCCCGCGTCCGCCCGTATTGTCCGGTTTCCGGATCTGTGGCTGCCCCGGGCCGGCGTCGTCGACCTCGATGAGCAGGACCCGTCGGTGGTCGAGCAGGGGCAACCGGCCGACGCGGGGCGCTCGGCCGTGACGGCACGCGTTGGCTGCGAGTTCATCGGCCACGAGCATGGCGTCCTCGACCACGACACCCGTCTGGCCGTCGAGCAGCTGCCGGACGAACTTGCGCAGCAGCGCACCTGACGTCGGATCCAGGTCGCAGGTGAGTGTGGTCCCCCGGCGAGACACATCTCCCGGGCCTGTGGGCCAGGTCTGCGTAGTCACGACGTCGCTCATCTCCGTGCGCCGTTCATCCATTCGGACGAATTGATACCCGGTTGTGTCTGACGACAAACGTGGGGGAGCGGGTGCCAGGAGTGTGTGACCGGCGACACGGGCACCGGCACATGATCAGGCACATCGTGTCGCAGATCATCGAGAAGTACGCGAGTTGGGACGGCGCATGGGCGAGGGCGGGGCACGACGGCTCCGTGTGCTGGAGGCTGTCACGGACAGCACCCTTGTCGAAATCGAGCTGGAGAAGCTCGTCGAGGTTCTGCTGGGGCAGGTCCCCGACCTGTTCGAGGGTGGACACGGTCTCGGCGTTGTTCGTGGACGCGAGCGGGGAGCGGCTGGTCGCGAAGGCGAGTGTGGGTCTGGACGAAGAGGTTTCCAGGGGGTTCGGGTACCGCTGGGAGCGGGGTTCGCGGGTCGGGTCGCGCGGTTGCGGCAGCCGGTGCAGATCGACCGGGTCGACTCGTCGACGGTGGTGAACCCGCTCCTGTGGGAGCACGAGCTCCGGGTCCTTCTCGGAGTACCGATGATGACGCAAGAAGAACTCGTCGGAGTGCTGCACGTCGGCCGAACGTCGGCGTGCCGGTTCGACGACGAGGATGTCGAGCTGCTGCGATTGGTCGCGGACCGGGTGACGATGGCCGCGGTCCTGCACCGGTCGCGCTCGGAACAGGCCGCGGCCGCGACGCTGGTCGAGAGCCTGATGCCGGCGCAGCTGTTGCCCAGAGCGCCGGGATGGGAGGTCGCGGGCAGGTACGTGCCCGGCGCGGAGATCGGTATCGGGGGCGACTGGCACGACGTGTTCCCTCTGCCGCGTGACCGGATCGGGCTGGTCATCGGTGATGTGGCGGGCAACGGCCTGCCCGCCGCCATCGTGATGGGACGACTGCGCAGCGCGCTGCGCGCGTACGCGCTGGAGTTCGACGATCCGGCGGTGGTGCTGGAAAAAGTCGATCGCAAAGCGAGCCACTTCGAGCGCACTGTGATGGCGACGGTCGGATTCCTGGTCGTCGACACCGTCAACAGCACGATGGACGTGGCGTCGGCCGGGCACCTGCCACCCCTCGTCGCGATACCCGGGCAGGAACCCGGATTCGTGCACGTGCCCGTCGGCCTGCCCATCGGGTTCGGCCTCGGCGTGACCGGCCGGGGCAGCACCACCGCCGACCTCCCGGCAGGCGGGCTCGTCGTCTGCTACACCGACGGTCTGGTCGAACGGCGCGGCGAACCGATCGACGACGGCCTCGAGCGGTTGCGCGCGACCTTGCGGTCTGGTTCGGCAGAAGCCGTGTGTGCGCATCATGTCCACAATGGTGGGTGGGGGAGCCCGCCGCCGACGATATCGCGCTCGTCGCGCTCCGTCACGTGGCTCGAGGCCACTGATCCATGGGCAGCGAGTCGTGGTGGGACCGGGACGGGAGGAAGAGTCATGGCCCCAGCGTTGCCACGATCTCACTCCGGCGGCCCGCCGTGCCGGCTGGGGTCTCGGTCACTTGGTGTCGGATCTTTCTGGATGGGGTCGGCGAGCCGCCAGCGGATGTGGGCGGGGAGGTCATGGAGTCCGTTGTGGACGTCCGGCATCGCGCCTGACTTGAGGTCAGGCCACGAGGGTTGGCCGGGCAGGACGCTGTCGGTTGCGGACAAGCCGATGCGGGTGATGAACCAGTTAACCTGGCGCTTGCCTTTGGCTGGCCTGGCGTGAACGTTGTGCCTTCTAGCCTGGCCTGGTGCTCGTGTCTTTTCGGCTTCGGCCTGCCGCGTGGGTGGTGGGGCGGGTGGTCGCGGTGGCGTGTGTGGTGTCTGCGGTCGCGGAGCTGACGGACAACGTGGTGGACCACGACGGGCTCACGGTGCTGGATCGGCCGTGGCATCGGTGGTTGGTCGACCATCGCACACCCGGGCTGAACCGGGTGATGGAGTGGGTGAGTGTCGTCGGTGGCACGGTTGTGCTGGCGGTGCTCGCGGCGGTTGTGGCCGGATGGCTGCTGCTGCGGCGGCAGCGGGCGGACGCCGTGCTGGTCGCAGTGACGACGGCGGGTGCGGCGTTGTTGGTGCCGGTGATCAAACACGTGGTCGCGCGGCCGCCGGGGGCTGATCGGTTGGTCGTGGAGGCCAGCGCGTCCTATCCGTCGGGTCACGGTGTCTGCGCTTGTGCGGTGCTCGGTGTGTTGACGGTGGTTCTGGTGGCGCGGCTGACCAGTCGTGTCCTGCGGGTGGCGGCGATCGTGGTGGGGGTGCTGGCTGTGGCCGCGATCGGGGTGAGCCGTGTCTACCTGGGGGTGCACTGGCCGTCGGACGTGCTGGCTGGGTGGTTGTTCGGGGGGCTCTGGCTGATGGTTTGCCTTGCGTTCACCTCGTACTGGCGCAGGCCGAACGCACCGCTGCCTACGCTGACGGCAGGTGTCGGAGAGCGATGATGAGCGATCTTGTGATGAGGCTGATCGCGGCGCACCGGAAACAGGCCGGCCCGCGGTTCGGCCGGCCGGTGATCGACGCGGACACCGACCGGGAGCTGCTTGCCCGCTATCTCGCGGGGCAGATCAGTATCGGCTGCTACCTCGACCGCCGGTTCGGCACCGCGTTCACCACGGTGTTCGGTTCGGCTGGCGCGCGGCGGGTGGGCGGTTAGGCTGACCGGGTGGCGAGGCTGCTGGTGGTGGAGGACGACCAGACGATCGGCCAGGCCCTGCAGGCGAGCCTGGGCCAGCATGGTCACGATGTGCGCTGGCGGCAGTCCGGGCGGGAGGCCCTGCGGGAGGCGGCCGCGAACACGTTCGATCTGGCGTTGGTCGATCTCGGCCTGCCGGACCTGGACGGCACGGAGGTGTGCCGCCGGTTCCGTGAGGTCCAGCCGGGCTGTGTGCTGGTGATCCTCACCGCCAGGACCGAGGAGATGGACGTGGTCGTGGGGTTGGAGGCCGGCGCCGACGACTACCTGACCAAGCCGGTGCGGCTTGCCGAACTGCATGCGCGGATCCGGGCGCACCTACGTCGTGGGTCCGTGGCCGGCGCCCGTGAGCGGCCGGTGGAGATAGGACAGCTGCGGATCGACCCGGCCACCCGCCGGGCGACCGTCGACGGCCACGAACTTCCGTTGCGTACGAAGGAGTTCGACCTGTTGCTGCGGCTGGCCGCGGATCCTGGGGTCGTGGTGCGGCGCGAGGCGCTGATGGCGGACGTGTGGGATGCCCAGTGGTACGGCTCGACGAAGACGCTGGACGTGCACGTGGCGGCCATCCGCAGGAAGCTCGGCGAGGTCACCGGGGCGGTGCCGGAGATCGCGACGATCCGCGGGGTCGGGTACCGGCTCGAACCACCGGCGGACTGAGGTGCGCAGACGGATCGTCGGGGTGTCGTTGCTGGTCGCGGTGCTGGCCATCACCCTGTTCGGGGTGCCGCTGGCGGTGGGTGTCGCGAAGTACTACCTCGATGACGAGCGTGCCGAGTTGGAGCGGTTGGCGGACGCGGTCGCCCTCGCGACCTCGACCACGCTGGCTCGTGGCGAGGTCCCGTCGGAACTGCCCGGCGCGGAGGAGGCCACATCCATCGCCCTGTACGGACCGGACGGCACCCGGTGGGCCGGTACCGGGCCGCTCACCCTGGACACAGACACGGCCAGTGCCGATGTTGCGGACGACGTGGTGTCCGCGGACACTTCGAGTCACCTGGTGGTGGCGGTGGTGGTCCGCGACGGCGCCCGCGTGCTGGGCACCGTTCGTGCGGCCACCCCACGGTCGGAGGTGTGGCAGCGGACCGTGCTCACCTGGGCCGGCATGGCGGTGCTCGGCGTGGCCGCGGTGATCGCCACGTGGCTGTTGGCGCGCAGACAGGCCCGCAGGCTGGCGGAGCCGCTGGAGGCGCTGTCCGCGACGGCGAACCGGTTGGGCAGCGGCGACTTCACCGTCCGCGCGGCCCGCTCCGGCATCACCGAGATCGACTCGGTCGGCGGCTCGCTGGACACCACGGCCAAGCGCCTCGCCGACCTGCTCGCCCGTGAACGCGCCTTCTCCGCTGAGGCGTCACACCAGCTCCGCACCCCGCTGGCCGGGCTGCGGCTGCAACTGGAGTCCGCGCTGGAGACCCCCGGCGCCGATCTGGCGGGTGCGATCACGGCGGGGCTCGCGACCACCGACCGGCTCGAACGCACCATCGACGACCTGCTCGCGTTCGCCCGGGACGCCCGTCCCGATGAGGCGACCGCCACCGTCGGCACACTCCTCACCGAGATCGAACACGACTGGCACGGGCTACTGGCTGAGCACGGCCGTGCGCTGCGGGTCGACGTACGCTCCGACGTAGGCCGGTATGCGGTGGCGGCGGCTGTCCTGCGCCAGATCGTGACCGTCCTGCTGGACAACGCGTTGCGCCACGGCCAGGGTGCCGTGTCCGTCACCGCCCGGGACGCCGGCGACACGGTCGCGGTCGACGTGACCGACGAAGGACCCGGCGTCGAGCCGGACAGCAATCCGTTCCACGCCCCGGGCAACGCCCCGCCCGGCCACGGGCTCGGGCTCGCGCTGGCGCGGCGACTGGCCGAGGGAGAGGGGGGCCGGTTGCGGCTGGCTCGTCCGTCCCCGCCAACCTTCACGCTGCTGCTCCCGGTCCGCGAGGACCGCTGAAACTTGCCGTCGGCTAACCGTCACATGGCCCTGCCCGCACGCGCGTCTTCCTAGCGTGACGGCATGAACCACACCGCCATCGACACCCGTCGCAGGCGACCACGACGCCGCCGGGTACTGCCGTTCGTGCTCGTCGGGCTGGTCGTGGCGTTGATCTACCCGACGGTGACCTACGTACGTGCGTTGACCTGGCCCGGCAACGCCGGTATCGGGGTGCGCACCGTCGATTGGCTGCGGGACGACATGGGTGCCGGTGCGGTGGTGAACACCGTCGAGAACTGGTGGTACTCCCGCCACCCACCGTCGGCCGGGCCGCCGGCCGCCGACACCGTCCCGCGTCACGGCACACCACCCGCGGCCGTGCGCGCCGACCACCCGGCGGATCTGCCCACACCAGGCGACCTGCCGGGCGAAGGGGTGTGGGTGCCCGCGGACCGGCAGGGCGCGCTGTACACGACCTTCTTCCAGCCCGACCTTGCGCACGGCAGTGTGCTGGCCGGCGCGGCGTGGTTCAACCAGGACCTGGTGCGCGGCCGGCTCATCGCCGGCACCAAAGAACCTGCCCGCGACCCCAACGCGCCCGGTGAGGTGCCTCCCTCTCTGCTGCCGCGGCTGACGGCGGTGTTCAACGCCGGGTTCAAGATGGTCGACGCGCACGGCGGCGCCTTCCTCGACCAGCACCAGATCGTTCCGCTGCGCGACGGTGCCGCGTCCGCGGTCGTGCACCGCGATGGCCGGATCACCGTCGACCAGTGGGGCCGCGACGCCCGGCTGTCCGCCGACGTCGTGTCGGTGCAGCAGAGCCTGGACCTCATCGTCGACCACGGCCAGGCCGTACCGGGTCTGGACGTCAACCGGGATGCCCGATGGGGCAGCGCACGCAGCCAGTTCCAGTACACCTGGCGCTCAGGCCTGGGCACTGACGCGGCCGGACATCTGATCTACGTCGCAGGCAACGACCTCACCCTCGCAACGCTTGCCAGCGCGATGGCGCAGGTCGGCATCGACCGTGGCATGCAACTCGACATCCACCCGAACATGGTCAGCTGCAACATCTTCGACGGGCAGACCCCACACAGACTGCTGCCCGCCATGCCCAGCCCCGCCAACCGCTACCTCAGCACCGACCTGCGCGCCTTCTTCGCCATCACCCTCCGCACACACCAAACCGGGTCGCCGAGCTCCTCGAGACAGTGAATCGTCCTCCTCTCGTTCGAACGCGTCGACGATCTGTACGGCTGGAGGCCCAGCGGGTTGGGAAGCCCAGGTATTCAGTGTCCGAACAGAAGTCACGTGGGGGTTTCTGGCTCATCCGACCCGGTTGTCTCACCGATTTCTGCGGTCCTTCTCAGGTGAATCGCAGGTGGACGGCGCACGCTGTGCGCGGGGGCTGGGCAGGGATGCCCGGGCCTGGCGAGAGGGGTCCGTGATGCCGGACTGGTCGTTGCTCGGTGGTTCGCCGTTGATGGTCACGCTCGTGGTGCTCGGGGTGGCCGCGTTCCTGTTCCTGCTGGTGCGAGCCGGGCGAGGGTGGTGGTTGCGGGGCGTGCCCGTCGCCCTGGTGGCGACCGGGGTGTCGGTCTTCCTCCTGTACGGGACGCTCACCTGGTGGTGGCGGCCGTGGCCGGACCCGTTGCCGCCGCTGGTGTGGCTCGCGATCGTCGCGGGGCTGGGGGCGGTGTGGCTGGCGGTGACGCGGTCGGCGGCCGCGCCCCGGTCGTGGTGGCGGCCACCGAGGAACCTCGTGCTGGCACTGGTCGTCCTGGTCGCGGCGGCGGAGCTGGCGAACGTGCAGTTCGGGCAGTACCCGACCGTGCGGGACGCGTTCGGGCTGCCGCAGCCCAACCAGGTCGCGTTCGCGAAGGTCGGGAACACGAAGCGGGCACTGGTGGCGCCACGGCCGGGCGAACCGCTGGCCGACGTGTGGCACGCGCCGAAGTGGCTGCCGAGGCACGGCGCGGTCGCGGAGGTGACGATTCCCGGCACCGTGTCCCACTTCGCGGCCCGCTCCGGCTGGGTGTACCTGCCACCCGCCTACCTGTCGTCGCCGAGGGCGGAACTGCCGGTGCTGGTGCTGGTGGGCGGACAGCCGGGTAACTCGGACGACTGGCTCTACGGTGGCATGCTCGCGTCCCGCATGGACCGGTTCGCCGCCGCGCACCACGGGCTCGCGCCGGTGGTCGTCATGCCCGACGACCTCACCGCCCCGACCGTCAACCCGATGTGCCTCGACTCGCGCATCGGCAACGCGGCCACCTACCTCGCGACCGACGTGCCCGACTGGATCCGCACGCACCTGCAGGTGAACACGGACACGCGGACGTGGGCATTCGGCGGGTTCTCCAACGGCGGCACGTGCGCGGTCCAGACCGGGGTCCTCGCACCGCACGTGTACCCGACGTTCCTGGACTTCTCCGGTGAGAACCGGCCCAACTCGGGCACGGTGGCGCAGACGGTCGACGCCGCGTTCGGCGGTGACATGGCGGCGTACCACGCGATCAACCCGCGTGACGTGCTGACACGCACCCGGTTCCCGGACTCCGCGGGCCAGTTCGTCGCAGGGGCGGCCGACGAGCGTTACCTGCGTCAGACACGACAGATGTACCAGGCCGCGCTCGCCGCCGGGATGGACGCGCACATGCACGTGCTGCCGGGCGGCCATTCGTGGGCGGTGTGGGGGCCCGCGCTGGGCGTCCTGTTGCCCTGGCTCGCGACCAGGATGGAGCTGACCCGATGACCGCGATCCGGCAGGCGGACCCGGGCCGGGTCGCCAGGAATCTGGGCGTCGCCATCGCGTCCGCACCGCTCACCGTCGGCTACGTCGTGCTGCTGTGGCTGCTCGCGTTCGCGACCGGGACGGTGCGGTTCGGTCCGCACGGGACGTTGCGGCACACGGTCGGGGCCGGGGCGCCTGCGCTGGCCGACGGCCGCTGGTGGACCCCGCTCACGTCCGGGTTCTGGGCACACGGCCCGACGGCCTACGTGCTCACCACCGCGCTCGCGGTCGTGTTCCTCCCGATCGCTGAGCGGCGGCTCGGCAGCGTGCGTGCCGCGGTCGTGCTGGTGGTCGCGCAGGTGGCCGGCACACTCGTGGCGGTGGGGCTGGTGGAACTCGGCGCCGCGCTCGGCGGCGAGTGGGCCATCGCGCTGTCCCATTCCACCGCGTTCGGGCCCGCGGGCGCGCTCACCGGCACGCTGCTCGGCGCGTCGGCCGCGATGGACACGTTGTGGCGCAGGCGAACGCGGCTGCTCGGAGTGTCGTTGCTGCTGGCGATGGCTCTGTACGCCGGCACGCTCACCGACCTCACGCGCCTCACCATCGGTCTCGCCGGACTGGCGGCCGGGGTGCTGCTGCGGCCCGGCCGCCGGCCCGTGAGCAGGGCGCCGTCGATCGCCGAGTCCCGTGCGCTGGTGGCGTTGCTCGTCGCGGTCACCGCGGTCGGCCCGCTGGTCGCCGTGTTCGCGGGCACCCCGATCGGGCCGTTGTCGGTGCTGCGGCACGTGATGGTGCCCGAACTGCCCGACGCGGGTACGGTCCGCGCGCTGTGCGAGGCGGGGCAGCGCATCGAGTGCCGCGAGCTGCGCGCGGCGTTGCGGCTCTCGGGTGCCGGGCCCGCCGTGTTCTCCGTGGTGCCGGTGCTGTTGCTGCTGGTGGTCGCCGAAGGGTTGCGGCGGGGGCGGCGGGCCGCGTGGTGGGCGGGGATCGGGGTCCACACCGTCCTGTTCGGACTCGGCGTGCTGCAGGCGGCGACGATGCTGACCACGCCACAGGAGGAGCGGATCTTCACCGCGGGCCTGCCTGCCGGCCAGTCGATGCTGACCGTGGCGTTGCCGCTCGCGTTGCCCGCGCTCGTGCTGGTGGTGTTGGTGGTGGCACGGCGACGGTTCGACGTGGCGAGGCCGGGCACGCGGCCGCTCGTGGTCGCCGGTGTGGTGGCGCTGGGCGGCACCGCCATCGGCTGGCTCGCCGGCGGCTGGCTGGCGCGTGGCGGCTTCGACCGCAGACCGAACATGCTGGAGTTGGTCGCCGACCTGCCGCAGCGGTTCGTGCCACCCGGCTATCTCGTCGAGGCGACGCCGCGCATCCTGCCGGTGTCACCGGCGAGCACGGTCGTGTTCGAGTGGACCGGCGTGGTGTTCTGGCTCGCCGTGACCGCGCTGCTGCTGCGCTTGTTCACCACGCAGGCGGAGCCGGGTGCGGTCGCGGACCGGGAACGCGCGCGTGCGCTGCTCCGCCAGGACCCGCGCTCCAACCTCGGTCAGATCGCGATGTGGTCCGGGCATCGGTACTGGTTCACCGCCGACGGCGCCACCGCGTTCGCGTACCGCACCATCGGGTCGGTCGCGCTCACCACCGGCGGCCCGTTCGGCGCGCCCGGTCCCGACGGCCCCCCGGTCGCCGAGTTCACCGCCTACTGCAGGAAACAGGGGCTGGTGTCGTGCCTGTACACGATCACCGAGGACACGGCTGCCGCGTGCCGCGGCCTCGGCTACTCGACCGTGCAGGTGGCGGAGGAGACCGTGCTGCCGCTCGCGACGCTCGAGTTCACCGGCAAACGCTGGCAGGACGTCCGCACCGCGCGCAACCGGGCCGCCAAGGCGGGTGTGGTCGCCGAGTGGACCACCTTCGGCCAGGCGCCACTCGCGATCGCCGAGCAGATCAGGACCATCTCCGAGACCTGGATCGCGGACAAAGGGCTGCCCGAGATGGGGTTCACGCTCGGCGGCCTGACCGAGCTGAACGAGCCGGGCACCCGCCTGCTTCTCGCCGTCGACGGCGAGGACACCGTCCACGGCGTCACGAGCTGGCTGCCCGTGCACCGCGACGGTGCCGTGGTCGGGTGGACGCTGGACTTCATGCGCCGCAGGACGGACGGCTTCCCCGGCGTGATGGAGTTCCTGATCGCCGAGGCGGCACTGTCCGCGAAGACCGACGGCGCCGAATTCCTGAGCCTGTCCGGTGCCCAGCTCGCCCGGTCGACCGCGGCGCGCGGCTCACGTGGTTGCAGCGCCTGCTCGACGTCGCGTCGGTGGCACTGGAACCGGTGTACGGCTTCAGTTCCCTGCTGGCGTTCAAGGCCAAGTTCCAGCCCGTCTACCGCCCGCTGTACCTGGCGTACCCGGAGGTCGCCACCCTGCCCGCGATCGGCCGCGCCATCACACACGCCTACCTGCCGAGCATGTCCCCACGGCAGATCGCGCACCTGACCCGCAAACTCCTCCACTGACCCACGCTGCGCATCGACCGAAGTCCCACCGTCGACCTGCCACGGAGCGGCGCGCGGACGAGCTTCCATGCCATCGGACGAATTCGACACCGACGAGGTCGCCCGGCGCCCTTGGTGACCTCGTGTGCCCGCTCGCCAGCGCACCACGGGCACACACCAGCGGCACGAGCACGTTGGCTCGGACGAGAGCGCGTCAGCACAGCGCTTGGGCTGGCCGTGTTCGGACCACTTTCGCGTGCTCTACCGATGTGGAAGGAACCTGTGCCGAGGAAGGTGTTGTGGCGGCATGCCATGGGAGGTTCGCCCGTGACTCCCGGCGGCACGCTATTCCGAGACCGATCTTGTGATGCTTGCTGGCCGTTCGGTGGTGATGGCGGAGCCGGTGAGGTGGAGTGCCGTGTTGACGAGTCCGACCATGCTGAACGCCTGGGGTGTGTTGCCGACCTGCCGCTGCTGTCCGGTGTCGTATTCCTCGCTGAGGAGGCCGACGTCGTTGCGGAGGTCGAGCAGTTTCTCGAACAGGGTGTGGGCCTCGTCGGTGCGGCCGGTGCCGTGCAGGGCGTCGGCGAGCCAGAAGGTGCAGGCGAGGAAGCTGCCTTCGTCGCCGGGGAGGCCGTCGACGCCGCCGTCGGCATGGGGGTCGTAGCGAAGGAGGAACCCGTCGCGGTCCAGTTCCTTGCGTACGGCGTCGACGGTGCCGCGTACGCGTTCGTCGTGCCAGGGGAGGAACCCGACGCGGGGGATGAGCAGGAGCCCGGCGTCGAGGCCGTGTGATCCGTAGAACTGGGTGAAGGTGCCGCGGTCGGCGTCGTAGCCGTGTTCGCACACGTCGGCGTGGATGGTGTCCCGCAGTTGCCGCCAGTGGTCAGCTGGGCCGTCGAGGTCGTGATGTTCGACCGTGTGGACGGCCCGGTCGACCCCGGCCCAGGCCATGACCTTGGAGTGCACGAAGTGGCGGCGTGGGCCGCGGACCTCCCACAGGCTGTTGTCGGGCTGCTGCCAGTTGCCTTCCAGGTAGTCGAGCAGGGCGCGCTGGAGTTCCCAGGCGGTGTCGGTGGCGTGGATGCCTTCTTCGCGGGCGAGGTGGAGCCCGTCGAGGACCTCGCCCCACACGTCGAGCTGGAACTGGTCGACCGCGGCGTTGCCGACGCGGACGGGTTGGGCGCCTTCGTACCCGGAGAGCCAGTGCAGGGTGGTCTCGGGGATGCGGCGGGTGCCGTCGAGCCCGTACATGATCTGCAGGTCTGCTGGGTCGCCGGCGACGGCGCGGACGAGCCATTCCCGCCATGCGCGGGCTTCGTCGACGTAGCCGGTGCCGAGCAGTGCCTGCAGGGTGAAGGTGGCGTCGCGGAGCCAGCAGTAGCGGTAGTCCCAGTTGCGGGCCCCGCCCAGCTGTTCGGGCAGCGACGTGGTGGCCGCGGCGAGGATGCCGCCGGTCGGGGCGTAGGTGAGGGCCTTGAGTGTGATGAGCGCGCGGCGCACCGCCCCGGCCCACTGGCCGTCGTACTCGCAGCGGGACATCCAGCCCGCCCAGAACTCTTCGGTGTCGCGGAGCGCGGTGTCGGCGTCGACCGGTGTGGGAGCGGTCAGGTGGGAGGGACGGTGGGTGAGCACGAACGGGACGCGTTCGCCCGCGGACACGGTGAACTCGGCGTGGGTGGCGGTGTGGGTTTCCGCGGCCCTGGTGTCCAGGTGCACCGGTGTGCGCAACCACACCGCGTCCGGGCCCGCGACGGCGACGAAGTCCCCGTCCTCGCGCCGTACCCAGGGCTGGACCGCGCCGTAGTCGAAACGCAGGCGCAGCAGCATCCGCATCGGCACCTGCCCGGACACACCCTCGACGATGCGGACGAGGTCGGAGGATTGCCCGCGGGGCGGCATGAAGTCGACGACGCGGACCGTGCCGTCCGGTGTGTCCCACTCGCTGGCGATGGTGAGCGTGTCGCCGCGGTACGCGCGTCGTGTCGCGGGACCACCGGAGGCGGGGGCGAGCCGCCAGGTCCCGGCGTGCTCGTCGGCGAGCAGCGCGGCGAAGCACGCCGGGGAGTCGAAGCGGGGCAGGCACAGCCAGTCGATTCCGCCTTCGCGCGAGACGAGGGCGGCGGTGTGCAGGTCGCCCAGCAGTGCGTAGTCCTCGATCAACGGCATGGTTCTCCTCGTCACTGCCTGAGGTCGATGACGGCCTTCACGTCGTGGTGGTCGGTGAACGCGTCGGTGGCTTCGGACAGGGGGATCCGGCGGGTGATCAGGCGGGCGAGCCAGGACTCGTCGGCGCGTGCGAGGGCTTCGGCGGCCTGCTGGTAGTGGCGGGGGTTGGCGTTCACCGACCCGAGGACGACGTCGTTCTCCAGGACGAGTTCGCGGTTGATCGCGCCGGCGTCCACGGCAAGGGTGCGGCCTGCCGCGGACACGCCGGTGAGGCACACGATGCCGTAGGCGGCGGTCTCGCGCATGACGTCGAAGACGAGCTGACCGACGCCGGTGGCCTCGATGACGATGTCGGGCCCGAGCTTGTGGACGACCTCGTCGACGGGATCGTGGTGGTAGGTGGCGCCGAGGTCGGCGACGAGCTGGGGTTTCGGACCGTCGGTGACCCGGTCCAGGACGTGCACGTCGAGGTCGCGTTGGGTGCCGAGGAGCGCGGCGAGCAGGCCGATGGGGCCGGCGCCGGTGACCAGGACCCGGTGGGGTTCGAACCACGCGCGCTCGCCGACGCGCCACACCTGCTCCCACGCCTTGGCGACGACACTGGCCGGTTCGAGCAGCATCCCGACCTGCTCGAGCCGGTCGTCGACGGGGACGGCGTAGTCCTCCTCGACGGTCCACAGTTCACTGCCGTAGCCGTCGATCTCCTTGATGCCGCGTTCGGTGTAGCGGCCGTTGCGGCACATGTCGAACTCGCCGGCACGGCACGCGCCGCATGGTTCGGGGTCGGGGCGGCGCACCACGCCGACGACCAGGTCGCCGGGCGCGAACCGGGAGCCGTCCGGGGATCGCTGGACGCGGCCCAGGGATTCGTGCCCGAGCACCAGCCGGTCCCGGCCCGGTGGTGCCCACCCGTACTCGCCGCGGACGATGTCCTTGTCCGTGCCGCAGATGCCGAGGGCGAGGCCCTCGACCAGCAAGTCGTGTGGTCCGGGTGCCGGGTCGGGGACGTCGGTGACCTGGAGTGAGTCCGGTTGTCCCGGGTGGACGGTCAGAGCACGCATGGTTCGTCCTCACTCGGATGGTGCGCAAGGTCAGGGCTGGTGCTGAGCTGCCGGCGTACCGCGGCAGCCAGGGCTTGGGGTGGGGGATGTGGATCGTCCGGCCACGCCGCGACGACGACCGGTGTTTCGGCACCGGTCGGTTCGATGGCCAACGACCAGCCGTCGTCGCTGGACCACTGCAGCATCAGGAACTGCTCGGGGTTGTCAGGAGGGCGGTGGGGCAGCGCGATGTATGCGGAGGACGGTGGCCCGTACTCGTGCCACGCCGCCGTCGTCTCGACACCGAGTTCCGTCGCCACCGCTTCGATGTAGTAGCGCAGGGCCACGGCTTCGGCGAAGGCGCTGTCGGGTGGTAGCACGATGTCTCCTCGTGAGTGCCGGTCGTTGGATCAGGCGTTGATCGCGTATTCCTCGATATCCGGCATCTTGAGATCGAGCCCAAGACCGGGGGAGCTGGGGTCGGGGGTGACTGACCCGCCGTGGGGATCGAGCGTGCCGTCGAAGAACGCCGTTTCGATGCGGTCGTGGTCGGCGAACCATTCCAGGTGCCGCATGTTGGGGGTGGTGACCGCGGCGTGTGCGGCCGCGTTCTGGGCGCAGTGCGCCGACACCTGCAGGTTCGCGGCGGCGGCGACCGCGGCGATCCGGCGCCATTCGGTGAAGCCGCCGCAGCGGGTGACATCCACCTGCAGGCAGTCGACAGCGCCGGCCGTGACCATGCGGGCGAAGTAGGGCAGGTCGTAGCCGTACTCGCCCGCCGTGACGTCGATGTCGGTCGCGGCGCGGACGGTGGCGAGGCCGGTGAGGTCGTCGCTGGAGACCGGCTCCTCGAACCACTCCACGTCGTACTCGGCGAACGCCTGTGCGACGCGGCGGGCCTGGCCGACGGTGTATGCGCCGTTGGCGTCGACGTACAGCTCAGCGCCGGCACCGATGACCTCGCGAGCGGTGCGCACCCGCGCGAGATCCCGGCCGACCTGCGCGCCCCACGACTCGCCGATCTTGATCTTCACACGCGGGATGTGCCGGGTGTGGACCCATCCGCCGAGTTGCTCGGTGAGTTCCTCGGCGCTCTGAGTGGTGAAGCCGCCGCTGCCGTACACCGCGACCTTGTCGTGCACCCTGCCCAGCAGGGTGCTGGCCGGCACGCCAAGGAGCCTGGCCGCCGTGTCCCACAACGCGATGTCCACTGCCGACAGTGCACAGGAGACGAGTCCGGGGCGCCCAAGGTTGCGGGTGCCGTGCTGGACAGCCGACCACAGCGCCGGGACGTGCAGGACCGGCCGGCCGCACAGCATCGGTGCCATCGTGCCTTCGATCAACGGCACGCACGCGGCATCCGCGTAGGTCCAGCCGACACCGGTCACACCCGCCGCCTCGGCCTGGACGACCACGATGGTGGTGGCATCCCACGCGAGGGTGCCGTCCGCTTCGGGTGCCGGTGTGGGCACCCGGTAGGCGCGGGCCGTGACGCGGTCGAGTACTGGAGTGGTCATTTCTTCCAGCCGGACAACAGTTCCTGGGCCTTCGTGCGGACGCCCTGGCCGATCAAGTGCAGAGCTTCGGGGTCGCCCTTGAGCACGGCCTCCGTCACCGACGTGAACTGCTCGAACGTGGCGTGCGGTGGGATGGGCGGTACTTCCGGGTCGCAGCGCACGTCGAGCACGGTGGGCCGGTCGGCGGACAACGCGGCGTCCCACGCGGGCCCGAGCTGGTCGGGGGCGTCGACGTGGTGTGCGGCGAGGCCGATGCTCTGGGCGAACGCGGCGTAGTCGACGTCCGGCAGGGTCTGGGACTCCTCGAACTTCGGCGCCCCGCCCATGGCCCGCAGCTCCCACGTGACCTGGTTGAGGTCGTTGTTGTGGAACACGCACACCACGCACCGCTGGTCGGACCACAGGTGCCGGTAGCGGGCGATCGTGATCAGCTCCGCCATGCCGTTCATCTGCATGGCGCCGTCGCCGACCAGCGCGATCACCGGCCGGCCGGGGTGGGCGAACTTGGCGCCGATCGCGTACGGGACGCCGGGTCCCATGGTGGCGAGCGTGCCGGACAGGGAGCCGCGCATGTCGCCTCGCATGCGCAGGTTGCGCGCGTACCAGTTGGCCGCGGAGCCGGAGTCCGAGGTCACGATCGCGTTCTCGGGGATGCGGGTGGACAGCTCGCTCACGATGCGCATCGGGTTGACGGGGCGGGCGTCCACATGCGCCTGCCGGTCCATGGTTTCCCACCACGAGGTCACGTTCTCCTCGACGGTCGCCCGCCAGGACCGGTCCTCCTTGCGGGTGATCTTCGGCAGCAACGCGGTCAGCGTCGCGGCCGCGTCGCCGACCAGGTTCACCTCGGTCGGGTAGCGCATGCCGATGAACCGGCCGTCGATGTCGATCTGCACCGCGCGGGCCTGCCCGAACTCCGGCAGGAACTGGCTGTACGGGAAGTTCGACCCGACGATCAGCAGCGTGTCGCAGTCCCGCATCAGCTCGTAGCTCGGCCGGGTGCCGAGCAACCCGATCGACCCGGTGACGTACGGGAGGTCGTCGGCGAGCACGTCCTTGCCCAGCAACGCCTTCGCCACCCCGGCCCCGGTCAGGTCGGCCAGCTCACGCACCTGCGCGGCCGCGCCCCGCGCGCCCTGCCCGACCAGTACGGCGACCTTCGTCCCGGTGTTGATGATCTCGGCGGCACGGGCGAGGTCCGCGTCGGGCGGCACCGGCGCGGAGTGCGGATGGCTCGGTGGGCTGCTGGGCACCTGCTTGACCGCGTGCTGGGGTGGGCTGTACGCCATCTCCTGGAGGTCCGCGGGGATGATGACGGCGGTGGGTGTCCGGTTGGCTTCCGCGATCCGCATCGCGCGGTCGAGCGCGTTGGGCAGCTGCTCCGGCACGTTCACCTCGACGAGGTAGTCGGAGGCCACGTCCTTGAACAGCGACTGGAGATCGACCTCCTGCTGGTAGCTGCCGCCCATGGCGCTGCGCGCGGTCTGGCCGACGATCGCGACGACCGGCACGTGGTCGAGCTTCGCGTCGTAGAGGCCGTTCAGCAGGTGGATCGCGCCGGGCCCCGACGTGGCCATGCACACACCGGGCCTGCCGGAGAACTTCGCATAGCCCACCGCCGCGAACGCGGCCATCTCCTCGTGCCGGACCTGCACGAACCGCGGCTGGTTGTCCGCCTTGCCGAAGGCGGCGACGATGCCGTTGATCCCGTCACCGGGGTAGGCGAACACCTCGCGGACGTCCCAGTCCCGCAGCCGTGCCAGGAGGTAGTCGCCGACGGTCTCGCTCATGTCCTTCTCCTCACTGTGAGTGCGCGTCCGGCGGCGAGCGCGCCGATCGCGGCGGCTGCGGCGCCTGCGACTGCGATCGCCTTCGCCGTTCTGGTCGGTTCCGCGGGACGGGTGGCGCACCGGTCCTCTGGCCGGGCGCTGCCGGTGGGGTTCCCTCGATGGGCGGCGGCGAGCAGTTCGGCGAGGTGGATGCCCTCCCGCCCACCGCTGTCCAGTTCGTGGATCTGGGTGCGGCAGCTGAACCCGTCCGCGAGCACCGCGGTCGCCGGATCCGCCTGGCGAAGGCGGGGAAGCAGCACCCGTTCGGCGCACGCTTCGCTCACCTCGCGGTGGCCCGGTTCGAAACCGAAGTTCCCCGCCAGGCCGCAGCAACCGGAGTCCAGCTGCTCGGCATCCGCGCCCGCCTTGCTCAGCAGTTCCCGGTCCGCGTCCCAGCCGAGCACGGCGTGCTGGTGGCAGTGCACCTGCGCGAGCGCGGTGGTGCCGTCGGGGAGCCGGGGCGGCTCGTAGCCGGGTGAGTGGTGGGTGAGCAGTTCGGCGAGCGTGACGGTCTGGTCGCGCAGCCTGCGCACGTCCTGGTCCTCGGGAAACAGTTCGGCGGCGTCGGCGCGGAACACCGCGGTGCAGCTGGGCTCGAGACCGAGCACGAGGCCGCCCGTACGCAGGTGCGGGGCGAGCGCCCGCACGGTGCGGGTGAGGATCTTCTTGCCGGTCGCGAGCTGCCCGGTGGAGATCCAGGTCAGACCGCAGCACAGCGGCCCGGACGGCATGATGACCCGCCAGCCTGCCGCCTCGACCACCTCGATGGCGGCCCGGCCGATGTGGGGGTGGAAAAGGTTGGTGAAGGTGTCCGGCCACAGCAAAACGGAGCCGCGGGCACCTGTCCCGCGTGGACCCCGGCGGGCGAACCACTGCTGCAAGGTTTCGCCGGCAAACAGCGGCACCTCGCGGTCCTCCACCCCCGCGGCCGCGATCGCGATGCGGCGCAGCATGGGGGTGTGGGTGAGTGTGTTCACCACGGGAGCCAGGCGTGTCGTGCTCACCGCGCGGGCCAGCACCGGGAGCCAACCCAGGGCCAGGTGGGCGCGCGGGCGCCGCCACTGACGGCCCTGGTAGTGGTGGGCGAGGAACTCGGCCTTGTAGGTGGCCATGTCCACGTCAGCGGGGCAGTCGCTCTTACAGCCCTTGCAGGCCAGGCACAGGTCCAGGGCGTCCCGCACGGCAGGGGAGCGCCAGCCGTCGGTGAGCGGGCTGTCGTCGTGCCCGCGCAGCATCTCGAACAACAGCCGGGCCCGGCCTCGCGTGGAGTGCTCCTCCTCGCCGGTGACCTGGTAGGACGGGCACATCACCTGGTGGCCGTCCGTGCTGTGCTGGCGGCAGCGGCCCACCCCGACGCACCGGTTCGCGGCCTCGGCGAACGAGCCGCCGTCGTTCGGATACCGGAAATGCAGGTCCTGCGGTGTCGCGGGTGCCCAGTCGCCGCCCAGGCGCAGGTGCACGTCCAGCGGCGCCGGGTGCACGACCTTGCCGGGGTTCATCCGGTTGCCCGGGTCGAACACGTGCTTGAGCTGCTCGAACGCACGCACCAGGTCGGGCCCGAACATGCGGGGGAGCAGCTCGCCCCTGGTCTGCCCGTCGCCGTGCTCGCCGGACAGCGAGCCACCGAACTCGGCGACGAGGTCGGCGGCCCGCTCGAGGAACCGCCGGTAGTCGGCGACACCGGCCGCGGTGTAGAGGTCGAACGGGATGCGGGTGTGCACGCAACCCTGCCCGAAATGTCCGTACAGGCTGGGGCCGGTGTCGCTGGCGTAGCCGAACTCGGCGTACAGCTCACGCAGCCTGCGCAGGTAGTCGCCCAGACGCTCCGGCGCGACGGCGGAGTCCTCCCAGCCCTCGAACGTGTCCGGCCGGTGCGGGACGTGCGCCGTCGCGCCGAGCCCCGCCTCCCGCACCGCCCACAGCTGCTTCTCGTGCGCCGGGTCGTCGAGCAGCTTCGCGTGGGCTGGTTGCCCCGTGGCGTCGAGCAGGCCCTGGCCACGCTCTCGTGCCTCGGTCTTGGTGTCGCCACCGAACTGCACCATCAGGAACGCCCGGCCCTCCGGCAGCGCGGCCAGCGCGGCCGGGTTCATGTGCTTGAGCTGCTCGTCCCGGATCAGCTTCGCGTCCAGGCCCTCCAGCGCGATCGGCTCGTGCGGCAGCACCGACGGAACGGCGTCGGCGGCGGCCGCGATGTCCGGGAACCCCAGCACGACCAGCGCCCGCTCCTTCACCACGGGCACCAGCTTCAACTTGGCCCTCAGCACCGTGACCAGGGTCGACTCGCTGCCGACCAGCAGCCCCGCCACGTCGAAACCGTGCTCGGGCAGCAGCGAGTCCAGGTTGTAGCCCGACACCCGCCGCGGGATGTCGGGAAAGCCCGCGCGGATCCGGTCGGCGTAGGTGTCGCGCAGGTGGCGCAGCTGCCGGTAGATCGCCGCCTTCAGGTCGCCACGGCGCTCGATCGCGGCGTAGGTGTCGTCGTCGGTGGGGCCGCACCAGAATCGGGTGCCGTCGTAGCAGAGCACCTCCAGCGCGGCGACGTTGTCCACGACCTTCCCGGTCCGCTGTGCCGTGGCGCCGCAGGAGTTGTTGCCGATCATCCCGCCGAGGGTGCAGTTCATGTGCGTCGCGGGCTCGGGCCCGAACCGCAACCCGGTCGACGAGAGGTGCCGGTTGAGATCGTCGAGCACGATGCCCGGCTCGACCACGCACGTCGCCTCCTCGGGGTCGACCGCCACGACGCGGTGGCAGTACTTGGACCAGTCGATGACCAACGCCGCGTTCGTGCACTGACCGGCGAGGCTCGTACCGCCACCCCGTGAGAGGACTGGTACGTCGTGCTCCCGCGCGACAGCGACCGCGGCCGCCGCGGCCTCGGGTGTCCTCGGCAGGACCACCCCGACCGGCACCTGCCGGAAATTCGACGCGTCGGTCGAGTACGCGGCACGGGTACCCGGGTCGAACCGCACCTCACCGTCGACCCCCGCGCGCAACGCCTCGGCGAACGCGCTGACGTCGGTCGCGGCATCCCGCCCGGTGTGCACTGCGGTCACCACAGCCTCCTTCCAGGCTCTTCGTCGATCGGACTAGCCACACTTGCGCGACGCAAACATCCATGACGAACTCGAAACCGGCAGGACGGCGGTTCATCTCGGACAATTCAGGTCCACGGGACAATTGCGTGGAGCAAACGTCTGGTTTGCCCGCCGTGCTCGGCTTATGATTGTTGCGTGACGCAAACGACGATCGCGACCGACGGGACACACGAAGCGCTCGCGGCCCTGCGCGCCATGGTCGCGATCGCCGACTCGACGGTCGAGTCAGTCGTGGAGCAGCTCACCCTGACGCAATTCCGCACCTTGCGAACGGTGGCGGAGAAGAACCCGATCACGATGAGTGCCGTCGCTCAGGAACTCGCCATCAACCCGTCCACCGTCACCAGAGCGGGTGAGAAACTGGTCGCCCTGGGCTTGCTGCAGCGCGCGCGAAACCCACTCAACAAGCGGGAGATGTTGCTGGCGGCCACCGCCGAGGGCCGCCGCATCATCGCGCGGGTCGACACGGACCGCCGGCAGATCCTGTCGGCCATCATGCAGCAGTTGGACGAGCGGACCCGCGCTGCCGTGGCGGCTGCCTTCGAGCGCTTCGCCGCCGCTGCCGCGACCGTGTCGCCGTCTGCCGCCGTCGATCACTCAAGCGTATGAAGGCCGTTCGCCACACACGCTGATCATGTCCCGTGCGTACCGCCACAACTGCTCTCTTCGGGAGTGGCGCAGGGTGCTGGTGCACTCCGGCGCAGGCCGGCCGCGTCGAGGGCATCGAGGCAGGTCCGATCCACAAGGATGCGCGTCGCTTCTGGTCAGCAGATGACCATCCCGTCAGTGAGAGTGCTGGGCAACAGGCGCGGTCATCGCCGCGGCAGGTTCAGTGGGGTGCTGTCCGATCTCGATCCGACCAGTGCGACCGGAACTACCGACGCGGTGTTGCCAGCACGTTCCTTCGACAGTTGCTGCGCACGGCACCACTCTGAGCGTCGCGGCGGTGGAGACATCCTTCACCCGAACGGGCGAAGGATGTGGTCTGGTCGCGGGCAGGTGTGACGTTGTCGATCGGCCGTGCGCCAAGGGCGGTGAGGCGAAGTCCATCGTGTGGGAGGTTGTGGTTTAGGTATGGCGTCCGGTCAGGCGGCGGCTGACCTGAAGACGGCGGTGCGGGCGGCACGGGGTGGGGACGAGGCGGCGTTCCGGTTGCTGTATCGCGAGGTGCAGCCGGAGTTGCTGCGGTATCTGCGAGGGTTGGTGCTCTCCGCGCAGGACGCGGAGGACATCGCGGCGGAGACGTGGCTCCATATCGTCAGGGACATCGGTTCGTTCCGGGACGAGGGTGCGGGGTTTCGTGGTTGGGCGACGCGGATCGCGCGGCACCGGGCGCTGGATCATCTGAGATACACCCAGCGCAGACCTGTCGCGGTGTTCACGGCTGAGGTGCTGGTCGAGGTGCCCGCTGACGGGGACACCGCCGAGGAGGCTGTCACGGCGGTGGCGACCGACGCGGCGATCGGGTTCATCGCGACGTTGCCGCAGGACCAAGCCGAGGCGGTGTTGCTGCGGGTGGTGATGGGGTTCGACACCCGCACGATCGCACGGATCATGGGGAAGCGGCCGGGAGCGGCGCGCACCGCGATCTGGCGCGGGTTGCGCACGCTGGGTGAACGGCTTGAGAAGGGTGGCGGGCACGTCACGGTGGCGAAGGGCGTGACGTGGCGGCGGGACTCGACGCCAAGGAAGACAGGATGAGTACACGATCATGGCGTGACGGCTTTCAGCCCGGTGGGGAGTTGCCCACCGGGGAGGTCGGCGACCGGCTCGCCGCCGTGCTCGCAGCCGCTGCCGCGCCGCCACATCCGGGGGAGCTGGCGGGCGAGGAGGCCGCGGTGGCGGCGTTCCGCGCCGCGCACACCGAGACGGCTGCCGGGCATGGCTCGAGGGTGCGGTCGGGCCTGGCCAAGGTACTGACCATCAAGGCCGTGATCGTGGTGGCCGTGGCCGGATCGGCGGGAGTCGTGGCCGCGACCAGCGGCATGCTGCCCAGTCCGTGGTCGCAGGCTGCTCCTGCCGACCAGACCACCACGACCACTCCCGCGCCCACGCCGACGGAACGCTCCGCCGGCACCGGGGTGTCGTCGACGACGCCGGACGCGTCCACGGCCGACGGTCCATCGGTCATCGACCCGTCGGTCTTCACGTTGTGCCAGGAACACGCTGCCCGAGGGAACGCGGCGACGGCGCTGAAGAACCCGCGCTTCCAGCCGTTGGTCGTGGCGGCGGGCGGCGAGGACAAGGTCGCGGACTACTGCTCACCCCACCTGAAACAGTCGTCGAAGGCCACGAACAACAGCAAGCCGGAGAACGCGGGCAAGCCGGAGAACGCGGGCAAGCCGGAGAACGCGGGCAAGCCGGAGAACGCGGGCAAGCCGGAGAACGCGGGCAAGCCAGAGAACGCGGGCAAGCCCACGAAGACCGGCAGGAACGGCGGGGCGACAGCGACACCCCAGTCCAAGAACACCGGCAACGTCGGCGTTGTGCACACCCCTCGGCGGTCGGCGCCCCCGTCGGCCCGTCCTTCGGCTCCGGGCAGCCCCGCCCACGGCACCGCAAGCTCCCCTGATTCCCCTCGCGGTGCCGGACCGCCGTCTCAGGGCGGCTGACCCGGATGGAGTGGGTCGGGCGGCGCCTTCCGCCGATTGCCCGCCCGACCCACTCCCCCTCAAGACCACCACCACAGGGTGGTTGTCCAGACCGCAGCCGGTCGGCTCACCGGCGGCGGTCGACTGCCGGTGGCCCGGGTCTGTCCGGGCCACCGGCAACCCCACACCGCACCCGCCTTACCGGTCGGAGCGCAGGGCTTCGTTGAGGGTGTGGTAGAGGCGGAGCACCTGGTCCAGGCCGGTGATCTCGATCGGGCGGATCACCGGCCGGTTGGCGTCAACGACGATCTTCAACGGCTCACGCCGGTGCTCGGCTTCCTGGGTGCCGTTGAGCAGCGCGGTCAGCCCCGGTGAGCCGAGAAAAGTCACGTCGGTGAGGTCGGCGACGCAGCCACCGTCACCGGCCGCGCGGAGCGCGGTCACGATCGCCGCCTGCAGTTCGGGTGCGGTGGCCAGGTCAACCTCGCCGACCACCTCGACGACGACCGTGCCGTCGACCGTCCGCTGACTGATACGCAGCCGCCTGCGCGCGTTCGGATCGGGTTGCTCGGTCACCGTCCCGACCGTACCGGAGTACAGCCGATGCGCAGGTCGGACAGAGCCTGATGAACAGGTCCTAACGGACATCAAGGGGCGGTCACCGTGTGGAGAAAGTGCACGCCCTTCGGCGAGTACCTACCGCGCGATGACCGGCCCTCAACGATCCGGCTCCGGCCTTGAAGCCGGAACCCACACCCAACGTGTCGGTCGCACACCACCCATTGTCACCAATGGGTCCCGCTCGGCGGGCAGTACGGGATCGTCACCCAAAGGGACGGTCAACTCCATGAGGCGAGCCGCAGTATCCGGCTGTGACTCTGCCGTCACCGAGATCCATCTCGGCCCACACCGTGTTGGCCCGGGAACCGTGGACGCGCACCCTTGGTTGAGCAAATGCAGACGGCACCGGCGCGATGCCTCGCCGTGGCGGATCGCGTTGCTGGCCAGTTCGCCAGCCACCAGCACGGCCTCGACCGTCACACCTGCGTGCCCCTTCAACAGTCGCGCATCAGCTGCCGCAGCCTCCGGGTGGAGGCGCCATCGAGGTCACAGGCCACGACGCTGCCCGACGACGGATCTCCCTCGCCCACGTCGTCGTTTCGCCCGAGTTCAACGCCAGTCCCCCTAGGAATCTCGTGATTCGGAGGCGGACGTGCGGATGGTGGTGGTTGAGGATCATCGGCTGATGCGTGAGGCGCTCGTGCAGGTCTTGTCCGAGACCGAGGACATCACCGTGGTGGCGAGCTGCCCGGACGGCGAGACACGATCGACGTCGTCCTGGGGAACGTCCCGACGTGGTGGTGATGGACGTGCGCCTGCCCGGCGTCGACGGGATCGAGGCCACCCGGCGCGGAGGAGCCGTTCTCACGTCAGATCAGCCGGCTCCGGTGTCGTCCGGCGTTTCCATGGGGCTCTGATGCGGCAGGGCGGGAAGTGGGTGGCTGCGGAGCTGGACAGTGGTGCCGCTGATGCTGTGCTGGATGGTGAAGTCAGCGGTGCAGGCCCGCATGAGCCGGATGCCGTTGCCGCGGGTCGCGTCACTGGTGGGGCTCCGCCAGTCACCGCGGTCGCGGACGACGAACTCGGCGTAGCGGTGGCCCTGGTCGTCGAAGGCGATCTCGCCGTGGACCTCGACGGTGGCATGGGGCAGGGCGGGACCTGTGGCAGCTGCCTCCGGGGAGATGCCGTAGCCGTGTTCGATGCTGTTGGTGACTGCTTCGTTGACCGCCAGGACCAGGTCGTCGGTGTGTGCTGGGGACCAGTGGTGGCTTATCAGCCAGGCACGTACCCGGTCCCGCGCGACGGATGGCGAGACCCAGTCCGTCGTGAGGGTGATGTCGAGGGCTGGCGTGGAGCGGGGAACCTCCGCCGCTCGCCGTGCCGGTCCAATCCGGCGTTCGTCCTGATCTGAGCTGGGAGGCATGGGCCCTATTGTCTCTGCGGTCGGGGGTTAGCGCTGATCGTCGTCGAGTGCGTCCTCGACGGTGTGGTACAGCGCCAGGAAGGCG